>CAYLHV010000012.1:7048-61163 GCA_964383745.1 uncultured Rickettsiales bacterium | reverse complement strand
ATGAGGCCTCCTGAACAATTTACTCCTATTTGAAATATAATAGTTGATGACGAATTTGGGAACTCGTGAATAATAATTACAACCACTCCTTGAACAAAAAATTCCCCAATCACCTTTGATTCCTGCAAATATTTTCTTTTTCCGACAATGATTCGCTCCAATTTTTTTTCATCAACAAATCAGAAAACTCAGATTCCCCAAACTCATTTGCAAGATCCACCCTAGATTTCAGAGCTTTTTTCACCTCATCAGAAGCATATTTCAAAAATATCGGCAAAAGCTCAAAGCGCCAATCTGCAACAAATCTTAAATTTGTTGCAGTAACCTCAGCCCCATTTTCAAGCAAATATTTTGCCATCCATTCTTGAGTGTCTTCTCTACGCAAAATTTCCATTAAGGTGAAATTCAAATCAGCTCCCAGAAGAATCAATTCATCCACCAAACCGAAATGACATTTTTGAAGCGCCAGAAATAATGGCGAACCTTTGGGCAAAGCCAAATTAAGATCTGCTTTTCGATCAATCAACAATCTGGCCATGTCCAAATCACCAGTTTCAGCAGCTTTCATCAAAAATGTTTCCCCATTTTCAACAAGATCCACGTCAATCCCAGCATCTAACATCATCACCAATGTTTCTAGATCCAGCACTTCACTTACTAATTTTCTTATATTTCGCTTTTTTACCAAAATCTGGGTCATTCGCTTCTTGATATTTCTCGAAATCTTCGTAATTTCCTTCAAAAAACTCCACAACGCCGTCACCTTTAAAGCAAATGATGTGTGTGGCAACTCTGTTCAAGAACCAGCGGTCGTGGCTGATGACAAAGACGCATCCGGAATAGTCCAAAATGGCTTCTTCCAAAGCTCTGAGCGTGTCCACATCAAGGTCATTCGTTGGTTCGTCGAGCAAAATCACATTTGCGGGATTTTTCAACATCTTAGCCAAATGCACCCGATTCCTCTCTCCACCAGAAAGTGAGCCAACAATTTTCTGTTGATCTGGTCCTCTGAAGTTAAAAGCAGCGCAATAAGCTCTTGATTTAATTGACCTTTCTCCAAGCGAAATCTCTTCACTTCCGCCAGAAATTTCCTCCCAAACATTATTTTCAGCATTCAAACTGTCACGCGACTGGTCAATGTAGCCAAGCCTCACAGTTTCACCGATCTTAAATTCGCCTTTATCTGGCGTTTCCTGACCAGTGATCATTTTGAACAAAGTTGTTTTCCCAGCGCCATTATGCCCAATGATTCCCACAATGGCACTTGGCGGAATGAGAAAGCTCAAATCTTTAATTAACTCTTTTCCACCAAAAGATTTCGCAATATGCTTAGCCTCAATCACCACATTTCCAAGCCTTGGCCCGTCTGGAATCACAATTTCAGCTGCAGCATTTCGTTTTTCATTCACCTGCCCTTTTAATTCTTCATAAGCCTGCAAACGCGCTTTACTCTTAGCTTGTCGAGCTTTTGGTGACTGTCTCACCCATTCAAGCTCTTGAGCAAGTTGTTTTTGTTTTTCGCTTTCAGATTTTTCCTCTTGTTTCATTCTTCTTTGTTTTTGATCAAGCCAAGAAGTGTAATTCCCTTCCCACGGAATTCCTTCTCCTCTCTCAAGTTCCAAAATCCAACCAGTGACATTGTCAAGGAAGTAGCGGTCATGCGTAATCATGACAACTGTGCCAGAATATTCACGCAAGAAGCGCTCAAGCCAAGACACAGATTCTGCGTCCAAATGGTTCGTCGGCTCGTCAAGCAAAAGCATGTCTGGTTTTTCAAGAAGCAACCTGCAAAGCGCCACTCTTCTTCTTTCTCCACCAGAAATTTTAGTCACATCAGCATCTTTCGGCGGACAATTTAAAGCATCCATGGCAATGCCAATGTCACGCTCAATGTTCCAAGCATCACAAATGTCAATTTCATCTTGCAATTGACCTTGTCTTTCAATGAGATCATTCATTTCATCATCACTCATTTCTTCTGCAAAACGAGTTGAAATGGCGTTATATTCATCAATCAAAGCTTGTTTTTCTTTAAGCCCGTCAAGAATATTATCATAGACATTTTTTTTCGGATCAAGCTGCGGCTCTTGCTCCAGATAGCCAATTTTGACACCTTTTGCTGCCCAAGCTTCCCCTGAGAAATCTTTATCAATTCCCGCCATGATTTTCAAAATGGTTGATTTACCAGCACCATTATTCCCCAAAACACCAATTTTAGCACCAGGATAGAATGAGAGATAGATATTTTTTAAAACTTGTTTTGTGCCATAACTTTTGCACAAATCTTTCATAACATAGACATAATTTCCAGACATTTGAGACCTTTTTAGGATTAAGATTGTTTTTCCCAAAATCATACATGTCAAAACACATAATTTCAAGCATTTTCTTGAAATTAAATGCGCCTTTTCACATTCAAATGAAAAAGCGCATGTTCTTGATTGTTAAATCTCAGAAGAGTCCGCCTCTTCCCCTAATAGGTCTTGCACATATTCAGCATATATCGCCATTTTTGCCTGCAGCGACTCAAAAAAACCAACATCAACAGCTCCATGTTGGCGCAAAATCCCGCTAATTACTGGATAATGAAGCTCTTCAGCAAAGCTTAAAGCAGTCCATCCTTCCTGATCTTTAGCATTAACATCTGCTCCATTTTTAATCAAAAATTCGACCATAGCAGAGTCAGAATTCACAGCTGCAAACATTAAAGCACTCCTTCCAGCAGCATCTGTAAAATTAACATTCGCCCCATTTCCAACTTTATTTTTTACACCCACCAGATCATGGTTCTTAGCTGCCCTCAAGAAAAGTTCATTATTATTCATTTTTAACACTCCTAAAAAATTATAAATTAAAGTCAACTACTGACAATCAGCTAAACATAACAGCTCTTTAATAAAACGTCAATAGGAATGTTACTATATAATCACTAATATTTTTAATACAAGCATCTGTAAGTTTTTTATATAAAAAAATATAAATATCAACTTCCACTCGCAAATTAAAAACCCAACCCACCCTCTTGGGAAGGAACAGAAACTCTTGCAGCATGAGTCGCTGCAGGAGCTGAAATTCTGCGTTTTTTCGAAATTTGCTCTTCTTCTTCAATGCCTGCCAAATTAAATTTTTCCAAAATCTCTAATTCCCCAGCATCCTCTTGATCAATCATTTGTTGCACAATTTCAGGAATTTCAGCATTTAGGTCTTTTTTTCCATTTTTGAATTGCTCAATATAGTCATAATTTATAAAATCCAGCGCAAATTGAACGTCTTCCAAAGACATATCTTGATCATTCATGATATTATTAATTTTTTGAATCACCTCCTTCACCATTGACAAATCATCTCGCTGAGTTATCACAGCATCTCCATATAATGGCTCAACATTGCCACTTTGCCTAGATAGATTCATTTTTAACATTTTATAACAATGATCACGCTCAAATTTTCTAGCTTTTCTTTCATTAATTTGCCCCCTTTCTTCAATAAACCGAGAGGTTTGTCTATAGGCAGTTTTGATCTCAATTTCAGACTCAATTTCTTTTTCTTCATCATCTTCTTCCGCATTTTCCGCATTTCTTTCATCTGCCAGCTGCAAAGCCTCAGCCAACAATTCTTCAGAATTCTTCAAAATATGCAAAAAAAGCCGCGAACTTAACCTATTTACATAATTCACTTCTTTTCTAATAAAATCTTCATATTTCAAAATCAAAGCCTCATCTTGACTCCTGATTATGGTCCCTTTCCCAGAAGCATATGATTCTATCTGCGCCAAAATAGTTGCTTTTTCCAGCATTTCTCTCATTTCTGGAGTTGCCGCATGATCTAATGCAGTGTTTCCATTCCCATCTTGAACATTAACATCGGCCCCTTCATCAATCAGCATTGCAACCATTTGTTGATTATTTTCTTTACTTGCAATCATTAACGCAGTCCTTCCACTTCTATCTTGAACATTAATATCCGCCCCTTCATTTATCAATAATTTCCCAATATCATTACAAAAATGACGAATCGCTTGCATTAATTCTGAAAAACCCGCCTGATCTTGAGCATCAACATCAGCTCCTTCATCTATCAATAATTCTGCAACATCTTCATGCTGTTTTTCATCCGCCCACATTAATGCAGTTGATCCATGTTGATCTCGAGCATCAACATCAGCACCTTCATCGATCAACAATTCCGCCACATCTTTATCCCCTGATTCACTCGCATGCATTAACGCAGTTTTTCCTTCAGAATCTCGAATATGGACGTCGGCTCCTGCATCGATCAACAATTCCGCAATATCTCTACGTCCTTGACACACATGCATTAGAGGAGTCCATCCATTCAAATCTTGAGCATTAATGTCTCTCACTCTATCAATCAAAATTTTTACAATATCTTTATGATTATTTTGAATTGCGAGCACTAATGCGTCCCATCTATCACGATTTCGAGCATTAACATCCGCCCCTTGCGCCACTAATCGCCTAACAATTCCAACATAGCCCCTGCTGCTCGCAATCATTAAGGCATCATTTCCACCTTCATCTAAAACATCAAAATCAGCCCCTTGAGATATTAACTGCCTAGCAATTCCCTCATAACCAGCTTTAAGAGCAATCAGTAACGCATCATCCCCATCTTCATCAAAAACATTAACATCGGCCCCTTGAGATATTAACTGCCTAGCAATTCCCTCATGACCAGCTTTAAGAGCAATAATCAACACATTATCTTCATTCTCATCTTGAGCATCAACATTAGCCCCTTGCAAAACCAGCTGCCTCGCAAGCTGAACATCACCCGCTGCAACAGCTCCCACCAATTCTGCTGACAAATCACCTCTGGGAAAAGGATTTTTAAACATATATATACCATTGAGTTTTATTAATAAAAATAATTTATATTATAATTAGAGTAAATAAAAACAAAAATCAAGTATATTATTTTCATCCAAAAACACCCACCACCATCCGTCACCCGAGAGCCAAAAGCAACTCCATCTCAAAACTAGCGAGTAACACCATCCACATACTCCCTCTTCAATCTCATAACATGAGTGTTCTCCAACACCCCTAATAACCCCCACTCCCTTTTCGCATCTCCTTCCTCCATCTCCTTCACAAAAGCTTTCGCAAAATCATCAACTTCTCCCAAATCCGATTCCAAATTCTTAACCACATTTACATAATCATAATTAATAAAATAAAGCGCAAATATTGCATCATCCACAGAAAGATGATCACTCTTCAAAATCCGAACAATTCTCCTTTTAACCGCCCGCAACATTTCCAAATTCCCAATAGATTCAGCAAAATCACCCGAATATGAAGAATGTGGATGATTTGCACATTTTTCAATCACCTCGCCATTTTCCCTCTCAGAAATCACAGCCCATCTCCTAAGAAACTCTCCCATTTCCCCAAATTTAGCAAATCTCAAAGCCTCTCTATATGCCCCTTTCAGCATAATAATCAAATTTTCATCCAAATTCCGCAGCGCCCTAAAATTTCTTTTAAGCGTTGCAAAAAAACCTTTCCCTTCATGACAAATCTTAAGAATATCCCGATCACCAATCACATGCAAAAAAAGCTGCGAACGAAGCGACGCCAAACAAGCCACCTCTCTCTTAAAAAAATCTTCATATTTAGCAACAAATTGGACTCCCCCCTGATCTCCTCCAAAAACCCGAATTCTCGCTCCCAACCACTCCAAAATAGCCGCTTTTTCAATCATTTCTTTGATTCCTTCAGTCTCTGCCAAATCTAGCGCAGTTTTTCTACGATCACCTCGATCATCTCGAATATAAATACGAGTATCAGCCCCATTTGCGATCAGCATTTCCACAATTTTTGCGTGACCATTTTTTACAGCCCACATTAATGCAGTATATCCGTTACGATTTACAGCATCAATTTCTACCCCCCTTTCGAGCAACAATCTCACAACCTCTTCATGACCATTCCTAGCAGCACACATTAATGCAGTCCATCCATCCCCATTTACAGCATCAATTTCCGCCTCCCTTTCGAGTAACAATCTCACAACCTTTTCATGACCAGACACAGCAGCATACATTAATGCAGTCCATCCACCCCCATCTACAGCATCAATTTTTGCCCCCCTTTCGAGCAACAATCTCACAATCTCTTCATGACCAGACACAGCAGCACACATTAATGCAGTCCATCCACCCCCATCTACAGCGCCAATTTTTGCCCCCCTTTCGAGCAACAATCTCACAACCTTTTCATTACCAGACCTAGCAGCATACATTAATGCAGTAAATCCACCCCCTCTTACCCTATTTACAGCATCAATTTCTGCCCCCCTTTCGAGCAACAATCTCACAACCTTTTCATGACCATCCCTAGCAGCACATATTAATGCAGTCCTTCCATTCCCATTTACAGCATCAACATCCACTCCACCCTTGAGCAAAAAATCCACCGATTCCACATCATTCTTTTTAACCGCAGCAAATAATTCCTCAATACTCATTTCAACACTCCCTTTTTTTATCAACTTAAAATTAAACACCACCATCCGTCACCCGAGAGCCAAAAGCAACTCCATCTCAAAACTAGCGAGTAACACCATCCACATACTCCCTCTTCAATCTCATAACATGAGTGTTCTCCAACACCCCTAATAACCCCCACTCCCTTTTCGCATCTCCTTCCTCCATCTCCTTCACAAAAGCTTTCGCAAAATCATCAACTTCTCCCAAATCCGATTCCAAATTCTTAACCACATTTACATAATCATAATTAATAAAATAAAGCGCAAATATTGCATCATCCACAGAAAGATGATCACTCTTCAAAATCCGAACAATTCTCCTTTTAACCGCCCGCAACATTTCCAAATTCCCAATAGATTCAGCAAAATCACCCGAATATGAAGAATGTGGATGATTTGCACATTTTTCAATCACCTCGCCATTTTCCCTCTCAGAAATCACAGCCCATCTCCTAAGAAACTCTCCCATTTCCCCAAATTTAGCAAATCTCAAAGCCTCTCTATATGCCCCTTTCAGCATAATAATCAAATTTTCATCCAAATTCCGCAGCGCCCTAAAATTTCTTTTAAGCGTTGCAAAAAAACCTTTCCCTTCATGACAAATCTTAAGAATATCCCGATCACCAATCACATGCAAAAAAAGCTGCGAACGAAGCGAAGCAACATGAGTCACTTCTTCCTTAATAAACCCCCCATATTCCGCCATCAAAGATCCATCCCCTGGTTGAATCTTTCTCCTCCCACAAATCCAAGATTTCATTACCTCCAAAACAAAATCCTTTTTCTTCTCTGAGCCCCGTACATAATCTAACGCAGTTTTCCCATTCTCATTTCGAAGATCAATATTCGCATTACTTTCAAGCAATAATTTGACAACTCCTTCGTGATCATTCACAGCAGCAAACATTAATGCAGTATTTCCACCCTCACTTACAGCATCAACACTTGCCCCATTTGCAATCAACAATTTCGCAACTTCTTCATGACCATGCACAACAGCACATATTAACGCAGTCCATTCAAATGCATACCCCTCCCGAGCATCAACATCCACCCCACTCTTGAGCAAAGAATCCACCGATTTCACATCATTCCTTATAACCGCAGCAAATAATTTCTCAACACTCATTTCAACAGCACCTTTTTTATCAACTTTAAATCAAACACCTCTCATCCGTCACCCGCGAGCCAGAAACAACCCATCTCAAACCCAACAAGCAACACCACCCAAAGGCTCCCTCTTCAACCTCGCAACATGATCACCCTCGAGCCCCTTCAAAATCTCAGCTGCCTTAGCAGTCCCTTTCACTTCATCAACAAACTCCTCTAATCCCAGCACAGAAGTCCCTTTCGGAGCGTTGATCGCAAATTCATATGCATTCAAATAATCATAATTAACAAAACTAAGCGCAAAAAAAACATCCCCCGCAGAAAGCTTCTCACTCCCCAAAATCCGGGCCAAATCCCTCTTCAACCACTTCAATTTCTCAAAATCCTCAAACGATTCCATAAAATATCCATAAAGCGAATTCACCCCATGATTCTCATGCCGCTGAATTGCCTCATAAGCATTTTCCCTCTCAAATCTTCTAGCCTCTCTTTTACAAACCTCCCCCATTTCCCCAATAGCAGCCGCCTCCGACGCCCCTCTATAGGCAATCTTGAGCCCATCATTCCCATGACAAAGCATCTCTCCAAGCCCCGAAACATTCCGAATCACATGCAAAAACAGCCGCGCACGAAGCTGAGCAACATAAGACAATTCTGCCTCAATAAACCCCCCATATTCCGCCATCACAGACCCATCCCCTGGCTGAATTCTCCTTCTCCCGTAACCCAAAGATTCCACCAACATCAAAACAAAATCCTTTTTCTTCTCTGAGTCCCGTACATAATCTAGCACCTTCCCATCCTTATTTCGAAGATCAATATTCGCATTATTTTCTAACAACAATCTCACAATCTTTTCATAACCATACATAGCAGCAAGTATTAATGCAGTCCATCCACCCCCATTTACAGCATCAATTTTTGCCCCCCTTTCGAGCAACAATCTCACAATCTTTTCACGACCATCCCTAGCAGCACGTATTAATGCAGTCCATCCACCCCCATCTACAGCATCAATTTCTGCCCCCCTTTCGAGCAACAATCTCACAACCTTTTCACGACCATCCCTAGCAGCATACATTAATGCAGTCCATCCACCCCCATCTACAGCATCAATTTCTGCCCCCCTTTCGAGCAACAATCTCACAATCTCTTCATGACCAGACTCAGCAGCATACACTAATGCAGTCCTTCCATACCAATCTACAGCATCAATTTTTGCCCCTTTTTCAAGCAACAATTTCACATTCTTTTCTTGACCAAACACAGCAGCACGTATTAATGCGGTCCGTCCTCCATATTCATCCCGATACTCAACATCCCACCAGCTCCAAAAATCGAAGAGCTTATTATATATAACATATAGCATTCTCTAATCGCTTCCTCAACTTTCATTTAAATCAAATCACCGTCTGAAACAATCTCAGCAACCAGCAAGCAATCTTGTTTTTCCATCAAAAGCCTGCCAATTTCTGTTCCCTCAAGAATGAGCTCATTGACTAACGCAGCCCTCCCAGCGATGTTTTTTGCATTAACATCAGCCCCATTTTCAATCAAAAATTCTGCAATTTTTACATCACCCAGCAAAAGAGCACTCATTAATGGATCATCTCCCATATGATCTCGAAAATTAACATCCGCCCCTTTTTTCACTGCAAATTTGACCATTTCCAGATCGCCTTGTCTAACAGAAGTCATTAATATTCTATCAATGCTCATTCCTGACTTCACAAGCTCTTCCACAATTCTGGACAATTTTTCATCATTTTCCATCGCCATCACAAACACCCTTTTAATCTAACTAGTAAAATCCGCCTCTGTTTTTGCACGAATCTCTTCTAAGTTCACATCAGGAGCCATTTCCACCAGTCTCATTTTTCCATTTTCAATGTCAAAAATTGCCAAATCTGTGATGATTCGACTGACAACTCTTTGGCCTGTAAGCGGGAATGTGCATTTTTTCAGGATTTTTGCAGTTCCATCTTTTGCCACATGTTCCATCAAAATCACCACTCTTTTGACATTTGCCACCAAATCCATGGCACCGCCCATTCCTTTCACCATTTTGCCAGGAATGGTCCAATTTGCCAAATCTCCCGCCTCGGAAACCTGCAAAGCGCCCAAAATTGTGAGGTCAATATGCCCCCCACGAATCATACCAAAGGAAAATGAGCTGTCAAAATAGCTGCTGCCCGGAAGCTCTGCTATTGTTTGTTTTCCAGCATTAATGAGGTCCGGATCAACTTCATCTTCAAACGGAAATGGACCCATGCCAAGCATGCCATTTTCACTTTGCATGGTCACTTTCGTTCCTTGCGGAATGAAATTCGCCACATCTGTCGGCATGCCAATGCCAAGATTCACATAAAACCCGTCTTTAAGCTCTTTTTGTGCAGTGATTTTGCACATTTCTTCTTTTGTCCATGCCATTTTTCACGCCCTCTTTGTTGTTGTTAATCTTTCAATTCTTTTTTCAAAATTTGTGCCTTTAATGAGCCTATGTGTGAAAATCCCCGGCAAATGAATTTTGTCAGGGTCAATTTCTTTCACAATTTCCTCAACTTCAACCAAAGTGACTTTAGCCGCCATTGCCATCATGGGGTTAAAATTACGCGCAGTTTTTCGAAAAACCAAATTACCAAATTCGTCAGATTGATGAGCCTTGATGATCGCCAAATCAGCTTTCAGAGCCGTTTCCATGATAAATTTTTCACCATCAAAAACACGCTCTTCCTTGCCTTCCGCCACCACAGTGCCAACGCCAGTTTTGGTAAAAAAAGCAGGAATGCCACAGCCACCAATTCTGATCCTTTCCGCAAGTGTCCCTTGTGGGTTAAACTCAAGCTCAAGCTCACCATTTAAAAATTGCTGCTCAAAAGTCTTATTTTCCCCAACATAAGAAGAAATCATTTTCTTAATCTGCCTGGTTTTCAACAAAATCCCCAAGCCAAAATCATCAATTCCGCAATTATTACTAATGATTGTCAAATTTTTCACGCCTGACTGACGAATGGCCAAAATTGCATGTTCCGGAATGCCACAAAGCCCAAAACCCCCAGCCATGATGGTCATGCCATCAAACAGCACATCTTTAAGAGCTTCTTGCGCATTTTCATAAATGATTGTCATTAGATTTACTCCATTAAAAATTACTCACCATATAATAATTCCATACTTAAAATTACAAAGCAAGTTATTTTTTAATGAAGCACACAGAGGTGTGAAATTCTCTGGAGTAGTAATTTTTAATCAGCGGTAATCTTAAGTTGAGTTAGCCTGTCCACAATCCATCACCTGCGAGCAATCCAACCTCCGTCATTGCGAGCGCCAGCGCGGCAATCCAGTGTTATTTTTCCACGGAGTTAACATAACTTCTGGTATGGAGGCGGCTAGTGACCAAAATTACCTATTTTGCCCCTGAGAAGAAGGTGACGATGAATTGCTTAATCTCGCCAAAAAGCCCGCAACTTCCACATCATTTTGATCAAGCTTTTGAGTCTCAGAAGCTTTTTCCAAAATCTGTCTCACTTCTGCATCAGATGCCAAATCCAGTGCAGTTTTTTCATCTTTATTTTTAGCAGTAACATCCGCATTTTTTCCCAATAATAGCTTTACGAGTTCTGCTTTACCATTCTGAGCAGCACTCATTAATGCAGTATTTTTACTCTGATGATCTGCCAAATTAACATCCGCCCCTTCTGCAATTAACATTTGCGCAATTTTCCCATCATCATGCAAAATAATCGCAAGCATTAAACAAGTGAGGCCTTCTTCATTTGCAAAATCAACATCCGCCCCACGTGAGAGCAAATGTCTTGCGGTTTTTTCCTGATTATTTGTAACCGCATCTAATAGTGACTTGTTCAATTCTTGATCTTCCGATGTTTGAGCAATTTCATCATTCCCTCTTTTCGCACCAGAAACTCTAGCAACATGAGATCTTTTAGCCCTGGCTTCATCTGCTTGAGAAAACGCATTTTCTGCCCTTTTTTTCGACCCAGAAAGCCCGGCATTTTTTTCCGAAGATGATTCATGCACATTCCCTAAAATAGCTATTATCTGTTCGTTAGACGCAAGGTCTTTCGCAGTATGCCCAAATTTATCTTTAAGATTAACATCCGCCCCACCCTTAACCAGCGCTGTCACAACATCCACATAGCCATGAGAGCTAGCAATCATTAACGCAGTTTTTTCGTAAGTATCTACAGCATCAAGATCTGCACCAGCATCGATTAATATTTGCACAATATCCACCCAGTCCTCATAGCTAGCAATCATCAAAGCAGTCCTTTGCTTCGCAGCTCTAGCATTAACATCGGCTCCTTTTGCAAGACAAGATCTTACAGATCTTATCTCACCTTCTTCAACCGCATTTAGTAAATCTTTATTAAATTCAGGACGCATATTCCTTTGAATCGCTCCAACCGGAATCCGCACAAGCAATGGCATGGGCTGCTCAACCGCTTGGACCTCTTGAGATGCGGCAGGCTGAGCATTCTCTTGCGCAGCAGCAGCGCTTATATCATTGTTTTTAACTGCCCGAAGTAATGACTCACCATCTTCCTGAGCGCTAGGTGTTTGAGACACAGCATCATGCGTTCTTTTCGCCCCAGAAAACGCAGCCCTCTCTTGAGGAAGAGCGCTAATTTGAGGCTGCGCCGGGGTTTGAGATGCAGCATTCACCACATTTCCTTGCGCAGCAGCGCGCAAGATGTTTCTCACAGCTTCGTTAGTTGCATGCTTTAGCGCAGTCTTTCTAATTATATCTTTCAGACTCACATCAGCCCCCGCATCAAGCAACATTCTCACAGCTGCTTCGTTGCCCCTAATACTAGCATACATTAACGCAGTCATTCCAAATGGAGTTCGAAGATTAACATCAGCACCATGTTTCAGCAATATTTCCATAATTTCTTCATTACCCAGACTAGCATACATCAACGCAGTCATTCCAGATATAGCTTGAAGATTAACATCAGCACCATATATCAGCAATATTTTCACAATTTTTTCGTAATTACCCTGACTAGCATACGTCAACGCAGTCATTCCATCTTTATTTTTAACATTAACATTCGCTCCACGTAAGAGAAGAGATTCTACAGCGAATACATTATTACCTTTTTCAGCCGCTTGCATTAATAATTCGTCCAATTTTTTTTGTTCAAACAATGATAAGGCTTTAGAAGAACTTTGTGACACTGGCACCGGTGTTTGAGACACGGCATCATGCGTTTTTTTCGATCCAGAAAACGCGACCCTCTCTTGAGAAGACATAGCGCCACTTTGAGGCTGCACAAGACCCTGCAACACAGACGCCTGTGTTTGAGACGCAGCATTCACCACATTTCCTTGTGCAGCAGCGCGCAAGATGTCTTTCACAGCTTCGTCAGTTGCCAGATCAGATGCTCTGTTCCCAGCTTTATCCCTAGCATGAACATCCGCCCCTCTTTTGAGAAAAAACTTTACAGCATCTATTCTATTTTGCTGAGCTGACTTCAGCAATAACGCATTAAATGTTGCCTTTTTTAAAATATCTTTCACAGAATCAGCCGCAAGATCATGTGCGGTTTTGTTATTTTTATCTTTAGCAAGAACATCCACCCCTTTTTTGACTAACAATTCCACAATTTCCCCGCTGCCAATCTCAGCAGCAATCATCAGAACCGTCTTTCCGTCCTGTTTTCTATAATCAACATCCGCTCCAACATCGTCAAGCAAAAGCTTTACAGAGTCTAGATTATTTTCTCTAATTGCATCTAATAATAATTCATTGATCATCTTTAATATTCTCCTAAAAATTAAACTGCGTCCATATATTAACTTAACGTGAACTAAAAATCAAGAGAAATATTAAGCTATTTTAGGAATTGCTCGATTTTGGACTAACTAACTGAAAAAACGTACATTTTTATCTGAGAAATGTAGGAAATCGTTAAATTCTCTGGAGGATTTTTAAGTAATGACAACCTTGAGTTGAATCAAACCTTAACAAGTTCTTCCCCACTTATCACCCAAGAGCCATCCGCAAATTCGCCACATGTGAGCCCTGTCAACTTCCGTCACATGGTAGCCCTCAAAAATTTTGTCATTGCGAGCGCAGCGCTGCAGTCTAGTGTTATTTTTCTACGGAATTAACCTCACTTCTAGATTGCCGCGCCTCCGGATCACGGGTGACGAAGTTGGAGGCCTCGCAGATTGATGGGTTAATGGTCCGCTCGCAGTGGATGGATGGAGGAGAGAAATTTACAATCTGTGGTTGATGAAATACTAGCGAAACCTACCTTGTGACGAACTAGAGGCGGATTTTTCCCCCAAAGTTGCTTGTGAAGTCTGAGCCTCAACATGTGACCTAAGTAAGTGCTTCATTTCTTGAGATTCAGCAAGCATGAGTGGGGTGAAATTACTGCTATTTTTCACATAATCCGCACCTTTTTCCAGCAAAAATCTCACCAATGCACAATTCTCATTTCCAACTGCAAAATGAAGAGCAGTGTTGCCATCATCATCTCTTGCATTTAAGTCAGCGCCTTTTTCGAGCAATAATTGCACTATTTCAAAATGACCATTTTCAGCTGCCACATGAAGCGGGATCTTTTTATGGTTTTTTCTTACATTCACCTCAGAATTTTTTGCCAGAAGCAATTTCACCATTTCAACATCTCCATTTCCGGCAGCAATGTGAAGCAGCGTCTCTCCATTTTGATTTTTTGCCTCAATATCAGCGCCTTTTTCCAGCAATAATTGCACCATTTCACATTTTCTTTGCCCAGCAGCAAGATGACTCGGTATTTGATGATTGCGCCCAATCACATTGACGCAAGCACCTGCGTCCAATAAGAGCTGCACAATTTCAATATTTCCATTTCCAGCAGCAATGTGAAGAGGAGTGAGTGGGTGCAGGTCAAAAGCTCTAACATTAGCGCCTTTTGCTAGCAAAATTGGCACTAACTCATGATGCCCATATATGGCAGCTAAGTGAAGAGGAGTTCTGCCAGATTTATTTTTAGCATGCACATTATAGTTAGGGTGATGAATCATGGTTAAAAACATGTAATTCACTAAATCCAATTTACTATATGCGTCATAAGCCACATCAGAACCTGTTTTTTTTGTCACATCATCATATATAAAATGCCCTTTGGATATGAGATCTAGGAGCAATTTTTCTTTTTTTTCTGCCGAAACAGGGTCATTCACCTCCATTTCGAAGATTTCAAGAAGCTCTGGACTGCTGTTTCCCTTGAAACCGTTGTAATATCCTAAAAAGTCATGTAATTTATCAAGCGCTTTTTCATCTCCTGACATTAGCAATTTTCCATAAATTTCTTGTAATTCTTCCGCGGTTAATTCTTTCAAAATCTCTTCTGCTAGCATAATTTTGTCCCTTTGTTACAATGATGGCTATTTCTGTTGCACAGAATAGTCAGGAATTTATTATTTGTCAAGCTTGATTTACAAACATTTTTCCACATTTCGTCACCTGCAAGGAAGCAATCTAGTGTTATTTTTTGAATAGAGATAAACATAACTCTGGTTTGCCGCGCTTCGCTCGCAATGACGAATGGAGGCGGCTTGTAGCTGGTGGAGGAAGGGATTTTGCAAGTGAACGACCCTAAAAAACCTAATGAACTGCACTCAAGTCCATTCCCGTATGTTTTGGTTTTGGAATGAGCCACACAAGGGCTGCTGAAATGCCAAAAGTCAGAGAGACAATCAGGAAAATTTGGTTTGTGGCCAGCATCACAGCTTGCTCTTGCAGCAAATTTTCAAGGACATATTTCGCAGCTTCCTGCCCAGCTGGTCCTGGGTGGCCCAGAATTTTAGCCATTTCTTGCGGAGAAGCAATGTTGCCAACCATGTCAGTTCTCATGATTTTCATTTGATTTTCCCAAGAAGTTGTCACAATTGAAGTGGCAAAAGCGCCAGAAAGTGACCTGATGAAATTCATGAGACCGGCAGCAGAAGCGGTTTCTTTGGGGTCAACACTGCCAAGAGCAAGAGCTGTCAAAGGAATGAAGAAAAGCGGCATGCCAATTCCTTGAAAAAGCAAAGGCACAGCGAGATATGTTGAAGTGACATCTGTCGTTGCGGCAGAGCGATAGAATGTGACCAGCCCCATGAGCAGCACGCCTGCAAAAACAATTCGGCGCGGGTCCATTTTTTCAGCCAAACTTGCTGCAACAGGCGCCATGAAAACTGCTAAAACCCCCATGGCAGCTGAAACAAAGCCAGCCGAAATAGCAGTATAGCCCATGTAGCTTTGCAGCCAAAGCGGCAGCAGCACCACAGAACCGAACATGCAACCAAATGCCACAGAAACCACCAAAACACTCAAAGAAAAACCACGATGCCTAAAAACTCTGAGGTCAATGACAGGATGCTCTTCCGTGATTTCCCAAATGATGAAAACCACAAATCCAATGAATGAAGCAACGGCAAGCAAGCAAATGTAGGGTGACTCGAACCAATCATGACTTTTCCCTTCATCAAGCATGAGCTGGAAAGCGGCAACCCAGAAAAACAAAAGCGCCATGCCAACATAGTCCGTTTTGGTTTTCTCAGTTTGCGTTTCAAAAGCTTTCAAAAGCCTGTTACAGGAAATTCCACAAGCAAAAGCAATGGGAATGTTAATGAGGAAAATATAGTGCCAGCTCCAAACGTCAGAAATATATCCCCCAATGATTGGCCCCAAAATTGGCGCCACAAGAGTGGTCATTCCCCATAAACCCAAAGCTGTTCCTTGTTTTTCTTTTGGAAAAATTTGCATTAAAAGAGTTTGTGAAAGCGGCATTAAAGGCCCGCCCGCAAGACCTTGCAAAATGCGTCCTAAAATGAGGCCACCAAGACTAGTGGTCACCCCGCAAAATGCTGAGCAAAAGCCGAAAAGGAAAATGCAGACTACAAAAACACGCAAAGTCCCAAATCTGAGCGCCAACCAGCCAGTCAAAGGCACTGTGATGGCCTCCGCCACGGCATATGATGTGATGATGTAGGTCCCTTCTGTTGGAGAAACAGCCAGCCCGCCAGCAATGTGAGGCAAAGAAACATTCACAATGGTGATGTCAAGCACCACCACAAAATTTGCCAGTGCCAAAAACAAAGCAGCTAGAAAAAGCTCAGGACCTTTCAGCTCTGGAACATTCATCTTTCATTCTCCGGAAATTTCAATGTCAACATGCATGGAAAGCCCAACTTGCAGAGGGTGAGCTTTTAATTCTGCTGGGTCAAGAGAAATTCTAACTGGCAATCTTTGCACAACTTTGATCCAATTTCCAGTGGCATTTTGGGCAGGAATCACAGCAAAAGCAGAGCCAGTTCCACCAGCAATTCCCACAACTTTGCCATGAAAAACCACAGAGCTTCCATAAAGGTCAGAATGAAGTTTCACATTTTGCCCAACACGAACTTTTTCAAGCTGCACTTCTTTAAAATTTGCGTTCACATGCATTTCTTCGGTTGGAACAATCACCATTAAATCTGTCCCCACTTCAACACGTTGACCCAGCTGAACAGCTCTTTTTGCAACAATTCCGCTGACGGGTGACTTAACTGTGGTGCGCTCAAATTCCACCATGGCTTTTTCTAAAGTCACTTTTGCAAATTCGAAAGAGGCTTTTTTCATTTTGAAATCAAGCTCAGCATTGCTCACTTCTTCCGCAGAAACAGAACCAGAACCCTCCAGATTGTGGCGTCTGTCAAAATCTAATTTCGCTTTTGCCAAATCAACTTCCGCCATTTCCAATTTTGCCTGAGCCCTTGAAAGCTCAATGCTTGCATCAATGTCATCAAGAGTCACAAGAATGTCACCTTTTTTGACTTGATCTGTGTCACCAACATTAATGGTTTTGACCATGCCAGGAATGGCAGAATCAACTTGAGCAAGCTCCGCCGCCACATAGGCATTTTCTGTGGAAACAATTTTAGCCGAGAATATGACATAATATAAAAAATAAAGCAATGAAGCAAAAATCAAAAAAATAGCAAAATTTTTCAGCATTTTACCACGGCTTGTGTTTTCTTTTTTCATTTAATTTCTCCTGAATTTTGTGTGTGAAGGCCACCTCCAAGCGACTTGATCAAAGCAACATCAAGGCTGAAAGAGCGGGCGCGCAAAGCTGACAAGGCCCTGTGGCTGGCAATGAGCTGGTCTTCAACTTGCAGCACGTCAAGATAGGTCACAAGACCGCCTTGATAGCGCTTTTTAATTAATTGATGCGCATGTTCTGAGCTTTCACTGGCAATTTTAGTTTTCATGATTCTGGAAGTAAGAGATTTTTGGCTAATGACCGCGGCAGAAACTTCTTGCAAAGCATTAATGACCGCAGATTCATATTCCGCAACCGCTTTTTCATATTCCCCACGGGCAATTCTATAGGCCCCTTCAATGTTATTTGACTCGAAAATTGGCAAATTAACAGCTGGACCAAAACCACCAATCAAAGAGCCTTTTTTGAACATATTTTCAATTCCAAGTGATTGTTGGCCGACATAGGCGCCAAAATTAATGTCAGGATAGAAGCGCGTTCTTGCAACATTAATGCGGTTTGCAGCAGCTTCTGCACGCATCAAGCAAGCCTGCACGTCAGGACGGCTGGCAATTAGATTCACCGTCACTTGCTCCGGCGTGGTTAAGGTTTTGGTCAGTTTTAAAGATGGACGGTTAATGATGATTCCACTTCCAGGCTTTTCGCCCATCAAGGCAAGCAGGGAATTATTCAACAAAGAAAGAGCCTCTTGCAATGAAGCAACGTCAGCTTCTGCAATTGCCAAATTAGATTTTGCCCTCTCCAAAACGCTTTTATCTTCAAGCCCCTGCGCTTGGCGTGCGGAGAAAAGTTTAAGCGTTTTAACCCTGACATTAACCGCTTCATTGGCTGAGTCAAGTTCATTATAAACTTGAGCAATCTCGGCATAGGTTGAGGTAATTGAAGCAGCGAGCATGATTTGCGCTTGTCTTCCTTCAAGTTCTGCGGCTTTAAATTCTGACAAAGAACTTTGTAAAAATTCTCTATTTTTTCCCCAAAAATCAAATTCATAGTTAAAATTCAAACTTGCTTTGCCTTGGTCGTTAAAACCGTGAAGAACGGCAGATGCAGGCATGCTCATGTTGTAGGATTGTTTAACCGACTGAGCTGAGGCGCTGGCATTGAAAGATGGCGAGATTTTTGCGCCCGCTTGTTGCAAGAAGCCTTGAGCCATGAGAATTCTGGCCCTTGCTTTAGTGAGATTTGGCGATTTTTGCAAACCAATTGAAATAATGCGAGAAAGTTGCGCATCGCCGTAGGCTTGCCACCAATTAACGCTTGGGAGTTGATAAGCTGGTTTGCTTTCCGATGCAAGCAAATCTGCTCTTGGTTTCAAAATTGAACCAAGTTCAGGAAAATTTGCGCAAGAAGTAAGTAAAGAAAGGACCGTAAGCAGTAATGCGGCTTTTTTTGTGAATTGCATTTTATCTTCTCAAAAATTGATATATGAAAATCGTGAATTCTCAGATCATAAATCAATATTTTTAAACATTCAACAAAATTCATTCTTTTTGTTTAATTTCACAATAGTTTCGCACATTTTGCACCACTTCTTGCACAATTTCTCGCGCTTTATGTTCATTGCTCGGCCCTTCAGAAACTTTAAATTTCTTCATCTCTTCCACTTTAAAATCACTCTGAGGATTATATGGATCATTTTTCGCCAAATTTTCTACGAAACTTGAAAGATCTGGGTCATTTTTGATGATTTTTGCATTAATTAGTTCTTCGCAATGTTCAACAAGAAATTCTTGGAAAGATTTGGAAATCTCTTCAATTTTCATCTCCTCTTCTTCACTGGAATGAATTTGTTCCATGTTTTCTTTCAGCCAAATTTCTTGCTCTTTACGTTGCTCTCTAAATTCTTTTTTAGATTTTAAAATGACATTTGTGACTTTTGTTAAATCTTGCAATGATTTAAGAATTTTTTCTGGTTCTTCGAGTGTTTTAGACCAATCAACTCCTTCTGGGTTCTGAATCACTTTGCCACTGACTTTTGCTTTAAGCTGCTCACAAAGAGAAGTGCTTAAAATCAAACAAATTTCAGATTGTTGTTTAAGTTCCTCAGATTCATAGAATTCTTCGTCAAATCCTTCACAAAGAATTCTAAAATCCTTTTTTTTATTAAAAAAATCATTTCTATGATTAAAAATTTGCTCAAGCTTGTCGAGTCCGTGTATGATGCTTTTGCTCATTTTATTTTCCGTGTAAATGTTAATAAATTAATTGTGCGTTTAAGCAAGAGTCAGTATATCACTTTTTATTAACTATGTCAAGTGTTTTTTCTGATTATCTTAAAAAATTACCACAATATCAAAATGTTAACAAAAATTAATAAATCACTCTTCCATTTTCAACTTCCCCTCACCCAAAAACCCGCCAATTTGCGTGTCCCAAAGTTGTTTATAGAAACCATTTTCCGCAAGAAGTTCTTGATGGCTACCATCTTCAATGATTTTTCCATTGCTAAAAACCAAAATTCTGTCCATATGCAGCAAAGTTGAAAGGCGGTGAGCAACAACAATGGTGGTTTTATTTTGCATGAGCTCTCTGATGCTTTCTTGAATTAGAATTTCTGTGATGGAATCCAGTTGGCTTGTTGCTTCATCGAGAATTAAAATTGGAGCATTTCTCAAAATGGCTCTGGCAATGGCAATTCTTTGGCGCTGACCTCCTGAGAGCTTTGCGCCTCTTTCGCCAACCATCGTGTCATATCCATCTGGGAGTTTGAGAATGAAATCATGCAAATGGGCCTTTTTTGCCGCTTCAATCACCTCTGCATCTGTGGCATCAATACGGCCATAGCGTATGTTCTCCATCAAACTGCGGCTAAATAAAGATGGGTCTTGCGGAATCATGGCAATGTTTTCTCTTAAAGAATCTTGCGTGCAAGCACTAATGTCTTGGCCATCAATCAAAATTGCGCCTTCTGTCAAATCATAGAGCCTGAGAATGAGACTGACGAAAGTGGTTTTTCCACCACCAGAATGACCAACCAGACCTAATTTTTGCCCAGCTTTAATTTCAGTTGACTCATTCTCAAAAAGCATTTCCGTGCCTTTATAGTGAAATTTGACATTTTTAAAATTAATTTGACCTTTGCTACATTTGAGTGTTTGCGCATTTGGCTTATCTTGAATCACCAGAGGCATTGCAATGGCTGCAAGACCCTGATTACACCGACCAACTGATTTATTAAGCTCATCAACCTCAAACATGGTGATCCAGATGATGTGACCAGTTTCCATTGAAAGCCCGAAAATCAATGCAAAATCACCAATTGTAACTAAATTTTGTGCATGAAGCTGCAAGAGAAAATAGGTGCTGAACGCAATCATGGCAGCAATTAACCCGCCTTGAATTGCACGCATTTTGACAGCATACATATAAGTCGCAGAATAAGCATTTTTTTGTTTACTTAAGAATGGAAGAATGCGAAAATTCTCGTAAATTTTGCGAGCGAAAATTTTGACATTACTATGGTTCGAGACAGCATCAACCATTTCCCCCACAACCACAGCTTCCGAAAGAGATTGCGCATTTGCAAGTGCAACAAATTTTTTGGACATTAAAACGCTGGCAGAGGCAAAAAAAGCAAACCAAATCATCAAAATCAGGCAAAAAATTGGGTTTACAAAAAACGCGGCAATCATGGCAGTGATGAGCACAGAAGCTCCTCTTAAGAAGTTAGATGAAATTCCGCAAATGATGTTCTCAACGCCATCAGCCATGTTCGTGATTTGCTTAACCAACCTGCCCGACAAATGGTCTTGATGAAATTGGTGAGATTTTCCAAGAATCTGATTCATTGATTTCAGCATAATTTCATTAATGATCACTGGAACATATTTGGAACGTATGTAATTAATGCCAAGCCAGGTGAAATTATCAAAAATGATGAAATTCAGAACAATCAGAAAGGCTGGCAAAATGATGCTTGACGCGCCTGTTTCATTAATTTGCGGCAAAAGATCAATGATTTTCTTGACCAACATGCTGTTAAACGGGCCAACAAAACCAGCGCTAATTGCAAAAATCATGAAAACCAGCACAACCAATTTTCTTCCTTTTAAAAAATGGCAAATGAACGGGCCCAGCTCACCAGGCAAAGTTTCCGAATCATATTTTTGCATGTTTTCCTCAGAAATTAACATTAACCAATGTCTATTCTGGCATGGAAATATTAAAAATGCAACTAATAATTTAAAATTTATCAGGAATGGGTAGTGATCGTGTGGTTAGACACCCACTACATATAGCTAAGATTAAAAAAGGTCGTGAAATTGGACTATAATTTTACATGGTCATTTTATTAAATTCTCCAATTTATTTACTGTAAAATTTGTGATAATAGTTATTTTTGGAGTCCAACATAACACTGGATTGCCTCGCCTTCGGCTCGCAATGACGGAGATTATTAAAGATTTAACAATTTCGTCATTGCGAGCCGAAGGCGTGGCAATCTGGTGCGATGGTTACATTTCATAGGAAAAATAACACTGGATCTTTACTCACTGTTGTTTTTTAACAGCCATCATCTATAAAAATAACCTTCGCTTTTATTTAACCGAGAGTTTATGCTGCGGCGAAAATCTTCTGAAGACCTCAAAATTGGCTCATCTTCTTGATCTGCTGCATTTCTGAAAAGCAACTTCATAGCCCAACGTTTTTCATAGGGCACTAACATTTCAAGTGCAGTTTCTCCTGCATCTGTTTGCAATTTTGCATTGGCACCTTTTTCAAGAAGAAATTGTATGAATCTTGTACGGCCATATTTTGCAGCCAAATGTAAAGCTGTCACACCTTCATCATCTTGCGCATTAACTTCAGCCCCATTTCTCAAAAGAAGAGAAACCATTCTTTCATCATTAAACAAAACCGCATAATGCAGAGCTGTCAAGCCATCTTCATCTGCTGCATCAGCAGACACACCATTTTTCAAAGAATCCATAATTTCATCATAGTCAGAATCCATAACCGACAAATGAAAGATCAAAACACCGCAAGCCCTTGTTTCTTCAAGAAATTTTTGCCTGCGCATCGCCTCTGAGACACGACCTCTTTCATCAACATTTTTCGCAAGTTTTCTTATATTTCCATTCTTTTCATCAATTTTTTGCAACAATCTAGCACGCGCTTCAATTTGCTCTTCATTCACAGTCACTTTGCGCCATGTGGTGAATTTATGTATGTAATATAATGTAAATTTCCAAATTTCAAGTAAATAATAAAACATTTTTCTTCCTTGGATTGCGGAGAACTCTTGGGGATAACTTAATATGTGTATGGCAATACAACTTTTCAAGGGGGCAAGCAAAAAAATTAACCAGAAATTTTTTCCATTAGCTTCAAAGCTGCTTTAACAATTCCTGAAGAATTCAAGCCAGATTTTTCATGGAGAGATTCTTGGGTTGCTTGTTCTAAGAATTGATCAGGGTAAAATAAAGAAACAAATTTTTTAATGACATTCTTAGAGGTCAGCAAATGGAGAATGTGGGAACCAAAACCACCAATTGAACCTTCTTCAATTGTGATGATGGCATCATGAGTTTGAGCAATTGAGAGAATTAGTTGCTCATCCAGCGGCTTAGCAAAGCGCGCATCCATGATTGTGGGGGTGATTTGATGCATTTCTTCCAGAATTTCTGCAGCTTTCATGACCTCTTCCAAGCGAGTTCCCAGAGAAATGATGGCCAATTTTTTACCTTTTTGCACAATCCGACCCTTTCCAATCTCAATTTTTTCATCATTTTCAGCAAATGAATGAGCCTCCCCTCTCGGATAGCGAATGGCGCTGGGACAATGGTCGATTTCTTGCATTAAATTAAGCATTTTCCTCAATTCATTTCCATCACTTGGAGCCATGATGATGAAATTTGGCAGGCATGACAAAAAAACAAGGTCAAAAGAGCCAGCATGAGTGGCGCCATCAGCACCAACATAACCAGCACGATCTATGACAAAACGAACTGGCAAACTCTGAATGGCAACATCATGCACCACCTGGTCATAGGCCCTTTGTAGGAATGTGGAGTAAATTGCAACAAAAGGTTTAAACCCCTCACAAGCAAGTCCAGCAGCAAAAGTCACAGCATGTTGTTCCGCAATTCCCACATCAGCAAATTTTTCTGGGAATTTGGCAGCAAATTTGTCAAGACCAGTTCCAGAAGGCATGGCCGCCGTGATTGCAAAGATTTTTTCATCTTTTTCAGCCATTTCCAAAAGAGTTTGGGCAAAAATGTGAGTATAGGACATTTTAGCATTAGAGGCAAATTGCTTCAAAGTGGCCCCGTCAAATTTCCCCACCGCATGGAATTTTTCATCAGAATTTTCGCTTGAATTAAACCCCTGCCCTTTATTTGTTTTAACATGAATTAAAATTGGCCCAGAAACCGCATTATTCTCCCTAACATTTTGAAAAATCTTCACAAGTTCTGGCAAGTCATGGCCATTAATTGGGCCAATATAATAAAAACCTAAATCTTCAAATAAATTACCTGAAAAAACCATAGATTTAGCATATTTTTCAGTGCTTTTTGCCATTTCCTCACAAAAGCTTGGCATTTTTTTTAAAAAATCTTTCCCTTTTTCCCGAATTTTAAAATAGCTTTTCGAAGCAAGGAATTTTGAGAGATAGTTGCTCATGGCGCCAGTTGGCTTAGCGATTGACATGTCATTATCATTCAAAATCAAAATCAAGCGTGACTTTGAAGCACCAGCATTATTCATGGCTTCATAGGCCATTCCTGCGCTGATGGAACCATCTCCGATGATGGCGACAATTTCATGATTTTGCCCGGAAATGTCCCGCGCCTTAGCCATTCCAAGGGCAGCAGAAATTGAGGTTGAACTGTGACCAGCGCCAAAAGCATCAAAAACACTTTCTTGACGACGCAAAAAACCGGAAATGCCATTTTCTTTTCTGAGATTTTCCATTTGATGCATTCGGCCTGTGAGAATTTTGTGGGGGTAGCATTGATGACCAATGTCCCAAACCAAAATGTCTTTTGGTGTGTGAAAAACGTGATGGAGAGCAACTGTTAGTTCAATAACTCCAAGGCCAGCCCCCAAATGCCCGCCAGTTTTAGAAACAGATTGGATGGTGAAATCACGCAAATCATCTGCCAAATTTTCAAGCTCTGCCATGGACAGATTTCTAATTTCTTCTGTGTTTTGAGAAATTTGAGACAAAAGGTTGCATTTTGTATCTGTTATGTTACTGCTCATAAATTAAATTTAGCTCTCTTTCACTGATTCTTGCGGTTTCTCTTTTAAATCCACTTAAAGTATATTATGATTTTGTTATATAGCAAAAATAATTGAATATCAACATATATTCTAATTGGGAGTGAATTTATGGCTGGAGTTTTAAAAACTGACCCAGTGTTTTTGGGTTTAACAAGACCCCCAATGCTCTTTGGCGTGAGTCATCTCTACATGATTTTAGACATTTACATTTGCCTCAGCTATTTTGTCTTCACTAATGACATTTTTGCATTCTTAGTTGGCTTTTTTGTCTGGGGAATTGGCTATTTAATCCATTTCAAAGAGCCAAGATTCATTGAACTCTGGATGACAAAGGCACAAAAATGCATGAGATGCACAAATCGTCTTTTCCATGGCGCTAATTCCTACGACACCTATTAAGCTATGATAAAAATCAAAAAAACTCATTCGTCAAAAAATAAATATTTCAAAAGGGAATTTGGAACACATAATTTCATCCCTTATTTATGCCACTGGGACAAAAGCACCATTTTAACCAAAAAAAAAGAATTAATGAAAGTCATTAAAATCAGCGGATTCTCCTTTGAAACCGCTGACGATGAAGACGTGGATTTAAGAAAAAACGTCAGAAACTTGCTTTTCAAAGGAATGTCCACCGGCTCCATAATGATCTATAGCCACATCATTCGCAGAAAAAGAAGTATTCTACCTGAAAATATGAAGACCTATGACCCTAACATCAAAATGGAGCACAGCTTCGCTGACTATGTAGAAAAAAAATGGAATGCAAAATATTCCTCACAAAATGCATTCGTGAATGATCTATATTTCACCATCATTAAAAGAGACGACACTAAAGGTGCAGCCTATTTTGAGCATTTGTTCAAAAAAATGCAAAGGGCAGATAAATCTTTCTGGGAAGAAGACATGAAAGAGTCTTACGAACAATTGGAAGAAACCACAAGCAGAGTCATCAACACTTTGAGGAACTATCAACCGGAAATACTTTGCGTCAAAGAAACGGAAAATGGCGCATTTTGTGAAATCATGGAATTCCTCGGAACAATTGTAAATTGCGGCAACTCCTCCCCTCTCCTCATGCCAAGCAGAACCATTGACAAATATCTACCCATGAACAGACTCTATTTTGGCAAAAAATCCATAGAAGTGATGGGGCATGATAAAAACCAATATGCTGGCCTAATCAGCGTCAAGGAATATGGCCCAAACACTTATGCAGGAATTTTTGATGGATTTTTGCAAATGCCATTCGAATTCATCATGACCCAGTCTCTCTCTTTCATTAACAGGCAAATTGCCATCAAGAAAATGCAGCTACAAAAAAACAGGCTTGCACAGGCAGAGGACAAAGCCGTGTCACAAATTTTCGAAATTGACCTGGCTCTTGACGATGCAACAAGCGGAAAAATTGCATTTGGAGATCATCACTTAACAGTCCTTTGCATTGAAAACAGCCCAAAATCTCTAGAAAATGCTATTTCTCTTGCCACAGTTGAGCTCTCAAATGGAGGCTTGGTGCCCGTCAGAGAGACCTACAACATGGAAGCATGCTATTGGGGGCAATTACCAGGAAATCATGATTTCATCGCCCGAAAGTCAGTCATTAACACTTATAATTTCGCAGGCTATTCCTCTTTTCATAACTACCCAAGCGGCAAACAGACAGGCAATTTCTGGGGGGAATATGTCACCGTGTTTGACACCACATCTGGCACGCCTTATTTCTTCAATTTTCATTTAAGAGATGTCGGCCACACTGTCATCATTGGCCCAACTGGCGCTGGTAAAACTGTTCTCATGAATTTCCTTTGTGCACAAGCTCAAAAATTTGCCTGCAGAATGTTCTATTTTGACAAAGACAGGGGCGCCGAAATTTTCATCCGAGCCATTAAAGGGCACTATAACATCATCAATCCAGGCGTGCCTTGCGGCTTCAATCCATTGCATTTACCTAACACTGGCCCGAACAGAACATTTTTGCTCGATTGGCTAAAATTGCTGGTGACCGTTAATGGTGAAGTTTTAACTTCAGAAGATATTGCTCTTTTGAGTTCAGCAATTAATGGAAATTATAAACTAAAATTCGCTGACAGGAAACTATCAAACATTGCGGCATTTTTGGGCATTGAAGGCCCAGGAACTTTGGCAGGCAGGCTGGCAATGTGGCATGGAAGAGGCTCACACGCAAATGTGTTTGACAATCAAGAAGACACGCTTGATTTAACAAAAGGCATGTCCTTTGGCTTCGAAATGGCGGAAATTCTGAAAGACACCATTTGTTTGGGACCAATTTTGCTCTATCTATTCCACAGAATCAACATTTCTCTTGATGGTACCAGAACCATGATTGTGCTTGATGAGGCCTGGTCACTGATTGATAATCCGATTTTTGCTCCAAAAATTAAAGACTGGCTGAAAGTTTTAAGAAAACTGAACACTTTCGTGATTTTCGCAACCCAATCTGTGGAAGATGCCAGTAAAAGCCAAATCAGCGACACTCTCATTCAACAAACTGCAACACAAATTTTCTTGCCAAATTTAAAGGCAACTAATGTCTATCGTGACGCATTTTTGCTTTCTGAGAGGGAGCATATTTTAATCAAAACCACGGACCCAGGCAGCAGATTTTTCATTGTGAAACAAGGAACTAATGCTGTGGTTGCAAGAATTGATTTAACTGGCATGGATGAAATCATCAAAGTTTTGTCAGGAACTGGAGAAACCGTGCGCATTCTTGACAAAATCAGGCAAGAAGTTGGAGATGATCCTGATCATTGGCTGCCCATTTTCTATCAGAAAACAGGAGCAAAAGATGGTTAAACAGCTAATCATGCTCATCATTTTAGGAATTTTCTGCGCAAATCTTGCCACAGCGGCAGATTGCCCAGTGCCTGGCAGCGGCACACCTTCAGGAATGCTGACTTGTGACAGAGGAGAAGAAAAAAACTATGGCTGGAATGTAGGCAGAGTTTTAAAAGGTTTTGGAAGCTTTTTCACAGGCGAAGCAGTGCAAAACTATTTACGCATTTGCGATTGCAGACCCTCTGACAGCATCACTTTGAACTATAATGACGGAATGGCACTTGATCAGACAGCAACTCTCAAAGACGGAGAGAGCAGCACTTTTGGCATTTCTAGAATCACCGTTAAGAAAGTTGCCGATAAGCTCTGCATTTATGAAACGTCATTTTTCTCAAGCTTGACTGGGCTAATAATTAGCTCCGTCATGGCAATGCCTCCAATTGGCTGCAAATATATTGACGCACAACCCTTAACTCCCCAACCAGTCATTGAAACAAATTATATGGGCGGAAGTTGCTTTGACGCCACCAAAAGACATTCCAAAAGCCCCTGGTTCAGCCTTTCTGGCGCTGCGGTTGAATGCATGAATGAGACTTTAGAAAAAGTTTTCTATAAAGAAGGCAATGCTTCCATTTTTTCTGCTTTTAAATCCATGATGAAAAAAACCGTATTTTTGCTTTTAACCATTTACGTGATGATTTCCGGATTTCAAATTCTGCTTGGGCAAGAAGCTGCCGTTAAGAAAGGTGAAATCATGAGCATGATTTTTAAAGTTATTCTGGTGCTCTATTTTTCCGTGGGACTAAAGCAAACTGATGGGAGCTATCGAGACGGAATTCAAGATTATGCTTTGCCAACTTTCAAGGCAGTTTCTGTGAGTTTTTCAAACTATATTTTAAACGCATCAGGCAAAGGAAATCTGTGCAAATTCGACATTAGCTCCTATCCCAAAGAGCATCAAGGTCTGGCAATTTGGGACAGTTTAGATTGCAAAATCGCCTATTATTTCTCCATGATGTCCCCTCATGGCTTACTCATCAACAGCGCAACAGCAATGGCAGACTCAACTGTCGATGCGGTTGGTAAAGAAAAAGGCATAGCATCTTTCTTAGGAATTCTGTCCCTTATAGCTGGAGCCATCATTTCTTTTCCACTTGGATTGCTGCTGTTTGTAATGCTGCTGTTAATTTTCTTCTTCATTTTGTCAACAGTAGTTTATTTTGTGCATCATTTCATTTTATGCCTAATTGCTTTAACTTTCGCCCTATTTTTAGCGCCGCTTTTTATTCCAATGGTGCTTTTCAACCAAACAAAGAACTATTTTGACTCCTGGCTGAGACAGGTCTCATCCTACGCCCTGCAACCAGTTGTGATTGCAGCATTTTTAGCTTTGATGCTGACGGTCTATGATCAAGCGATTTATGGCTCTTGCCAATTCGAGCCACAAGGAAATAATGAACCGGGACATTATGCTTTAACAGCAGGATCATTTAAAGATCCAAATTGCACAGGTTCAATGGGCTTTTTAATGGGAAGATTTAAAGTTGATTACGTTAAAAATGCCGCAAGTACATTTTTTGAAAATTACGGCCTGGCTTTAGCAAATGCTGCAAAAATGGCTTTCCTATTTTCATTTTTATTCTATTATTTCGCCGGCATGGTTTCAAATTTCGCAGCAGACGTCACGGGAGGCGCCTCTGTGGGAGATCTTGGCTCAAATGCACATGGAATCACTGATTTGGCTGGAAACATGGGAATGAGGGCTGTTAATGCAACCATTGCAAGATTCAGAAGAAGACCTAGAGGTGGAGTTGCTCCAAATGCTCCAGCCGCCCCTGTTGCCGCTAGAGCCGGCGCTGCTGCTCCTGCTGCCCCCGCTGCCCCTGTCGCTCCAAATAACAACCAAAATGGCATTAATGCTGCTGTGAGAAATAATGCTGGAGGAAATAATGCTTAAAAAATTCATTATAGCCATTTTTCTCTTCAGCCATGCAGCATTTGCAATCAACCCTGCCAGCAACATTCTTGCTTGTCACAGGCCTAATGAATCAAAGCAACAAACAATTACAGAAATTTTCAGCAGAATTCCCGGCTCACAGAGATTCAGCGAATATGCTCTGCAGAATCTCTCAGTGCAAAATTGCTCTGAATCAACCGCAAGCTTCATGATTCACTATGATGACGGAATGAGAGACCCCGTGGAAATGCTGATTCATGATGGTGAAAAGAAGATTGTTGGCCCTCTTGGGCTCAGCGTGACAAGAAATGAATTTTTCTCTTGCCTGTCTGCTGACTCAATGTATGGAAAATATGAGATCACTTGTAAACTTCTAACCATTCCTGAACAAACTAAACCTTCTTGCTTCACCAATGCAAAACATTCAAGAAACAACGTTTTCTCCGTTTCCAGTTCTGCAATTGAATGTGTCACTCAGGCTCTTGATGAAGTTTTCAACGGCACCACTTCCGACGCATATGGCAGAATTGGCAACCATAGCACTAAATTATTCCAGAACTTTAAGTCAATGATGCAAGGCATTGTTTTCACAGCATTAATGATTTATGTGACAATTTTTGGCTATAAGGTTTTGCTGGGGCAAGAAGCTGCCATTAAGAAAGGTGAAATCATGATGCTGATTTTCAAAGTGATTTTTGTGCTCTATTTTTCAATCGGCCTGAAACAGCCAGATGGAAGTTTGAGAAATGGCATTGAAGACATTGCCTACCCCACTTTAACAGCCGCTTCTAACAGCCTCTCTTCATATATTTTAAAAGCAGCAGGCACTGAGGGGCTTTGCAATAATTTCAACGCAATGCAATATGACAAAGGCTTTGAGCATCTATCACTTTGGGACACTCTTGATTGCAAAGTGGTCTATTACCTAACCTTAATGTCGCCCAAAAATCTATTAACTTCCGCCAGCAATGCCAACAGCACTGATCTGCAATATATTGGCTCCATGTTTGCAATGGCAGCGGCATCAGAATGGATTTTATTAGTATTTTTACTGCTTTTCATTTTCATTTTCGTCATTTCAACGGCAATTTATTTTGTCCATCATTTCATTTTATGTTTAATTTCGCTGACTTTTACGCTGTTTTTAGCGCCTTTATTCGTGCCAATGATTTTATTTCAGCAAACCAGAAGCTTCTTTGACGCCTGGCTGAAACTCGCCATTTCCTACGCACTTCAGCCAGTGATTGTCACAGCTTTCCTTGCTTTAATGCTGACAATCTATGACCAAGCACTTTTTGGCACTTGCGTTTTTTCAAGCGACCCTTCCAGCCCATTTGCATATAATGTCGTTAATGGATCTGACGAAAAATGCTATAACACAGTCGGCTATCTGCTTGCAGTTTTCAAAAATAATGCAGGTGAAGAATTTTTTACTGCTCACGGCCCAGCCTTGCTTTCAGCGGCAAAAACCACCTTCCTTTTCTCATTTTTATTTTACTATTTCGCCGGCATGGTTTCAAATTTCGCAGCAGACGTCACTGGCGGTGTTTCTGTGACAGCTCTTGGCGGAAATCCACATATGGTAACTGGAGCAGCGGCAAGAGGAATCAGACGTGGAACTGACGCATTAATTGGACTGGCAAGAAAAAGAAATGCAGCAGCGCAACAAGGGCCACAAGCGCCAGACGCTCCCATAGCTCCAGGTGGTGGAAATGGTGACGGTGATGGCATTAACATGGCACAAAGAGATCAAGGCAGGGGGGGAAATGGTTAAGCAATTTTTGAAAAACTCATTAATGATTCTCGCATTCTCCATGCTCACATCTTGCCTCAGCGAAGATGACTATTACTGCGTGTCAAAAGAAGAGTCGGAAAAATCACTTGCATCCTACGGGCAAAGGCATGGCTCAAATCAAATGAACATTGTCAATAAAACCTCAGTAAATCTGGACGCCGCTTCTTTCACCTATTTAGGTTTTGCATCACCATCAGCACCAAGATGGGTCAAAGCCGTCAGCGTTTCTGAGGGCGACAGATTAACCATTAAAACAACAGGTCTCATGTCTTTTTGTGGTTCTGAAGTAAAAGAAAGCGTGAAAGTTGGTTTCACAAGGCGCGAAACCCCAATTTTCGGCGGGCGCGTCATTCCAAAAGGAAGCTTAATATTGCTTGAAAATAATCTAATGCCAAATGCTCAAGCAAACGAGAATGGAAATAAATGGATCACTGGAATTAATGATCCAGCCTCCTTTCCCCCCATTTCTAAATATTGCAACGCTTTCGGCACCACAAATTCTGCCCCTTGCTGGAACGTCTTCGCTCAAGGTGTGCAAGCAAACACCTACCGTACAAATGGTTCACTGCTGATGCAAGAAATGTTAAATTGGCTCGGAAGCACACCAAGTGTTGCTTTCAAAACCACAGAAAATTCAAAAATGACTTTAGGTTTCACAGATGCGGTTTGGAACAGTCCCAAACCTGTCTATGGTGGTTTTAATTTCAGCGTCACAACACTTGGCTGCGTCTCAAGCAATGGAGAACCCCTTTTAGGAGACAGCGTACCCAAAATGCTTGCGGTCCTTCTTGACCCAGACACCAACCCAAATGATGGAAATTTCAACCCTTTGAATCATGCATCTTCACTTTTAGGTGCAAATATAACTGACTTCACCATCAGCTCATCCCGAGTGGTTTGGCTGGCAATTAATGATGATGTCTATTCCGATAATCTCGGCTCTTTCACTGTTGACATAGCAGTTGTCACATCAGACGTTCCCACAGACGGCCCCTGGTCCAATGTCATCAATGCGGTTGGCAAAGAAATCAGGAAAGCAGTTTTTGGTTCTCCCGGTTCACAAAAATCAGAACCAGGGGCAGCTGGTAAAATTTTCAAAAACATCACCTGCATGGGCGACAAATGCAGAGATTTCAGAAATTTCATCACCATTTTCATGACGATTTATGTCATGACATTTGGCATTGGCTATTTGTCAGGCACCATCAATCTCACAGGCGCTGAAGTGATGATCCGTTCAACAAAAATTGCTTTTGTGACGGCTCTCATCAGCCCTGGAAGCTGGAATTTCTTTTTTGACCATGTGCTGGTTTTCTTCATTGAAGGCACAGATTGGCTGATTGCCGGCATGAGCAACTGCCAGCCAAGCAACCCATTTTGCTTCCTCGATAATTTTGTGGGCTATATAACAAGCAGCGTGACTTGGAAAAAACTTGCAGCTTTGCTGATCACATCAGCCATTGGTTGGGTTTTTTTCTTAATTGTGCTTTACGGAATGTGGCAATTTGCCTGTGCAATTTTGCAAGCTTTTTGCGCCTATATGATTTCAATTCTCATCATCGCGCTTTTAGTGATCATTGCCCCAATTTTCATTTCATTTTTGCTATTCAAACAAACAAAATATTTATTCGATAATTGGTTCAAATATCTACTATATTACACAATCGAACCAGCTTTAGTTATCTTCAGCGTGGCATTTTTAATGTATATATATGCCGAATTGCTCTATTCCCTGCTCTATTTCCAAGTTTGCTGGAAATGCGCCTTCCCTCTGTCATTCTATGGCTGGGATATAATTTGCTTGCCATTTTTTACACCTTTTGGGCATGATAATTTCACCTCTACACCCTTTTCTTCTGCTTTTTTCGGACTCAGATTTGACCCAATCATTGCAGTTTTATTACTAATCATTTCCGGCCTAACTGACCCAATGATCCAATTTGTCAGATCATTACTCATCTGGACTGTTAATGTCAGAACTTCTCAATCATTCTTGCCAGGAGATTCTCATGGCAGAAGAGCTGAAGACTCGATGTATCAAGGCATGACAGAAAGTGCCAGAAGCATCATTGGCAGAGACCGAGAATCAATTGGAAGAAGGCAACAATTTGGCAGATCTTTCATCAGCAGAACAGCAGAGCCAGAAGCACCCGCAGCACCAATTGCACAAGACGGAAATGGCATTAATTTCGCAGGCGGCAGAGCTGAGGGAAATGGAATTAATTTTGCCGAAGGAAGACAAGAAGCGAGGCAAGAACCTGCAGCAAATGCAGGAATTAATTTTGCAAATAATCAACAAAATCAACCAAATCCAGGCGCAAATCAACCTCAAAACATTCCAAGACCAGACCATGTACGCAGACCTGACGTCAACCGGAATAACAGAAATGATGAGGAGCAAGAATGAGAAAAATTTTAAAATGTTTTTTTGCAATTTTTTGCCTAATTTCCCTAAATTCTTGTTTATGGATCAGCAATGCAGAGTGGCTTAAGCTCAAAAACAACATCGGAGCTGAAGTTAACTATGGCATAGTAAAAGAATATTATTCACATAAACTTTTCCCAGTCACTTCAAACAGCAGATCCGTGGTTTCCCCTAAAAAGCTTTTTGTGAAAGCTGGCGACCAACTTTTTGTGACCGTCAAAGGGGCTATTTTCCTAAGTTCCCGAGAAAAGTCAAACATCATCTATACTCACGAGAAAAATGGTCAAAATTTTGGATATGTAGAAAGAAATTCTCAAATCTTAATGCAAATTCCATTAGAGAGCGAAATTCAATATCGCCCCAGGAATCTGCTGAGCATGCAGTTACAAGATTATGTTTTATCTTCATCTAATAATAATGTCACACTCATTAATCAGAGAGTCAGAGACGAGCTATCAGACCGCAACATCATGTGCATCTCTAGTGGTTTCAAATTTGCATATCAATCTTTGCAAGACACATATGGTCAAAATTCTGCCTCAACTTCAGACTTCACCTGCCCTATTGATTTCTTTGACCCACAAAACTGCTGCGTCTATGGCGGATATGGCCTTGAAATTCAAATTGCTGGCAACATCATTGATTTGCCACAAAGCCTCTATGAAAATTTCCCAATGAAGCAAAAATCTTCTGCAGAATCCAAAATTTTCTATAGCGCCAAAGGTGGAAAAGCAACAAGCCTGCCTTATCTTCCTGCAAAAAACCTCTATGCAATTGAGTTCACCACCCCAATTTCTGGCGACATCAACATCAGATTAGCTGATAAATTTAGAGGGTTTGTTGGAAATTTTGATGTTAAACTCAGCATTAACGGCAGTCGAACAGAAATCGCAGACAAAGTTAATGATTCCTATGTTGAATTAATTGTCGAAGATGCAAACGGACAAAATGTTGAATCCCACAACATTTCAAAGAAAAACTCCAGCATCAAAATCTCCAAAGATGGCGAAGTGAAACTTGCTTTCCGTGAAAACACAGATTACTTCGACAATGTCGGCTTCTATGACGTGCAAATCACAAAAACCAGCAATTTCTCCGGATTCATCGCTGACAGCCTGGGCTATGTGATTGACCCAATTTTCAGGGAAGTTGATAAAGCAACCGAAATGATCTATGATAATTTGTCAGCCAGCAGTTTTTTAAATAAAATCGTCAGAATCCTTCTGGTGCTCTATGTCATGAGCTTCGGCATGATGCATTTGCTTGGCATGGTTCAAAGAACAAATTCCGAAGTTGTGATCAGAGTCATAAAAATCGCCGTCATGCTCACTCTCATCAGCGAAGGAAGCTGGAATTTCTTCAATCAACATCTTTTCTCCATTTTCAAAGACGGAGGAGCCTGGCTTTTGTCCGCTGTGGTTGGCCTAGAAACAAGCACTGGAGACATATCTGCCTTCGACTATCAACGCGACACAGGGGAATATTTCCGATTTGTTGACGCCGGACTTTTACAATTCTTCCATGGTGATAATATCATGAAAATCTCCTCTTTCCTCTGGATTTTCCCAGTTGGCTGGTTGGTGATTTACGTGATGTTCTATGGGCTTTTGATGTTTTTCTTTGTTTCAATTGAAGCCATCATTGCTTTCATGCTTGGTTTCATTGGCCTGTCTTTCCTCATCAGCCTTGCACCAATTTTCTTCTGCATGATGCTTTTCAGCCAAACAAGACAAATGTTTGAAAGCTGGTATAACTATAGCTTTGCCCTGACTTTGCAACCAGTTTTGCTCATCAGCTTCATCATTTTCATCAATGGACTTTTGTTCATCATCTATGAATCAATTCTTTCTTTCCAAGTTGACTGGGGTGTGGTTTTCTCATTCCCAATTGGCCTGGTGAATATGGATTTCTACGGCTATGTAACTAAAGGCGCAACATTATCCAATAATTTCTTCGTAAAACATCTTGAAATGATGTTCGTAGACCAATTCACCGGAATTCTACCGAAAGTGCTTGTTTACTATCTTTTGATTGGAATTTTGAAAAAATCTGGCGATGTCATTGCGGACATTTCTGGCTTCTTAACAAACACAAGATTCGGCAGCGTAGCTCTCATGGGCAAAGGCTCAGCAAGTGACAATATTGTGCAAAAAGCTCTGGGCACAATCGGCCAAGACGCTGATTCACGCTCAAGAGTTAACCATCAAGGCAACAGACAAAGCGCCATTAATAGAAACACCACGGACAGATTAGGCGGAGAATGAAATGGCAATAAAAAGAACCAACCTCATTGAATATATCCAAAATAATAAACTCCAAATCACAGTTGGAGGGTTTCTTGCGGGCGTGGTAGCTTTATTTCTTTTAATTGTGATCTTCATGTTCATTTGCAGCTTCAGCATTGGGCAAGTCTGCTATGACGCTGACGATTTCGGCTTCCCAAAAATTGACGTTTCTTCAAAATCAGAGCCCATTGAAGGACCGGAAGATTCCACCCAAACAGCCACCTGGAAAAGCTCTTCCTTGCAAGCCACAGGAGGCAGAGTGGCCATTAAAGTGCATAATCGCGACCTAACTGTTGGTGATCAAAATGAATTGCAAGCAGGCTGGCGCCCATGGGGTTTCAAAATCTATTCCCCACATAAATGCGACTATGAAACGGCAAAATGTAATGATCCAAAGACTGACGGCTGTGTTGACGCCCCAATCACAAATCCATTTTGCTATTTAGACAAAGGCATAGGGCTCTACGCACTTGTCACTGACCCAAACACCCCAAATGGTGAAGACCCAAATCTCAACGCAGATTTCAAACGCAACCCAGTGACTTTAATTAATGCACTCACTTTTCATTTAGGAGAAGGAGCAATTAACAGAAGCTCTGGTAAAATAGGCTCTCCACATTTTTTTGACCCTAGTGCACAAATTGGCGGTTTTGTTGGTGATTTGCCAGATAATCAAGGAAGGAACGGCACGCCGGGCAAAGACTATGAGGGCGGCAATCTATTTTTCAACATTCTTGACCGACACTATGTTAACAACCATGAAGCCTATAATGGAATCCTCCCCCCTGATTTAGGCTATCATGTGATTGTGAAATCTGGTTTCACAGAGCCTGGAGGCGGTTTTTTTGCCAGATTAATCAAATTCGTGCAAGAAACTTTAGTTGGAGCTGCAAAACATGTGTTTGAGGGAATTGTTAAAAACACTGGCTTTAATGACTATATCCGCATTTTGCTCATCATCCATGTGACACTTTTCGGCCTGGGCTATCTGGCCGGCTTTGTTGACATGACAAAATCAGAAGTGATCATCAGAGTTATAAAAATTGGCACAGTCACAGCCTTCATGAGCGACGGAAGTTGGGATTTTTTCCATAATCATCTTTTTCAAATTTTCACTGGCGGCGTTGAGACAATTTTAGGCGTCATGTTTGTCAATTTTTTCGGATCATCAACCAGCGGCCATGACTTGCTCGACTCAATTTTACGCATGTTTTTTGCCTCAGAAACACATTTTAAGCTTTGGTCTTTAGTGACAACTGGAAATTTCATTTTCGGCTTCATGTTCGTTGTCATTTTCTATATTTCTTTATTTTTCTTTTTAATGGCCTGCTTAAGCGCCGTAATTCTCTATTGCATCTCTTTCATTGCAATTGCCATTTTAATCATTCTAGGCCCAATTTTCATTCCATTCATTTTGTTTAAAGTGACAAAACCAATGACTGAGCAATGGCTGAAGCAGCTGATTTCCTATTTCATGCAACCTCTTTTAGTGATGGCTTTCATTGGCTTCATGTCTTTAATTGCATTAAATCAAATTCAAGGAATGATTGGCTATGAAGTTTGTAATAAAATTCTCTTCGAGTGGAAATCAAGCATTCCCGGCGCTGATTTAAGACCATTAAGCTTCAAAATCAGATTTTTTCGGCCAAATTTGAAACCAAGTGACTTTGACCCCAGCAAACTGGCCGACATTCGCGTTCCAACAATGGTGAAATTGTCAAGTCTGACACCCAGAAACGCAAGCCTGAACTCTCACATGACGCAACAAAATGTCAATCTTTCGCAATATAACACCTCCATGCTGAGAAATTCTTTTAAGCCAGAAATCATTTGCCAGCCTTATGAATGTTTTGACGAAAGATTCCCAGCAGCACCATTTTTGCAGCCACAAAAAATAATTAATGGCAAAATGCAAATGCGTGATCAATTGCGCATTGATGAGCTGAAAGAGGGCACTTTTGTGAGTTTTCCAAGCGCCATTGGTCTTGGTTTAATTTTGATTTTGACATTTAATTTCACTGCCATGGTCCCCATAATTGCCCGCGGTCTTGCTGGCGTACAAATGAGTCTTGCACAGGCTGATACCGCAGCTCATAATGCTTTAGATGGTCTTAAAGACATGGCTCTGGGCTCTCTGTCAATTGCCTCACGCTTTGCAACTGTGATCAGAACTGGCACTGACACTGACTATGTCAACGAGGTCAGCCGCAATTTGAAGCAAATCAAATATGCCTATCAAGATAATGTCGGGTCAGTCACTGATCTAGCAAAAATCCCTGGCAAAGCAATCTCAATACTCGCTGCAAATCATCCAAGAGTCGCTCTGGGGCTTGGCATTGGCGTAGGAATCATTTTCCCCCCATCTTTGCTTTTCATGGGCACTGCCTCTCTATATAGCAAATATTCAAGACTGAAAAGAAGTTTTAGGGAATATGAGCAACTCGGAAGCTCTTGGAGACATAATAAAATGGACCGCATTGGGGCAACATTTGATAATTTCCAAATGTATCAAGAGCATTTAAAATATATAACATCACTTGGACTCACAGGCACAAGCATGAATGAAGATGGCGTGCTTATTGATCGCTATGGAGAAAAAACTGGCATGAGAGACGTTAATGGTAATTTTGTGACGCGCTCAACAATTGCCGCAAATCAATTTGCAAATGTTTACAGTAACCTAGATGACCCAATACATAGACAGCCAAATAGCTCGGTAACAAAAGATAGAATTGAAAGGGTAGAGTTAAGAGACCGCTATGGCGCAACTTTTTATAGAAGCGAGGACATTGTCGAAGAAACATTCACAATTCGCAGAAATGATGCTGGCAATGAAATGCATCACATTGTGACATCTCAAGAAACCATAAATTCACATCAAGAATTCATGAGCAGCCTAAAAACCACCAGCAGAGGCATACAAATGTCACTCGCCATTGGAATTGCAAGCCCAGTTCTTGGCGTGATGGTAGCAAGCGGCACAGGCGCCTATCTGGCCTATAAAGGCGTCAAAGCAGCACGAACCATGCTGAAGAGCAGAAGAGACATTGCATGAAACAAAGAGATTATTAACGGCTAACGACCTAGCATATAATTAAAAAATTTAACACCTCCGTCACCCGCGAGCCTAAGGCGCGGCAAACCAGAGTGATGTTACATTCAATAGTAAAAATAACTCTGGATTACAACATTAACGACCTCTCCTTCCAACCACTGAGTATTGTTTGATGCAATGCTGATAAAGTCAAGAAAAACTGACCTTTTTCATCAACAACAAGGTCATTTTCATCCATGCCTAAATCCCCTTTAATGTAATTCAGCACTTCCTCAAAGCTGAACATGCATTCAAAAGAAATCACCACATCACTAGAAACATCTTTCACTTTCTTATTTTGCAACATTTTCTTATAACTTCTTAATATGACATCAGATATAGCCAAATAACGATATTGACTTACATCATTACGACAAGTTTTATACCAACTAATAGCTCTATCAACTTGCAGAATCCTTAAATCCTTTGCACCATTTTTTTCTATAAAAGCCTTTTTGACATCTTTAAGATAATTCAACGTCTCAACAAACGTGTCTTCATGCGGTTTCTTCCCATCTTTTATTAATTCCGCACTAGCATAAGCAATCTTCAAAGGAATCCTATATGCGCGATCATCTAATTCATATTCTATATGCATCGCTATTGATTGCTTGTAATTAGAGATAGCTTGATTTTGATTATTTAAAGCCATAAAAGCATCACCTATATTCTCATAGATTTCCGGTAGGATTTGAGAATTATAGTCCTTCGACTTAAGGTTCTTTAAATTCTTAAGCGCCTCTAAGTAAAGCTTTAATGCTTCTCTTGGATTACGATTTCTCAGATATGTTGATCCTCGATTCTTTATATACACCACTCCAGATATAAATTTACTTTCATCTGATTCAACACCAGAAGCCAAATTTTCTTTAATCGCAGCAATACGCCCATCTAAATCCTCATCAGATATTCCAATATCTACAAAAAATGTTTTCAATAATTCCAAGCGCTCAAGTTTAAATTCTACATTTTGTAAATCTTGATATCTTTTTTCCTCTCTCTCAAATTGCATCTTATGATTTTTTATCAAATTTCTTTTAAACATATGTATAGAATCTCTTACAACTCTATAACCCTGCACAATTTCACTAGCTTCCTTTGCCGGAAATTTTGCTATTAATTTATCAAATTTCTCAGATAATTTAAATGCACATATCACATTTCTAAAATCATTACGAACGCCAAAAGATTGACTCAAAGACTGCATAAGACGTATCATAGCGTGAATATATTTTATTTTATCAACTTTCTCAAAATAGTCACACACTTCCCATAAACACGCAATGGCTAAATTTATTTTCGGCATATTTTCAAACAACATATTCCTATCACTTGACAATTCTTCAACAGAAATTTGACCAGCTAGAGAGCTTTTACGAATAGAACGAAACAGATTATTTTCATATTTAGAGCAATATGTCACCGCATAATTCATTAGATATAACATTTTTTTATCAAGGTCTACTTTCTTTTGACTCATGGTGATTTTTAACGCGAGCTCATGGTGGCCAATAGCCTTATCAAATCTACATAAAGCCTCTAAAGAGACAGCAATACTATTGTGAGCTGAAGAAACAGCTAAATCAGACTGAATGCCAGTTGCTTCTATAATCAACATATATAATTCTAATGTTTCAATTTTTTTCTCCATTAAAATCAAAATTTCTTCTTCTAAAGAATTAACTGCGTCTTTAATGAGCTTAACCTGAATTTTCTTCACTTTAGCATCATAAGTCTCCGCAATCGAACGAAGAGAATTTATAACACCTAATACATATTCCCCCAAAGAATCTTGTGACTCTAGCATTTGGGCAAAACAAAAATTAACAACACTAACAAGAACCTCCAAAGATAAATCATATTTCTCCAACTTAGTTAAAGCTCGAGCAAATTTAATAAAAGAATCAATCTGACTAGAACCATCTAACCGATTATGATCCAAATCTTGATATTTCATAACCTCCTTAATCGCTTCAATTTCAGGCATGATGGGTAAACTATGTCTAAACAAACTATGATTCATATCAAAATCTTTGTCCGGAAACAAAAAACCATGCATTAATTTATTTCTGGTTTTTTCCGTAACGCCCACAGATTCTAGAAAACTCTCATTAGCCTCCTTCGACAAAAACATCTTTCCCCGATCTTGTAAGTCACGGAAAATTTGCCCTAATTTACTATAACTAAACGCTAACACATAATCTTTTTTATTTTCTTCAATATCTTGAGAATTCACAATAAAAGACATATATTCCAGCTCTTTATAAGCATAATTCATGCATCTTGAAACATCAACCGAGACATCACCAGCATCTGATTTATCAACATTCTCACCTTTATCATCATCCAAAAAACCTTCTTCTGGTTTCGGCTCTTCATGTTCCTCTATTTTAATATGCTCATCTTTCAGCTGGCTTTTGACAGAATCTATATTTTCCACAGAAGGAACACTGCCCTCTGCCATGCGCAGCGACTCGCTTTCAATCTTGCCATTATATAATTTCACCATATTCAAAACTTCTTGACTTATTCTCTCCTTCATTTTCTTATTTTTAGGCTTATCATCAAGATTTTGAATCTTCTGAACTTTTGTTTCCATTAATTCCAGCAATTTATGCGGACTAAGAGCTGTGGAACTTTTATTTTTCACCTCCTTCTCTTTTTTCACATTCTTTGTCTTATCTAAAGCTTCCTTGCCCTGCGGCTCTTCTTTTAAATCTTGCCTAATCTGAATCTTTAACAACATCTCTTCATCAAGAGTTTTTGCGCTTTTTGATGAAAATATATTAAAAGCCAGCTTATTTAATTCCAATTTTTCTTCCTCACTTACAACACCTGCTCCAAACTGGTAAGATTGGTTCTTCTCTGCATCTGCAAGAATTTGTCTAATTCCTAACTTAAAATTCTCAACCACTGATCTTAATAAATTTAACGCAACCACTCGACTTTCTTCCAAATCATCAACAAAAGCGTTACGCAAGTGAGCCATTTTTTTGTCACGAATAAATTTAAAAAACCTAAACATATTATTATTATTATTTTCTGATGTCGTAAATCCTTCAAACTCCCTTGAAAGCTCACCAATAACAGACAAAACTCTACCAAAATAATATCGATCTTCTCTCTTACTAAAATCAAGAGATTTCATCAAATCATCATCTAAAATCCTATGGATTTCTTTTAATAAATCTACACAATAAAAATCTCTTATAACCCCGTGAAATGCTGAATTGTCAATATTCTCAAACTCCTTAAGAATATCTTCATATTTTAATTTTCCTTCATTTCTCTCAAGCTTTATAATAAATTTCAACTTCTTTTTTACATTTGACAATCCAGATTTAACAGCGGGCAGTCTATTTTCTGCAAAATATCCACCAACTTTTTGCAAAGCCCCTAAATGATAAAATTCAACACCGCCCTTCCGATCAGCTGCATCATTACTTCTATCCTTATCACCATATTTATTTCTAATAGAACTCTTATTCTTATCATCATATTCTATTGCCTTAGCCCTAACTCCTATCTCACATAATAATTTTCTATGTTGCTCTAAAGATTCATTTTTTTTATTAAATTGATCAATCAAAGCGCATATTTCGACCAATTTTTCTAAATCCGTTTTTTTACCCCTCTCAATCCTCGCCTCTCTAGCATTATTTTTCTCTATTTGATTTTTTAACTCAGCATTAATGACTAAGTTATAATGATTACAGTTCGCTCCTTTTTTTCCATCAGCAGATTCATGCATGATGTGAATTTCCTCTCTGGCATCATAATCACTGCCCTGTGGCAGCTTAATATCACCCCGATCATGGTAATGCACCACTATTCTTACATTCAACAAATTAGCTATTACAACTAACTCCGGAGTCCCTCCCCATGTCGCATCTTTTGACATATTGTTAATGTAGGCAGATATGTCTTCACCCGTTATGTTACTAGATTCAACTCTCTTTTCATCAGACAAAGTGCTGATTATGGAGTCACGATTTTCATCTTTTCTCAGACATTCAACCACTTTTGCACGCAGGCGAAGATGGTCAGACAAATATTCTTCATGACGATCAGAATTTTTAAATCTCTCGACAATAGAGCGGAATAAACAATTACCATCTGGTTTTATGTCCATAATGAAAAATGTTTCATCATTTCTTACTATTTCCAAATTTCTTTGTCGTGGATTTAGATTATCACTAATATTGTCCTTCATAATTAAAACCAAGATTAAATTTATTATTAGGATATATATATCCCTAGATAATCTTTCAACAGTAGATATAAAAAAAAGCCCCCCGTTTTAAAGAGGGCTTTTTTTAGTCGTGTAAGAAAGGGATTTATTATTCTGCTTTAGGTTCTTCTTTCTTATTTTTTTTGTTTTTTTCCATTAAATATTCTTGCATTGCGTCATTTGCTTCTTCTTTGCTTCTTGCAATGTTTAAATATATGTTAGTTGAAACTTCGCTGTGAAGAGCGAGTTCGAGAACGTAAATTCCAAGATATTTAATTGAGCTGTTCATCACAACAGCTGATTTATCAATGATGAAGCCTTTTTCTTTCAAAGAAGAAACAATGTCTTTGGCTGCAATTGAACCGAAGAGCCTGCCATCTTCACCAGCTTGGTTAACTAAAATCACCTTTGCATCTCTTAAAGATTCTGCAAGTTTTGTGGCTGATTCTTTTTTAGCTTGATTTTCTTTTTCAATTTCGTGCTTTTTTGCTTCAAATTCAGCTAAATTAGCTTTGCTTGCACGCATTGCTTTTCCAGTTGGAATAAGGAAGTTACGTCCATATCCATTCTTAACAGAGACAATTTCACCAATTGCACCAAGTTTTCTGACTTTTTCTAATAAAATAATTTCCATGACTTAACAATTCCTATGTTAATGGTTTTAAAATATGAAATTAAGATTCTTTTTTAAATGGCAACAGGGCCAAATGTCTGGCTCTTTTTATTGCAATTTTCAATTCTCTTTGCTTTTTTGGGCAAACGCCGGTGATTCTTGCTGGCAAAACTCTTCCCATGTCAGAGATGAATCTGACAAGAAGTTTGACGTTTTTATAGTCAAGTTCTGGTCCGCCTGGCAAAGACAAAGGGCAACCTCTTGTTCTGCGAGTGAAATTTCTTTTTTGTTCTGTGACTTTTGTTTCTGTGGTTTCTGTCATTTAATTAAGCCTTTATAAAATATGAGTTTTAAGCGTTTTCAGTTTCTTCTTCTTCATCATGTGATTTTAACATGATTGAAGGTCCTTCTGGAACTGAATCAATTTTGAGAGTCATGCTTCTAATGACATCTTCATGAAGAGACATTAATCTTTCAAATTCTTGCATGGTTTCGAAGCTTGCATCAATGATGAAGAGAATATAATGGCCTTTTTTGTTTTTCTTAATGACATATGCCAAGTCTTTTAAGCCCCAATATTCTTGTTTCACCACTTTTCCGCCGTTTTTAGCAATGATGTCAACGAAATGTTCTTGCACTTTTTGTGCATTTGTCACAGAGACGTCTTGTCTCACAATAAATGTTGTCTCGTAAAGAGCCATAATGGTTTATCTCCAATTTTATTCTAAATGAAATAACTCAAAGCGGGCTTTCGCATTTGACTTTTCACAATGTAAATTCAAGTGCAAGCCAGATTCAATGCCGGTTTTTCGTTTATGAAAGTTTTTCAATCTAATAACATAGCGTCAAAAATTCAATTTTGCAAGCATTTATTTAACATTTATCTAATTTTTTTTATTGAAATATAATGCGTCTTGTTATATATAAACCAATATGTTGAAAAATAATAGATTGAGGCTAAAATGAAATATGAAGTTAATGTTGGTGGAGTGGTCATTGGCGGAAACCAACCTGTTGTCATTCAGTCAATGACCGACACAACCACTGCAAATGTTCATTCAACAGCTGAACAAATCAAAATGCTGGCAAAAGCAGGCTCAGAAATTGTCAGAATCACAGTGAATGATGAAAAAGCCGCCGCTGCAGTGCCGGAAATTTGTAAAATCTTGAAAGATCAAGGGTTTAACGTTCCAATTGTTGGCTGCTTTCATTATAATGGCCATGAATTACTCAGAAAATTCCCAAAATGCGCAGAAAATTTGGCTAAATTCCGCATTAACCCTGGTAATGTTGGCTTTGGTAGAAATAAAGATAGAAATTTTGAAGAAATCATCAAAATTGCGGTGGAGTTTGACAAGCCAGTTAGAATTGGGGTGAATTGGGGAAGCTTAGATCAAGCATTGCTTGCTCAACTCATGGATGAAAATTCAAAACTCTCTTCTCCTCTTAATTCCGATGAGATTTTACAAAAAGCTTTGGTTGAATCAAGTTTACAGAGCGCAAAAAAAGCTGAAAGCCTAGGACTTGCGCCAAATAAAATCATCATTTCTTGTAAAGTGAGTAAAGTTCAAGCACTGATTTCCACATATCGAGAATTAAATGCAAAATGCTCCTACCCGCTCCATTTGGGCCTCACAGAAGCTGGCATGGGGGATAAAGGAATGGTTGCAACCACTGCTGCTCTTGCAATTTTGCTGCAGGAAAACATTGGTAACACAATTCGCTGCTCTCTGACACCAGAACCTGGGTCATCTCGGACGAAAGAAGTGGAGATTTGTCAATTAATTTTACAGTCGCTTGGGAAAAGATCTTTTGCACCAGAAATCACTGCTTGTCCAGGTTGCGGCAGAACTTCTAGTGATTTTTTTAGAAAACTTGCTGCGGAAATTCAGAATTTCATCAAAAAGCAAATGCCTATTTGGAAAATTGAATATCCCGGTGTAGAAAAAATTAACATTGCTGTGATGGGATGCATTGTTAATGGCCCTGGCGAAAGTAAACATGCTGACATTGGAATCAGCCTGCCTGGAGATGGAGAAAACCCATCGGCACCGGTTTTTGTGGATGGCAAAAAAATTGCAACTCTCAAAGGTGACAAAATTGCACAGGAGTTTAAGCAGATGCTTCTTGATTATGTCAAAAACAGATTCTCAACATGAATCATCCTTCACACATTTTCCGTTGTGATTTCACCATTTGGTTTTTGGATGATTTTCTCAATTCGCATTTTAGCTTGTGCAAGTTTAGTTTCACAATGAGAACGCAGAGCGTCGCCAATTTCATAGAAGCTGATGGAATTTTCAAGCGTTTCAGAACCATTTTCAAGCTTTTTCAAAATGCTCTCCAAATGACCCATCGCCTCTTCAAAAGACATTGCTGGAATTGATGCGATGAATTTTTTGCTATCTGAAAAATTTTCTTTTGTCATGAATTTCTCCTTGAATATGGGCTTGTTACGATATATGATATTATTATATGTGTTTATGATATATAAAACAAGGTAAAAAAATGACAGGGAAAGCGAGAATATATCAACCAACAGCAAGCGCAATGCAATCAGGCAGGTCTGGCGCAAAATGGGTGGTTGAATTTGACAATCTCACAACAAGAGAAATTGAACCAATCATGGGCTGGACCTCAAATTCAGACCCTGTTTCCCAATTAAAACTTGAATTTCCAAATAAAGAAGCAGCAATTTTTTACGCTAAAGAAAAAGGGATTGAGTTTGAATTGATTGAATCAAAAGCACGCATTGTGAAGCCTAAGTCCTATAGCAGCAATTTTACAAAAAAATGAAAAATGAATTAAATGATGCCCAAAATGAGGCAGTTAATCACATTCACGGGCCTTTGCTTGTTTTGGCTGGAGCTGGCACAGGAAAAACTCGTGTTTTGACGCAAAGAATTGCGAAAATCATTGAGTTGCAAGCGGCCTATCCAAGCCAGATTTTGGCCGTGACTTTCACAAATAAAGCCGCGAAAGAAATGTCAGAGAGGGTTAATCACATTGCTCTTGGCAAAAATATCAACGCAAATGGCATTTGGCTTGGCACTTTTCACTCAATTGCAGCAAAGATTTTGCGAATTCATGCTGAACAAATTCAGCTTGATGAGAATTTCACAATTGTTGATTTTGACGACCAAATCAGAATCATTAAGGGAATCTCTAAAGAACTTAATCTTGACGAAAAGCAATATCCGGCAAAATTAATGCTGGCTTTAATCCAAAAATGGAAAGATCTGGCTCTCTTACCAGAAAAACTTTCAAAATCTGATTTGACTTCAGAAAATGAGAAAATTGCTTTTGCACTTTATGAAAAATATCAAAAAAGGCTAAAATCCCTCAATGCAGTGGATTTTGGGGATTTGTTGCTTTATAATTTGCAAATTTTTCTACAAAATTTTGAGATTTTAGAACATTATCAAAAAAAATTTAAATATATTTTAGTAGATGAATATCAAGACACTAATGTTGCACAATATTTATGGCTGAAAATCTTAAGCCAAGGCCATAAAAACATTTGCTGCGTGGGTGATGATGACCAGTCAATCTATGGCTGGAGAGGTGCAGAAGTTGGTAATATTTTACGTTTCGAAACAGATTTCCCAAATGCAAAAATTGTGAAATTAGAAGAAAACTATCGCTCAACAAATCATATTTTAGCCGCAGCCTCATGCTTAATTGCAAAAAACCAACAGAGAATTGGAAAAACGCTTTATTCTAAAAAAGGAGATGGCGAGAAAATTGTGATCAGCGCTCATCATGATGAAAAAGATGAAGCACGTTTCGTGGCTGATGAAGTGGCAAAATTGGTGGCAAAAGGCCATGAATTGCGAGAAATGGCCATTTTAGTGCGCGCCGGATTTCAAACCAGAGCTTTCGAGGAATGTTTCTTGAGCCGCGCCCTGCCCTATCGCGTTATTGGCGGCCAAAAATTTTATGATCGCATGGAAATCAGAGATGTCATCGCCTATGTCCGCGCAACCTGGAACCGCAATGATGTGCTGGCAATTGAGCGAATCATCAATAAGCCAAAAAGAGGAATTGGCGCCGCTTCCATTGAAAAAATTAAAATCTTTGCTGAGAATGAAAATGTGAATTTCATGGATGCTGCAATGAAAATGGTGAAAATTGGGGAAATGAAAGGCAAAACAGCTGCGGCAATTTTGGCGTTCAATGAGAATTTAACCAACTGGCATCATAATTTTGTGGAAATGCACCATTGCCAAGCGGTTGATTTGATGCTTGCTGAGTCGGGCTATGAGCAAATGTGGAAAGATGAAAAAAGCATGGAGGCTGATGCAAGAATTGAAAATCTGAAAGAACTAAAAATGGCATTGCAGGAATTTGAAAATATTGGAGAATTTTTAGAACATGTGAGCTTAGTCAGCGAGATTGAAGCTTCCGAAAGCCAAAATTCTGATGATTTTGTCAGTTTAATGACTTTACATGCCGCGAAAGGTTTAGAATTTCAAACCGTGTTTCTGCCAGGTTTTGAGCAAGGAGTTTTCCCTCATCAAAGGTCCATTGAGGAAGGGAAAATTGAAGAAGAACGAAGGCTGGCCTATGTTGGCATGACACGTGCCAAGGAGAATTTGTTCATTTCCAGCGCCAGACATAGGCGAATTTATAATCGCTGGCAGGACAGTGAAGCTTCCATTTTCTTGCGGGAAATTCCTGAGATCTACACACAAAAACCCTCTTTTGCAAATGTGATTTATAAAGATTTAGGTAACAAACCACTTTTACATAAAACTTTTAAAAAAGAAGAGAAATTCGCTCCAGGCAGCAAAGTCGCAAGCCAGAAATTCGGAGAAGGACAGGTGCTTTCCTCAGACGGAGACATCCTGGAAATTTTCTTTTTTGAAAATGGGGTGAAAAAAATTAAAGCTTCTTTTGTTAGTTAGTCTTGGGACTCCTCAACTAACTCTCCAACTAAAACAGCTTGATCATCTTGCTGATCATCATGAATTTTCGCAGTGTCATCTTCCATCATATAATCAAAAGCTTTCTTCCCAGCTTTATTTAAAATATCTGCCTTAACACCTCTTTTGATTAACATATCAATTGTTTCTTTCCTGACATTAAACATGGCAGCATAGTGCAAAATGGTGTTACCATGTTGATCTTGATGATTGATTGGCTTAAGTTTGTTAAGTAGAGCCTTAACTAAAGATGTCCGTTCATCCTTTTTAACAGCAAGCATCAGGGCATCTCTTCCCCCAACGCTACCAATCAGGCGCGCAGCCTCAGCGTCATCCATTAATTCATTTAACAACATAAATCCTCCTAAAATATAGATAAAATGTTAAACACAAAGGTACAAATGGTTATTCTATATCAAAATATCAAGAGTAAAGAAGAAAAAAATGAAATTATTACTTATTATTGATTTAATTTATTGAATATGTGGGATAAAATACCCCAAAATAATAATTTCACAATCAAGCGAATTTACAACTTCCAACTCTTTAAATCATAATTTTATAACTAATTAAAATTGCTAGTAAAAGAAAATGCAAAATTTTATATAAAAAATCATTTTCTGCTCTTGAAATATCAATCAACAGTTCCCATCTATCACTAGTAAGAATTTTTTACCCAAGAAATTCTGTTTATTAACATCTATTGAGATTTGCAAATTCTAAAAATGAAAAAACTTGACGAAAAATTAAACATTTTGGTTGTTGATGATAATTTTGCCGATTTAGTGCTCATTGAAGAAGCTCTAAAAAGCTCTGACCTGAAAGATGAGATGAAAATCCAATGTGCATCTGACGGACATGAGGCTCTAGAAATATTAAGAAACCCTGCAAAAAAATTCGACATAATGCTGCTTGACTTAAATTTGCCAAAAATCAGCGGCCAGGAAATTTTGAGAATTGTTAAGAGTGATGAAAGATTAAAAAACTTGCCAGTTCTGATTTTCACCAGCTCAAGCTATGACAAAGACGTCCAGGAAGCCTACACACTCCACGCAAATGGCTATTTAATCAAGCCGCTGGAATATCGGGAATTTGTTGAGCTGATCAAGAAAATTAAAAAATTCTGGATTTCCATTGCTTCACTTCCAACTTCATAAAGCAACAAATCGAACGGTAAAAATTAATGAGTTTAAATAGTCCAAACATCGAGATTTTGTTGGTTTCACCACAAATTAATCTTCAAGATCTTGCAAGCCTTGAGGTCATTGAGGAGTTTCTTAAAAAATCTTCAGATGCGAATTTCAGAACTTTAAGAAAATTCTCTGAGCTTGAGTCAATTTTGCAAACAAAAACAAAAATTGAACAAAAAATTCCCGACATCATCATCTTTGACCTGAACATTAAAGAGATTGATGAAGCTGAAAAAGCCATTAAATCAATCAGAAGCCATGATCTTTTTAAACTAACTCCCGTGATTGCCCTTCTCAACAGCCTTGAGCGCGACCACATTAAAAAACTCTACGACCATCACATCAGTTGCTGTATTGTTAAACCAGAAGAAAAGCAAGAATTTCTTAATGTTTTAGAGAGTTTACAAGAATTTTGGTTCGGCATGGTTCGACTTCCAATTAACCTGATTTAGAGAAAAATTCATGCAAAAAGAACAATTTAAAGAAGATGAAGAAAAAAGAGTTTTGCAAGAATTACTATATAACATCTCCTATGATTTAAAATCACCAGTCAGAATCATGAATTGCTTCATGGAGCTTTTGCTTTCAAACATTGAGTCAAAGCTTGACGAACGCCAATTGCAATATGTAAAATATATGCGCCAATCAGGAGACAAATTAAGCCAAATGGTGATGTCTTTGGCGGAATTTTCCAGACTTGACGCCGCCAAATTTGCCTCCGAAGAGGTTGACATTGCTTCCATAGTCAGGAAAATCAGAGCCGATTTCAGCGAATCTTTCGACCTGGAGCTTGATGATTTCCCAGTGATTTTCGCAAATCCCCAAAAAATCAAAATTCTTTTTGCGAATCTACTGCGTAATTCTTTAATGTTTAAAACACCTGATTTAGAGCCAAAAATCAAAATCTCCCATGAATTAACTGATGATTCTTTGATCTTAAAATATTCTGATAATTCCATTGGCGTAGAAAATAAATATCACCGCGACATATTTAAAATTTTCTTCAAAATCAATAATGACCACCCAAACAGCCCAGGTCTTGGACTTGCAGTGGTTAAGAAAATTGTCGACCTATATGGCGGAAAAATTGACTTTCGCTCAAAGAAAAATTCAGGCATTGAAATGGACATAATATTAAACCGAGATTTGGTGTTTGCCAAGAACATCTAATCTCTTCTGGAATTTAATGAATTTATATTTTTTATTTAAATTCACACTTGACATTCGTTTTTTTTTGGTTATCTTAGTGGAATGCTGTTTTTTTCATTCATCGTTTAATTTTTAGGAGTATTTTAAAATGCCGAAATCATATCAAGAATTTAGATTAGAACAAGAATTAATGTCACCCGTAGTTAGAGAATTTGGATCAAGGATAACAGCAATGCTTAAGAACGAAAATTTTAAATCAAATCAAAAAGCAATGTTAGCCGAAATGACAGAATCATATGAAAAAAAAGTAGATCAAGAAACAATGTTAGCCGCAGTTAGAGAAGGCAATGTAGAACAGGTGGAGATTTTGATTGAGGCAGGAATTAGCGTTAAAATTCAAGATGGGGCTAGCATGACTCCATTAATGGCCGCTGCTGAGAAAAATCAAATTGCAGTTGCAGAAGTTTTGCTAGCAAACGGGGCTTATATTAATGATTACAACCCAGTTCATGGAAATGCTCTACTTGTTGCAAGTGACGCAGGCCATTTACCAATGGTTCAATTTTTATTCAAGCATAATGCTAGCATCATTGCGCCTAACCTATATCAGCCCAGAACTGCATTGACATGCGCAAGTGGAAAAGGCCACCTAAAAATTGTGAAAGAATTATTGAAAAAAGGTGCTGGCTTCGGTATGAAGGATGAACTAAGCACATCTTTCAAAGAAGCAATTAAAGGAGGTCATTTAAATGTCGCAAAATTATTTCTGGAAAATATTTCCGAGTCAGATAAAGATATGGCTTTGGTAGATGCACATAAGAAAGGTAATTTTGAGACTGTAAAATGGTTGATTGAAAATGGAGCCAATGTAAATGCTGACATTCCGTTAGATCATGCAAGTCTTAATGACCATTTAGATATAGTGGAATTAGCGGATAATATTTCCGAGTCAGATAAAGATATGGCTTTGATGAGTGCATGTAAGAAAGGTGATTTTGAGACTGCAAAATGGCTGATCGAAAATGGAGCAAATGTAAATGCTGACATTGAATATGTTGGAATGCCATTAGATCATGCAAGTCTTAATGGTCATTTAGATGTAGTAAAATTATTAGTGGATAATGGCGCTGTGGTAGAGAATTTGCATTCAGCATTCGGAACTCCATTAATGGCCGCTGCTAAAAATGGTCATTTAGATGTTGTGAAATATTTGGTGGAAGAAGGCAAGGCTCATGTTGATGCGCACTTTTCTTTCGTAGCTGGAGAAAATGCATTGATGATTGCAGTTGCAGAAAATCAACCAGAAATTGTGAAATATTTATCAGAAACAGGAAAAGTGGATCTTAATGCTAAGGATAGATATGAAAACACTCCTATCTCAAATGCTGTCATTCAAGGTAACGAAGCTACTACAAAAATATTGATAGAAACTGGAAAGGTGGATCTTAATACCACAGATAGATATGGAAATACTCTTATCTCAAATGCTGTCGCTCAAGGTAATAAAAATATTACACAAATGTTGATAAAAGCTGGAAATGTGGATCTCGACAAAGAGTATAATGGGGAGACCCTTATCTCAAAGGCTATTAGTCACGGTGATGAAGATATGGTGAAACTATTGCTTGATAATGGTGTAAAATTTAATCACAAAGATATGCAACTTGCATTTGACACTGGACGAAAAGATATTGCGAACATGCTGTCAGCAGAAAGAGTGGAAAGAATTGTAGACTATGTGAAAGATACGTTTACTTCAATATTTACAGAAGATGTTGCCTCACCTTCAAATGACTGCGCCCCAGAAGATTTAGACTGTGCAGGAAAAATAGCAGATTCTGCTGAGATTTAACACTTCTTCAGTTTTTAAGGGGGCGCATTCATTGTCGCCCCCCCACATCTCTCCTTCACCAAAGCACAAGCTAGCAGCAGCACCTCTATTTTATTATTTGACATAGGATTTTTTTTGATTATCCTTAAGTGGAGTTCTATTTTTTCAACTAATCGTTTAATTTTAGGGGTTTTTGTAAAATGCTTGATATGAATCTTGATATTAAGGGTAGGTTTAGAGAAGGCAATACAGAATATGTGAAAATGTTAATAGAAACTGGAAAAGATCTTAATGTTAAGAATGGGTTTGGAGAAACTCCTCTCTTAAATGCTATCCGTCGAGGTCATGAGAAGATTGCAGAAATGTTGATAGACACTGGAAAGGTAGATCTTAATATCAGGGATGAATTTGGAGAAACTCCTCTCATAAAGGCTATCAGTCAAGGTCATGAGAAGATTGCGAAAATGTTGATAGACACTGGAAAGGTAGATCTTAATATCAGGGATGAATTCGGAGAAACTCCTCTCATAAAGGCTATCAGTCTAGGTCATGAGAAGATTGCGAAAATGTTGATAGACACTGGAAAGGTAGATCTTACATGTGAAGATATAAACAATCAGATCTTATTAGCTGCTATCATTTCAGGTAGTGAGCAGATTACAAAAATATTGATAGAAACTGGAAAGATAGATCTTAATATTAAGAATAGGTTTGGAAAAACTCCTCTCTTAACGGCTGTCATTCTAGGTCATGAGAAGATTGCGAAAATGTTGATAGAAACTGGAAAGATAGATCTTAATATTAAGGGTACGTTTGGAGAAACTCCTCTCTTAAAGGCTATCCGTCGAGGTCATGAGAAGATTGCGAAAATGTTGATAGACACTGGAAAGGTAGATCTTAATATTAGGGATGAATTTAG
>CAYLHV010000012.1:0-6948 GCA_964383745.1 uncultured Rickettsiales bacterium | reverse complement strand
AGCGAGAAGATTACGAAAATGTTGATAGACACTGGAAAGGTAGATCTTAATATTAGGGATGAATTTAGAGAAACTCCTCTCTTAAAGGCTATCCGTCTAGGTCATGAGAAGATTGCAGAAATGTTGATAGACACTGGAAAGGTAGATCTTACATGTGAAGATATAAACAATCAGATCTTATTAGCTGCTGTCACTTCAGGTAGCGAGAAGATTACGAAAATGTTGATAGACACTGGAAAGGTAGATCTTAATATTAATGGTATGTTTGGAGCAACTCCTCTCATAAAGGCTATCCGTCTAGGTCATGAGAAGATTGCGAAAATGTTGATAGACACTGGAAAGGTAGATCTTAATATTAAGGATAGGTTTGGAGAAACTCCTCTCTTAACGGCTATCAATCTAGGTAAAAAAGATCTTGCGAAATTATTGCTTGATAATAGGGTGGAATTTAATCTTAAAGATATACAACTTGCATCTTCCAATGGGATGAATGATATTGCGGAGACGATGCTAGCTGAAAGAGCGGAAAAATTTGCGGAATATATGAAAAAGAATTTTGTTCCAATGTTTAGCAGCAACCCAGCCTTGCCTTCAAATGACTGCGCCCCAGAAGATTTAGACTGCGCAGGGAAAATGGCAGATTCTGCTGAGATTTAACTTCTTCAAGTTTTTAAGGGGGCGCATTCATTGTCGCCCCCCCCACATCTCTCCTTCACCAAAGCACAAGGTAGCAGCAGCACCTCTATTTTATTATTTGACATATGATTCTTTTTGATTATCCTTAAGTGGAGTTCTATTTATTTAATTAGGAAGATTTATAAAATGCTTACATTACGTCAAAGAATATATCAAGAAGCATGTGAAGAAGCAATTAGAACAGGTCGTTTTGATGTCGCGGCATTATTTCTAAAAAAAATTTCTGACTCATCATTTAAAGATTCGGTTTTGAGCAATGCATGTTCTCATCAAGGCGATTTTAAAGCTGCAAAATGGTTACTAGAAAATGGGGCGGATATAAATTCCGAACGTGGATTCACGCCATTGCAACATGCGTGTCTTAGGGGTCATTTTGACATAGTGAAATTATTAATTGAAAAGGGAGCTGCGGTAGATTTTACAATTAGTCCAATATTCGGCACTCCATTAATGAATGCTATCGAGAGAGGCTATTTGAATATTGTGAAATATTTGGTGGAAGAAGGAAAAGCTGATGTGAATTATTTATCAGGCGGAAAAAATGCATTGATGGTTGCAATTGCAAGAAATCGGCCAGAAATTGCGGAATATTTATCGGAAAAAGGGGCGGAGATTAAATTCCAAGATAATGGAACCGGTGCTTTAATCTATGCTGTTAGGCAAAATAGTGAAGATCTTCTAAAAATATTGATAGAAACAAGAAAAGTTGATCTTAATGCACAGGATGAATTTGGATGGACTCCTTTATCCTATGCTCTCACTCGAGATAATAATAAAAATCTTGTAAAAATATTGCTTGATAATGGGGCGAATTTTGAGTTCAACCATCTGCTACTTGCATTCCAGAAAGAAGGTATTTTGGAAACGATATTGACAAAAAGCGCTGAAAGGATTGTGGAATCTGTGAAAGAAACAATTTCTTCAATATTGAGCTTGCCCTCAAATGACTGCGCTCCGGAAGATTTAGAATGTGCAGGGGAAGTTGTAGATTCTTCTGAGATTTAACTTTTTCAATTTGGGGAACATTGCCATTCGTGAATACCATATTCCCGTCTTTGGCAATGCCCCCCAAATTCGTCATTGCGAGCCAAAGGCGCGGCAAACCAGTGTTATGTTAACCTCCGCGCGAAAAAAGTAACATTCAATAATTTGACAAAAAAATATTTGCGAAGATCCAGCCCAACATAACTCTAGTTTGCCGCGCTTCGCTCGCAATGACGAATGGGGGCGGATTTCAGGTGACAAAAGTGAAAAAGCGCATAGTAGCGAACACAACAAACCAGTCACCTAACCACCCAAAATCTCAGAAAGCGCCTCAATTCCCTCTTCCATTCCAACATTTTCATCTGGCCTTTGGGAGAAAAAATCTTCCAATTTCTCATATAAAATAATCGCCTTATCAAGCTCAGGATTAGTGCCTTTTTTATAAGCCCCAATTTTAATAATTTCTTCCATATTTTCATAATCAGATATATATTTTTTCGCAATTTTAATCAACTTACCATGCTCCTGCGAATTGCAGCCAGGCATGGTTCTTGAGACGCTTTTCAACACATTCACCGCCGGAAACCGCCCTCTTTCAGCAATCTTCCGATCAAGCACAATATGCCCATCAAGAATCCCACGCACAGCATCAGCAATGGGTTCATTATGATCATCCCCATCAACAAGCACGGTAAACAGCCCTGTGATTGAGTGCCCGTCCGTTCCAGGTCCAGCCCTCTCCAACAATTTTGGCAATTCACTAAAAACAGAAGGAGTGTAACCTTTCAACCCCGGCGGCTCACCCATGGCCAGCCCAATTTCTCTCACTGCAGCAGCAAATCTGGTCACACTGTCTAAAATGCAAAGCACATTTTTCCCTTGATCACGAAAAAATTCCGCAATTGCCATTGCCACCAAAGCCGCCTGTTTTTTCAGCAAAGCGGGTTTATCTCCCGTTGCCACCACCACAATTGCCGACTCCAGCCCTTCTGGCCCCAAATAATCATCAATGAATTCCTTCACTTCTCGGCCGCGCTCACCAATCAGCCCAATCACTTTCACATCAGCATCAGCATATTTCGTCATCATGGAAGTCAAAACCGACTTACCAACCCCCGACCCCGCAAAAATCCCCATTCTTTGCCCTTTGCAACAAGTCACAAAGCAATTAATCGCCTTAATTCCCAAATCAATTTGCTCTTCCACTTTGTTGCGCTCATGAGGGTTCGGCACAATATTATTCTTAAAATCACATTCAACCTCCCCTTCTCGCAAAGCCCCGCCTCCATCAAGCGGTTTACAATTTGCATCAATCACCCGACCGAGCCAAGAAATGTCCGGCTTAATCACCGATTTTTCATTCAGAAAAAAAACAATCGCCCCCGAAGCAATTCCCTCAATGGCGTCAAAAGCCATCAAAATTGTAACATCTTTGCGAAACCCAATCACCTCCGCTTTGATTCTGCTCTCATCTTTTTTCTGAATTTCACAAATTGACCCCACAGAAGCCACTTTTGAAACTCCCACAGCCTCAATCATCAAACCTTTGACGGCACTAACTGAGCCAGTAATTTGCAATTTCGGAATTTCACTAATTTCAGCAATAATATTTTTGAAAACACCAGCGGCTTTCATCACAAACCTCGCATTAAATCACTTGCAATGCCTTGAATTGTTTCACCTTTAGATTTAGATTCTTTTTTCAATTCCGGCAGAGTGACGGAAGGCGCAAAACCTTCCACAATTTTCATTTCATGCAACACAAAAGTTTGGTTCAACAAAAGCTTAAATTTCACAAGAGCCAAACCTTGTGAATTCTGTTCCACCATAATTTGCGCATCTTGAGACACAAATTTTCCCTTTTCTGTCTTTAAAATCTGTTCCCATTTTGGCGAAAGCCTTTTCAGGAAAGCTGTTTCAAAGGAAAAGCAAATTTCCTCTTTTTTAATATATTCAATTTTCAAATTCTCAATGATTGACTGCAGCTCATTTTGTTTCTTTGAGTTAAATTTTCGTTTATTCAACCAAATTGTCCAAGAATCTCCATCTTCATATATAATTGAATTCACAAAAAATGAGGGAGAAATTTTGATCATGGCCTCAAGATCACTAGATATAGCATCAGAATTTCCTTGACCGGCCGGCTCTGCTGTTTTTTTGTTAAAATCAGGGTCAGAAATCAAACCAAGCACATCATTCAAAATGTTGATTTCTTTAGGATCAAACATCAAACTCCCAACAAAATCTTTTGCGAAAGAAAGATTTTCTGACGGTTCTTTTTTCAAAACAACTTTTTCCACCGCCCCAGAATTGACACTCATCAAAGACAAGAATGAAATCAGAAGAATTTTTCTATTTTTCATCATCATCCTCTTTGAAATCGCGCCATTGAATTGTCATTTCGCCTTTCACCAAAGCAGGCTTATCACCTTGCTCAATTTGATTAATGATTCTTGTATTTAATTGACCAGTTTTATTCAATTTAAAACTTTGAATTTGAATGAAGCCTGGAAAATGCTTCATCAAATTATTCACCAAATTAAAAATAATCTCATCACTAAAAGCATCAAATTTCATGACAACGTCACTTGAAACAATTGACATGCCATTTGTTTTATAGGCACTGCTAAGCTCTTTCGGCGGCGACAAATTAACATTGATTGGCGTTGGAAGTTGCAGAAAGCTCTCTAAATCTTTCAAAATTCTTCTTGCCGCATCAATTCTGAGTCCTTGTGCATTTCTAGTTTTGCTACTCAAAGTTTGCCAAATTTCATTAGCATCTTTAATTTCTTTAATTTTCTGATTCAAATCAGTCATTTTCTGGTTTTGCGAATTAATGTCTCTTTCAATAAGCTGCATTTTACGCAAATTCTCATTTTTCTCAGCATTAAAAAAACCTAGCACGAAAACCAAAGCCGCCACAACAGCAGCATATATCACCAGATAGGTAACTATTTTTTTCTGCAACATTGCAACTCTTGTTATAAGAATGGCATTTTTTGACATTTTTTTCAAGGCCCCGTAATGATGAGTTTGACAGGAATTGACTGCTTCACTTCATTAAAATTAATCTGCTCATTAATGCGCGAATATTCCACTTCATAACCTTTGAATTCTTCATTAATTTGTTTAATAAACTCATCAAAATCATTGAAAAGCTTTTGATAATTACCTCCGGCATTTTGAAACTCAACATCCAAAGTCATTTTAGCAACCTGCTCTTTTTTACCTTTCAAAATCCTTTCCGCCATGCTCCAATCAATGCTTTTTACTGAAATATTTGCCTGCTGAATTTTCAAGAATTTTGAAACCATTTCCACTGGCGACACACCGCTCACTTTCACGAGTTTATATAGCGAAATGATATCCGTGATTCTTGAAGCCTCACTTAATGTCATTTCCGCCTTTTCTTTTTGCTCAAACGCCTCTTTTAAACCAGTCAATTTTTGCTGCAAAACTCCCAAATTTGCTTTATTTTCAACATTAGACCAAATTATCATGCCTAAATATAAAATGATGATTGGCAAACCAATCAAAGCTGGGAAATTGATTTTCGCATTAGTCATCTCCAGGAAATTCAGCATTCTCATTTGCTTAACATTAAGCTTAAACTCTCTTGGCAGATTGGCAAAAGCAGTCATCATTGCCACGTCACCAAAAGAATCAGTCTCAGGAATGCCAGAAAGTGACAAAATCTGCCCCAATTCAAAAGGTGTGACTTTCACTAAATTCGTGCAAAAATTAAGTTTCTCACTAATGTTCTGCTTAATTTCCGCTGAAGTCAGAGTAAAAATATCAAGCCTTTCAGCATCTTTAAGTCCTTGAGTTTTAAGGAAATCCACAATTGTGACTAACTCTTGCTCAATTGCCCCGGCTGTAAAATTCACTGATTGAGAATTATCAGCACTCACAATTCTAGAGAAAAAGACCTTCCCATTCACAAAAGCAATTTCCCTAAATCCCCCAATCTTATTATGAATCAAAAGAAGTTGCCAATTCACTTTCTCCGACATATTCAACTTATGATTCTCTTTGTTTAAATTCGGGAAAAACTTATCATTCAGCTTTAAAGCCACTTTTCTTGCTTCAACCGGAAGCAAATAAACACCTTTTAATGGGTTTTTCAATGACAGCAGAAAATCAATCCAATCAGCCAACATTCCTTCAAATGGCATGTTAACAAAAACATAATTCCAGTTTTTTCGCATTGATTTTGACTGATTAATCATTAAAGCTGCAGTAATGTCTTTTTCAGAATAATCTCTTTTGATTTTTTTATTCACCAAACCAGAGATTGAAAAAACATTCACCCCAGGTAATTCCACTTTTCTGTAAAATTGCTCCGACCCATCAAAAAAAATCTCTATTGGAGCCTTAGGATATTTCTTCAAAATCTCAGCAAAATCGCTGTTTTCCACCCCTTCAATTGACTCCCTAAAGAGCCGTTCTTTCAGCGCACCTTTCTCAAAATATCCCAAAATCACCCCTTCGTCACCAATGGAGAGAATAAATTGATCTTTCTTGAGTTTGCGCAAAATATTCTTCATAACATATTATATTATGAGCCCAAAAAGCCTATTTTTCAATTAATAGTTTAAAAAATAACGACAAAAAAACACCATAGTTAAAAACATGTTGCCATTTTGCAGGCTTCCAAAGGCTACCCAAACCAGACAAATCATTGATTCACAATATTTATAAAAAATTTATAAATATTGTGAATCAAGACCTTGAATATTTACCATAAAGAGCTTATATTATCACCATGGGAGTGTATATTTATTTATGGAGATAGAAATAGATGGCAAAAGACAAAAAAATAAATCTTGAAACTGATGATGATAACGATGAAATGGAAAGCGCACATGAAATTGCATTCACAAAGTTGCCGGATGATAAAGATGCTTTAAAAGGAAATCCATTTGGTTTGGCAGGAAGAGACCTAGAAAAATTACTTGAATCAATAAAATCAAATAATTACGTTTTATTTTATAGACCAATCAACAAAAGTGCTGGCGACAAAATAGATCTTGGCACACATGAAGGAAAAGGCATTGACATTAAAGGAAAATCGTCTAATCTTAGCTCAATTGAAGGAGAAATTCCTCTGGACTCAAGATTGAGTAAGCTTTATGAAACAGAAAAACCGGATTATCCAGGTTTTTATACACAAGTACTAAGCCAACTTTGGAAAAGTAAAGACGAAGAAGAAGCAATGAAGTTAGCCGCAAATGTCAAAAGTGAGGAGGAGAGTGTAAAATTTATAAA
>CAYLHV010000011.1:0-61557 GCA_964383745.1 uncultured Rickettsiales bacterium | reverse complement strand
TCTCCCTCAATACTCATTATAGCATAAAATTATCTTACAATGGCGAGCGAAGCGTTACCATCCAGAGTTATTTTTTCCGGAGTTAACATCACTTATGGATTGCCGCGCCTTTGGCTCGCAGGTGAAGAATTTGGAGGGCTTTGACAGATGAATTACGTCATAATCAACCCTTTCCTTGAGAAGATGACGGTGAGTTGCTTAATTTTGCCAAAACGCCTGCAACTGCTGCACCGTCTTGATCAAGCTCTCGAGCTTCCAGAATCTTTCTCACATTTCTATCAGATGCCAAATCCAGCGCAGTTTTCCCGTCTTTGTTTCTAGCTGTAATGTCCGCATTTTTTTCTAATAATAGCTTAACAATTTCCACTTTGCCATTCTCAGCGGCAACCATTAATGCGGTTCTTTTATCCTGATCTTCTGCGTTAACATTTGACATTTTTGCAATTAACATTTTTGCAATTGTGTCATCATCATGTAAAATAATCGCAAGCATTAGACAAGTGGGCCACCCATCATTTGCAAAATCAGGATCTGCCCCTTGTGAGAGCAAATGTCTTACAGCATTAACAGAATTTTGATCTTGCACTGTTTCCAATAGTAACTTGTTCAACCTTTGATATTCTTCATTTCCTTGTGCAGCAACACGTAGGATGTTTTTGATTTCGTCATTAGCCGCAAGATCATATGCGGTTTTTCCAGATGCTGTAGCATTAACATCCGCGATCACCACCAGCATTTTCGCAATTTCTGTGTGGCCCTCCTGGCTAGCGATCATCAAAGCAGTCATTCCTTTATGAAAAGCAGCATTGATATTCACCCCTTTTTCGATCAACATTCGCATAATCTTGCTTTTGTTAAAATAAGCAGCAGTAATTAGTGCATTTCTTCCATTTGAACCTGAAATATTAACATCTTGTTCAATCAATATTCTTACGATATCTAAGCAATCTCTCTCGCTAGCATCCTCTAACTCTTTCTTCAGATCTTGATCCAAATCTTCTATCTTTGTAATTAATATTTTTGCAATATTCATATGACCAGCAATACTCGCAATCATCAATGCATCAATTCCAAGCTGACCCTTAACCCCATTTTTTTTAACCAACATCTCCACAACTTTTTCGTGGCCATGATGAATAGCAATCATTAATGCAGTCCATCCATCCTTATTTTGAAGATCAACATTAGGATTGTGTCTCAGTAACATTTCTACAATTTCTTTGTGGCCATGTTGAGCAGCAAACATTAACGCAGTCCATCCATCTTTATATTGAAGATCAACATTAGGATTGTGTCTCAGCAACATTTCCACAATTTCTTTGTGGCCATGATAAGCAGCAATCATTAACGCAGTCCATCCATCTTTACTTTGAAGATCAACATTAGGATTGTGTTCCAGTAACATTTCCACAATTTCTTTGTGGCCATGACTAGCAGCAAACATTAATGCAACCCTTCTATTTTTATCTTTAAAATCAACATAAACCCCACGTATGAGCAAAGATTTTGCAGCGCTTACATCATTTTTTCTAACTGCATCTAAGAATGACTCACCAAAATTTTCCTGAGTTGCCGATGTTTGAGGCGCGGCAGCTGGACTTGCAGCAAGCTTAGCTTTGCGTAGAATTTTTTTCACATCTTCGTCATTTGCAAGCTCCAGCGCAGTATGTCCATCATCATTTTGCAGCTCAAGATCTGCCCCAGAATCGAGCAACATTTCCACAATTTCTGTGTGACCGTGACGAGCAGCAAACATTAATGCATTCCATCCATTTCTATCTTGAAGATCAACATTAGGATTGTGTCTCAGCAACATTTGCACAATTTCTGTGTGACCGTGACGAGCAGCAAACATTAATGCATTCCATCCATTTCTATCTTGAAGGTCAACATCAGGATTGTGTCTCAGCAACATTTCCACAATTTCTTTGTGGCCATGTTGAACAGCAAACATTAACGCAGACAATCCATTTTTATTTTGAAGATCAACATCATGCCTATATCTCAGCAGCATCTGTACAATTTCTTTGTGGCCATTTAGAATTGCATGCATTAACGCAATATGCCCTTGAATCTTAACATCTGCCTTCTCATCGAGCAATATTTGCGCAATTTCTGTGTGGCCATAACGACTAGCAAGAATTAAAGCGGTCCACCCATCTTTATCTTTAGCATTAGCACTCGCCTCACGCTTGAGAAGAGATTCTACAGCGTTTTTATCATTTTTTTTAATCGCCTCAAGTAATAATTCATCCAAATTTTCTTGAGGAGCTGGCAAAACTTGAGAAGGAACATGTGCTGCCGGTCTTTGAGACACAGTATCATGCGTTCTTTTCGCTCCAGAAAACTCTGCTTTCTCTTGAGGAGGAGCGCTAATTTGAGGCTGCACAGGAGCTTGCGACACTGGTGCCACAGAAGCTGAATTCACTGCATTTCCTTGTGCAGCAGTGCGTAGGATGTTTTTGATTTCGTCATTAGCTGCAAGATCATATGCTGTTTTTCCAGATGCTGTAGCATTAACATCCGCTCCATATTCAACCACCAGCATTCTCACAATTTCTGTATGGCCCTTCTGGCTAGCACGCATCAAAGCAGTTATTCCATCATGAAATGAAGCATTGACATTTACCCCTTTTTCGATCAATATTCGTACAATCTCGCTTTTATTAAAGTAAGCAGCAGTAATTAGTGCATTTCTTCCATTTGAGCCTAAAATATTAACATTTTGTTTGATCAGTGTTTTTATAATATCCAAGCAATCTTTCTTGCTAGCGTCCTCTAACTCTTTCTTCAGATCTTGATCTAACTCTTCTATCTTTGCAATTAATATTTTTGCAACATCCATATGACCAGCAATACTCGCAAGCATCAAGGCATCAATTCCAAGCTGACCCTTAACCCCATTTTTTTTAACCAACATTTGCACAATTTCTTTGTGGCCATGTTGAGCAGCAAACATTAACGTAGTAAATCCATCTTTATTTTGAAGATCAACATTAGGATTGTGTCTCAGCAACATCTCCACAACTTTTTCGTGGCCCTTCTGACTAGCAATCATTAATGCAGTCCATCCATCTTTATTTTGAAGATCAACATTAGGATTATGTTCCAGCAACATCTCTACAACTTTTTCGTGGCCATTCTGAATAGCAAACATTAACGCAGTAAATCTATTTTTATTTTGAAGATCAACATTAGGATTATGTTTCAGCAGTAATTCGACAATATCTTTATGGCCCTTCTGACTAGCAATCGTTAACGCAGTCCATCCATCGTTAGTTTGAAAATTAATATTAGGATTATGTTCCAGCAATATCTTCACAACTTTTTCGTGGCCCTTATGACTAGCAATCGTTAACGCAGTAAATCCATCTTTATTTTGAAGATCAACGTCATGCTTGTGTTTCAGTAACATGTTCACAACTTTTTCGTAGCCTTTCTGACTAGCAATCATTAACGCAGTCAATCCATTTTTATCTCTAGCACTAACATCCGCCCTTCTTGCAGCCGAAGACTGCGCGATTTCCTTGCTATTCATCTTGGCGGCAATCATCAAACCAGTCTTTTTATCTTTGATTTCTGCCAATTTTTCAAGAAAATACTGAACAGATTTTAGATTGTTTTTTCTCACTGCTTCTAATAATAATTCGTCAACACCCATATTAACATGCTCCTAAAATCAAACTATACTTAAAAATATTAACTCAATATAGACCGAGTGTAAAGCAAAATATTTAAGAAACTTTGTTTATTTAATATAAATCTCAGAATTTAATCGCCTAGCTTGTCATTTTATGTTGTTGACAAAAATAGGGAAAATATATATCATTTGCAGAACGGAAAATTTTAATATATAGGGAAAATGTCAGAAACGCTTGAAAAAACGAAAAAACTTCATATAAAAACCTATGGCTGCCAAATGAATGTTTATGATTCTGGCAAAATGGCAGATATTTTAAAGCCGCTTGGGTTTGAAATTCATGAATCTTTGGAAGATGCTGACATGGTCATTCTGAACACCTGCCACATTAGGGAAAAAGCGGCGGAGAAAGTTTATTCTGAGCTGGGGCGAATTCGCGATCATCAATTGAAAAAACGCAAAAATGGGCAAGATATGTTCATTGCAGTTGCAGGTTGTGTTGGGCAAGCAGAAGGGGATCAGGTCATTAAACGCGCACCTTGGGTGAATGTTGTTGTGGGTCCTCAGTCTTATCATAATTTGCCAGAGCTCATTAAGCAATTTGAGCAAACCGGAAAAGCGGCGGTGAATTTGGATTTTCCAATTGAACCAAAATTTGACCTTTTGCCGGAAGAGTCAGAGCCGCAAGGTCCTTCAGCTTTTCTTTCCGTGCAAGAAGGTTGTGACAAAATGTGCAGTTTTTGCGTGGTGCCTTACACAAGAGGGGCGGAATTTTCTCGGCCAGTTTCAAGCATTTTCCGGGAAGCGTTAAAATTTGCCGCGCAAGGTTCCAAAGACATCACGCTCCTTGGGCAAAATGTCTCAGCTTTTCATGGGGATGGACTTGATGGGAGTCCGGTGAATTTAGGAAATTTAATCAGAGAAATTGCAAAAATTGACGCCATCAAAAGAATTCGCTATAGCACCTCGCACCCAAGAGACATGCATGATGAGCTTTATGAAATGCACGCAAATGAGCCAAAACTCATGCCATATCTGCATTTGCCAGTGCAATCAGGCTCGGACAGCATTTTGCAAAAAATGAATCGTAAACATGGTGCTGAGGAATATTTGCAAATTATTGAAAAATTAAGAAAATTAAGACCAGATATGGCTTTTTCCTCAGATTTCATTGTTGGTTTTCCCGGTGAAACGGATCAAGATTTTGCAGATACAATGGAATTAGTGCGCAAAGTGAATTTCTGTCAGGCTTATTCATTTAAATATAGCTCGCGTCCGGGCACCCCGGCTTCAAACTTGCAAGAAGTTGCTGAAGATGTTAAAGATGCGAGATTACAAGAATTGCAAAAACTCATTAGAGAGCAACAAACATCATTTAATTCCAGCTTCATGGGTAAAGAAGTGGAAATTCTCCTTGAAAAACAAGGGAAAAAGGAAAATCAGCTTGTCGGAAAAACCCCTTTCATGCAATCTGTCCATGTGGAGCATGAAAATTTAAAAATTGGTGATTTAGTGAAAGTGAAAATCACAGAAATTCTTACAAACACAATGTCGGGAGAGTTTTTGGAGAATTTGTGATAATATATATTGGAAAAAATTTTAAAATGCTCTAAAATGAAAAAACATGGTAAATTCACAAGTTTAATGGAAAGAAAATGCTCTATTTAACCCGCAAAATTGGCGAAAAAATTGTTATTAATAATAATATTGAAATTGAAGTTGTTGAGGTGAAGGCGAAATCAGTTAAGCTTGGTTTTAATTTCCCCAGTGATAATTCCGTTCTTCGCAAAGAGATTTATGACCTCATTAAAGAGGAAAATTTGTCAGCCGCAAGCGATTTGGAAAATAAAGAGCAATTTAACTTTGATTTTAAAGATATTAAGCTCACAAAACAGGACTGAAATGACCAGCACCATTGATTTGGAGGAAATTGAGAAATTTAACCGCATTTCTGGCGAATGGTGGGATGTGCGGGGCAAATTTAAGCCTTTGCACCAAATGAATCCAACCAGAATCTCTTTCATTCTTTCTGAATCTTCGGCTCATTTTGGAAAAAATATTGCAGGAATGTCCTTGCTTGATGTTGGTTGTGGAGGGGGGCTCATTTCTGAACCAATGTCCAGGTTGGGGGCTGATGTGACTGGCATTGACGCAAGCAATTTGAACATTGAGATTGCTAAAAATCACGCAAGCGAATCTGGCTTGGAAATCAGCTATTTAAACAAAACCGCAGAAGAACTCGCTGAAAATGAAGCGAAATTTGACATTATTTTGGCACTAGAAATTGTGGAGCATGTCGCAAATTTGGAAATTTTCCTTGAAAAACTTGCTTTTCTTCTCAAGCCAGGGGGCATTATTTTTATTTCTACCATTAACAGAACGCCAAAATCATTCCTTGGTGCCATTATTGCTGCTGAATATATCCTGCGCTGGCTGCCAATTGGCACGCATGATTGGCAAAAATTCCTCAAACCCTCTGAAATTTCAGAAATTTTACTAAAAAATCACATTTTCCCTAGATGCCTTTCTGGCATGACATATCACCCCATCTCATCAAAATGGTCATTAAATGAGAAAGATTTGTCAATTAATTATATCATGTCGGCGGCTAAAGGCTAGGTTAGTATAATTTTTATTTCTTGTAAATCAGTGCTTTATAAATAAATTGGTTAAAATGTAAAAAAGACGGTTGACTAATTATTTTCTTGATGATAATATGGGCTGTAATTGGTGCGTTAATAACAACCCACCAGTTTAAATCAAATAACTAAAAAGGAGAATTTAATTATGCCACAAAATAATAATAATACAACAAATGATAATGGAACATCTTTGTTTAGCGGTTTAGCAAACTTTTTCGGTAATGTTTGGAATGGAACCGATGCTGCTGCTACAACAACTGATGCTGCTGCTACAACAACTGATGCTGCTGCTACAACAACAGCTGCACCAGCAGTGCCAGTGTCCATAACAGACAAAATCGCGCAACTTAATGCGAAATATCAACATGGCAACACAGCGTTGCATCTTGCAATTAAGAGAAATAATATGGAAGATTTTGGTAAGTTGGTGAACAACCCACTAGTTGACATTGATGCTGTTAATGAGAACGGCCAAACACCTCTTCATTTTGTAGCATTCAAAGGAAATCACCAAGCTGCGGCAACATTGATTCATTTTGGTGCGAACCCAAATGTGAAAGACGTAAATGGCCAATCAGCTAAAGACTATGCAGAAAAAAATGCTGGTCGTAGTGCAGATCATGCCAAAACTCTAGAGCTAATCAAGCAAGATTATGTTGCAAAAGGTTTGGTTAAATCTGGGACGATTTTTGTAGATTCGGAATGCAATATTGTTGAGAGTTTTGGATTGACGCCAAATTCTAAGCAAGCGACAGCAACTGTTGTGGCGCTTGATAAAGATGGTAATGCGGTGTCAGAATTGAGATTCACAACTGGTAAAGCAGGAGAATTTAAAAAAGTGCTGAACAATATTGAGACTGATTCAAAAGGAAAAGCAGTTGCAAAAGCTCTAAGCATTGAAAATGTTAGAGAAACAGTGTCAGCATTGCGTGCAGATGATTATTTGAATGCAGAAGAGCAAGCAACTTTAGATTTCTTCTCTCAATGTGAAGAAATTGACATTGCAGGTGCTGCTTTAGAACTTTCAGCTGACATCATCTAATCTTAACGATTGAAACTCAGTGATAAAAGCCCTCTTGAATAAAGGGGGCTTTTTGGCATTTAAAAAAACCTCTTGACTCGTTAAGAGATTGAGCATAGGCTATTATATTAAGTGCTTGGATTTAAATTTTTATATATTTTAAATTTTTATCAAGCAATAGGTTAATGGTATGACAAATAATAAATTAGATTTTGGTTCTGTGGTTAATGATTGTGCTACAGCGACGGAGAATGGTGGTTTTTTAGATAAGATTAGACATTTTAATGGGAAAGATGCGCAAGGTAATTTGGCGATTCATCGGGCTGTTTTGAGCAAGGATATGAATGAGCTCTTGAATTTGGTTAAGAATCCGCTGGTTAATGTTGATGCTGTGAATGGTGAGGGCAGGACGGCGCTTCATTTGGCGGTTCAGGATGGTAATGCTGAGGCTGTGTTTGCGCTTTCTGCGGCTCATGCTAATGTGAATTTGAAAGATAAATATTACAACACAGTTCGTGATAATTTGGAAAAAATATTGTCGGTGAATGCGCATAAATATGACCAGAATTATGTTCGTATTTCTCAAATTATTAAAGCTCCGGTAAATAATTTGATGAAATCTGGGACGATTTTTTTAGATGAGGAATGTAAAATTGTGCATAATTTTGGGATAGAGGCGAACTCGCAGCAGGGTCTTGCAACTGTTGTGGCGCTTGATAAAAATGGCTATGTGTTAACGGAATTGAAAAATCGTGAAGCTTCTGGCGAGAAGCCGCTGTTATTATCTGGCATTAAGACTGATGCTCAAGGGGGGTTGGTGCGAGGTGAGAAAATAAATAATGGGATCATTGAGAAATTAATGCTGAAGTTACGCGGTTTAGAACATAAAAGTGCTGCGGAGCAAAAGACTTTAGATTTTTTATCTTCATGTAAAAAAGTGAGTCTGGAAGAAGTTCCGCTGGACCAAATTGAGGTGGTTAATGTGGGAGATGTTGTTAAAGTGATGGATAACCCGGGAGTTAAGGGAGGGGGGGCGTTGGACAAAATCGCGCAACTTAATGCGAAATATCAACATGGCAACACAGCGTTGCATCTTGCAATTAAGAGAAATAATATGGAAGATTTTGGTAAGTTGGTGAACAACCCACTAGTTGACATTGATGCTGTTAATGAGAACGGCCAAACACCTCTTCATTTTGTAGCATTCAAAGGAAATCACCAAGCTGCGGCAACATTGATTCATTTTGGTGCGAACCCAAATGTGAAAGACGTAAATGGCCAATCAGCTAAAGACTATGCAGAAAAAAATGCTGGTCGTAGTGCAGATCATGCCAAAACTCTAGAGCTAATCAAGCAAGATTATGTTGCAAAAGGTTTGGTTAAATCTGGGACGATTTTTGTAGATTCGGAATGCAATATTGTTGAGAGTTTTGGATTGACGCCAAATTCTAAGCAAGCAACAGCAACTGTTGTGGCGCTTGACAAAGATGGTAATGCGGTGTCAGAATTGAGATTCACAACTGGTAAAGCAGGGGAGTTTGGTAGGGTGCTGAAGAAGATTGAGACTGATTCGGAAGGAAAAGTTGTTGCGAATGGTTTGAGTAATGAGAGTGTTAAAAAAACATTGTCGGCATTGCGTGCAGATGATTATTTGAACAAAGAAGAGAAGGCAACTTTGGATTTTTTGTCTGGATGTGACACGAGTGAAGTTTCGGGTGATGTTTTGGATATGTTGGTTGATATTTTCTGATTCACCATCCGTCATCACGAGCGAAGCGTGGTGATCCAAAGTTATTTTATCTTCGAATGTAACATAACTCTGGTTTGCCGCGCCTTTAGCTCGCGGGTGGCGAAAGAATGGCAATCTCAAATAGTAACTATTGAAATTATTTGCATATAAGCCTCTTGAAATATGAAAAATTATGCTTATATTACATGGTACAACTAATGGTGATAAAATATTTAGAAAAACGGGTCTAATTATGAAAATCATGGAGACATATCAGAGTCCGCAAAACCAATGGGAAAGATCATCTGCCATCAGAACAAGGCCTCGAAGGTTATTAGAAGAAAAAGAAGAAGGATATTATTTCCCTCCATTGAAGCAGCCAATTATTTTGCATCCTTTATTAAAAAATATTGATGAAGAGCAGAAGCGCTATATTCTTACACAAAGTTTATTTAAATATATGAATGATATAGCAAATATTGAGAAAGATATCATAAATAAGGCTGCATATGGTATTACTAAGAATTATTATGGATGCAACTTCTCAAATGAAATAAAAAGAGATGCCCTGACAATAATTATAGATGAAACCTATCACGCATATGTTGCTATTGATTATATGTATCAGGTAGCTGAGTTTGAAAAAATTCAGATGTTGCCTCTACCTGATGATACGGAGCTTTCTAATGCGATTAAAAATTTATCACATGATTTAGAGGATAGGCATAGGAGAATATTTGAATTAATAGCAGTATGTATCGCAGAGCATGCTTTAACGTATGATTTGATTGATGTTGCGAAGACAAAAGAAGTTTGTAAAACTTTCTATTATGTAATGCATGATCATGTTTTAGATGAAACTAGGCACGCAAAATATTTTCAGAAAATATTAGAAATATACTGGCAATTTATAGATGATGAAGATAAGAAAATTATCATACCGCTAATCCCAAAGTTGATTAGTTTATATATGGCCCCAAATCTTCAAAAATCGTTTGATCGTAGTATATTGGAATCCTTAAAATATGACTCCAATACTATAGATTTAATAATTTCTGAAACGCATTATGGATGGCGAGAAGACGTGATAGACGTGAATAACATCATTGTAAAACAAATGATTAAGTTGCTAGAAAATGCGCGTTTGCTCGAAGATAGCTTCATGGTAAAAGCGTTTTTGGATTTTGGTGTTGTTTTAAAATAGTTTTTATAGAGACTTAAGCTATGAAGAAGTTGAGTATTTTGTGGAATGAGCCATCTGAATTATTTAAGCCCATCATAGAGGGGTTAATGATGATGGGTCACGTTGTGGATGTTGACAATGATCTAAACTCAATTTATGATATTATTTTATATGAATATGGAAATGATGGCGCTCAAAATGCTTGTATTAAAGGCGATAATGTAATTGTAATATCAAAATCTCATGATATAAGAAATGTAAATGAGAATTTACCAAGAAATTTTGTAATTCGTGCTTATGGTGAATCAGAGCCAGAACACTATTTATTTATGCGCTTAGAAAGAGAAACTGCTCAGTCTGTGATCCATGATTTATTTCTAGATTTTTTTATAGATTATTCAAGAACTGGGAAATTGGTGAATATTAATGATTCCTATATGGATGAGATTAGTAAGCAGCTAGCTTGGTTAGAAGATTATAAAAATGATGCAAATTGCTCTCAAACAATATTAGATGTATTTTTTGAACAAGCCAGCAATAATCCAGATAAAGTGGCCATTGAAGAAATCTCTAGAAATATTACATATGGAGAGCTGAGAGATAAAATCATTCAAAATAGCCTCTTATTAATGAATAATTTTCCTGATTTGAAAGGTAAGCCTGTTGCAATAGGTGGTCAGCGTACCATAGAAATGATTGCTTTAATATTTAGTATATTAAATGTAGGAGCCTATTATGTTCCGTTGGATTATAACTATCCTCCGGGGCGCATATCAAAAATTATTGATAATATTGATGTTGATCTAATTGTTGTTGATAATTATTTTCTAAAATATTTTGATAGTTTTAAATTACCAGTTTCGAACTTAGATGATTTTAATAATAATGCGGATTTGAATAATGTGTTAAGTGATGATTTGAGGGTTGCTCCAAGTGCAAGTGATTTATGTTATATAATTTTCACTTCTGGTTCGACAGGAATTCCTAAAGGAGTTATGATTGAGCACAGGAATATAGTAAATTTAGCTAAAGCAGCATATCTGGCATGTCAATATAATGAAAATAGTAAATTACTTTCTGTAGCCTCCTTAGGCTTTGATGCGTTTGGTTGGGATGTATATGGTGCGCTTTTAAATGGCTTAACAATATCATTAGCTCCAGATCAGATACAAAAAGATCCTTCAGAATTGGCAAATTATATTATAGAAAATAAAATATCAGTTGCAACTCTGACGCCTGCGGTTGTTGGAATGATGCCATCAAAAATTACAAATATGTTAGAAACATTAATCATTATGGGCGACAAATGCTCGAAGTCTATAATGGACAAGATGTCGGATGGTGTATTATTGTTTAATGGCTATGGGCCCACAGAAACAACCATTGGTTCTTCAGTTGGAATTTATGATAAATCTGGTTTGACTAATAACATAGGATTGCCTTTAAATAACTACTATTTTCTAGTTTTAGATGAAAATTTTGATATATTGCCCAGAGGTTTTATTGGTGAGCTATATATAGCCGGTTCCGGGGTTGCACGGGGATATTTTAATGATCAAAACAGAACGGAAGCAAGTTTTGTGAATTTAGATATTGGAAAACAAAAAATTAGAGCATATAAAACAGGAGATTTGGTCCGTCAGCTGGATAATGGTGAGTATGAGTTTATTGCAAGGAAAGATTTTCAGATTAAAATTCGGGGTGTAAGGATAGAAATAGAAGAGATTGAGAATGTTATGCAGAATATGGATATTATTTCTAATGCTATCATATCATTTGAGAACTCTGAATTAAGGGCTTATGTTCAGCTTAATAATGACCTTGTTGAAGATGATCAAATATTAAACTTATTGCTAGAGAATCTATCTACACATCTTCACCCTGCTGCCATCCCAAGTCGTTTTTATCGGGTGGATAGTTTTAATTTGACTGTTAATGGCAAAATTGATAGGAAAAATATCACAAATTTTTTTGAAATCAAATCAAATAAAACATTAAAGCCTAGAAATCAGAAAGAGCAATTTTTATTTGATATATTTGTAAAAACTTTGGGCAGAGATGATTTTGGTATTGAAGATAATTTTTTTCTACTAGGAGGTCATTCTCTTACGGCAGCAAGTATCATCTCAAGAATTAATCAGTATTTTAAAATATCTTTAAATGTATATGTAATATTTGATAAGCCCACAATCATAGAACTCTCGCTAGAAATAGATGAGGCTGACTCTAATAAAATATGTTTCTCAAGATTGAAAGAAAGATGTGGTTATCTTACATATGCACAAGAAAGATTATGGTATTTATATCAACTTGATATGAGTGATGTTAGTTATAATTTGCCATATGCATTACAAATAGATGGTGCTCTAGATCTTGAAATTTTAGAGAAAAGTTTGTCTGCGCTTATTGAAGGGCATGAAGCGTTTAGAACTATATTTAAAAAAGGTGATATATCTCAACAAATCTATGTACCAACTTTATCTGTGCCCTATCGCGTCATGTGTGAAGTTGAGAATATTGACTTATTTATCTCTGAGTTTACATATGAGCCTTTTAATCTAGAAAAAGAATCTCCTGTAAGAATTGCACTTATTAAAAATGATGATAAATATATATTATTATTTGTTATGCATAACATTATCACAGATGCGTGGTCAGCTGGATTGATGATAAAAGAGCTTTTTTCTACATATAATCAAGTTTTTCTTAGTGAAGAAGCAATTTTGAAGAAACTAGATTTTCAAATTATGGATGTTGGGAATTATGAAAAATCCTTTAGAGGAAAAGCGTCAGCTTTAGATCAAATTCAATATTGGAAAGATAAGATGTTGCATCATGAGACTCTAAACTTTCCTAGCAAAATAAGGCCTACTATATTATCAAAAGAAGGTGCTGGTTTTAGTTATAATTTTTCATATGGTGCTTGGCAAATGATAAAAAAATTTGCTTGCCAGCATGGTTATACACCATTTGTAGCTTTGATTGCAATGATGAATATTTGGTTTTATAAATATACTAATCAAACAGATGTCATTATTGGTACAGCTTTTGCTTCAAGATATAATATTGATATGGAAAAGATGATAGGTTTTTTTGTAAATACTTTGCCACTCCGTACAATATTTGGCAAAGACAATAGTTTCCTAGATGTGCTTTCGGCAACCCAGAAAACGTGTGTGGAAGCTATAAAAAATCAAGATGCGCAATTTGAATGGATTGTTGAAGCTTCATGTGCAAAGCGAGAGATTAATATGAATCCGTTATTTCAAATAATGATTATATTGCAAAATGCGGATGAAGCAGAATTGCCGATTGTACCTAATATAAAATTATCTAATTATCATGTAGAAACAAAATATACTATGTTTGATATGGTTTGGAATTATCGTGATAGTGACGAGTGCTTGTCTTTAAATCTTCATTATAACACTAGTCTATATGACTATCAAATGATTCAAGACTATATATGCAGCCTTGATTATTTTATTTCCCAATTGTCTACTAATATGTATGCCCCCATTAAGGATTTGGGCTACATATCGTCATTAATGTATGAAAATATATTTATGATTGCAAAAGGTGACGAGAAAATTTTGCTTAATAATACTATAATGGATAATATAATAAACCAATTGTCATGTAATTCCGATGCAATAGCTGTTATTGACAGTGGTTCTTCTTATTCATATCGAGTTTTATTAAATCGAGCCTATCAAATATCTTTATATATAAAAAATCATTATGGTGAGCTTAAAGGTGTGGCCATTCAGATGCGAAGAAGTTTTGATATGGTTGCTGCTATTCTAGGCGCATTGATGAGTAATAATTATTATGTTCCTATCGACCCATTATTCCCGAAAGATCGAAGGGAATATATGGTAAAAGATGCTGGTGTTTCTGTAGTTTTAACGGATGAAGATAGCAATGATTATGATAAAATATCTAAAATAAATATTAGAAAAATATATTTAAATGATGATGTTGATATATCGCTAGATTATCTCAAAGATTATGTAAGGAAGATAAAACCAGAGAATATTGCTTATGTTTTGCACACTTCGGGTAGTACTGGTTTACCAAAAGGGGTTATGATTACTCATGAGAATATTAATAATCTATGTGATTATTTTTGTAATAAACTAAACTTAAATTCTCACTCATTATTTATGAGTATAACTACAATTAGCTTTGATATATTTGCCCTTGAATTATTTTGTCCTTTAATGTCAGGTTCCAGATTAAATATTGTGGAAACAGATGTTGCAAGAAATCCTGTAAAGTTAGTTAATTTAATTAATGCAGTTAAGCCATCGCATATGCAAGCTACGCCAACATTGTGGCGTGCTATTATTGATCACATACAAGATCAAAATATTGTTATATTATGCGGAGGAGAATCCTTAGATTCGGTTTTGTTTAATAAAATTAAATCTAAATTTAAAATTGCTTATAATGTTTATGGTCCCACAGAAACTACTGTCTGGTCTACATGTTCTGATATATATTGTGAAGATATTGTAACTATTGGTAAACCAATACAAAACACGCAATGCTATGTTATTGACGAATTTGATCGTCTTTGTCCAGCTAATGTTTGGGGAGAGCTTGCAATTGCAGGTAAAGGAGTTGCCATTGGTTACATCAATGCAGAAGAATTAACCGCTAAATCATTTAAAGAAATTGACATATATGGCACAAATATCAAAGTTTATAAAACTGGTGATAGGGTGAAAATGATGAATGATGGGAAAATGATTTGTTCTGGCAGAATGGATTCACAAATTAAATTACGTGGTCATAGAATTGAACTGTTGGAAATAGAGGGGGCGATTAACAATCTAAACTATATTAATGCATCGGTTGTAAAGCTATGGGGGGAATATAATAATGCATTTCTTTGTGCATATGTTACAATGAACCAAGAGTTTTTAACTAAAGAAAATATTATAGAGATGATTAGAGACGATTTAAGTAGGAGGCTATCTGCTATTATGATACCGGCAAAATTTGTTATTCTTGATTCATTCCCTATGACGAATAATGGAAAGATTGATAGAAAATCGCTACAAGAACCTTTTGATCATTTGTCAACTAGTGAGCTTGGAGTAGCTGAGCCGAAGACGCAATTAGAAAAAGAGATATTAGATATTTGGTCTAATATATTAAATGTCGATATTCAAAACGTTAAAGATAATTTCTTTATACTTGGAGGTAATTCAATTCATATTCCTCAAATAGTATATAAATTGAATGAATTATATGGAATTGACCTTACTATAAGAGATTTCATATTAAACTCAACTATTGAAGAATTGGGAAAATTTATTAAAAATAAAAATCATGTGCTGGAGGTTTAAAATGCAGAATGTTATTGTGCCAATTTACTTACTTGTTCTTGTAATTGCAATTCCTCAGCTTAGTGAGACGATTTATGTTCCAGCATTGCCTTTGATGTCAGATTTTTTTCAAGTGTCTGCTAATGTTATTGAGATGACATTAACTACATATTTATTTGGATTTGGGGTTGGTGTGTTTATTTGGGGAACTATCTCTGATAAATATGGCAGAAAGCCAATTTTTATTTTAGGTTTTGTTATTTACACAATATCATGCTTATTATGTTATAATGCAACATATATAGAGGAATTATTGATATTTCGTTTTATGCAAGCTTTTGGGGCGAGTGTTGGTTCTGTGCTAGGTCAGGCTGTTGCAAGAGATGTGATTAGACCTGAAGATAGAGGGCGCGTTTTTTCTGTTATTTCCATGGCCATGGCCTTTGCTCCTGCTGTTGGTCCTGTGATAGGAGGGATTGCTACGGAATATTATAGTTGGAATAGTGTGTTTCAGATCTTAATGGTCATTGCTGTTTTTACAATATTCATGATCATATTTAAGCTTCCAGAAACCAGAAAAATGGTGCCGGAGAAAAAAAATATTCTAGCAAATTATATCGAATGTTTTTGTAAAATGGTGAAAGATGGGAAAGTCATGGGGTTTGGATTCATGGTGGGGTCTGTAAATGGAATTATCTTTGGATATTTTGCAGAAAGCCCATTTTATTTTATTGATAATCTAGGGGTTTCTAGCCAAATGTTCGGATTATTTTCCTTTCTGATTTTTATACCATTATTGATTGGTGGTGCATTGTCAAAAAAGCTGCATAGTCTTAAAAAATCTCATATATTCATCATTCAAAGAGGTATATTGTTAATTTTGATATCTAGTGCCTTATTTGTTATATGTGTGAAATATGGCGTAATTTCCTCATTATATGCTCAACAATCAATAATTTTATCATATTTATTTATATTTTCATCCATTATTGGTGTTGCAATGATTATTCCTAATAGTTTAAGCCATGCATTAGAAGATTATGGAAAATATGCCGGAACTGCAGCTTCTGTTTTTGGGCTATATTATTATTCTATTGTTGCAATGATGACTGGACTCATGTCTTGGATGCATGATGGTCAGTTATTGCAGCTACCATTATTTTTGTTTATTCATGCTATTATGATGCTCATAATATTTAACTTAACATTAAAAATTCGATCAAGAAATGATATCTAATCTTAAATATATTCTATTAACGAATGGAGCTATTTTAATTGTGCCAGGTCTGAATTTTGCTCTTATAGCATATCATTCGGCAAATAACTCAATGAGAGCTGGAATTTTATGCGTTCTAGGAGTTGTCTGCGCCATTGCGATACATGCTGTGGGAGCAATATTAGGTGCTATAGCTTTACATGATCATTATCCTCATTTGTTTAAAATCATTAAAATTTGTGGAGGAGTTTTTATATGTTTCGTTGCGTTTTCAATTTTTATTTCTGTGGTGAAAAATAAAGGTGAAAATAGCGGTAAGTTTGATAATGCTTCCTATTTTATGCAGGGATTCTTAATTGATTTGTTTAACCCAATGATACTAATATTTTACATGAGCTTATTTACTCAAATTGTAGGTAAAAATGTGGAGATGTATGAATTTATAATATATATCTTTTTTATAATCTTTATTACATTTTTATGGTTTAGTCTTGTTGCAAAATTTTTCTCTATGAGAATTATAAGGGAGATTTCAAATAAACATATAAATAAAGTTAAAATCACTTCATCACTTATTTTAGCTTATTATGGTATAAATTCGATTTTATTATGAAATTACTAAAGAAAATTAATTTAATAAATAGTCATGAAATAATAGTTTTGTTTCCTCATGCTAGTAGTTATGCTGAGCAGCTGTTAGTGAATAAATCTCATAAATCTATCTATGGTGTAGTTTATCCATCATGTAAAATTAATTTCAAAGAATTATGTATTTATATTGCAAGTGATATTAATCAGCTGGAATTCAAAAAACTCAATTTCATAGGGTCTAGTATGGGAGGGTATATTTGTTTTTTAGTAGCTTTCTTTTTAGAAAAAGAATTTGGTGTTATTGTTGATATGTTACATATTTTCAGCGTTGATGATCCTGATAAATTGATATTAAAATTAAAAGATCTCGCTATAGATGCTCCCGTTTCTGAAAATGAGAAATATATATTAAGTACTATAGATATTAATCATAAGAGAATATCTTCTATTATTAATATTTATTATGGTAATGATCCGTATATTGATATTGAAATTGCAAAAACTTTTTGGGAAAATTCATCGCTAAATAGAGTAATATTTACCATGACTCGTGATGGGCATCTTCCTTCATCTAAAACATTATCGGAGATTTTAGAATATTTTTAAATGCATTTTACTGAGCCGCACTTGCCGACTAATTTATTTAAAATCATTAATCAAGACAGTAATATGATTCTGTATTTTTGTGAAATAGAAGATGTCTATGATTTAATATCAGATAGAATATTTGAGTTTCTGAACCAATCAGAGCAGCTGAAGTTAAATTCTTTTAAGTCTTGTTACAAAAAGAAAGCATTTATAGTAGGAAGGTTCTTAGTCAAGAATTATCTGCAGAAGAATTTGTTGCTGCAAGATGAGGGGCTTTGCATTATGTATAATTCTCACGGTAAACCTTATGTTAAGGGATCAAATTACCATTTTAATATTTCATATTCTAATAAGAAAATATGTGTAGCTTTTAGCATTAATACCATAGGGGTTGATATTGAATATATCAATCCGTCTAGGAAGTGGGAAAATTTGTTAGATTTATTAATAAGTGCTGAATGCGAAATAAATAATTCTCTTGAATTTTATATATCATGGACTCAGATCGAAGCTTATTTAAAGATGAAGGGCATTGGTTTTGCGTCTTACGAGAAAATTGGTAAGTGCCAATTTCACGAAATTAAAAGCTTAACTAGTACCATTGTTTTGGAAGAATATGTGATTTCTTTCTCGGTTGGAGGTCATTGAGATGAATCATGCTGTTCTGATTAATCATCGAAAAAAACCTCTTGACTCGTCAAGAGATTGAGCATAGCCTTGATTCATTTTGGTGCAAATCCAAATGTGAAAGACGTATATGGCCAATCAGCTAAAGACTATGCAGAAAAAAATGCTGGTCGTAGTGCAGATCATGCTAAAACTCTTGATCTAATCAAGCAAGATTATGTTGCCAAGGGTTTGGTTAAATCCGGGACGATTTTTATAGATTCGGAATGTAATATTGTTGAGAGCTTTGGATTGGCGCCAAATTCTAAACAAGCAACAGCAACTGTTGTGGCGCTTGATAAAGATGGTAATGCATTCTCAGAATTGAGATTCACGACTGGAAAAGAAAAAGAATTTGGTAGGGTTCTGAAGAAGATTGAGACTGATTCGGAAGGGAAAATTATTGCGAATGGTTTGAGTAATGAGAGTATTAGACAAACATTGTCGGCATTGCGTAAGGATGACTATTTGAATAAAGAAGAGAAGGCAACTTTGGATTTTTTGTCTAGATGTGAAGAAATCGAAATTTCGGGTGATGTTTTGGATGTGTTGGTTGATATGTTCTGATCTGGGGGGTGGTGATTTTATTTTATTTTATTTTCTGATTTACCATCCGTTATCATGAGTTCACCATCCGTCATCACGAGCGAAGCGTGGTGATCCAAAGTTATTTTACCTTCGAATGTAACATAACTCTGGTTTGCCGCGCTACGCTCGCAATGACCAAAGTGGGGGGGGGCTCGTAGGTGGTGGTTGGTAAATGCTCAACTTAAAGTTGCTAGAAAGGATGTAATCATGGGGCGGAGCGTTTGGTGTAGGGTAGGATGGAGCTTTTCATTAGGGTGATTGAGATTCGTGAATTCTCAGGAGCGTAAATATCTTGATCGAGAGGTTCTTGGTCTCCTTTTCCAACAATTCGGGCGATTTGTTCGGGGTCGAGATTACCATCTACCAAAAACTGCCTAGCTGCATTTGCTCTTGCGGCGGAAAGCTCCCAAAGGTCAGAGAATTTTGATGAATGTTGATAGTTTGAAGGAGTATGGCCCGAGATTGAGACATAATTTGGTATATATTTAATTGATTGAGCGAGAAAAGCTAAAATTCTTTTAATATATGGTGCAATTTCTGCACCGCCTTGATTAAACATTGGTCTTTTTTGATGGTCGAGAATTTGAATTCTGAGGCCTTCAGGTGTTTCTGAGATGAGAACTTGTTCTGAATATTCCTTCAGCTCTGGGTTGTCATTGATTGCTTTATATAAATCATTTTGTACAGAAGTGAAGTTTTTTGCGTCAATTTCATCAAGTTCTTTCACAACAGAGTCGGGCATTTTCACAATTGCCCCGACTGATGGTGCGCCATAAATCACGCCTTTTTCTTTATTTTTAGAATTTTTGATGCCATCTTTTGTGTCAATTTGATTGCCTCCTGCAAAGCCAATTCCCATTTGATCTTTCAAACCTACTGTTGGCATGAAATATTCTGACAGACCTTTTAATGTTTCGTCTGTGGCGTTGCTGAGAAGCCAAAGAAGCAAGAAAAATGCCATCATGGCTGTCACAAAGTCAGCATAGGCCACTTTCCATGCGCCGCCATGGTGACCGTGACCGCCTTTTTTAATTTTTTTAATTACGATTGGTCTTTCGTTTTCTTCAGCCATAATTTCTATTTCTCTTGGCCATTGATGGCTTCTTCGAGCATGTGGAAGTCTGGCCTGTCATGATGCGGAATGGCGTTTCTGGCGAATTCCACAGTGATGGTTGGTGCGTTTCCTTTCATATGAGAAAGAATTGCCACTTTCACACATTCAATATATTTCGTCTCCGCATGGGCAAATTTACCAATATAAGAAGCCATTGGTCCAATGAAGCCATAGGCCATCCACACGCCCAGGAAAGTTCCCACGAGAGCTGCGGCAATTAAACCGCCAAGAACTTCAGGTGGTTCCGTGATGCTTTTCATTGTGTTAATCACCCCAAGCACCGCGGCCACAATTCCCAAAGCAGGCATACCTTCCGCAATGGCGCCAATTGCACCCCCAGCTGTTTCGAGGTCATGATGATGCGATTCAATATCTTGGGTCATTAAATCATCCATTTGCTGAGGATCATCCACGCCCATGGTTAGAAGTCGCAAATTATCACAAAAGAAGTGCATTATGAAATGATTATGTAAAATTGTAGGATATTTCGTGAAAATGCTGCTTTCATGTGGGTTTTCTATATGTCCCTCAAATTCTAGCATACCTTTTGTTTTTATCAATTTAAAAACTTCGGTTAAAAATAGTAAAAGCTCAATATAATCCTTTTTTGTGTGTGGTTTAGCTTTGAAAAGTTTCTTGAAAGCTGATCCTGCGTCTTTAATATAGTCAAGTGGGTTAGCAATGATGAATGCGCCGAAAGCTGCGCCGCCAATGATGACAACTTCTGTTGGTTGCCATAAAATCTTCAAACTTCCACCATGCCAAGTATAGCCGCCGAAAACGCAACCAATAACTGTGATCACACCAATGATGAAGGTCATAATAATTTACCATTCCTATTAGTTCTGTTCTTGAATAAAATTATAAAGATAAATGGTAAAGAAATGATTACCAAAAATCATAAAGTGAGAGGCTTTGATTTTTTTAGTGATGAGATTATAAAATTGACTTGCTAATTTTAAAATGATTTTATATAATCTGACAAAAAAAATACTGTAATTAGTTAGGTGAAAAGGTAAAAAATCATGAACAAAATCAATGAATTTGTTGTCACAGCTTTCTATTTTTTTTTCAATAATCCTTCCTTCGAAACTCAGAAAGATGGGATGTTGCGTTTTTGCAACGAGCATTCTCTTAAAGGAACAATTTTGATTGCAAGTGAAGGAATCAATTCCACAATTTCTGGAACTAGGGAAAATATTAACGCTTTATATGAATTTTTGAAAAAAACCTATAACATTAAAAATTTCGAATGTAAAGAAAGCTTTCATCCAACTCAACCTTTCTTGAAAATGAAAGTGCGTCTTAAAAATGAAATTGTTGCCTTGCGCTCTGATGAAGTGAAAAATGAGCTTGATGTTGAGAAATATAAAGGTGAATATATTGAGCCTAAAGATTGGGATGAATTTACTTCTAGAGATGATGTGATTATTGTTGACACCAGAAATAACTATGAAATTGCCCTCGGCACTTTCAAAAATGCTTTAAACCCTGACACGAAATATTTCCGCCAATTGCCAGAATGGGTTGAGGAAAATCTTATGCAACATAAAGATAAAAAAATTGCAATGTGTTGCACAGGGGGGATTAGATGTGAAAAATCAACATCCTATTTGAAAAAACTGGGATTTGAAAATGTTTACCATCTGAAAGGCGGCATTTTACAATATTTTGAGGACACGAAAAACCAAAATCAGAATTGGGAAGGAAGTTGTTTTGTTTTTGATGATAGGCTGGCGCTTGACGCGAACATGCAAGCAATTCAAGACATTAAATGCAAATCTTGTCAAGATGTCATCACAACTGATAATTTAAAAAGGTTAGATGGTCTGAAACCAGATTTTTGCCCAAATTGTGTTGCAAATTCAAATTTAATGTGTGGCTGAATGAGAAAAATTAGACTTGGTGTTAATATTGACCATGTTGCAACGCTTAAGAATGTCCGCCATGAGCCATATCCTTCGCCATTTGAGGCAGCAAAAATTGCCTCTGAAAATGGTGCTGAAGTCATCACTTTTCATTTAAGGGAAGATCGAAGACACATTAAAGACGCTGATGTCTTTGAAATTTGTGAATTTTTCGCTGAAAAACCCGTGATCACAAATTTTGAAATGGCAGCAACTGATGAAATGTTGCAGATTGCTTTAAAAGCTAAGCCAGATTTTGTCTGTTTGGTTCCTGAGAAAAGAGAAGAACTCACCACTGAAGGGGGGCTTGATGTGGTTGGGAATTCAGAAAATTTGCAAGAAAAAATCTCGAAATTTCAAGCAAATGGCATTAAAGTTTCTCTTTTTGTTGATGCGAATGAGGCGCAAATTCGTGAATCTGCTGAGCTTGGGGTGGAAGCCATTGAAATTCACACTGGTGATTTGACTCCGCCTAGTTTGCGTGAAATCATAAAAATGTCCAAATTTGCTGCAGATCTTGGTTTGCAAGTTCATGCGGGTCACGGTCTTAATTTAGAAAATGTGGCAAAAATTGCTGAAATTCCTGAAATTGAGGAATTAAACATTGGGCATTTTTTAATCGCTCGCGCCATTTTCATTGGTTTGCCTGCAGCCATTTTAGAAATGAAGCAACTGATTGATGAGCAAAGAAAATGATCTTTGGAATTGGTCATGACATTGTAGAAACTTCCAGAATTCTGAAATTATATGAGGAGTTTGGAGAAAGATTTCTGCAAAAATATTTCACAAAAGATGAAATTGAAGCTTCGCAAAAATTTGACAACTCCCTCAAAATTAACTTTTTTGCTAAAAGATATGCAGCGAAAGAGGCTTTGTCTAAGGCAATTGGCACTGGCATTCGGGGAGATGTGAGTTTTTTGAACATGTCTGTTTCTAATGATCAATTTGGCAAACCGGAAATTAGCTTGGGACCCATTTTGCATGATTTTTTGATTAAGCAAATAAAATTTTATAAAATCCATTTGAGCCTAACTGATGAAAAAAACACAGCTTCTGCTTTTGTGATTATTGAGAATGTGGGTGGTTAAATTTTCTAGAAATCTTGGAAAAATAATGCTTGATTTCTTAGTGAATGACTGCTAAAATGCCTTAAATAATTTGTTAACTAAGGAGTGTGTGAAATGGATGTTAATATAATTAAAGAGCTAATTTTTGCAGCTTGTAATGATGATGTGCAAAGACTCAGGAAATTATTGAAATTTAATAAGCCTGATTTAAATGAAACAATCATGGGGTCTTTGCGTAAATCTGGGAGGCATGATTTGATTTCCATGTTAGAAGATCTCAATGAAGACGCTTTAACAATGCCTGCTTTGGTGATTGCTGCGGAAAATGGTTTTGTAAAAATTGCTAAAATTCTAATTGCAAATGGGGCTGATCTTGACGTAAAAGACCATGAAGACATGACCCCTTTGATGAAGGCAGCGCAATTTGGATATTTGGACATGGTGAATCTTTTGCTAGATTCAGGTGCAAAAATCAATGAAATTGATGACGCAGGCTGGACTGCTTTGATTCTTGCAATTGAAAAGGGATATTCTGAGATTGCTGAAGTTTTGGTGAAATCTGGGGCTGATATTTGGCAAAAACGAAAAGGTATGACAAGCTTTGATGTGGCTGTCATGCACAGAAATCCTGTGATTGTGAGATTGATTTATGAAGAATATGTCTCTCAGAAAAAACAGGCAAATGAGCCTTATGTGGATCTTGAATTTGCTTTAGAAAGTTCAATGACAAAAATTCGCTGCAAACTCAATGGAAAAGCAAGTGAAGATGAGCTTTTTAAGGCGGCCAAGCAAGGTGAAGTGACGAAAGTGCAATATCTTCTAGATTCTGGCGCAGATGTCTCTTTCAGAGATGAAAATGGCAAAAGCGCCATGAGCATTGCAGCGGAAAATGGTCATGAAGATGTAGTAAAATTTTTAATAAAAAATCACCATCAGGATTATGTGCGCAGAGCTGCAGAGCGTTTGATGGGAAGATCTATTTAAATTGGGTGTTATGTTATGGGAAATGTGGAATTATTTGAGGCGTTCATCATGGCGGCAAGTGATGGTGACCTCGAAACTTTAAAAAATTGCGTCAATGAAGGCGTGGATGTTAATGATGTGGCTTTAAAATTTTTTGGACATGATGAAGTGGGGATGGTAGCTTTGACAAGTACAGCTTTAATGTTTGCAACTGAAAATGGTGATGTGAGAATTGCTCAAGAATTGGTGAATATGGGTGCTAATCTTAATGCGCAAAATTTTTCAGGTCACACTGCTTTAATGATTGCAGCGGCAAGGGGTAATTCAAATGTGATTGAATTTTTGTTGGCAAATGGAGCGGACATTTGGGTTAAGTCAGACACAGGGAAAAATGCATTTGATTTTGCAGTGAAAAATGTGCTTGATTCTGGCCCTGAGCTGATTAATCAGCTACATAAAGCAAAAAATATTGGTGCTTTCTTGCGAAATATGAGCCGTCCTATAGCAGTTTTATATGATGCTTATGTGAAGGATTGGAAAAATGTTGTGAGTCTGGAATATGCCTTTAATGCGTCTTCAGTTAAAATCATTTCGCAAGTTTTGTCAAAAGACTTAGAAACTCCTTTCGTTTTTTGTGCTCTTGATGATAAATATGCGCTTGAGAAATTGCAATATTTAGAAAAATCTGGAATGAAGATTAATGTTTCAAACGAAGCTGGGGTCAGTCTTTTGAGCATGGCAGCTTCAAAGGGGCGTGAAGATGTGGTGAGATTTTTGATTGAAAAATCATTCGGCGAGGCTGTGAAACAGCTTGCAGATGAACTGCCGCAAGAATATGTCAAAGGTGCCATGGAAAAAGTTCGCCAAATACGTAATAAAGGAATTGGGATTTAAGCGGGGTTGTCATGTCCTTAAAATGTCACATTTCGTGATTTTGGGGACATGAGGATTTGTATTAGAGTAATCTATTAACGATCTAATGTATCATTAAATATTCAACAAATTTCGTCATTGCGAGCCAAAGGCGTGGCAATCTAGAGTTATGTTACATTCCACAGGAAAAATAACTCTGGATTGCCACTACGGATTATATAGCTAAGGTCGGATAAAAAGGTCATGGAGTCGGGCTCTAATTTTACAGGGTCATTTTATTAAATTCTATTTGTTGTAAAATTTGTGGTAATCCAGAGTTGTTTTTCCTGTGGAATGTAACATAACTCTAGATTGCCGCGCCTTTGGCTCGCAATGACGAAATTTGTTGAATATTTAATGGTATATTAGATCGTTAATAGATTATTCTAATGCAAATCCCACATATATACCTGATTTTCAACAAAATTATAAAATAACATTGTTATATAAATTATCTATTGACTCCACCTCCCAAATATGTTAACATAGGTTTATATCTTTTATAAACAGTAAACAAACTAGCAAATGGAGCCTAAAAATGACCCAAGAAGAGAAATTATTTGAAGCTATCTTAAACAATAATCTAAAAGCTGTAGAGCAACTAATAGTAGAAGGTGTGAATCTCGAAGACATAAATGAAAATGGACATAGTGCATTATTCATCGCTGTCCAACATGGAAACGTAGAAATTGTAGAGCTATTATTAGAAAAAGGAGCTGATATCCATCAAGAACCAGAAGGTAAAACTATATTAATGAAAGCAATTGGTTCTAGAAATGCAAAAGAAATGATAGAGCTATTATTAAAAAAAGGGGCTCCTATCAACACTCGAACTGTCTTAAATGAGAGCGCATTATCTTTTGCCGTTCAATATGGAGACGTAGAAATTGTAGAGCTATTATTGGAAAAAGGAGCTGATATCCATCAAAGCCTAGAAGGCATAACTATATTAATGAAAGCCATTGGTTCTAGAAATGCAAAAGAAATGATAGAGTTTTTATTAAAAAAAGGGGCTGATATCAATGCTAAAGGCCCATTCGGGGAGAGCGTGTTATCTGCTGCCGTCCAATATGGAGATACAAAAATTGTAAAGCTATTATTAGAAAGAGGAGCTGAGATCAATCATGTAGAGGTATTAAGGGGTGCCGCCCAATATGGACACACAGAAATAATGAAGCTATTATTAGAAAAAGGCGCTAACGTCAATGCTGTAAACCTATTAGGACTCACTCCATTAATGCTCGCCGCCCAATATGGACACACAGAAATAGTGAAGCTATTATTAGAAAATGGCGTAAATGTCAAAGCTCCAAAGTTCTCGGAACAGACTGCATTAATGCTCGCCGCCCAATATAGACACACAGAAATAGTGAAGCTATTATTAGAAAATGGTGCCAATGTCTGTGAAAATAATAGTAGAGGTCAAACCGCATTAGATCTAGTATTTAGCCCGGAAATAAGAGAGCTCCTAGAAAAAGCAAAAGTTCTAACTCTAATAGAATCGCAAACTAAAACTCCGGTGGCAGGTGAGCTAACAGACGCGGATAGAGCTTTGATTTCGAAATATAAAGATTTTGCTCAAGACGAAGTCAAAAGCCAGAGTAATTTAATTTCCAGACTTTTTCTCCATGTTCTTGCAAATAGCGCGGGTTTGGGAGAGGCTTTGCGATTGCAAGATGGAAAAAATGCCGCAGTCTCAGAAGAAGTGGGGAATGTTAAGGCTGAGAGCAATTTAGATCTAAAAAGCACCTATAAAAGAGTGTCGGCAGTGGTTTTAGAACTACTTGGCAGCAAAATATGCGCAATAAAAAATAATCAGTTTAAAAATAAAAATATTTACAAACCAATAAAAAAAGAATTATATCAAATAAGTTCTAATATTGAAAGATTCCAAAATTCAGTCACAGATGAGTCGGAAATAAAAGCTATCATCACAGAAGTCCTCCAAATTCTAGGCAAAAAGAATCTCTCCTTGAAAGAAGCTCAGTTTGCTCTGGATTTCATGAATTACGACTATCCCACAACTGTGGAAAACTACCTAAAGGACTTAGATGGCACTTCTTTGGCCTTAAAGAAGCTCGAAATTGAAGGATTAGAAAAAGCCAAAGAACTGCTAACAAGAACGGGATTTGAAGAAGAGGCTGCAAAGTTGCAAGAAAGCCTGGAAGCTGGAAAGAAAATAGTGGAAAATCTTGAAAAAGGCGGAATCGAGGAACCAGCAGCAACTCACGTCGCGCAGCTGTCTTCCGCTGCATCATCCTCTCAAGGAAAAGGAAGATTGTAATGTTGATGATACGCTAAAAAGGTTGTAGGATTTGTATTAGATTAACTTACTAACAATCTAATATGTAATTAAAGATTCAACAATTTTCGTCATTGCGAGCCAAAGGCGCGGCAAACCAGAGTTATGTTACATTCCATAGGAAAAATAGCTCTGGATCGCCACAAAATTTTATAGCAAATACGGATTATATAGCTAAGGTCGGATAAAAATGTCATGGAATCGGGCTCTAATTTTACAGGGTCATTTTATTAAATTCTCCAATTTATACCCATTTGCTGTAAAATTTTGTGGTAATCCAGTGTTGTTTTTCCTATGGAATGTAACATAACACTGGTTTGCCGCGCCTTTGGCTCGCAATGACGGAGGCTGTTAAATTTTTAATTATATGAAACCTTTAATGGTCTCTTTATTTTTAATACATCCTGGCCGCGAGATATTCTCCAGAGCTCATTTCAAGCAAGCGGGAGACTGTTCTTTCGAACTCGAAAGAGCCTTTTCCTTTCACATAGATTTCGGCCAGAGGAACGGCGGTTGAGAAAATGAGGATAATACCATTTTCATAGGCGGAATCAACGAAATTAGTGAATCTCACCGCTTCATCTCTGTCTTCTTGCTTCAGTTGTCTGATGTTTTTTAAAATGATGATTTTAAATTTTTGACATAAGAATTTATAGTCTTTTGTGGAATAGTTTCGCTCGCAAAGATCTTCAAAATCAAAAATTGCCAAATTTTCTGAAGCAAGGGGGCAAAAAATCTCGTGACTTCCATGAGGAATTTTTTGTGGTTCTAGCTTTCCTTTTGTCAGTTGCAGGGCCATTTCGTTAATGATGGCATTTTCCAGAATTTCAAATTTGACTCTAAAATCACTTTTTCCCTTCAAAGCGCGATAGTCCATTTCTGCTTCAATTTCATGAATTTCCAAATGTTTCTCAAGAAGTTCTGCGAAATTTTGAAAATATTCTGCTTGCAGGCCGCCTTGGTAGAGGTTTTTTGGGTGCCTATTTGACGTGATCACAATTAAGATGTTGAAATTGAACAGAAATTTAAACAGCCTCCCCATGATCATGGCATTTCCAATATCTGTCAAATGTAGTTCATCGAGGCATAAAATGTCATTTTCTGCGGCAATTTTTTCAGCGATGATTTTCAGAGGGTCAATTGCTGATTTTCCGTCTCTAATTTGCTTCATTTGTGCATGAATCATTTCCAGAAAATCATGAAAATGAAATTTACACTTCCGCTTTTGCGTTAAATGATCAAAGAAAATGTTCAAAATAGTTGATTTTCCTCTGCCAACTGCCCCATAGAGATATATGCCTTTTTTGATTTTTGCTGGTTTTTTTAGAATTTTGCTAAAAAAATTAGATTGCTCAAAATGAGAATCATGAATCTCAAGCAATTTTTTCAGCGCTTTTTCTTGTGAAGAATTAAGATTAATGCTTTTGTTAAGTTTTATTTTCTGATATATTGTTTCCAAATTATTTTTACCCATAATTTAATCATGATTCTAGATTATAACATAAGAGGCTTAAAGAAGCGTTAATTTTGAAAATGCAGGAAAATGATATATTTGAAAATAGCCAAATTATAGGAAATTGCAAGGCAAAAAGATTTTTGCTGAATGCCTTTTGCAAAAATGCCAAAGCGCCACATCATTCATGGGTCATTTCCGGTCAAAAAGGCCTTGGGAAAGCCAGTTTCATTTATGAAATTGTGCAACATTTTTTGCCAAATTTGGTCAAAAAGCCAGATATGAATTTGTCTTCTCACCCGAATTTATTCGTCATTAGTGATGATTTCCAAGAGAAAAAAGCCATTTCTGTTGAAAGAGTTCGCTCAGTTTTCGAATTTTTTGCATTAAGCGCTTCTGGAAATGCGCCTCGTTTTTTCATCATTGATGGTGCTGATAATTTGACCATATCTGCCTCTAATGCAATTTTGAAAATTGTTGAAGAACCGCCGGAAAATTGCTATATTTTCCTGATCACAACAGATGAGTCCAGAATTTTGCCAACCATCAAATCACGCTGCATTCTTTTGCGTTTCTTGCCTTTGAAGCGCGATGAATCTTTGCAATTGTTGAAAAAACAAGAAATTGCTGCGAAATTAGAAGAAAAAGAGTTGAATTTGCTTCTTGATCTTTCTCAAGATGCGCCAGGCAAAGCCATGGAAATTCTCTCTAGTGGCTTGTTTGAGGTTTATGTTGCAATTGAGAAATTTAGGCAAAATTTGAAAAAGAAACAAGCTCATGAGATTTATGGATTCATTGATGAGATTTTGAAAAAAACAGATAAAACCAACCAACAAGAGTTATTTTTGCTTCTGAATTCCATCATAACAAATCTGGTGAAAAAAAACCTGCATGATGCTGGAAAACTAGAGAACTTGCTCAAATTATATGAGCAAAATTTTGAATTATTAAGTGATTTAGAACAATTTTCTCTCGATGTGAAACAAAATTTATTTTTATGGTTTAACGAATTGAAAAAGGTGGAAGAATGAAAAATTTTTATATAACAACTCCAATTTACTATGTGAATGACAAACCACATATTGGCCACGCCTACACAAGCATTGTGGCTGACGTCATTGCGCGTTTCAAAAGGCTTGATGGTGTGAATGTGAAATTCCTGACTGGAACAGATGAACATGGCCAAAAAGTTGAGAAATCAAGCATTGACAAAGGAATGAGCCCACAAGATTTCGTTGATCAAGTTTCAGAGCAATTTCGTGCCCTTGGTCCTTTGCTTAATTTGTCAAATGATGATTTCATCAGAACCACAGAAGAGCGCCATAAAAAAGCCGTCAAATTTCTCTGGCAAAGACTTTTAGATGCTGGACATATATATAAAGGGGCCTATGCTGGCTGGTATTCCGTGCGTGATGAAGCATTTTATGCTGAGTCAGAGCTGATTGACGGCAAAGCTCCAACTGGTGCCCCTGTTGAATGGGTGGAGGAAGATAGCTATTTTTTTGACCTTTCTCACTGGCAAGAGGCTTTAATTGCTCATTTGGAGGCGAACCCGGATTTTGTCTGGCCAAAATCGCGCTATAATGAAGTGATGAATTTTGTTAAATCAGGTTTGAAAGATTTGTCAATCTCAAGAATCAGTTTCAAATGGGGAATTGAAGTGCCGAGGAATGCGGAAGGAGACGAAAATCATGTCATCTATGTCTGGCTTGATGCGCTTGCGAACTATATTTCCGCTGTTGGCTTTCCTGACGCGCTTTCTGAGGATTATGTTAAATTCTGGCCAGCTGATGTGCATGTCATTGGCAAAGACATCACGCGCTTTCACGCTGTCTATTGGCCCGCTTTTCTCATGGCGGCTGCGCTTCCTTTGCCAAAGCAAATTCTGACTCATGGCTGGTGGACGAATGAAGGTCAGAAAATTTCAAAATCTTTGGGCAATGTCATTGACCCTGTTGAGTTAGTGAATCAATTTGGCCTTGACCAAACGCGCTATTTTTTAATGAAAGAAGTTAATTTTGGCAGTGATGGAAATTTCTCAAAACAAGGAATGAAAGAGTTGATTAATGCTGATCTGGCAAATAATTTGGGAAATTTAGTGCAAAGAACAATGTCCATGATTTTCAAAAATTGTAATCAATCAATTCCGAATTTTGACCTTAATTCCTACCTTGAGCATGAGATTCTCATCGAAGCTCAGGGGCTTTATGGCAAGGTGAAAAAGAAATTTGAAAAACATGAATATTCCGCTGCTCTTGAAATTTTGCGCCATTTTGCAAGCATTTTAAATGGCTTCATTGACTCAGAAGCGCCATGGATTTTAAAGAAGACTGATTTTAAGAAAATGGAACAAGTGCTTTATGTGCTGGCGGAATCAATCAGAATTTTGGGAATTTTGCTGCAAGCTTTCACGCCACAAATTGCTGCAGAAATTTTGAAGCAGCTGGGCAGGGCTCCGGCAAATTTTAGTGAAATTTCAAAAGAATTTGCTCTCAAACCAGGCGCCAAAATCATTGAGCCAAAAGGCATCATTCCAAGAATTGAGGAAGAGATTTAGCAAAATGACCATCAAAATTATTGATACACATTGCCATTTAGATTTCCCAGAAATTCAGCAAGATTTTGCTGGAATTCTGGAGCGGGCCAAAGAAAATGGCGTTTTCTTAATGCAAACCATTTGTACAAAAATGTCGGAAATGCCAAAATTGCTTGAAATTGCGGAGAAAAATCCTCAAATTTTTGCATCTGTTGGGGTGCATCCAAATGAAGTTGATTCTGAAAAAATGGTCACAACAGATGAGCTGGTTTCATTCACCAAACATCCCAAAGTGATTGGCCTTGGTGAAACTGGCCTTGATCATTATTATGAAACTGCGAAAAAAGAGCTGCAAATTGAATCTTTCCGCAGGCATTTGGAAGCTGCCAGAATCACCCAACTTCCAGTCATCATTCACACAAGAGATGCTGAGGAAGACACAATCCGCATTGTGGAGGAGGAAATGCAAAAAGGTGAATTTAAAGGCCTCATACATTGCTTCACCTCAAGCTATGATTTGGCAAGGAAAATGCTGGATTTGGGTTTATATATTTCAATTTCAGGGATCATCACTTTTAAAAATGCTGAAGATTTGCGTGAATCAGTCAAGAAAATTCCGCTGAACCGCATTTTAATTGAGACTGACTCGCCCTATCTTGCGCCAGTGCCTAAAAGGGGAAAAAACAATGAGCCTGCTTTTGTGAAACATGTTGGAGAATTCCTGGCAGAGCTTCGTGGCATTAATTTTGAGGAATTTGCTGAAATTTCGACAAATAATTTTTTTGATCTTTTTTCCAAAGTTAAGAGGGAAGAATTTTGAGCAATCTCATCATCACCCCAGTTTCATTTGACGCATTTCCGGCATCTGCGGCTTCAGAGCTTGAGAAAATTGATGGAAATATCATCATCATTTTGAAAAATGACCGTGAGATTGATGATTTTGCACGAAATTTGCGGTTTTTTGTGAAGGAAGATGTGGAAATTCACTCTTTTCCAGATTTTGACAAATTGCCCTATGAACAAACTCAAGCCAGCCCAAAGATTTTGGAAACAAGAATTAAAACATTGCATTTTTTGAGTCAGAAATTAGGCAAGCAAATTGTCATTGTGACAAGTTTGAAGGCCATTTCTAGGAAGCAAATTCCAGCAAATGAATTTGCAAAAAATGTTTTTCATTTAAAAGAAAATGCCATCATTGACCGGAAAATGCTGATCGAAAAACTCCTGGAAGGGGGCTATGAACGGGAGAATATGGCTCTGAATGTGGGAGATTTTGCAGTCAGAGGAAGCATTTTAGACATTTTCCCAATTGGCTTTGAAGAGCCTGTCAGGCTTGATTTTGCAGGTGATGAAATTGAAACAATCAAATTTTTTGATATCAAAACTCAAATTAGTTTTAAAGACAGGTCCATTTCTGAAATTAAGATTTTGCCTGCAAGTGAAGTTGTTTTAAATGAGAAAACCAGAGGAAATTTTCTGGAGAATCATAAAATGCAATTTTCTGTGAAAGCCTGCTCCAGTCAGGTTTATGAGTCAGTCAAGAATGGTCGCAGAATTTTGGCAATGGAGAATTTCCTGCCTCATTTTTACAATGAATTAGAATGTCTGACGGAATATTTACCAGGAAATCTCAAGATTTTCACAAATTCTGCTTCTCTGGAAATTGCTCATGATGCTTTTTTGGAGGAAGTTAATGAAGCTTTTAAATTTCATGACTCCTTTGAGAATGCTGGATTTTCAGGTGAGAAGAAGAAATTTCTTGCTCCAAATGAGCTTTATTTAAGCAAAGAAGAATTTCAGAAATCCATTTTGAATCTAGATGTGATCAATTTTGCAGCATTTAGGATTGAGGAAAATGGCGCAAATTTTCAGGAATCAAATTTCAAAAAATCTCCAGATTTAGCAAATCTTTCATCTTTGCATAAAATCTCGGCTTTTGTGCTGCTGAAAGACATGCTGCCCAGTAAAAAGAAAATTTTAATTGCATGTAGAGGGAAGGGTTCTTTAAGTAGAATTTCAGAAATTTGTCAAACAAATGAAATTTCTTCAGTGAAAGTAAATTTTTTTCATGAAATTTTTAAATTGCAAAATAACCAGCTTGCGGTTGCGATTGTGGAAATTGAGACTGGTTTTGAATTTCAGTTTAACGGTCAAGAAATTTTAGTGATTTCTGAAAAAGATTTGCTGGGTGAAAAACTCGCCAGCCTTTCCTCAATCAGAAAGAAAAAAGCTTCAATTAAGCGCTTGGAAAATATTTTAAATGAAGCGGCGAATTTTGAGAAAGGTGATTTGGTGGTGCATCGAGACCATGGAATTGGGGAATTTGAGGCGCTTGAATCGCTTGAGGTTAATGGGTCTTTGCATGATTTCTTGAAAATTTCCTACCAAGGTAATGATAAATTCTATTTGCCTGTTGAAAATATTGAGCTTTTGACAAAATATGGTGCCGAAAAAGCTGAGTTAGACAAATTAGGAATGGCGTCCTATCAAATGCGGAAAGCGCGTTTGAAAAAGAAATTGCAAGAAATTGCGGCTCAATTGATTAAAATTGCTGCGGAAAGGAAATTACAAATTCTTGACCCCATCACCCCAGATTTAGGCATGTTTAACGAATTTGTCCAAAAATTTCCCTATGTGGAAACAGATGACCAGCTTGCCGCAATTAATGATGTGCTGGAAGATTTGGAAAAAGGCATCATCATGGATCGGCTCATTTGTGGAGATGTGGGTTTTGGAAAAACTGAAGTGGCAATTCGCGCAACTTTTGCAGTTGTCAGGTCAACAAATTTGCTGAAAAGACAAGTGGCAATTTTGGCCCCCACAACTTTGCTTGCCAGACAGCATTTCGAGGTTTTTCACGAAAGACTAGCTCCTTTTGGCATCAGAGTGGGAATGATTTCCCGCCTAGTTTCCGCCACAGCCATTAATGAGACGAAAGAAAAAGTCAAAAAAGGGGAAATTGACGTGGTGATTGGCACTCATGCAATTTTGTCTGAATCTTTAGAATTTCATAATCTGTCTCTGCTGGTCATTGATGAAGAGCAAGCTTTTGGGGTTTTGCAAAAAGAGAAAATCAAGCAAATGGCAAAGCAGGTTCATTTGCTGGCAATGAGTGCCACACCAATTCCTCGCACTTTGCAAATGTCTTTAATTGGCATTAAAGATTTAAGTTTAATTGCCACTCCGCCCATGGACCGCTTGCCAATTCGAACTTCTGTGCTTGAGTTTGACCCTCTGACTGTGAGAGAAGCAATTTTGCGAGAATTTAACCGAGGTGGCAAAATTTTTTATGTGGCTCCAAGAATTTCTGATTTAAGTTGGGTGACAAAAATGTTGGAAGATGTGGTGCCGGAAATTCCTTTTGTGGTTTGTCATGGTCAAATGAAACCTTCTGAAATTGACAAAAGAACTCAAGAATTTGAAAATGGTAAATATTCCATTTTAGTTTCAACCAGCATCATTGAGTCTGGCATTGACATTGAGTCTGCCAACACCATGATCATCCATCGGGCGGACATGTTCGGGCTTTCTGCGCTTTACCAGCTCAGAGGCAGAATTGGGCGAGGGAAGGTGAGGGCGCATGCCTATTTGACCATTAAATCTTCGAAGCTAATCACGGCTAATGCATTGAAAAGATTGGAGATTTTGAGTTCAATTGAAGAACTTGGTGCGGGATTCACAATTGCGAGTTCTGACATGGATGAGCGCGGTTTTGGGAATTTGCTTGGGACGGAACAGGCGGGAAATGTGAAAGAAGTTGGCGCCGAGCTCTATCAAAAAATGTTACAAGATGAGATTGAGAAATTGCATTGCCAGCCGTCAGAAATTGTTAAAGACCAAGACTGGTCGCCAAGTTTGAATTTGAACATGCCAATTTTAATTCCGGAATCCTACATTCCAGATTTGTCTTTAAGGCTTGGGCTTTACAGGCGAATTGCATTTTTGAAAAATCGTGAGGAAATTGATGCGTTTTTAATGGAAATGGTTGATAGATTCGGCGAAGTGCCCATGGAGATGAAAAATTTACTTGAAGTTGCTGATTTGAAAATGATTTGCAGGCAGCTTAAAATTGAAAAACTTGATCTTGGCAGTAAAGCAATTGTGCTGGTTTTTCGTTCTAAAGATGAGTTTAACCTTGAAGGGCTTGTGAATTTGGCCATTAAAATGCCTCACAAATTCCGCATTAGGCAAGACCAAAAATTCATGATCATGGGTGAGTTCCAAGGTGTCAAAGAAATTCAAGCAAGTTTGCAAAATTTGGAAAAAAACCTAATTAAATGAATGGTCGGAACGACTGGATTTGAACCAGCGACCCCCAGACCCCCAGTCTGGTGCGCTACCAGGCTGCGCTACGCTCCGATTAATGGGATTATAATGAATTTCAAGAAGGAGTCAAGGCTTTTCAAATGTGTAGATTCTTTTTCTTCGAAATGCTATAGCTAAGGCTATATAAAAAATTTATTCCCCAAATAAACTTTCCGCACCTGCTCATCTTTAATGATTTCATCTGATGTCCCTTCCTTAATCACAGCCCCACCGTGAATTATGTAGGCGCGGTCGATGATGCTTAAAGTCTCCTGCACATTATGGTCTGTGATCAAAACCCCAATGCCTTTATTTTTCAAATGATGAATCAAATTACGAATGTCTGAAATTGCAATCGGGTCAATTCCAGCAAGTGGCTCATCAAGCAGAATATATTTTGGATTTGAGGCCAATGCCCTGGCAATTTCAACACGCCTTCTTTCCCCGCCAGACAAAGCAATTGCAGGGCTTGAGCGCAAATGTGTGATTGAAAATTCTGCAAGCAATTCTTCAAGCCTGATTTCCCTGATGTTCTGATCTTCTTCCACAATTTCCAAAATTGCCAAAATGTTATTTTCCACGCTCATGCCTCGGAAAATTGACATTTCTTGAGGTAAATAGCCAATTCCGAAGCGGGCACGTCTATACATTGGCATGAAAGTGATGTCCACGCCATCTAAGGTGATGTTGCCATAGTCTGCCTTAATTAAGCCGCTGATGATGTAGAATGAAGTGGTTTTGCCAGCCCCATTTGGCCCAAGCAAGCCAACAATTTCTCCTTGTTGCACATTCAAACTCACTCCACGTATGATGGGGCGGGAATTATAGCTTTTACGAATATTTTCAACAAATAATCCTTTTTTTTCTTTATCAATCATTTTTCAACCTTTGGTTTTCAGAATTATTCTAGATCTTTTTTTCTCTGCTGGTTTGTCGGTTTGATCTTCACCCATTCTTGCAATTTCTGTGTTTAAATCATAAACCAATTTGGGACCTTTCACAACAGTTCCGGCGCGTGTGAGAACAACATTTTTGCTCATGATGATTTGGTTGTTTTTGGGAATGAATTTTGCATGTTCCGATGTCACTTTAATTTTGCCATCGGTGAGTTCCACATTCTCAAAGGCTTCCACATTTTTAATTGGTTCATTTCCCATTTTTGCATAATCCATGAGAAGCTCATTTGCTAACAATTTTACCCCACCTTTAGTTGCTTTAGCATTTTTAATATATCTTGCTTTTTTCTCATTATGAAAAATTTTTAAATTTTCCGATGTGACATAAAAGAAACTGCCATCTTTACTTTCAAAAGCAGAATCCACATTTCCTGAAAAATTGCTGACCATGATTTTTGAAGCAAAAGCAAAAGAATCTGACTTAATTTCATAATTCTTTCCTTTCACAACAGTAAAATCTGAGTTATGGCAGGAAAAATCAGCTATATTGATTGCTAAAAAATCTGTGCTTAATGAATTTTCAGTATTATAGAATAATTTAACAGATCTTGACAAATTAATTTGATTTTCCATTTCTAAAAATTCTGCATCTTGTGAAATGGCTTGCAGTATGTCTTGATTATTCAAGGTGATGTCAGCTTTCACGTCATTTAGGTAGTAAATTCCTTTTTCAAACCAATGGGCATTTTTTGCTTTTAGAAAATAAGGCTCTTTTTGCAAGGTGAAACCATGAAATTCTGGGTTCACAATCTCTGATCTCAAGCGATCTTTGTTGCCATTACTTGCCTTTAGGTTGATTTTCTTAGGTGAGGGTTTCAGAATTCCAGAAAAAACAAAAGCAATGATGATGCAAGCAAGCAAAAGCATGAAGAAGAATTTTAAATTTTTCACAAATTTGGAGTAGGAGTCAATTTTATGTTTTTTCATGAATTTGCTCATAAATTTTCAAAGTTTTGGCTGCCACTTGCTTAATGTCAAAATTTTCAATGATTCTTTTCTTGGCTCTGGCACAAATTTCTTGAATTTCATTTTCATTCATGGCAAAAATCTCTGCAATTTGCGCAGCAAAATGAGCATGTTCATGACTCTCAACAAGCCACCCTGTCTGGTTTGGACCATTTGGAATGACAATCTCTTGGAAGCCTCCATGATTTGTTGCAATCACTGGAGTTTCAGCCAAAGCAGCCTCCGCAGCCACTCGTCCAAATGCCTCAGGATGCGTTGAAGGACAAATCACAATGTCGCTTAAATAAAAAAATGGTCTCAAATCATCCATTGCCGGGTGAAATTCAATGTGATTCTCAATTTGCAGATCTTTCGCCAGTTTTTTTAAATGCTCCAAATGTTGCCTGTTCCCATTGCCGAAACATAAACATTTCACTTTCAGGGGGTTTTGGCGCGTGAAAATTGCAAATGATTTCAAGAAAAACTCATGCCCTTTACCAGGAGAAAAACGTGCAGGAATCAGAATGTGTTTGTCAATGTTTTGAGCAGAGAAATGTTGCAACTTAATTTGTTCTAGATTTGGAAATTGCCCATAAAATTCAGTGTCAATCCCGCGCTCAATCAGTCTCACACCATTTTCCTGAGTCAAATTAAACTCTTTTTGCAAATAGTCAGCAATGAATTTGGAAATGGCAATGACAACTTCCCCTTTCGTCATGATTTCATTAAATTTTTTCTTGAAGAAATTAGAATTATCATAGGCCACATGGACAGTTGTCACAAAGGGAATTGAGGTGATTTTGCTTGCAAAATAGGCACTCCAAGCTGGTGACTTGCTTCTTGCGTGAATGATGTCAATTTTTTCTTTTTTGATCAAATGCACAAGTCTAAAAATGTTGAAAAACATCAAAAAAGGATTAGCTCCTCTCAAATTCATTTCGTGAAATTTAATGCCAGATTTTGCAAAATCAAAATTCTCGGAAACCACCCCAGCAGCTGCTGCAATGTGACAAGAAACTCCAAGCGCGCTCAAATTCTCGCAAATTTCAACTGTCTCTCTTTCAATGCCGCCAATGCCAAGGCGGGGAATGACTTGCAAAATTTTCATGTTCTTAACCAGTTAATTTCAGACAATCGTGAATATGCACAATTCCTTCGATTGATGAGCCAGATTTTCTCACCACAAAAATTGATGTGATGCTTTTGCGATTCATGATTTCAAGAGCCTCAAAAACCAGAGTGGAAGCTGGAATTGTCACTGGATTTAAGCTCATGATTTCCGTCACTTTTCGCTCAAGCAATTCAGGACCCATGTGCCGCCTTAAATCTCCATCAGTGATGATGCCTTTAATTTCATGCTCATCATTCACCACCGCAACACAGCCGAAAGATTTCGAGGTCATTTCCAAAATTGCTTCACTCATTTTTGCATTTTCTTTGATTAATGGAATTTCAGGATAGGAATGCATGATGTCAGCAACTTTTGTTAAATTAGCACCAATTTTTCCACCAGGATGAAAAATTTTAAAATCCTCCGAACAAAAACCGCGTTTTTCCAACAAACAAACCGCAAAAGCATCACCAAGTGCCATCATCATGGTTGTTGAAGTGGTGGGTGCATTAATTGCAGTGGCTTCTGGCGATTTTGGCAAAATCATTGCAATGGTTGAATTATTTGCCAAAGTTGAATCTGCATTTCTCACGAATGAAATGATCTTAATTCCAAAGCGTTTCGCATGGGCAATCAATGAATTTAATTCTGCAGTTTCACCGGAATTTGAAAGCAAAATCAGCACGTCACCTTTTGCAATCATGCCAAGGTCGCCATGGCTGGCTTCAGCCGGGTGCACAAAATGAGCAGGCGTTCCAGTAGAGGCAAAAGTTGCAGCAATTTTCCTTGCCACATGACCAGATTTTCCCATTCCAGAAATGATCACTTTTCCAGTGGAGTCAAAAAGCAAATCAACCGCGTCAGCAAATTTCTCATTCAAAGCGTTTGACATTTCTTGCAAACCATGAATTTCCATTTCCAGAACTTTTCTTGCTTTTTCGAGATGTTGGAATGACATTTTGACCCTCTCTCTTAATTAATGAGCAAAAATGTCAACATCACCCCAGCCAGCCGCATCAATTTTTGCAAGCTGAGGTAGGAATTTAAAGCAAGCATCTGCCATTTCAAACCTGCCTTCCCTGATTAACATTTCTTCAAGTAATTCTTTAATTTCGTGCAAATGACGCACATCTGACGCTGCATATTCCACTTGTTGTTTGCTTAAATGTGCCTTTCCCCAGTCCGAAGATTGTTGCTGTTTTGAAATCATGACTGACAAAAGCTCTGCACAAAGTGACTTGAGACCATGGGAATCAGTGTAGGTTCGCGCAAATTTAGAAGCAATTTTTGTGCAAAAAACATTCTCAATCAGGACGCCAAGATAGTGATTAATGACGGCAATGTCAAATCTTGCAAAATGGAAGATTTTTACTCTTGAAGGGTCTTTTAAAATGGCCACTAAATTTGGCGCATCATAGGATTTTCCGTCAAATTGCACAAGATGAATTTTCCCTTTTGCATCGGCAATTTGAACCACACAAAGGCGGTCACGGTCATTTTTCAGACCTAAAGTTTCTGTGTCAATGGCTAAATCACCGTGAAGTTCAATATTGTCTGGTAAATCGTTTAAATGGACATGTGTCATTTTCATTTTCTCCTTTTCACAAAGCTAATTGCCGCTGCAAGTTTGGCAATTGGCACTCTATAGGGTGAGCAGGAGACATAGTCAAAATCTAGAGAGTCAAAGAATGCAACTGCTTTTGGCTCCCCTCCATGTTCTCCGCAAATTCCTAATTTAATTTCTGGTTTGGTTTTTCTGGCATTTTCTACGGCAATTTTGATTAATTGCCCAACGCCAGACTCGTCAAGCTCCACAAAAGGGTCAGCTTTTAAGATTTTCTTTTCCACATATTTCCCCATGAAAGAGCCAGAATCATCACGAGAAATTCCCATTGTGGTTTGGGTCAAATCATTAGTCCCAAAGCTGAAATAGTCAGCAAAATTTGCAATTTCGGCCGCTTTCAAAGCAGCTCTCGGCAATTCAATCATGGTGCCAATTTGGAAATTTGCCAATTTCACATTTTTTTCAATTTCAACAATTTTAGCCACTTCCTCAATTTGGGCGCGCAAAATTTGCAACTCAGTTTCTGAAATGATCAATGGAATCATGATTTCAACATTTGGAGAAAATTGAGATTCTGCTAAAGCTTCAAAAATTGCTCTTGCTTGGCATTCATAAATCTCCGGGAAGCAAATTCCAAGCCTGCAGCCTCTGTTGCCGAGCATGGGGTTGAATTCTTCAAGTTGACTCAATCTTGCTTTCACATCAGCCGGTTTTAAAGACATTGATTCGCAAAATTTCAAAATTTCTTCCTCTTTAGAAGGCAAAAATTCATGCAATGGTGGGTCAAGAAGCCTGATGTTAATTGGTTTTCCTTTCATCACTTCAAACAGATCGAGAAAATCTTGCTTTTGCATTGGCAAAATTTTGGCAAGCGCTTCTTTTCTTCCTTCAGAATCAACTGCCATGATCATCTCTCTCACAGCTTTAATTCTGTCTTCCTCGAAGAACATATGTTCAGTTCTGCAAAGTCCAATTCCTTCTGCACCAAATTTCATTGCTGTTTCAGCATCTCGAACATTTTCTGCATTTGTGCGCACAGACATTTTCTTGATTTCTGAAGCCCATTTCATGATTTCGGCAAATTCTCCAGAAAGCTGTGGCTCAACTCTTGGAACTTCTCCCAAAATCACTTCTCCTGTGGAACCGTTGATGGTGATGAATTCTCCAGCTTTCACAATGACGCCATTTGCGTTAATGATTTTAGCATCATAGTCAATTTTAATGCCAGATGCGCCAACCACGCAACATTTGCCCATTCCGCGCGCAACCACTGCTGCATGGGAAGTCATGCCGCCTCTGTTTGTTAAAATGCCTTTTGAGGCATACATTCCGTGAATGTCTTCTGGGCTTGTTTCAATTCTGACAAGAATGACATCCACGCCTTTTTTTGCCATTTCTTCTGCTTCTTCACTGGAAAAGACAATGATGCCACTTGCTGCCCCTGGTGAGGCTGGCAAAGCTTTTTCAATGACTTGGATTCTTGCTTTTGGGTCAAGAGTTGGATGAAGCAATTGTTCAAGTGAGGCTGGATTAATTCTGCAAAGAGCTTCTTGGCGCGAAATTTTCCCCTCAACCACGAAATCATGCGCAATTTTGATTGAGGCTTGCGCACTTCTTTTTCCTGACCTGGTTTGCAAAATCCAAAGTTGGCCTTTTTCCACTGTGAATTCAATGTCTTGCATGTCAAGATAGTGATTTTCGAGCTTGGCGAATGCTTGCACCAGGTCAGAGTAAACCTGTGGCATTTTTTCTTCCATGACAATTTCACCTTTTTTCGGCTTTTCACCATGAGCTTTGCCCATTTCTTGATTAATTGGCATTGGCGTTCTGATGCCTGCCACAACATCTTCGCCTTGCGCGTTGATGAGATATTCCCCATAAAAAAACTTTTCACCAGTTGAAGGGTCACGCGTGAAAGCCACACCTGTGGCTGAAGTCTCGCCCATGTTCCCAAACACCATTGATTGCACATTCACAGCCGTGCCAAAAGATGAACAAATGTCATTCATTTTTCTGTAAGTCACCGCTCTGTGCGTCATCCAAGATTTAAGCACAGCAATGATTGCAGCTGAAAGTTGTTCATGAACATTTTCCGGGAAAGAAATGCCCGCTTCTTCTTTGATTTTCTTTTTAAACATTTCTGTCACTTGCTGCAAATGCTCTGTTTCAAGTTCAGAGTCATTTAGCACGCCAATGTCTTGCTTTGCCAGTTCAAGAATTTCTTCAAAATGATGATGCGGCACTCCCATGACCACGTCGCCAAACATTTGAATGAAGCGCCTGTAGCTGTCCCAAGCAAATCTCTCATCATTTGTTGATTTTGCAAGGCTTTTGACTGTTTGGTCGTTCAAGCCCAAATTCAGAACAGTGTCCATCATGCCAGGCATTGAAACTCTTGAGCCAGAACGCACTGAAACAAGCAGAGGTTGAGAGTCAGTTGCTCCAAATTTCAGACCTCTTCTGATTTCCAAGTTTTGAATTGCTTCTTGGAGTTTTTGTGTGAAATTTTCTGGCAGCATGCTGGAGTTTTCATAATAGAAGCTGCATAAATCCGTGGTGATGGTGAAACCTGGGGGAACTGGTAAACCAATTTTGCACATTTCAGCCAAATTAGCGCCTTTGCCTCCAAGCAAATTACGCATGCTGGCGTCTCCTTCTGTTTCACTTCCTCCAAAATTATAAATCCATTTATCAATCATTTTCTCAGTTAACCTCTATTAGTGAAAAATTGGCAATTATTTCAAATTCTGATTTTATTTTTGTAAGTAAAATTTTGCGATTTAAAGAAATTTCTTCATTTTCATCCATCACCATCACATCTTCAAAGAATTTCGCAAGCGGTTCTTTGAAGCTCAGCAAAATTCTGAAAATTTCTGGGAAATTCTGATCATTCATTGCTTTTTCCAGTGGTTTAGAATTTTGCAACAAATGTGAATGTAGGTCTTTCTCAGCTTGTTCTTTGAACAATTTCTCATTCACCTCACCTTGAATTTTCTCTTTGGCAATTAAATTATTGGCGCGTCTATAGGAAGAAATGAAATCTGGAAATTCTGCTTTTTCTGTGAAGTTGCGCAATGCCAACAACTTCAAATGAGACAAGAATGGGTTTTGGTCGCATGAAACGGCATTGATCAGATTATGATTTGTGAATTCTTTTTTGAAAAAGAATTTAAACCTTTCTGCAAAAAATTCTAAAATTTTCCTCTCAATTCCAGCTGGGGTTTTCGCTGCATTTTCATAGGATTGAATGGATTTTTCAATCAACTCGGCAAGATTTAGGCTGATTTCATGATGCAGCAAAATTCTGATGATGCTGATGGCGCCTCTTCTCAAAGCGAACGGGTCTTTTGAGCTTGTGGGCTCATTTCCAGAGATGAACATGCCAACTAAACTGTCCATTCTGTCAGCAATTGAAATCACAGCGCCGGCAAGTGAATTTGGCAAAATTGTTGCATCGGCCGAAATTGGTTGATAATGCTCTTGAATGCATTGCGCAACATCATCATTTTCTCCATCAAATTTTGCATAGTGCGAGCCCATGATTCCTTGCAATTTCGGAAATTCAGAAACAATTTCTGTTGTGAGGTCTGCTTTGCAGAGAATTGAGGCGCGTTTCACAATATTCTCATTAATTACGCGCCCATTGTGTAACAATATTTGGCAAATTTGCACAGCCAATTTTTCAATGCGAAGAGTTTTTTCATGAACAGAGCCAAGCTTCTCATGGAAAGAAACTTTTTTGAGTTTTTCAATTTTTGCAAAAAGTGTGCTTTTAGAATCTTGATTAATGAAAAATTGTGCATCTGATAAACGTGAGCGGAGGACTTTTTCGTTACCTTCGATGATTTTCTGATCATTTTTTGTCACAACATTCGCCACAATCATGAAAAAATTAGAAAGAGTTCCGTCAAAATTCTCCAAAATGAAATAGCGCTGATGGTCTTTTAAAGAATTTACCAACACTTCTTTTGGCAAATTCATGAATTTTTCGTCAATTTTTCCAACTAGAACATTTGGAAATTCGACTAAACCAGTGACCTCGTCTAATAATTCTTCATCAATTTTAAAAAGCAAATCTTTCTCTGCGCAAATTTGCGCAATCTGCCCCCTGATTGACTCTTTTCTAGCAACATGATCAAACATCACTGAAGATTTTTTCATCATTTCACAATAATGCTCAAAAGATTCAACGCCAAATGGTTCATTTTTCATGAATTTATGGCCAAAGCTGATGTTATTTGCTTTAAATTCTCCAAAAGAAAAAGGCAGAATTTTTCCATCTAAAATGCAGAGAATGTTTTGAATTGGCCGCACCCAGCGCATTTCACTTGTTCCCCAACGCATTGATTTTGGCCAAGTGAACTCTGAAAGAACTTCACAAATGATGGAGGCCAAAAGCTCTGAAATTTTAGGCGCTTTTTCACTTTTTGTCAGGAAATAATATTTTTTATCTTTCACTTCTCTGACTTCCAAATCTTTCAATTTAGCGTCATTTGAAATTAAAAATGCATTAATCACTTGCTCTGGAGCATCAATTTTTGGCCCTTTTTTCTCAATTGCAACATCAGCAAGTGTTTGGGGAATGCCACTGAAACAAAAACTCAACCTTCTTGGGGAGAAAAAATGCAAAATTTTAGTAAAATTCAGAAAGTTTTCTTCAGATTTTTTCACAATTGCTGCAGAAATTTCCAGACAAGCCCATTCTTGCAGACCAGCTGGCATTTCCTCACTGAGAATTTCAAGAAAAAGTTCAGACATTTTTTAACCTTTTTGTTTGATTTTTAACCAAGCTCATTTCATGCCAAATTTGACATGAGTTTTTTGCCATTTTTCTTAATTTCGCCATGTAAAATGCGCGGTCAGACACTGAAAGAACGCCTCTGGCTTCAAGAAGGTTAAAAGAATGGCATGCTTTTAACACTTGCTCATAGGCCGGCATTGGGAGTTTTTTCTCAAGCAATCTTTCTGTTTCATGTTCATGATTTTCAAAATTTTTCTTGAGCTCTTCTGTGTTTGCTTCCTCCAGACAATAAGAGGAAAATTGTTTTTCTGACTCAAGAAAAACGTCTCCATAGGTTTTGGAATTAACTTTTCCAGGTTCGTTCCAGGCAAGGTCATAGACATTATCGACATTTTGAACATACATTGCAAGTCGCTCAAGGCCATAGGTTAATTCGCCTGGAATGGGGTCGCAAGAAATGCCGCCAATTTGCTGCATATAGGTGAATTGCAAGATTTCCATTCCGTCGCACCAAAGCTCCCAACCAAGTCCCCATGCGCCAATTGTGGGATTTTCCCAATCATCTTCCACAAATCTGATGTCATGCTCTTTTGAGCTGAGCCCAATTTCTTCAAGGCTTTCTAGGCATAGTTCCTGAATTTCAGATGGTGAAGGTTTTAAAATGACTTGGAATTGGTAGTAATGTTGGAGTCTGTTTGGATTTTCGCCATATCTTCCATCTTTTGGTCTTCTGCAGCCTTGAACATAGGCCACGTTCCAATTTTCTTCCGTCAGAGCGCGCAAAGCTGTGGCTGGGTGCAATGTTCCCGCCCCAACTTCAACGTCAATTGGTTGCAAAATCAAGCAATTTTGCTTTGCCCAAAATTTTTGTAATGTGAAAATAATTGCTTGGAAAGACATTAATTGAGTCATTTATATTATATATCCCATGATGATCATAAACCAAATTTTGAAAAAAATGCTCGTGCTTCGAGCTTTGCAACGAAAGAATCAAGGGCATTTGCAAAAATTTCGGTTAAAGAAGAGGTGAATCTTTTCAAAAATGATTTATCATTTCCAAAATTAACAAGTTTTAAATCTTTGCCAAACTCGGCCGTAAGAACGCAATGACAGTCACCAATTTCGTCAATTAGCCCAATTTCTTTGGATTTTGTGCCAGACCAAATTTTGCCTGTGAAAATTTGTTCGTCTGATAAAGTGAGTTTTTCTGCTCTTCTTTCTTTCACAATTTCTGTGAAAGCTTGGTAAATGTCATTTTGCAAATCTTTGATTAACGCAATGTCTGAATCATTTTCTGGCAGAAATGGGTCAAGGACAGATTTTTGACTGCCTGTGGTGTAGATTCTTCTTTGAATTCCTAGTTTTTCAAGAAGTTGATGAAAGCCGAAACCGCTGGAAATCACGCCAATGCTCCCAATGATTGAGCATTTTGAGGCAAAAATTTTGTCAGCTGCCAGGGCCAGAAAATAGCCCCCCGAGGCGGCAACATCTTCAACAAAGGCCCAAACTGGAATGTTTGTGTCGAGAGATTTTTGGCGAATTTTCTTGAAAATTAACTCAGACTGAACTGGGCTTCCGCCTGGTGAATTAATGATTAAAGCCACTAATGAGTGTGATTTGTGGAAAGCTTTATCAATTTGTGCAGAAATTTGTGAAAAATTCAGACCATTTTTAAAAGACCCAGCTTGCCCAATTGCGCCTTTAAGAGGCAGAATGGCAATTTTCTTAGCTTTCTTGCCAAAAATTTTTTTGCAATAGTTGATCATTTTTGCTTACCTTCTTTTTTAATTTCTGTTACAGCTTTTTCTGGAATGATCTCTTCAACTTTTTCTTCCTTTTTGGCTTCTTCTCTCCTAACTGGCCTTTGTTCCTCAATTTTTTTCAGCTTTTTGTTAAAATCTAACATCATGCCAGATTTTTCTTTTTCACCCGCCTTGGGAAACTGAATTTTCTCTCTCATGAAAGAATTAATCAAAGAAGTGAAATCAGGGTCTGAAAAATCAACAGGGCCGTTAATTTTCGCCACTAAAAAGCCACGATCATCAATTAAAAGGGAAGATGGCAAGATGTTTGAAAATTGACTGAAAAATTTACCATGCTCATCCCAAAAAATGGGCAAGTTTGAAATTGCATTTTTCTCATAAAATGACAAAATGGAAGGAACGCCTTTGAAATCTTCTGAAATTGGTAAAATCTCAAGTCCTTGTTTTTTAAGCATTTTATGTGACTCATTGAACATGCGCATTTCTTCATGGCAAGTGTCGCACCAGCTTGACCAAAAAGCAACCAAAAGCAAATTTCCTTGGAAAGATTCAAGAGTCAATTTCTCTCCATTTTCATCAGAAAAAGAAATTTCTGGCATTAACAATGGCTCAATTTTCTCAATTTTCGGAGGCCTCTGCCTGTGGCGAGGAGATTTTGCTTCTGTTTGCGAAAAAGCTGGCAAAGAGAAGGTGAAAAGAAGCAAAAAAATGAAAATTTGTCTAAATGGCATTGACTATGCTGATTAATTATGGTCTATTATAAAATATAATTAGAAGCATTATACACATAGTCAATTGGTAAGTAAACCTCTAATGTTAAAAAAAACTCAAAAACTGGAAAAAAAATTTCACTTTGTTAATTTGGTTCTTTTTGCCCTAACTTTGGCATTGCTCAGCAATTGTGGGGTTCGAAGACCACTTGTTTGGAAAGGAAAAGTTGAAGAATCGAAAATGACAATTTCTGCAAAATGAAAATGGTGACTTTTTGCAAAATAGTGCTTGACAGTCATTTAAGAATAAGCTAAACTTCTCTTCGAAAGAATTTTCATTGTCGCGGGGTGGAGCAGCTCGGTAGCTCGTCAGGCTCATAACCTGAAGGTCGTAGGTTCAAATCCTGCCCCCGCAACCAATTCATCTTCTGACGGAATCATGGGAACTTTTTTCTTTTTTGACCCGATTCTTCCACAAATTTTTCTCTTTGCAAATCTTAGATCCCTTTTCCAAATAATCACTCTCAGTTTTACCAGATTTGTTTAATTTGGACCCATCCGCCCCATTGGCAATGAGAAATTTATAACTTTCAACATCATCTCTCTGAATGGCATAATATAGCTCAGTGTTGCCATGCTTATCAAAACAATTCACATCGCTGCCATTTTCCAGCAATATCTTCGCAATCTCAAGACTCTTGCCAACATGCAAATCCATCATCGACGAATTAAAAGCACAATATCCCTCAACTCTTTGATCCATGTAGGGATTAGTACTAATAAGTTGCCTAACTTTACCAACATCACGAACTTCCACAGCCTTAAATAACTCATAACCATTCATGGTTTTCTCAAAATTCCGAATGGTTGATTTTCTTTGATCCAGCAACTCTTCATGAGTTACAACAGACAGCTCCACCTCAAAAAGAGCTTTAAATTGTTTTTTAAATTTAGCAACATTATTAAAATTCTTTGGGTCTTCAAACTCCACAACCACACCAGAATCATTATGTTCATATGCATATGAATATCTCGCAAGAGTGCCATATATGCCCGTTATTTTGACTTTATGCCTTTCACATAAATCTTTAATTTTCTCACTTTCGTCTATGAAATTTTGAAGAGTGATGCGACCACCTAACATTCTCCTTTCAACAGAACGCAACACCTCTTTCGCAACGTTAAGCGGAATATACCATTTTCCTGCTGCAGTAAAGCGATCTTCTCCATGAAAATTTTCATCAATGATCTCCACTCCCAAAACCTCTTCTAATATGAAGGCACATTTATGCTGATCTCTTTCGCTTGCTTCTTGCAATCCATCATAGACATTTTCTACCAAGAATTCCAATTCTCTTTCCGCAGAGCCCTCAACTTTATTTGCAATTCTTTGCTTCGTTTTCTCTATTTCTGATTTTAAGTCATTTAAATATTTAGATAAATCAAACGCTTTTTTCCCATTACCAACAACATTACTAGGCTCCAGGTCATTACTATAAAGCTTCAAAACTTGGCCTTCATCAACTTCTCTATGATCATGCATTATTGCATTTCTGATGTCACGCAAAACCACAAATTCTCTTCTTAATTTTGCCGAAATAATCATTCTAGCATCGCTAGAATTAAGTTTTTGCACCGCCTGCCCAATGATGGACAAGCGAAAGAGAACCGCATTATGATATTGTACATCTGCTTTACATTTCTCTCTTATTTTCTCTATAGATATCTCAGATTTATCATCTAACATTTGGGTATGAATAGATATTTTTTTAATATTATCTAAAATTAAATCCAAATATTGTTCTGACTTAGAGATTGAAGTGGAAGCAGCATTACTCTTGCTGACTCCATCTTTATCCAGCTCATCTGTTAACGACTGCATTGTTATAAATTCTTTTTCTGCTAGCACATCTTCGTCTAACTTAGGATATTTAAATGCATTGCTCAGAAATCCTACAAAAATGTTTTGATCTTTTGTACAATCTAATGGCCTTCTACTGCCACGATTTCGAAACAACCCCCCATTAACGGAGGCACCCATGAGCTCCGCTGCATTAGATTTTTCTTTACCTGCATTAAAAATTTTGTCAACATCTCCTTTACTAGATGGCTGCGGCAGATCACCCTCAAACAGCGCTCTCATTGACGCCAATTTCTCTTGCGTTTCTGGGGTTTCTCTTTGATCTTCAGGTAAGCTTTTTTTAACGATGGCAAGCGCTTCATCAATCTCTTCACTCGCAACAGGCTCTGGAAAAGGCGCTTCTGCATTTCTGACTTCTGAAAATTTTTCCCATAATTTTTCATCATCTTGATCTGCTCGAGTAAATACGGATCTTAATTTTTTAAGAATTCTTTTCCATAATCTTCTTCTATCTTGATCCACCTCATATGATATATAGTCCAATTTTTCATAAATTGATTTGTGAGAATCATTAACATTGTCTTCCAGAGTTAAAATTTCTTCCTTTAACTTGAGAATGACATCAAGAGACGAATTATCAATATATTTATTAAGCTTATCATATAAAGATGGGCGATCAACTGAGTGTGCTATATTATTTCTCAATTTTCTTAATTGATCAAAAGGATAATCTTTCATTAAAGATCTTGTTGCAGGAGAAATATTTGATGATATTTCGCCAATTTGTTGAACGATACTGATGACAGCTTCCCTGCCTCGAGGAGATGATGGGTCGCATTCTTTTAGCTTAACAAACAGCCTTGCAAGACTAGTTAAATTTTTATAATCCATGAAATCTTCTGTGAATTTGCGAATATTTGGCAAACCTCTGACAACATCTGCAGAATTGAAATTCACATCTTTCAGCAAAATTCTGTCATGTTTACTAGGAAATTCTAGACCTTTAAATTCCCTTAACAATGCACTATCAAAACTTGGGTTTAAAAATAGCTGTTTTTGAATGATTAATTTAAGTCTTTTTTCTAATTCATCTAGATCATTTTTTACCTTCTCCATTCCCAGATTCGCCATTACCCCCACAGGATTTATAGAAAAAATTGAGGACAAGATTTCGACACTCTTCCAAGGAAAATCAGGATTCCTATCTTTGATGCCTCCCTGTCTTTCAGAGATTTTTGCACAAAAGCGCGAAATGCTATTATAGCAACTCCAAATCTCAATATGCAGAGCTCTTTTTGCGTGTTCTTTGTCTGGATAGTGACGATAAATCTCCTGAAGAGGAAGAATTAGGGCATCAATATTCACAGGAAGATCCATATAAAACTCTTCATCTGCGCTTAAATCCCCAGAATAAATTCTTTTCAATTTATCTATTTTTTCTAGCATGTCCAAGAGAAGAGAAAGATCTTTTGACAAAAGATAATTTTTATGAAAATCATTCTGAAGGTCAGAATTTGAAAAATGAGAGTGAAGTATTTTATGCTTAAACTTCATTTTGCCATCAGAGCAGAATAAGTTTTCTTTGAGCATTTTTATTATGTTTTTATCATGATCACTCAATGACACTCTGATTTTTTTGAGACGGTTCAGCAAAGCAGAGGAATAAGCCTCTTTATCTTTTACAAGCTCTGCATCTTGAATTATGCCTAAAAGCTTGCCTTTAAAATCCTCATCATTTATCCTATTAATGAGTTTTTGAATTTGAAAAACACCGCAAAAATGCTTCTCCGGCTCTTTATAAGGCTTTTCTTCACCGTTCATCTTTTTTACTACAAATCTCATATTTTTCATCCAATATATCAAATTAAGATCAACATAATATCATACAGATATATTTGCAAGTGCTTTATTTTAAATTAATAACAAAAAGAGATTCGCAATATGGGGGAGGGGGCATTAAATCCCCGGAGAATTTGCTGTTTCAACTCCTTGAGATGTTTTGTTTACCCATGCAGCCTTTTGCAAAATCTCCTTCACAACCCTGTAATCAGCAAGATCTAGCGCATTTTCCCCAAATTTGTTTTGAACGTGAATGTCTGCTCCATGCGCAAGCAACATTTGCACAACTTCTTTGTGACCATAATTACTGGCAACCATTAACGCAGTCCATCCATCACGATCTTGAAGCTCAACATCAGGATTTTGTCCCAGCAACATTGCCACAATTTCTTTGTGACCATAACTACTAGCAATCATTAATGCACTACATCCAAGTTTAGTTTTAAGATCAACACCAGGATTATGTCCCAGCAACATTTCCACAATTTCTTTGTGGCCATAACTACAGGCAATCATTAACGCAGTCCATCCATATTTATCTTGAAAGCGAATATTCACCCCAAGTGTGAGAAATGAGTCGATAACTTTTATATCATTTTTTATAACTGCGCGTAAAAATAACTTACCCAAATTTTCATGATGTGTCGGTGTTTGAGGCACATCAGCTGAATCTGCTGCGTTTCCTTGTGCGGCGCTCAAGATGCTTTTGACAATATCATCAGTTGCAAGATCAAATGCGGCTCTTCCATTTTCATCTTTAGCATTAACATCAGCGCCTTGTTTGAGTAAAAATTTTACAGCTTCTGAATTATTTTCTTTAATTGCAACTAATAATAATTCATTAATATTCATTCCAACATATCCCTTTTAAATTCTTCATTCCAATCAAATTACGCTTTTTCCAACATTTTCCTGATTTCTAAATCACTTGCCAAATCTAATGCGGTGTTTCCATCTTGATCTTGAGCATTAACATCCGCATTTTTCTCCAGCAGTAATTTGGCAATTTTTTCATAGCCATATCTAACAGCAAGCATTAATGCAGTCACTCCATCATCGTTTCGAGCATTAACATCCACGCCATTTTCGAGCAAAGATTTTACAGATTCTACATCATTCTTCAACTGCAGTAGATAAGTCATTATACATTCTAATATACTCCTGATCAAATTGTGTCTAAATATTAATTTAGCATAAATTTAAAGTCAAGGAGAAATACTAATGATTTCGCGGGTCATTAAAATTCTTCAAAAATAGAGAATTTAATGTTAAAAACCCCGCCCAGGTTCATTTTCCTTAGAAGGAGATGTTCCGCTCAATCTTGCCAGAATGCTTGCTATTTCTCTGTGCTCTTGGGATGCGTTAGATGATTTTCCCACCCAAGAATGTTTTTGATTTGCACGAGCATTTTCAAGCAACGCCTTTATAGCTTTTTTGTCATTCTTAGTGGCAATTTCTAACGCAGTTAATCCAGCGTTATCTTGCATAGCAATATTTGCCCCGTGTTTGATTAATATTCGTACAATTTTGTCATCATCATGTAAAATGATAGCAAACATTAAAGAAGTCATTCCCTCCTCATTTGCAAAATTGACATCTGCCTGACGGTCAAGCAAAGACTCCACATCTGCTGCGTCATTTTTTCTAACCGCCTCCAACAGTGACTTACCCAATTGTTGATATTCTGTAGCATTATTTGCTCCTTCCGTTCCAGAAAAAACAGCATCTTGAGATCTGTTAGCCCTTTTTATCCTGGTTCTTTGCTCATCTTGAGGTGTTGTTGAAGAAACATTGCCATTCGCTCTTTTTGTCTCAGAAAGCCAGGCATTGCTTCTTTTTGTTATAACTACTGGTCGGATGGCATCATCGTTATTTGTCGAATTATTTTTCTTAGCTTTTGCAGATGATTTACGCGAAGCATCGATAAGATTTTTTATATTTTTAACTTGCGTAAGATCGGATGCAGTCTCTCCATGATTGTTTTTAGTAGTGGTATTCGCTCCGTTTTCCAGCAATATTTTTATATATTTTATTTTATTAGACTTAGTAGCAATCATCAAAGCAGTATTTCCTTGAGCATCCTGAAGATCAATATTTGCTCCCGCAGCAATCAACGTTTTGATAACTTCTTGATCATTAGTACCATTAGCGGAAATTGCACTCATTAATGCGGTCTTTCCTATGTTGGATTTAGCATCAATATTTGCTCCATGATCAACCAATGCTTGCACAGCATCCGCGTTGCCATTGCGACTAGCGACCATCAAAGCAGTGATTTTCCTATGCAGCTTTGTAGCATTAACATCAACTCCAAGTGAAACTAGTAAATCTACAGATTCTTTGTTGCGAGCATACATTAACGGAGTAGAGTTATCGAGATCTCTAAAAGCAATATTTGCTCCTGCATGAGCTAATATTTCTATAATATCCGCTCTGCCTCTCTCGCTAGCAATCATTAAAACACTCTGTTTGATTTGGTTATAATCAAATGTAGCATTGACATCAGCCCCATGTTTAATTAACAGTTGTACAATTTCTGTGTGCTCGGCATACATTAACGCAGTATATCCAAGAGCATCTCTAGTATCAGCATCAACTTTACGTTCGAGCAGAGATTTTACAGCATTTACATCATTTTTTCTAACTGCTTGTAATAATGATGCACCCAAATTTTCTTGAGGGGCTGATGGTTGAGAGGCAGAGGATGAATTTGCAGCGGGCTTAGAATGATTTTTCACAGCTTGTAGAATGTTTTTCACGGTTTCATCAGTTGCGAGATCGTAGGCAGTTTTTCCATCTTTATCCTCGGCACTAACATTTGCGCCTTTTTTTAGTAATATTTCCACCACTTCCTTTCTGCCAAGCTCAGCAGCAATCATCAAAGCAGTCTTTTTATTTTGATCTATAGCATTAACATCATTCTCAGAATTAAGAATCAAGCCTACAGATTCTATGTTATTTGCTCTAATTGCGTTCAATAATAACTCATTGATCATTTTTAATACCTCTAAATAAATTAAATTATACGCGTATAATAGCATTGGGCAAACTAAAAATCAAGAGAAATATTAAAAAATTCTAATTATTTTGTTTTATTCAGTAAATTCAATAATTTACCTTTCTATCTGGTTTGTGAATGAGAAAGAGTGAGATTGCGGAGATTGCTGCGGCTATGATGAAAAATGTGATCACTCCATATTTTGAGCTAGGTTGGGTTTGTGCGCTTAACATATAGGTGGTGATGGAGGGAATGAAGCTGGCCAGTAAAAACGCGATATTATAGGAAAGGGCGATTCCTGTATAGCGGATTTTTGTGGGGAAAATGCTGGAGAGGAGGGGCATGTGACTTGTGAAGAACACTGAAATCCAAAGTTGTATGTTAATTAGGAAAATCACTAAAGAAATTTGACTGCCATTTTCCAGCATTTTCATCATTGGAAAAATTGTGACCACAAATCCGGTCATGGCTGTGAAGGCAATGGTGATTTTTTCGAATTTATCAGAAATGACTCCGAAAAGCAAGATTGAGAAAAATGAAAAAATCATGCTGATTGTGACTGCAAAATAAATCTCTTTTTGCGCATAATCAAAGAATTTGCCAATGTGATAGGAGACTAAATAGAGATAGGTGATGACTAAGCTGGCCTGAAAAAGGGTGATTCCAATGCCAATGAGAAGATTAGATTTTTGTCTCAAGAAGACTTCTTTGAAAGTGGCCATTGCTGAAGCTTTTTCCAAATTATCCCATTGACTTAAAAAGTCAGGTGTTTCAGAAATGCTTTTCCTGATGAAATAGGAGATGATGGCTAGAATTCCGCCGAAAATGAAAGGAATTCGCCAAGCGCCATTTGTGATTTCTTCATCGGTGAAAATGTTGGTTAAGACCACCAGAAAAAGGCTCGCAAGCAAAAACCCTAGGCTGGTGCTGGAAAGGACCAAGCTGCAAAAACGGCCAATGAATTTGTTAGGGCTGAATTCTTTGACAATGACAGTTGCACCTGGTAATTCAGCTCCGAAGGAAATTCCTTGCATCATTCTGAAAAAGACCAGCAAGATTGGGGAGGCAATGCCAATTTGTGAGAATCCTGGCAAAATTCCAATTGCAAAAGTGGAGGCGGACATGAGCAGCATTGTTGCAATGAAAGTTTTTTTTCTGCCATAAGTGTCTGCGATGATGCCAAAAAACAGTCCTGCAAATGGTCTGACGAAATAGCCAGTGGCGAAAATAAGAAAAATTTTTAGCTGTCCCAGAATTTCTGTTTCGCTTGGAAAGAAAATTGGGCTTAAATATTTTGCCATTGTTGCGTAAATCACAAAGTCGTAATATTCGAAACCTGAGCCGAGAGAGGTGAGGAGGGCAATTTTTAATGCTTTATTTTTTTTCATAATTTTTCCTGAATATACTAATTTTCAAAATCAAAAAGAGGTGCATGACAACCAATCAGATTAAAACATCTGAAATCCACACACCCCTTATATAAATTTTGATCATCTAGAGGAAATTATGCTTTCTTAATTCCAGCATGATCAATGAATTTTTGCACTCTGTCACTTGGTTGTGCACCAGTTCCAAGCCAATGAGAAATTCTGTCATTTTTCAATTGGACTCTTGCTTCATTATCTTTTGCAAGAAGAGGGTTGTAAGTCCCTACAATTTCGATGAATTTTCCATCTCTCGGTGAACGAGAATCAGTGACCACAATTCTGTAGATTGGGAGTTTTTTTCTGCCACAGCGGGCTAAGCGAATTCTTGTTGCCATTTAAAATGAGGCTCCTGTCAAAATTAAATTTTAAATTATCTCAATTTTTCTTCTTTAAACTCAACATGTTTTCTAATTTTTGAGTCATATTTTTTAAAAGAAAGTTTATTAGGTTGTTTTTTCGGGTTTCTTTTTTTAACATAGAACGTGCCCGTGCCAGCTGTGCTGACAAGTTTAACCAAAATCACTGCTTTTTTAGCCATTTTGCTAGTCCATTAAACGAATTAAAAAGTCTCTTCCAGTTCAAGAAGTTTCATTAAACTCATAACATATATCATCATTACAGCCCTGTCAAGAGCATATTTAAAATAAAATTAAAATTCATCTATTTACACAAAATGCTCATTAAATCCATTGACTGACAGCAGAACTAATGTCATGATTTAACTTTCAGTCATATATTCAAAGAGAGGAAAAATTGTCGTCATATCAAAAGCTTGAACAAATTTTTGCGAAAATTAATAATCTATCAGAAATTGAAAGCCTTTTATTCTGGGATTTGCAGGTTTACATGCCATCAAATGCAGCGGAAATGAGGGAAGAGCAGTTAAAAACTCTCAAAAGCATCTCAAACGGCATTTTAAGCAAAGATGAAACTGCGCAATTGTTTGAAGATGCAGGCAAGGACCACAACTTAAGTGATTTTCAAAAAAGAAACCTGCATTTAATGAAAAAAATCCATGAAAATGTCACCCTGATCCCTGAAGATTTGCAACAAAAGTTAATCAGCGCTTCTGTCAAATGTCAGACAAAATGGGCAATTGCAAGAGATGAGAATGATTTTGCATCCTATGCTCCACTTCAATCAGAGGTTTTGAAGATTAAAAGAGAAATTGCGCAAATTAAAGCTGAAAATTCAGGAAAATCTGCCTATGATTGCTTGCTGGATGAATTTGAGGAAAATGTGAATTGCGCTTTCATTGAACCAATTTTTAAAGATTTGGGAAATTTCCTTCCTGGCTTTGTCAATGAAGTGATTGAAAAACAAAAAAGCTTGAATTTCAAAGACTTATCGGGCAGTTTCTCAAGTGATGGACAAAGAGAACTTTCTCTCAAAATCATGAAAATGTTGAATTTTGATTTCTCCAAAGGCCGCTTAGATGAAACCATCCACCCATTTTGCAGTGGTTCTGGAAATGATATTCGCATTGCCACAAAATTTAGAGAATCGGAATTCGTCAGCTCCCTTTTTGGCACCATCCACGAAACAGGCCATGCGCTCTATGAATTTGGCACAGACGAAAAATGGCGCTCTCAACCAATTGGCAAAGCTCTTGGCATGATGATTCATGAAAGCCAATCTCTTTTTATGGAGATGCAAATTGCATTATCTAAGCCATTTCTAAAAATGCTATTGCCGCAAATCAAGCAAATTTTCCCCAAATTTCAATTAACTTCTGAAGAATTTTGTCTCTCAATGCAAAAAGTTTCAAAATCCCTAATTCGTATTGAAGCAGACGAAGTGACCTATCCGCTGCATATCATCATGCGTTTTGAGCTTGAGCAGAAGTTGATGAATGGTGAGCTGGAAATTCAAGATCTGCCTTCTGCTTGGAATGAAAAAACTCAAAAATTCTTCGGCCTCACTCCCAAAAATTTCAAAGAAGGCTGCATGCAAGACATTCACTGGACTGACGGCTCTTTTGGCTATTTCCCGCATTATTCCCTAGGCGCAATTACCGCTGCGGCTTTTGCAGAGAAAATGAGAAAAGATTTGCCAAATTCAGAATTGCAAATTGAGGAAATTGTCTCTTGGCTTAAAAATCACATTCACTCAAAATCCTCTAAGCTCACTGCCCAAGAGCTCATTAAAGAGGTGACTGGAGAAAATTTAAGCATCACTCCTTACATTAACCATTTGAAAAATCGCTATTTATGACTGACATTATTCTAAAAAATAACCCAAATCAACAAATCCAAAATGCAATTTTCAATGGTAAAGCTTATTCTTGCATTGTTGGAAGATCGGGCATTAGGAATTTTCATGCAGAAGGCGATGGAGCAACTCCAAGTGGAAAATTTAAGATTAAAAATTTATTTTTTAGATCTGATAAAATTCCTCAAATCAAATGCATTCTGCCCAAATTTGAGATTCAAGAAAATGATCTCTGGTGCGATTCTCCTACTAATATTCACTATAACTCTCACATTAAAGCGCCATTTTCTGCATCATGCGAACAGCTTTTTCGCTCAGATGATGTATATGACCTCATTTTAGTCACTTCTCACAATTCCAGTCCCAGCTTGCCCTATCTTGGCAGCGCCATTTTCATCCACATTAAAAGGCCGGACAACTCTCCAACCGAGGGTTGCGTTGCATTTGAAAAGGAAGACCTCATTGAGATCATCGAGAATTTAACTCTTAATTCCCATTTAATTGTGACTTAAATGAAACTTCTAAGGTAAATAAATGACTAACTATGGCAGCTTTCACATTGATTTTAGCCAATTATGGTCCTTTATGTGATAGTCTAAAATGAAATAGTAATTTTTCCGCTAATATTGAATCATGAAATTCTTTTTTAAAATAGCTATTTTATCATTTTTTTTAATGAGTCAAACATCTTTTTCAAAAGAAACTCTTGATAAATCTGAAGTTGAGATTTATGTTCTGGTGCAAAAATCTTTGGCAAAAAGCATTAATCTCACACAAGAATTTGGCCATAAATTTGATGATCAAGATTTAAGTGGAATTTACATGCAGCAAGCAAATTTTGAAAGAGCTAGCCTCCAAAAAGCAAATTTAGACATGACCAAAATGACAGATGTCTATGCCCCAAAATCAAATCTTGGCGGTGCTTCAATGCGTGCTGCAGATTTGACTGGCAGCCATTTTGAAATGGGGAATTTCGCAAATTGCAACCTAGAACTCGCAAGGCTCGAACATTCAATGCTCATGGAAGCTAATTTTAAAGGTGCGAAACTCAAAGGCGCCAATTTTGCAAATTCAAACTTAACAAATGCAAATTTCGCTGATGCTGACCTCACAAATGCGAATTTTGATAATGCAATTTTAAATGGTGCAAATTTCACAAATAGTTTAATGGGCAAAGCCAGCTTTAAAAATGCCTCACTCATTGCTGCCAAACTTAAGCATGCGGACATTTCTCACACTAATTTTGAAAATGCCATATTTAGCAATGCTTTAATTGAAAATGCCAATGCTCATGGCACGAATTTCGTTGGCTCAGATTTACGAGGCACTAAATTTCTTAATACGAAATCTGAAAATGCCTATTATACACGTGCTAAACTTGATAATGCGACTGGAGTTTTAAATGATTAAATATTACTTTTTCTCAATCTTGTTTTTTTTAGCAAATGTTAGCTTGGCTGACACATCTCAATGCAGCCCGACTCCGCAAATCATTCATGATGGCAAGCAGGAGCCAAATAAATTTAATAATAGCAATGATTTAACAAGGCATACAGGTCACATTATGCAATCAAAAGGTGAAATAATTGCTTTGGAGGCAATTTTGACAGACGAGAAATGCATTCCAATTTATGATGCAAAAGTTGAATTATGGCAAGCAAATGCAAATGGTGTTTTTCAATATGAAACTCTCATTGATCAGAAATTAGACCCAAAATCAGATAAAATTGATAAAAATTTTCTGGGTAATGGTGTGAATTTCAGCGATAATCTAGGTGAATTTTCTTTTCTGACCATCATGCCTGGTAAAATTGCTCAGCACAGTCCACATGTTAATTTGAGAATTAAACATCCTGAATTTCAGGAGTTTGAAACTAAAATATATTTTGATGGTAATAATAATAACAATGACCAAAAGTTGCAAAAAATTAAAAATAGAAATCTGTTAATTGCAAAAAATTCCGGCATCAAAAATGGTCATAAAACATATAAAATCAACATTCACCTCAAAGGTGTTAATCAACATAAAATATATTAACAGGGAGTGGCTTTATTATGATGAAAGAAGATGAACAAAAACTTTTCGAACATGTCAAGAACAGTGAATGGATTCAAGCAGAAAAACTTGTGGTGAGTGGCACGTCTGTTAATGTCTTTGATGAACATGGTAAATCAGTTTTTGACTATTCCGACGACCTTAGGGCAAAAAGAAAACTTGCTTCAATGTCAGTTGTTCCGCATGGAAAAAACATGGTTTCCCTCATTGCAGTGGTGTCGACAGCTCTAACTTGTTTGCTCACTTTTAGCCTTGCGCTTGCTTTTAGTATTCAAAAACAAGATTTGATCTTATTATCTTTATCAGTGTCGGCAGCAATTTGTGTCACTGCTTGCGTTGCTAATTTTTGTGGCGGCATTTTGAATCGTTCATCTGACGAAATCATTAAATTTTATAAAAACCCAAGGGCTGGAGTGGCTGACCTTGCTGCAAACCAAAGTGATCTTGAAAGCATTGGAAGTCAAGAAAATTCCGCTGACCATGATGATAACCATAGCCATAGAGCGCTCGAGGAAGGGCGATTCGGTATAAATCCCAATAATAATCGCCGGGTGGAGGAAGTTAATTCAGTTTACGATGATGATAATGGCCAAGTGGTGAAATTTACTTCAGTTGACCCTGATGATAACCATAGCCATAGAGCGTTCAAGAAAGGGCGATTCGGTATAAATCCCAATAATAATCGCCGGGTGGTGGAAATGACTACAGTTTACCATGATGAGAATGGCCAATTGAGGGAATTTACTTCAGTTGACCATTATGATAACCATAGTCATAGAGCGCTCGAGGAAGGGCGATTCGGTATAAATCTCAATAATGTGGGGGAAGTTAATTCAGTTGGAGTTGGAATTGGTTCAATTAAACCTTCAAGAGTGAGTGTTGCAAAAATTTAGAAAATTGGTAATTTTTTGTTTGACTAGAGTGATTAATCAGCGTATAATCTGGCTCGTGGTGAATTTCCTTGGAAATTCGTCATATTGATCCTCCATTATTTGGGCCTTGCGCTTTATGTGCAAGGCTTTTTTTTAGGCAGACAGGGAAAATTTGTCATTATAAAAGACTAATTTACAAGCCTGCAGAAGTAAAGAGTGAAAAATTGTCAAATTTGGGGATGTTTACAAAAAATTCAATATCAATTTGAATAAAATTCATATATACTAGCCGAAGTACCTCATAATCAACTATCCAAATGTGATGAGGGAAAGGGACAAGCGCCATAATATGATGACGATGGTCGAAAGGCCAATTGCGAGATGGTTGCTTGCTCTCGTAGTGGGGTCAGCGATGGCCCCATTTTCTATTATAAGCAAATTATATTAAAATCTTACAAGTGACGCTGAATGGCAACATATTTCTAACTATAGTGTTTTTCCCGCGTCATTCTTAAACTATTAATTGAAAAATAGGCTTTTTGGGCTCATAATATAATATGTTATGAAGAATATTTTGCGAAAACTCAAGACAAATCAATTTATTCTCTCCATTGGTGACGAAGGGGGGGCGATTTTGGGGTGTTTTGAAAAAGGTGCGCTGAGAAAGAAAGGCTCCTTTAGAGCTTTTCAGTTTTAGTCAATAAAATTTTATGAGCAAAATTCACCTTCCTTGGCCAACAGACG
>CAYLHV010000010.1:0-65187 GCA_964383745.1 uncultured Rickettsiales bacterium | reverse complement strand
GCCAACATCAAAGCATTATTTCCATTATTATTCTTAGCATTAACATCAATCCCCTTGTGCGCCAGCAACATTGCCACAACTTCTGCTTTACCATTCAAAGCAGCCAACATCAAAGCATTATTTCCATTATTATTCTTAGCATTAACATCAATCCCCTTGTGCGCCAGCAACATTGCCACAACTTCTGCTTTACCATTCAAAGCAGCCAACATCAAAGCATTATTTCCATTATTATTCTTAGCATTAACATCAATCCCCTCTTGCGCCAGCAACATTGCCACAACTTCTGCTTTACCATTCAAAGCAGCCAACATCAAAGCATTATTTCCATTATTATTCTTAGCATTAACATCGCCTCCATTTTCCAGCCAAACTCCAACCTTAGCCAAATCACCCTTAATAATTGCATCAAATAATTCTTCTTTTTTCATTTTATATACCTCTAAATAAAATTGTTTCTTAAAATATTAACACAACATAAGTCGCAAGTCAAGCAAAAATATTAAAAAATTTTAACCATTTGCTAAGCTCATGAATAATATAATAAACTCAACCACTTAATCTTTAACTGACTCAATTACAAATCAAAGTAAGATCTAGAGGTTCGCACGAAAACGAACCTAGCTCACCTATTCACCCCTTGAGAAAACGCCGCTTTCTGCTGTGTCATTCTCCCCACAAAATCTCCCTCAGTCATCGATCTGTTCACCCCAGATTCCCCAACCTCAAGCCCACATTTAGCCAAAAGCTCTTTTTCCCCATTTTCCTCCTGCGTCAAAAAAGCGAGCAAGGCGGGGCAATTTTCTTTTTTAACGCCATGATCAACAACCATGCCCAAATAATCATGGTTAATAAAATCAAAAACAAATTGAACATCCTCCAAAGAAAGCCCCTCATTAACATCCAAAATCTTCATAATTCTCAGGCAAACATTCTCAACATCAGCAACATTCGCAAAAGATTCAGCAAACAGCCGAGCATGATCACTAATCTCAAAATATTTTGCATCCATCGCCTGATAATTAACCCTATTCTCAAATTTCCTAACTTCTCGCACAGAAAAATGTTCTTTCACAAACTCACTAGAAATTTTTTTATAAGCCCCTTTCAAAGCCGCATTACTCTCAAGCCCATCCAAAGCCAACCAGTGCCCAAGCTCATCACCAGCGCGTTCAAGCACATGCAACAAAAGCCGATTATTCAAAGAAGCCAGAAACTTAATTTCCTTGCGCACAAACTCTTCCTCCAGCTTAACCACCGCCAAATCTTTCTCTGTCAGCTCTTTTTTCAACCCCAAAGCCACCGAAATTCTCCCTCTCCAGAGCCTCTTCACCTCCTCATTTCTTGCAATAATCAGCGCATTTTTCTCATTTTTAGCTTCATCATTAATTTTCGCTCCATGCTGAGTTAAGAGTTCCACAACATCAGCGTGACCATTCTCATTCGCATATATTAAAGCATTTTTGCCATTCTTTCCTTGAGCATTAACATCCGCCTTTTTCTCAAGCAAAATTTTCACAACATCAATTTTGCCATGCTTACAGGCAGCCATCAAAGCGGTGAATCCATCTTGATCTCCATCATCAACCTTCGCCCCATGCTTAATCAAAATTTTCATATTCTCCACATGACCATGCTTACTAGCATATGTTAAAGCAGCAGTTCCATTTTGATCTTTAGCATTAACCTCTGCCCCGCACCCAATCAACATTTTCACATTTTCCACATGATCATGCTTGCTGGCATGCATTAAAACACTGGTTCCATTCTGAGTTCTAGCATTAACATCAGCCTTTTTCTCAACCAACATTCTCACAATTCCTGCGTGACCCTGATAAGCCGCGGCAATTAAAGCAGTGCCTCCATCTTGAGCCACAGCATTAACATTAGCTCCATTTTCAATCAACATTCTCACAATTCTCACGTGACCATGATAGCTGGCTGCCATCAAAGCAGTGCCTCCATCTTTAGCTTCAGCATTAACATCCGATTTTCGATTAATCAATAATCTAACAATTTTTGCGTGACCATGGTGAGCCGCGGCAATTAAAGCAGTGCCTCCATCCTGAGCCACAGCATTAACATTTGCCCCATGATTAATCAACATTATCACAACATCCAAATGTCCAGCTTGACTCGCAACCATCAAAGCAGTCCATCCACTCAGAGCCACAGCATTAACATCAGCCTTTTTCTCAAGCAAAATCTTCACAACATCCAAATGCCCCTTTTCACTAGCAAACATCAAAGCAGTGCTTCCATCCTTAGAAACATCATTAACCTCCGCCTTTTTCTCAATCAAAATTTTCACAGCATCTGCGTGCCCAGCTTGACTAGCAAACATTAAAGCGGTCCACCCATCTCTGGTCTTGGCATTAACCCTTGCCCAAGATCCAACTAACATTTTAATAATTTCAACCCGCCCATTCTTGCCAGCAATCATCAAAGCAGTGACTCCAGCTTTAGTGCCACTATGAACATTCGCCTTTCTCTCAATCAACATTCTGGCAACATCCACATGACCCTTCTCAATTGCAAACATCAAAGCGCTCTTCCAATCATGATTCCGAGAATTAACATCCCCTCCATTGTCTAGCAAAGACTTGACTTTTCCCAAATCACCTTCTTCAACCGCAGATAATAGCATTTTACACCTCTGTTCAAAATATTAAAAAAATCAAGCAAAGATTCTAAGAAATCTTAATCGCCCAATAATATAATAAACTGAACATCTCATTACAATAGCAAATTTCCAAACTATTTAAAAACCAAGCCCAAACTCCTGCTCTCGAGACAAAGAAACTCTCGCAGCATGTGTCATAGAGCTTAATTCTTCTAAAATCTCAGAGGCAGTCCCTTTCATCTCCTCAATAAAAGCCTCAATCTTCAAAACAGAAGCCGCTTCCGGGCTTTTAATTGCAAATTCATATGCCCCAACATAATCATAATTAACAAAACTAAGCGCAAATAAAGCATCTTCCTCAGAAAGATTTTCACTCTTCAAAATCCGAGCCAAATCCAACTTCAGCCACTTCAATTTCTCAAAATCTACAAAAGATTCCATAAAATATTGATAAAGCGAATTCACCCCATGATTTTCATGCCTTTGAATTGCCTCATGAGCATTTTTCCTTTCAAATCTTCTAACTTTCATCTTACAAGCCTCCCCCATTTCTCCAATCTCAGCCGCCTCCGACGCTCCTCTATAGGCAAGTTTGAGCGCATCACTCCCATGAGCAATCACTCCTTTCGGAACATTTGCAATCACATGTAAAAACAGCCGCACACGAAATCGAGCCACATAAGGCACCTCTTTCCTCACAAGCTCCCCATGCTTCACCATCAAATCCCGATCCTCCAATCGCACTTCTCGCCCAAAAACTCGAGATTCCACCAATTCCAAAACAACCATTTTTTCTAACATTTCCCTAATTCTTAGATCATTACATGCAAAATCGAATATAGTCTTCCCATTACAATTCTTAGCATAAATATCCGCCCCTTTTTTCAACAACAAATTCGCAATTTCTGCACGGCCATATTGGATAGCAATCATTAAAGCAGTTTCTCCATCGTTCTTTTGAGCATTAACATCCGCCCCTTTTTCCAACAACATTCTAACAATTTCCACATAAGTCCTGATAGCAAACGCTAACGCACCCCATCCATCCATAAGATTCTCATTTTCCAACAGCAGCTTTATAGTTTCTACGTGATCACTATAGGTGGCACGCATTAACGCAGTCACGCCATTACCGTCTTTAGCATTAACGTCCGCATTTTTTCTCAATAACAATTCCACAATTTTTGTATGCTTATTACGCCTAATGGCAAGCATCAACGCATTCCATCCATTGTCACTTCTAGCATCAACATCCGCCCCTCCTTCCAACAACAAATTCACAATTTCTGTACAGCCACGATGACTAGCAATCATTAACGCATTCTCTTTACGTTCATTTTGAGCATTAACATCCGCATTTTTTCTCAATAACAAATTCACATTTTTTGCGCAACCATACTGACTAGCAAACATCAACGCATTCCATCCCTCATGATTTTGAGCATTAACCTTTGCCCCTCCTTCCAACAACAAATTCACAATTTCTGCTGTGCCATACTTACTGGCAAACATTAAAGCACTGCATCCCATACGATCTTGAGCATTAACATCCGCCCCTCCTTCCAACAACAACCGAACAATTTCTGCGCAGCCACGCTGACTGGCAAACATTAAAGCACTACATCCATTCTCACTTGGAGTATTAACATTTGCATTTTTTCGCAACAACAGCCTCACAATTTCTATGTGATTATGTTGACTAGCAATCATTAACGCAGTTACGCCACCATAAGCTTTGACATTGACATCAACATCCGCCCCTCCCTCCAACAACAAATTCGCAATTTCTGCGTGACCATTACAAATAGCAAACATTAACGCACTACATCCATCCTCCTCTCTAGCATTAACATCGGCATCATTTTTAAGCAACAATTTCACAATTTCTGCACAATTTTGTTTACTAGCAATAATTAAAGCAGTTTCTCCATATTTATTTTGAACATTAACATTCACCCCCTTTTTAATTAATAGCTCCGCAACTTTTTCGCATTTTCCCCAAGCAGCGCTCATTAATGCACTATTCCCAAATTCATCCAGAACACCATCAAGATCAAACACTTTCTCAAGCAAAGATCTCACAGCTTCCACATCATCATTTGCAATTGCATTCAATAGTAACTCATTATACATTTTTATCACCTTCCCTAGAAATTAATTTACGCTAAACATTAACTTCATACAAACCAAGAATCAAGTAAAAAAAATGTAAAAATCAGCCCTTTTTAAGTAATTTTAAGTTGAATTATCCCGCATTCGTCACCTGCGAGCCATTGATGGAAGACAAGGGCGGAAACATAGACACCAATTCCAAAACCTCATATCATCGACCAAAAGCTTCCCTTAACTCCTCATCCTCAGCCTTTCTCAAAGTGCTCAATCTTTTCTTCCAAGCATTCCCTGCTTCGTCTGGTTCATCACCCTCATCAAGGTCTCTTTTCACCCCAGAAAGCTTCAGTTTAGCCAAAAACCCTTTTTCCAAATCTTTCTTCTCCTTTTCAAGAGCAAAATAGGGACTATTCTAAAATGAAGTGCAACATACATGTAATTAAAAATTTAACAACCTCCGTCATTGCGAGTCAAAGGCGCGGCAACCCAGAGTTATGCTACATTCCATAGGAAAAATAACTCTGGATTATCACAAATTTTACAGCAAATACTGAAGGTATAAATTGGAGATAATAATAATGACCCTGTAAATTTATAGTCCAATTTCATAATCTTCTGGGAAACTTGCTACTTCCCCAGCAAGCTCTGATTCCGATGCTTGTATAAGACACTTCACGAAATCATACCTACCATTCGCCGCACCAGCCTCAGCCAATGCTATCTTCTCTTCTTCCGATGCTTGTTCCAAAAACTGCACAATACTAAACTCCTCATCACAAAGAAAGAACTCTGCACAGAATTTCACATATCCCACTATATCTAGTACTAATTGATTAATTTTCATCTTAACATATCTCCTGTTGAAATTTAAATGACATCCAAATATTTTCGCTACTTCTAAAAAATTAAATATTTATAGAAAACGAAACTTCATCAAGAATAACAAAAAAAAAAAAAAAAAAACGAATGTCAACCTCCAAAAATCAATAAAAAATAAAAATGTTAATCGCCGCAATTTTAAGCTGAACTTAATTTATTTTTCATTGCAAGCGAACCGCTTCACCTTTACAGCAGTGACGAAAGTGGGTAGACTATCGTCTCAAAGTTAAAAATTGTCATAGCGAGCCAAAGGCAAACCCAGCGTCAACCCCTAACCACGCCCTCTACCCACACTTGAATCAGCCCTCTCCAACTCAATCTTATCCCTGGCACTTCTCTGCTCACCAATCCCCAATTTCACCAAAAGCCTCTTCTCCTCTTTTTCCTCCCGCAATAAAAAAGCGCACAAAGCAGGACAATCTTCTTTTTTACAAGCAGCCACGCCGTCTCTAATATGATCAAGAACCATGCCCAAATAATCATGATTAATAAAATCCAAAGCAAATTGAACATCTTCCAAAGAAAGCCACTTCTTATCCAAAATCTTCATAATTCTCAGGCAAACATCCTCAACACCAGCAGCATTTTGAGTGGACGCAATAAGTAAATCAGTGTTAGGGCTAATCTCAAAATATCTAGCATCCATCGCCCGATATCTCACCCCGTTCTCAAATCTCCTAACCGCCAAAACGCAAAAATGTTCTTTCGCAAATTCATCAGAAATCCTTTTATAGGCACTTTTCAAAGCAGCATAACTCTCAGGAACATCAACATTTTCTTCATTCCTAGCATCCAAAACCAACCAGTCCTCAAGCCTCCCAGCATGAGCAAGCACGCGCAACAAAAGCCGATTATTCAAAGAAGCCTGAAACTTAATTTCCTGGCGAACAAATTCCTCCTCCAACTTCATCACCGCCAAATCCTTTTCTGTCAACTCTTTTCCCAATCCCAAAGCCACCACAATCCGCCATTTCTGCAAGATGTTAATAATCAACATGTCATTATCAGAACTTGCAATACTAGCTAGATGTTCCAAATCTACAGAATGATCACCAGCCCCATTTTCCAGCAACATCTTTACCATATCCACATTATGATCGAAAATAGCATATAACAACGCACTACATCCTGCGTTATTTGCAGCATTAACATCCGCCCCATTTTCAATCAATATTCTTGCAGCTTCTTTGCTTTCACCATCAAGAACAGCCCTCATCAAAGCAGTCATGCCGTCTTTATTCTTAGCATTAACATCCGCCCCAGCTTCAATCAGAATTTTTACAACATCTTCGTTACCATTCTCACTAGCAGCAATCATCAAAGCAGTGTTTCCGTTAAGATCTGGAACATTAACAGCAGCCCCAGCTTCAATTAGAATTTTGATAACACCTTCGTTACCATTCCAACTAGCAGCATCCATCAAAGCAGTCCTGCCATCTTCATCGCAAGCATCAACATCTGCTTCCAATAAAGATCTAACCTTCTCTACATCATTACTACGAGCCGCAGAAAATAATTCCTCAATTTTCATTTCTCATATCTCTAAATAAAAAATTCCCAAACCAAGCAAAAACAATATAATAATCTCAACAACTCATTACAACAGCAAAAGATAAAATCTTCAAGCGCGAGTCACCCCATGAGAAGAACCCATTTTTGGCAATCTCTTCACAAAACTCAAACCTTCCCTCTCTCCATTTTCCTCACATTGCAAAAGAGCAGAAAAACTAGGACATCCCCCGTCATTTTCTTTAACACAGAAATCTCTCACATCTTTAACCCTTTGAAAATAATCATAATTCACAAAATCCAAAGCAAATTGCGCATCATCCAAAGAAACTCTCTTCTTCTCACCCAAAATCTTCAAAACTTTCTGCAAAATTCCCTCCACGCCACCAATTTTCTCAAAAGATTCTCGAAAAATCTCAATATTAGGACTAACCTCAAAACGCCCAGGACCCATATATCCAACCTTATTTTCAAACTTCCTAATTTCCCTCACACAAAACCACCCTTCCAGCAACATAGAAGAAATTTGCTCATAAGTGCTTTTCAGCGCATCATGATTCCCCCGCAATTTCAAAGCCTTCCCAAGCCCATCAGCATGCCCAATCACATGCAACAAAAGCCGATGATTCAACGAAGCCTGCAATTTAATCTCCTGATTCACAAAATCCTCTTCCAAATTCACCATCTCCGTTAATTCTTGTCTCAGCCCCAAAGACACAGAAATCATCGCTTCTTGCAAAATCTTCCTCACCTCCTTGCTCTTTGCAAAATCTGACGCAATATTTCCATATTCATTTTTAACATATATATCAGCCCCATTTTCGAGCAAGCATTTCACAACTTCCACATGCCTGAATTGAGTGGCAAACATCAGAGCATTTTTCCCATAGAGACTTTGAGCACAAACGCCAGCTCCATTCTCAATCAACATTCTAACAACCTCCATGTTACCATTCTGACTAGCATGCATCAAAGCAGTATTTCCATCATCATCCTTAGAATCAATCTTTATCTTTTTCTCGAGCAAAATTTTCACAACCCCCACATGACCATTCCCAGCAGCAGCAATTAAAGCAGTGAATTTTCTTTGGTCATGTTCCATCTTTTTATCAATCAAAATTTTCACAACTCCCACATGACCATTCCCAGCAGCAAACCTCAGAGCACAATTTCCATGATAGCTTCCAGCACAAATATCAGGCTTTTTTTTAATTAAAATCTTCACAATTTCTTCGTGACCATTTTCACTTGCAACGACTAATGCGTTCCGAAGATTAGCATCCTCCCTTTTCTCAAGCAACATTCTCACAATTTCAACATGTCCATTCTCAGCAGCAAAAATTAATTCATCCTCTGAACCCCAATTCTGATCATAAGTCTTAGCTCCATTCTCAATCAGAATTCTAACAACTTCCAAATGCCCATATTGAGCAGCAAACATCAGCGCAGTCCGCCCATTTTTACTGACATCATCAAGCTTTGCCCCCGCCTTAATCAACATCCTCAAAATTTCCACATGCCCATTTCGTGCAGCAATCATCAGCACATTCATCCCGTCTTTGTTTTTAGCATCAAGCACCATCTTCACCTTAATCAACATCATGACAATTTCCGCCTTTCCATACTGAACGGCAAACATCAGCACATTCCGCCCATCTTCACTGACATCATCAAGCTTTGCCCCCGCCTTAATCAACATCCTCAAAATTTCCACATGCCCATTTCGTGCAGCAATCATCAGCGCAGTCCGCCCATATATGTCTTTAGCATCAAGCTTCGCCCCTGCCTCAAGCAACATTCCTACAATTTCCACACTTCCACTCCGAGCAGCATCCATCAAAGCAGTGTTTTTACGCCAATCCTCATCATTAACATTCACCTTTTTCTCAAGCAAAATCTTTACAATTCTCGCATGTTCACAAAAGATAGCATGCATTAATCCAGTGCTAAATCCAGTATTAACAACATCTGCCCCATGCTCAATCAACATCTTAACAACATCTGCACGTTCATTCTCCACAGCAAGCATCAAAGCCGTTATTCCACAGCCCCGAGCATGAACATCAGCCCCGGCTTCAAGCAGAATTTGCACAATTTCTATTTGACCTTTCCAAGCAGCAATCATCAAAGCAGTCTGAATTTTCTTATTCCAAACCTCAAGCTTTGCCCCATTTTTGAGCAACATTTTCACAACCTCAACCCGGCCATTCTTACAAGCAAACATCAAACCAGTCCAGCCAGCAGAATCTTGAGCATCAACCTCCACCCCTTTTCTCAGCAACCGCCTCACAACATCAAGCCTACCAGTCGCACTAACAATCAACAATTCTTCTTCATCATCATTCATCACACAAACCCCAAATAAAAACTATTTACCGATAAACTCCCCAATCTTAAGCCTCACTTTCGTCAAAGCCTCCCTCTCCTCATTTTCCTCCTGCTTAACAAGAGCAGAAAAAACAGGATATTCCCCATCATTTTCTTTAACACAGAAATCTCTCACATCTTTCACCCTTTGAAAATAATCATAATTCACAAAGTCTAAAGCAAATTGCGCATCATCCAAAGAAATCTCCTCCTCACCCAAAATCTTCAAAACTTTCTGCAAAATTCCCTCCACACCACCAATTTTCTCAAAAGATTCCCGAAAAATCTCAATATTAGGACTAATCTCGAAACATCCCCGCCCAACCTCTTTATATTTTACCCTATCTTCAAATTTCCTAACTTCCCTCACACAAAGCACTCCCTCCAGCAACATACTAGAAATTTGTCTATAACTATTCTTCAAAGCAGCATTACTCTCAAGCCCATCCAAAGCCAACCACCCCCCAAGCTCATCACCAGCACGTCCAAGCACATGCAACAAAAGCTGATGATTCAACGAAGCCTGACATTTGACCTCTTTGCGCACATAATCCTCCTCGAACCACACAACCACCCAATCATCTTGCGCCAAATCTCTTCGAAACCACAAATCCGCCAGAATTTTCTCTCTCTGCAAAATCCTTTTCACAAAACGATCTTTTGCGAGCATCGACGCATTTTGTCCATCTTCATTTCGAGCCTCAACATCAGCTCCTTTTTCAATCAACATTTCTGCAATTCTCATATGTCCATTTTTACTAGCATACATCAAAGCAGTCCATCCATTTGGGCTTTTGGCATTGACATTCGCGCCATTTTTAATCAAGATTTCCACAACATTTATACAGCCCCTAGCGGCAGCATGCATCAAAGCGGTCCATCCATGACTCTCCTTAGCATTAACATTCGCCCCATTCTTAATCAATATTTTTACAATATTTGTACGCTCTACAAAGGAACTAGCATACATTAAGGCAGTAGTTCCATTCCGAGTTATGGCATTAACATTCGCTCCATTCTTAATCAATATTTCTACACTATCCGCACGATCGCTCCTAATAGCATTCAGAAACTCCCCTTCATCTTCTCCATTCCACAACATTTGCAGGATATCTGCGAAATCACGAAAAATAGAAACCACCAAAGCAGCAACAAGTAGAAAAGCTAATTCAATTTTTCGCATCAAAATATTCATATTTCCCACTTTTCTACACCATAAAAAGAAACTCTAGAAGAAGCCGAATTTCTCATATCTTTAACCCTTTGAAAATTAATCATAATTCACAAAATCCAAAGCAAAAAGCCTCAACATCAGCCACCCAGATTTTTGAAACAATTCAACATTTAGGGCTAACCTCAAAATGTTCCTTCCCCATTGCTTCATGGTCAATTTTTATTTTCAAATTTTCTCATTGCCCTGACACAAAACAACCGGCTTTCCAGATGAAATGTTAGGCCTCTTTCAAAGCAGCCTAACAATTTCCACCTTGCCAAATATAGTCAAGATCGCCTGTTTTTTGAATCAACACTCACCCCTGTTCAATCTCTGGACTTTAGGAGTTTTTGCTTCAAGAATCTTAAGCTAATTTTAGATTTTTCTCAGCAAAATCCCAATTAACCAATTTTTCCAAGAAAGTCGTAACATAGTCCGGTCTTCTATTTTGATGGTCTAAATAGTAAGCATGTTCCCAAACATCGCAATTTAGGAGCGCAATTTGGCCTTTAAGCATTGGCAATTCAGCGTTTGACGTTTTTGTCACCGCAAGTTTACCATTTTCAAGGACAAGCCAAGCCCAACCACTTCCAAACTGACTCGTTGCAGCAGCTTTAAATTCTTCCACAAATTTTTCAAAGCTACCAAAAGACTCATTAATCAAATCCAGCACTTTGCCACTCGGTTTTCCACCACCATTTGGTTTCATTGAATGCCAGAAAAATGTGTGATTCCAGATCTGAGCGGCATTATTAAAAATCCCCTGCTCTTTTCCCCATGACTCCAAAATGATTTGCTCAAGTGATTTAGAAGCGAAATGAGTCCCTTCAATCATTTTATTCAAATTCGTAACATAAGCCTGATGGTGTTTTCCATGATGATAATCGAAAGTGGCAGCTGACATATGCGGCTCCAATTCAGTTTTCCCAAACGGCAATTGAGGCAATTCAAAAGGAAATTTTTCTTGATTTGCTTCTTTAGAATATATTAAATTTTGTTTTGCATTTGCAGACATAAATTTGCTCCCAATAAAAATAAAAGTTGAAGACAAAAAAGCAAGTTTCAGGAACTCCCTTTTAGACATTTTTAAAAACATTTTCCACCTCATTTACATTCAAATTCCAATATTCAGCCTGACCCTCTCCTTTCCTCAGTTCTTGGCTTAGATGCAACAGTCCCGCTATGCGCAGATTTACGCTGAGCATTAAGCTTAGCAGCTTTACTGAAAAAACCAGACGAAGAAACCGCAGGAATTGCAACAGCTTTATCACCAACAGCAAGCTGCCCAGTTCCTTCCACATCTCCATTACTATGAATTTTATCAAACATTACTTCCAAGTCAATAGTTTTATCTTCATATTTTCCAAAACCGGCATCTTTCAGCATTTTCAAACCAAATTCATCAAATAAAGGAGGACTATCGGGTGAGTTATGACCAGAACTATAATTCAACATATCAGCCTCAGTGCCATGTTCCACAAATAAAATCGTCAAACCTTCATCAATGCATAATTCTTTTAAATATTTCTGAATTTCCATTTTTAATGAAAACTCAATTCCATTTAAAGCTTCATCCATCAATAAAATTTTTGGCTTTTTGATCAAGGCATTAATGAGCAACATCCTTCTTTTTTCACCACCACTCATTCCTCTCACATTTCTACTCATATCTTCGACATATGCATCATCAATTTTAAATTTCTGCATCAAGATTTTAGCATTTTTCAGCCTTTTTTCACGTTCGCGTGGTAATAAATTCGGATCAGGATATAATAAAAGATCCTCAACAGAAAAATTCATATCCAGAGGTTTTTGTGAAATAAACGCAACATTATCTTTTGTAAAAGAACTTGGTCTCTCCCAATCAATTCTGCTATTTTCCATGAGACCAACAAGAGTTTTTAAAAACACACTTTTTCCAAATCCAGATTTCGCCTGAATTCTAGTCACTTGTCCAAGATTGATTATAATATCACAATTTTTCTTTTTCAAAACCGCCCCAGATCTAGAAAGCGGCATGGTCATTTCATGAATCACAATCTGATGTTCGCTAGCATCTCCAGCTTTCTCAATTGCTTCACATTTTTTCTTATTTTCAATGATTCCATCTAACCTGCTCTGTAAAACTTCAAGCTCATCTATTCTTTTTTTCAAATTAAAAGTCTGCTCTGTCTGCAATCCATACCAAAATGATACCCCTCTAACAACATTATTCAAATGAAACAAAGTTGTTCCAAAAGCAGAATGATGCGCCTTTTGCTGCTCAACATAAGGCATCAAAATCAAATTTGCAAGCACCATATTAACTTTTGAAATCACCGACCAAACAGGCTCAGCAAAATTCCTCACAACCTCATAATAACCTTCATTATCAAAATAGCTTTTTGAGCGCGCTTTAAGCCTTCTCAGCTCAAATTCTTCGGCATTTAAACTAGCAATTGGGTCTCGATTTTTTTCAATATCTTGTAAAACTTCCATAACTGAAGAGTAATTTTCTCTTTTTCTTGACTGCAAAGACGACATTTTTCTAGAGGTGAGCGTTGTGGAGAAATTGACAATAAAAGCATAAGCCACAATCACCGAAACTGGAAAAAATGGCAACATATATATGTTAGCAAAAATATTATTATAAGGCTTAACTTGAAGCGGCTCCAGCATGTTTGAAAGCATCCAAACACTAAAAGCCATGCCGAAACTTGACTTAATCGCCTGATAGGCCAAATCAACAGTGAGAGTGGAAATATTATGCGAATTATGCAATAAAACATGCTCCCTTCTCACGGAATCCCGCCCATAATCATCCACATAAAGAAACGGCTTTGCTTTTTGATCAACATATTTTGCAGTCAAATCATCAAACATTTCTCCCGCAACAGAGTTAGAAATTTTTACAAGCAGAGTTTTTTGCAAAAGGGCGATAACAGCATTTGCACCATAGAACATCAAGAAATTAATATTCATTTCAATTAAATAACCCATGTTTCTCTGCAAAGCAAAATCCACACCAAAGCCATATTGCGAGAATAAAGCCATTCCTGCTAAATTAGCAGCCTCAAGAGCGAAAACAAGAAAAACGTCCATTCTCCGACTAAACAAAAATGATTTGTTTTTGTTGTAAAGATATGGCATAATGTGACCAAGCCCTCTCCAAATGGAGATTAGACTTGAATAAATTGTCTCCCAAGGATTCAGCGCTTTAATTATTCTTAAGAACATAATGATTAACAACAAACCCCAAAAATTAAATTACAAGCAAAACATATACATAAACAAGTTATAACGCAAGTAAAAAAGACACTAAATTTAAATTTATTTCAAAACTCAAAACAAAACACAAAACATGGACGCAGAAACACAATTTTTAGTAGAAAAAATTAAAAATCTTAATAAAGAAAAATATCTGCTAACATTAATGGCAAAAGACAAATTTCGCATTCCTCTTTTACAAATCGCATTTTTCGAATTAGAAATCTCAAAAATCATTTTCTCCACTGACAATCAACTAATTTGCTTGATTAAACTGCAATGGTGGCGAGAAAAAATTGATGAGATTTTTGCATCAAAATTTGGAATCAAAGAATTTCCAGCTTCATTTTTGCAAGAAACCATCAGAAATTTCAATCTTCCAAAGGAACAATTCACTAATTTCATTAATGCTCAGGAGCAAATTTTAACAGCAGAACCAGAAGAATTTATTGAAATTCTTAGCAGAGCATTTTTCTCAATTAATATAATTTCATTTCAAATTGAACATGGAGTTGAAAGAACAAACGAGCATTTGAAAGAAATCACTCAAATTTCAACCGTTGAGGCAATAATTTTCTTTTCGAAAAACAGCAAAAAACACTATTTTTCAACAATATACAGCAAATTAAATGAAAAATCCACAAATTTAATCAATCATGCGCAAGAAAATTTAAATCCATTTCCAGAACAGCAAAATCTTCGCAGAAAAGCCAGAATTTTGCAACAAAAACTCCTTTCTCCAAACCAAGAAATTTCAATCTTCACCTTAATTAAGTCCTTGTTTTTTTAGAATATTTTCACCCTAATCACCTGCAGCCCCACTCCTTTCCGCCCAGCCATTTTTGGTGAAGCAAGAACAAACAACTCACTTTTAGAACTCCCCGAGACAAGCGCCTTTTTAACCGCTTTCGGCACGCCTGAATTTTCTTCCCCCAACTTAATTTCCTTTTGAGTCTTCACCCCCAATTTTCCGTCATTTTCATAATAAGCAAACTCAAATTTCACCACATCACCACAAGAAATTTTTCTCCCAAACGCAGACCAGGAGTCACGCAAAACACGAAACTCCATCTCCGGTTCGTTTTTTTCTTTCAGAAATTTCACATTTGCAACGCCATCCGTCTTAAACTCCGCTGGCAAATTTCTTGCCTTAAACTCCGAATTTTCATTTGCAACTGCGGCCATTTTCCCAATCACATTTTCTTCATTTTGAAAATGAAAATCAAAAATCTCAGAATTCACCTGAATTTTCACTTTCTCCCCACAAATCACCGGATTCAGCAAATTTCCTTCATTTTGCAAAATGAAATCCTCATTAATTTTAATTTCACCTTTTTTGCCATCCAGAAGCAATTTAGCAAAGTCTCGATTCACTTTTTCATTTTCAGCAAATTCATCAATCGCTGTCCCAACAGCCTTTTGCAAGAATGAATCTTCCCCTGAAGATCCACTTCCAACACTAATTGGCGCCCCTCTTTCTTTTTTCTCCGCCACTGGCGCTTTCCACATTTTCACAGAAACCAGCACATAAAATCCAATGACACATAATAAAATGAGTTTTTTCATCAAAATCCTTCAAACATTGAACCTAAAATGCATCACATCACCATCTGCAACCACATAATCCTTTCCTTCAACGCGCAATTTCCCCGCATCCTTAGCCCCTTGCTCACCTTTGCAAGCCACATAATCATCATAGGAAATTGTTTCAGCCCTAATAAAACCCCTCTCAAAGTCGCTATGAATCTCTCCAGCAGCAGCTGGAGCTTTAGCCCCTTTTTTCACCGTCCACGCCCTCGCCTCTTTCGGCCCAATCGTAAAAAATGTTTGTAAATCAAGCAGATGATAACCTGTTTTAATGATTTGGTTTAATCCCGTTTCTTTCAAACCCAAATCTTGCAGAAATTCTTTTTTCATCTCTTCACTTTCAAGCCCAGCAATCTCCGCTTCAATTTTAGTAGAAATCAACAAAGCCTGCACATTTTCTTTTTTTGCTAATTCAAAAATCCGCTTTGAATGCTCATTTCCATTCAAAACATCTTCCTCACCAACATTACAAACATAAAAACTTGGCTTAGCCGTAATCAAATTCAAACTCATGAATTCCTTGGCATCTTTTGCATGTGGAATGGCCAAGGAAGCCATCTCCCCTCGGTTTAAATATTCCTGAGCAAGCTTCAAATTTTCAAGCACTCTTTCAAATTCTCGATCTTTATTTCTCGCTTTTTTTTCCAAATTTGGCAATCTTTTTTCCACCGACTCCAAGTCTGATAAAATCAATTCAGTTTTAATCAATTCCAAATCCCGCACCGGATCAATTTTCCCCTCCACATGCGCAATGTCAGAATCCTCAAAGCAACGCAAAACGTGAATAATCGCGTGAGCTTCCCGAATGTGGGACAAAAACTGATTTCCAAGCCCCTCACCTTTGCTCGCATTTTTCACCAAACCAGCAATATCCACAAATTCAATTTGAGTTGGAATGATTTTAGCCGAGCCCGCAATTTCCGCCAAGCGAAACAACCGCTCATCAGGCACAGAAACCAAAGCCTCATTCGGGTCAATTGTGCAAAATGGATAATTCGCAACATCCGCCGCCACAGTCTGCGTCACCGCATTAAACAAAGTCGACTTCCCAACATTAGGCAACCCAACAATCCCACATTTAATTCCCATTCAAAAATCTCCAATTAATTCAACGAGTTACGCCTGTTTTTTCATGTTTTGCATTAACTCTCGATCACTTCGAAATCGTAACCATAGCCGGGCGGAGCAGTCTATCATGAATCACATATCCTGCAGAAACCACATCCACAATTTTTCCAGCCCCAAATTCCTCTGATTCCACCTGCGCCACTGCCTGATGGAGATTATAATCAAAATCATCTCCTTTTTTCGGCATAATTCTCGTCACATTAAATTTATCGAAAGCTGCGAGAAACTCTTTTTGAGTCATCACCAACCCTTCCAGCAAATTTTTAAAAATCTGATCATCACTTTTTGGCAAATTTTCGATTGTCCGATAGAGGTTATCAACCACATTCAGTAATTCTTTTGCAAAATTAGAAACCGCATATTTCGCCATTTCTTCCATTTGTTTAGCATTTCGAGTTCTGACATTTTGCACCTCTGCAACTGCTCTCAAATATTGATCTTTGAGCGACTCAATTTCATTTTTCTGCTCTTCAATTTGCTTTTTCAAAGAATCAAGCGAATCAACATTTTCAATGTCAATTTGTTCATTTTCAGTTTGTTCGTTCATTTAACTACCCTCATAATTAAATTAAATCACACACCCACAATAAACCATTTTTTTCTTCTTTTCCAGCAAAATATTCACTTAATTTTATAAAAAAATCTTTAAGCGCTCACAAGCACAACTCTCTACTCCCGTCATTAATTGAACATGTAATTAAAAATTTAACAATCTCCGTCATTGCAAGCCAAAGGCGCGGCAATCCAGCATTATTCTACATTCCATAGAAAAAACAACATTAGATCACCACAAAAATTTTACGGCAAAATCAAACCCCAGCAGCATAAGACATTGAAGAAGACGAAGCATTCAATCTTGAAACATAAGAATGCTCTGGAGCCAAACCCAATTGCTTCAAAATATTCAACTCCCCCATTTTCTCTTGCAACATAATTTTCTTCACCACATCAGGAAGCTCCGCATCAGCACATAAATTTTTCACTCTATTAATATAGTCACATTTGATAAAATGCAGCGCAAATAAAACATCTTGAAGAGACATATCTTGTTTAAAAAATATATGGTAAATTTTCTCAAAAACCCAATCTTTAGAACCTTGGGACAAAATAACACTATCGCGAGATATATAAGCTCCTTTCCGACAATCCTTATACCCAAACTTTAAAACCTGCGACACACAAACTTGTCCAATTTTAGACGGCGAATTGGTGATTTCCCAAAAAATTGCATTATATTCAGCATATTTCTCTTCCCGCAAAGCCATCTCAGGCCAACCACCATAATTTATAACATGCAAAAAAAGCCGCGAATTAAAACCACTAGCAAGAGCAACCTCTCTCCTCGCAAAATCCTCATATTTCGCAATCAAAGCAGCCTCTCCATCCTTTAACACTGGATACCATCCACGGATTCTCTTTCCAATCAACTCCAAAATCTCCGCTTTTTCCCAATCTTCTAAAAGCTCCAACTCTCTTTGCGCTTCTTTCTCTTCCATCTCTTTAACAAAATCTTGCACAAAATCAGCAACCTTCCCCAAATTCGACTCTAAATTCTTAACCACATTTACATAATCATAATTAATAAAATAAAGCGCAAATAAAGCATCATCCAAAGAAAGATCATCATCCTCCAAAATTCGAGCAATCCTCTCCTTAATTACCTGCAACTTTTCTGAATTTTCAAGTGATTCAGCAAAATCATCCGAATATGAAGATCTCGGATGGTCAGCCCGTTTTTCCATCGCCTCATGGCCATTCTCAAATTTCATGACCCACCTCTTACAAATTCCTCCCATTTCTCCAAATCTAGCAAATCTCGACGCCTCTCTATAGGCTCCTTTTAGCAAAATAATTGAATCTTTTTCTTCCGGTTTCCTTTCCGGTTTTGCTTCATGATCAAACCAAAGCATCTCCTTAAGAACTGGGCTATTTTGAATCACATGCAAAAAAATCTGCGAACGAAGCGAAGCAAAATGCTTAATCTCTTCTCTAACAAAATTCTGATATTTCTCAACCAAAGCAGAATAACAACCAGTTAGCAGATGCTTCCTGCACTCAATCACCCGTGACTCCACCAACAACGACACAGATTCTCTCTCCATCATCTCGATGATTTTTGGGTTTCGCGCATAATCGAAAGAAATCATCGCCCCATTCGCAATCAACAACTCTATAATTTCTTCGTGACCATCCAAAGAAGCCCTCATTAATGCAGTAGCTCGGTAGATATCCACAGCATTAACATTTGCTCCATTCGCAATCAACAATTCCACAATTTTTTTGTGACCCCAGGAAGCAGCAAAAATCAATGCAGTCCATTTTTCATTGTCTGCAACATCAATCATTGCCCCCTTTGCAAGTAATAGTCTCACAATTTCTGTGTGACCATTCCAGGCAGCACACATTAATGCAGTCTTTCCCCCTTTAACTGTAACATTGACCCCCGCTCCATTCGCAATCAACAACTCCACAATTTTTTCATGACCCCAATTAGCAGCATGTATTAATGCATTCCATCCATCCTCATCTAAAACATCAACTCTCGCCCCATTTGCAATCAACAATTCCACCATTTCTTCCTGACGCCTCCAAGTAGCATATGTTAATGCAGCCCCCTGAACATCAGCATCAACCCCACTTGCAAGCAAAGATCTTACAGATTCTATGTTATTTTCTCTAATTGCAGCTATTAATAATTCCTTACACATTTAAACACACCCAAAAAATTAAATCACGCCCAAATACTAACTTCACATAATCCAAAAATCAAGCGAGAAAAACACCATAATCAGGCATTGCTAAATAATTGAATTTAACAATCTCCGTCACCCGCGAGCCAAAGGCGCGGCAACCCAGAGTGATGTTACATTACATAGAAAAAACAACACCGGATCTCCACAAAATTTTACAGCTATTCCAAAAAACACATTTGACATTTTCAGAAAAACATGCAACAATGACAACAAAAATAAACATGAAAGGAACCGATCAATGCTCAGAGAAAACAGAGCTCTCAACCAAGCGCGCCCCATCAGCTTCGAGGTTGACATAAAGCGCTACCCCGAAGGTTCTTGTTTAATCAAATTTGGCAACACGCACGTGCTTTGCACTGCAAGCATCGAAGAATCCGTTCCAGTTTTCATGAAACATCAAGGCAAAGGCTGGGTCACCGCGGAATATTCCATGCTTGCATATGGCGGAAATAAAACAAATGGACGTTCTTTAGAAATTCAACGCTTAATTTCCCGCTCTTTGCGCGCCGGCATTGACTCCAAAATTCTCGGCGAGCGGCAAATCATTATTAATTGCGAAGTCATTCAAGCTGACGGCGGCACCAGAACTGCTGCAATCACTGGCGGCTTTGTTGCTCTTCACGCTGCCTGCCAAAAATTAATGCGCCAAGAAATTTTAAAATCCAACCCCATAAAACACCAAATCATTGGCATTTCATGTGGCATTGTCAAAGGAGAAGTCATGCTTGACTTAAACTATGAAGAAGACAGCAGAGCCATGGTTGATGCCAATTTTGTGATGACCGAAACTGGCAAAATCGTTGAAATCCAGGCTTCCGCTGAAAACTCCCTTTTCTCCGAGGAAGATTTCACCAAAATGCTTTCTTTCGCCCGAAATTCCATTTCTGACATTGCAAAACTCCAAAAAGAGGCCATGAATTCATGAAAATCAACAAAATTTTAATTGCCAGCGCTAATGACAGCAAAATTCAAGACTTCACAGAACTTTTAAAAGGCGTTGTTCCAGAATTCATTTCCGCCAAATCTTTAAACATCCCTGAACCGGCAGAAACAGGAAAAACTTTTGCCGAAAATGCTTTATTAAAAGCCACCTATTACAGCAATCTAACCAACCTCCCTTCCCTGGCTGATGATTCCGGTTTTTGTATTGAAGCCTTAGATGGCGCTCCCGGAGTTTATTCTGCCCGCTTTGCCACAAGAAGAAATGGCGTGAAAGATTTCCCAAATGCCTTCAAAAAAATCGAAAAACTTCTTTCCAAAAGCAACTCCTTGCAGAGCAAAGCAAAATTCACATGCGCACTCTGCCTTCATTTTCCAGACACTGGTGATTCTCACATTTTCCAAGGCGAAATCTCTGGCAACACACATTTCCCCCCAATGGGCGCTTTTTTCCAGGGCTATGACCAAATTTTTGCCCCAGATTCCCCTCAAAACCCCCAAAAACTAACCATGGCTCAACTGGGTTTCTCAATCAAATCAGAAATCAGCCACCGCGCCATTGCCATGCAAAAACTCGCAGCTTTTTTAAAAAAATGAAAAAAATTTCCATCTACATCCACTGGCCATTTTGCATTTCAAAATGCCCCTATTGCGACTTTAACAGCCATGTTCAGCAAAAAATTGAACCTCAAAAATGGCTCAAGGCCTTTTTAAATGAAATTGATTTTTTCAGCAACATTTTAGAAAAAAGCGAAATTTCCTCAATTTTTTTCGGCGGCGGCACGCCTTCTTTAATGCCACCTGAAATTGCCTCTGGCATTTTGAACCATCTCAAACCATTTTCAGCAGGAAAAAATTTTCAGAACACAGAAATCACCTTTGAAGCCAACCCTGGCGCTGCGGAGGTGGAAAATTTCGAAAATTTCCGTAAAGCCGGCATTAACCGCATTTCCATTGGCATTCAATCATTTAATGATGAAAATCTCAAATTCCTAGGCCGCAAACATAATGCCGAAGAGGGAATTCGCGCCATCAAAACCGCATCATCAATTTTCGACCGTTTTTCTTTTGACTTAATATATTCCCTCCCCGGCCAAAATTTCTCCTCTTTTCAAAAAGACCTGAACACAGCAATGGAGCTAGCAAAAGATCATATTTCTTTATATCAACTAACAATTGAAAAAGGCACAGAATTTTTCAGTCTATACAAAAAGAATCATTTTCAAATGCCAAGCGACGAAGAAAGTTTTGAAATTTACGAAAAAACCACTAATTTCCTAAAAAATCATAATTTTCACCCTTATGAAATCTCAAACTACGCCAAACCAGGCGCCGAATGCAAGCATAATTTGCAATATTGGCAATATGGCAACTATCTTGGAATTGGCCCAGGCGCTCACGGTCGCATTGACGGCCGCGCCACCATGACCATTCATTCTCCTGCCAAATGGCTAGAAGCCGCCCTCACAAATTCAAACGGCATGCAATCTGACGAAATTCTAACAAAAGAGCAAATTTTGCAGGAAATTTTAATCATGAATTTGCGCATAGAATCCGGCATTTCCAACGAAATCTGCCAAAAATTCTTCAACAAAAATTTTTCCGAAATCTGGCCAGACGAAAAACTAAAATTCCTAATCACCGAAAATCTTCTAACCACAACCAAATCCCAAATTTCCGCAACCCCCAAAGGCCGCCTTTTGCTCGGCCAACTAACCCAAACCCTCGCCAACATAGCCCTGATTTAGCAGATAACCACCCCCCTTCCTTCACCAGCACGGAAAAAATAACTCCAAGAGAATAAAAACTAACTGGAGAAATCTGTTCCAAATAACCTCTAGATTACCACACTTTCGGCTCGCGGGTGACAGAAACAAAAGACCCTTCCGACATTCATCGAGAAGCACCCACGCCAGCAGCAAAAGCTTGTCTATATAATAAAGCATCCAACTGTGAGCGATTAAGAGGACTCTCATCATCATAATTAACATATGCTCTTGCTTCTTTCTCCGCTCCAACCTGTTGCTTACGCGCAGTATCAACACGCTTATGCACAGTATCAACACCATTATAAGTTAAATTCATATTTTCTTGAATATATCCCTCAAGATTGGATTTCCGTTCTTGATTTAGCAAATATTTTGAGCCTTCACCAATTATAAACATGGCCATAAAACACAAACATATAGACTCAAAAGACCTTCTTGATTCTGGCTCGAGACTCACTATTGCACTTATAAAAGCCAAAAGCACTAAGGATGGTGTAGAAAAGAAATCAGAAAATTTCAGTTCCAAGCTCTCTAGAGATTTTGCATATGGTGATTGAAAATAGGAATGCAATAATTCCGAAGTATCTTTGTTATTCTCAATTTTTATATCCAACTCTTTAACATCTTGATTTTTACTTAAAAAACGCAAAAGTGTATTTAATTGATCTTTATTTAATACATTCTCGATCTTAAGAGCTCGATTACCATTCGGCAATATTTGCACTGCTCGGTCAAAATCAGCCTCTGTCATTTTTTTGTTCTCGATTGTCATAGCAACCATAATTGTAAACTCCTGATTATTTATTATTAATAAAACCCCCCATACATTGCATTATATATATATATATATATATATATATATATATATATATATCTTCCGTCAACACAAAAAATCTATCCCCCCCCAATAATCATCTTTAAAGAGAAGTAAGCAATAATTGACAAACTTAAAATTGAATGATATGGTTTAATTTAAAAGAAAATTTCCTTCGGAAAAACATATGAAAATAGAAAAAATGGATTTTGAACATGTTAAAAGCTCAAATAATGACTTTCTTTCCATTTCTTTATATTTATTCTTAATGATCTTTTTTGTGTTACTTGTTTCAGTGACAAAATTGCAGAAAACCAGGCAAGAACAAGCCATCAGCAGCGTCAGTAAGCAATTCCGAGGCGAAAATGATGATGAAGATTTGGGACCTGAATTTTCAAATGAAATTCTCGAGATGGAAGAATTAAACTATATTAAACGCATTCGGGAATCTTTGCCAAATAATTTCACAGAAGAAAAATTGCCCGCTCACGCTGAAGAATTGGTTAAAGCTTCAAGCTCAATTGATGATTTTTTTAGGCCAAATGAGAAAAGATTCAAAGCAACGCAAAAAGAATTTCTAGAAAAAATTGCCACACTTTCTAATTCTGAAAATAAAAGTAAAGATAAAATCAAAATAAAAATTGCGTTAAATGGTGATAATTTACTGAAAAATCGTGATATTTTAGAAACAAACTCCAACAGGCTCAGCAATTTAGTGGCATTTTTAGTCTGGAATCTTGGTGTGGAAAAAGATTTAGTGGAAATTGCATTTGATGACACAGCTCAAGACCGAATTGAATTTTCTTTTAAAATCAACTACTTACCAGAAGAAAACTCACAAACCCCGAAATAAAAAAAAATTTCACTTGCAAAGCAATTTCATTTGAATTATAATGATGGTCAGAGTTTATTTTGCACAACAAATGTGCAACGCGAATTTTTAAAGCTTTGTATATCAAAAGTAAAGTCTCCTTAAAGATTTTTGGTTTCTGACCAAATGATTGAGTCTCGAGAACTACCTCCCTACAAACTAATTAAATCATTCGAGCTCTTTACAGTAACAGATTTTTCAAATTTTCTTGAAGAATTTTATTTTTATCAAACGCTTTAAACATAGAGGTTATTTCATGTCAACAGGCACAGTAAAATGGTTTAATGCCACAAAAGGTTTTGGTTTCATCGTTCCAGACAATGGAGATGGCGACGTTTTCATTCACATCAGCGCTGTTGAGCAAGCTGGTCTTAAAGGCCTTAATGATGGCCAAAAAGTTAGCTTCGAAATCACAAGCAATAAAGGCAAGCAATCAGCTACAAATTTAGCCTTAATTTAAGATTTAAGCTCATAACATCATAATTCGCTCATTTATAATTTTTAAAAATGAGCGAATTAATTTCGAGTCTCATCTTTAATCAGATGAATTTTCCTCTGTTTAAAAATGGGACTTGATTGTAATTCATGCCCGCTCTTTAAAAATTAAGAGCTCGGCTTTGTAGTTCAAAAAAATAATGGCAAAAACATATGCAAAATTTTGATGAGGCTAATTTACCTCAATTCCTATCCACTCGTCTTAAAAAAATGGAATTTTTAACTCCAACACCAATTCAAGCAATGGCAATTCCCCATGCATTAGCGGGCAAAGATTTGCTTGCCTCCGCTCAAACCGGCACAGGAAAAACATTGGCCTATGGTCTGCCTTTGTTGACAAAACTCATTAACAACCCATTCAGCACAGCTTTAATTCTTCTGCCAACAAGAGAACTTGCCATGCAGGTCATGGAAAGTTTGCAACAAATTGCAGGAATTGAAAAAACAAATTTCGGTGATTTCAGAAGATCTAAGAAAAAACCTGCTGCTGAAAAAGAGAAAGCAAAAAAAAGCGAAATTAACATAAAAACAGCACTTCTCATTGGCGGCGCTGACATTAGGCTGCAAATGCAGCAATTGAAAAAATCACCACGCCTGATTGTGGGAACTCCAGGCAGAGTGCATGATCATTTACAAAGGGGTCTTTTGAAATTAAATAAAACTGAAATTCTTGTGCTTGATGAAGCAGACAGAATGCTTGACATGGGCTTTGGCGTTCAACTTGAAGCAATTGCACCATTTTTAACATCAGACAAACGTCAAACTTTGATGTTCTCAGCAACTTTACCAAGAAACATCGAAAAACTCGCTGAGAGCTATCTCACAGAGCCTTTAAGACTCTCTGCCGGTGCAGCAAATTGCCCCGCTGAAAAAGTTAAACAATCACAAATTAAATTAACTAACGCACAAAAGCACGGCCAACTAACTAAAGAATTGCAAGAAAGAAGCGGGTCGATCATCATTTTCGTGAAAACAAAACACGCAGCCGACGATCTTGCTTTTCAGTTACAAAAAGAAGGGCATGAAGCCGATGCTTTGCATGGAGATTTGCGCCAAAATAGACGCAGTAAAGTCATTACAAATTTCCGCAAACAAAAATATCGCATTTTGGTGGCAACAGATGTTGCAGCCAGGGGCCTTGACATTCCTCACATTGATCATGTCATTAACTTTGACTTGCCGCAAAATCCTGAAGACTATATTCACAGAATTGGCAGAACCGCAAGAGGAAATGCTAAAGGTGAAGCTGTTAACTTCCTAAGCCCGCAAGATTCAGCAAAATGGAAAGCGATTTTCAAATTATTGAACCCTGGCGCCAAAGAAGAAGCATCTTTTTCTTCACCAAAGAGAACAACTGCGAAACATCCTTTCAATGGCAAGCAAAATGAGAGAAAAGCTGCTGGTCCAAGAAAAACTGGCGAAAATGCTCAAAAAAAGACAAATAAATTTTCCAATAATGGAAAAAGCGGCGCTAAAAATGAGAAATTTGTCTCTAATCACCGTCCTAAAAAGAAGCCACAATTTAAAAGAAACAAGCAAGTTGCCTAAAATTCTCTAGCTTGATCATTTGTCTTTTTCAAGACTTTTTGTGCCCATGTTGTTTCTGAAACCAGTGCATAAGAGAGTGCAACCGCTGCTATGAATGTGGCCGCGATTGCATTTTCTTTGCAAGATCTTCCTGCACATAGATGCAATAATAACATTTCTAAAGCTTCTTCTTGCATTTTCACCACTCCTTTTTAATTTGCTCTAAAATAAATTCAACCGCATGTGAACATGAAGAATTCCTGACTTCATGCCGATTACCGCTGATTGTTAGTTTTTTCACATAAATTTCTTGCCTAAAAGCGAGTCCTAAAAAAACCGAACCTATTGGCAAATCTTTTGTGCCGCCTTCAGGGCCTGCAAAACCTGTGATTGCAATTGCAATGTCCGCACCAGATTCATGCAAACAATTTTCAGCCATCGACTCTGCCGCTTCACTGCTGACTGAACCAAATTTTTCGATTATGAAATGCGGAACTTTAGTGAATTTTTCTTTTGCCTGGTCAGAATAGGTCACAAAGCCAATTTCAAAAACTTTGCTGGAACCAGGAATGGCGGTTAAATTTGAGGCAAACATCCCACCTGTGCATGATTCAATTGCTGATATTTTCAGAGAATTTCGGCTTAAAAATTCAACTAATTCTGCAAATTTTTCCATCATTTCATCAAAAATAAAATTCCATAGGACGCCATGGCAGCCATCATTGCCGCCGCAACATCATCAAGCATGACCCCTAGACCGCCTTTAACGGAAGAGTCAATGATGTTAATTGGCCAAGGCTTGAGCACATCAAACAAGCGGAAAGTGACGAAAGGCAGGAATAATAAAAGCACAGCACTTGACTCTTTGAAAAAGGAAAAAGCTGGAAAAATTAACAATAATGTAAGAAATTGCCCCGCAACTTCGTCAATCACAATTTCGCCTGGATCATTAGTGTTGGTTTTTTTGCAATGAGTGCCACTCGCCCAAATTCCCACAAAAAAAATCAGCAAAAATGCAAGAGAGAGCCAGAGAAAATCTTGATTTCTTGGCAAAAGCAACAAAATTAACACAAAAATTGGATAGGCCATGATTGAGCCAAAAGTGCCCGGAGCTTTGGGGATTTTTCCCACATAAAAAAAAGTGGATATTAATTGCGCAATTTTAGACATTTCAAACCTCTGAGCTAAATTACCTTATTTCAGGCTAACGGAAACAGATTGAATTTGCAAGTTTTTTTGTTGACATATTTTAATAGAATTGATAAATTTCTATTAATTGACACATATTTCACAGGTAGAAAATGGAAAATAGAGAAGAATTTTTAAATTTTAGAATTCTAACGGCAGTTCTTAAAAAGGAAATCTTGAGATTTTTCAAGGTTTTTCACCAAACAGTCATTGCCCCAACCATCACTTCTTTGCTGTTTCTGACGGTTTTTGTGCTTTCAATTGGCCAATTTAAGCAAAAAATTCACGGCGTTGATTTTAATATTTTCATGGGTGCTGGTCTCATCATCATGAGCGTTGTTCAAAATTCTTTCGCAAACAGCTCTTCAAGCTTGACTCAAAGCCGCGTGCTTGGAAGCATCATAGACTATCTGATCCCACCTTTTGGCCCAATGGAGCTGGTTTTAGGGTTAATGATTTCAAGCATGTTTCGGGGTCTTTTGGTTGGGTCACTTGTGGCTCTGGTGCTTGTTTTCAGCACTGACATTGGCATTTTCAGCGCATTTCACACAGTTTTTTTCATCCTGTCTTCCGCCATGCTTTTGAGTCTTTTAGGCATCATCACAGGAATTTTCGCTGATAATTTTGACAAAATGGCCGCCATCACAAGCTATGTCATCACACCTTTTTCCTTTCTTTCTGGCACTTTCTATTCAATTGATAACCTACCCTCATTCTTAAGAATTTTAAGCCATTTCAATCCTTTTTTCTATATGATTGACGGCTTCAGATTTGGCATCACTGGCTTTAGCGATGCATCTGTTACAATTGGCATGTTTGTGCTGATTTTTGCAAATATTCTGGCATTTTCCTATGCCTATTTCATCATAAAAACTGGCTATAAGCTGAAAAATTAGCATGAATAAAACTCTAATTTTTGGTTATGGCTATTGCGCCAAATTTTTGATGAAAATGATGCAGAATCAAGAATTTTTTGCAACTTCTCGCCAAAATTTTACCCAAATGAGGAATTTGATTAATTTTGCCGATGATGAGGCCATTAAAAATTTATTACCAGAAATTTCTACCATTTTAATTTCCACTCCGCCAGAAAATTCTGCTGACCCAGCTTTAACTAAATTATTGCAAATGAAAAAATATTGCAAAAATCTCCGCAAAATGATTTATCTCTCAAGCAGTTCTGTTTACGGAGATCATGCGGGAAATTGGGTTGATGAAAATTCTCAAACCAAGGCAATTTCTGGCAATGGCCTGGAACGCCTCATGATTGAGAAAGAATTCTCAGAATTTTGTCATGACGTTGGGGTGGGGAATTTAATTTTTAGACTCACAGGAATTTATGGACCGGAAAGAAATGTCATTGAAAGAATGCGAAATGGTCAACTCCCTGCCCTGCCCACAACAGGACAATTTTTCTCCAGAATTCACATATATGACATTGTCAATGTTCTGGAAAAAGCAATTTTGCAGGATGTCGAAAGTGGAATTTATAATCTGTCTGACAATCTTCCTTGCGAATATATTGATTTGCTTAAATTTGCCGCTAATTTGCTTGGGCTGGAATTCAGTGAAACTCATCAGCAAAAATCTGGTAAATTCACAGATAATAAAAAAGTTTCCAATGCTAAAATGAAAAAAACATTCGGTGAAGATTTGATTTTTCCAAGCTATGTGGAAGGCTTAAAAAGCCTGGTACAGGGATGTTGATTCTACGCATTTATATGGAATATCCCCACACGCCAATCAACAAATTTACATTCGTCATTGCGAGCTGAAAGCGCGGCAATCCAGTGTTATTTTTCCCTCACAACCCAACATAACACTGGATTGCCGCGCTTTCAGCTCGCAATGACGAATATGTAGAATTCTAACTAAGAAAAATTTGTCTGCGCTGACTTATTATTTTTAGCAATCATAAGAGTAAACTCTACGCGACCAATAAAGAACTCAACCTAACTTTTTCCATGCCATCAAGAAACTTCCAAAGTGATTTTGCAGCAGTGATTGCTGCTTCTTTGGCTTCCTGGCGCTCATTTTCAGGCAATGCATCAATGAGGTCAGAGCATTCTTGTGAGTGCCACTCATCAGCTGTGATATGTTCCCGGAAAAATTTAAGACCTCTTTCATCATTAATAGAGTAAAATTTTTGAAGCCCTTCAATTTTCGACTTTGCAACTTCCGGCACTTGATTTTCATAGGCATATAATGCGCCAATTCCTTTTGCATAAGAAGAATGGCTTAATTCGAAGAAATTATTGACTAATGCTGCAGTTTCTTCATTCAATTTTGCATTTTGCACTTCTTCTCTGGAAGCGCCAAGTGACTCAGCAAAGCGGAGCCAAAGTTCTGGGTGATTTTCCTCACCTTGCTCTTCGTCAATGAGATTTTCAAGCAAAACTTGCCTTGCTTTAATGTCATGGCAGGAACTGTGAATGGCGCTGATATAGCGCGGAAAGGCGTTCACATGGTGAAAATATTGACCAGCATAAATTTTCAATGTTTCAACATCAATTTTCCCTTCACTCCAAGCTTGATAGAAAGAATGGTTCAAAAGTGAAAATTTTCCTAATTCATCTTTCATTTCTAGCGCAAAAGTCATTTCCCCTCTCCTTGTTTTGGCATTTTCTTTTCAACAGGCGTTTTTCTGTTAAGAACTTTAGATTGTTTTGGTTTTTCACCATCAAAAGTGATTGTTTTTTTAATTGTGCGCTCTTTTTCGTCGCAAGTTTTCACAATTCCACCTTCAATGTCACAAATTTTGTTCCTACCCACTAAATCATCAACATCTTGGCTTTTTGGAATGCCCAGCTCTTTCCGATGACTGCGAGCCCCCGCAGTGGCAGCTGCATCTTTAGTTGAACTTTTCGACATTGAGCCTGGAACCGTCTCTGAATGTGGCTCATCAGCAATGATGAGATGCTGTTGTTCCAAAGAAGATTGATAATTAAGGCGTTTTTTAATATTTTCGTCAGAAGCCTTCACAGAAGATTTATCCAAAAAATTCATCTCACTTTTTGACATGTTAGAATTTTTCTTGCTTTTTTTCTTTTCCGATTCTTGCAATTCTGGCGCTCTTAATGTGAAATCTGGTGGAATGTAAAGAGGGTCGGAAGCCATCACGGAATATTCATCTGGTGGAAGCAATGCCATTGACGGAAGACGAAACCCTGAATCAGTGCCATTTTTACAAGATGACATCAGGAAAACTAAAGCTAAAAAGAAATGTTTTTTCATATTTTTTTTCATGTAAATTTACCATTTCCCTATAGAATAGAGGCTTGCATGCCATTAGTCAAGCGATTTTATTATTGTTTTTTACAGAAAATTGCAAGAATGATCACAGAGATGCAAATTGCTGAATCAGCCACATTAAACGCCGGCCAGTGATAGGCACCTAAATGAACATCAATGAAATCAGCCACTGCACCGAATCTCAGGCGATCAATCAAATTTCCAATGGCGCCGCCAATTAAGAGAGAATAGGAAAAAACCACTCTTGAGCTTTGAGCATTTTTGAGCATATATAGCAAAATCAGCACAATGACACTTGAGAGAATTGTGAAGCATAAATTCACATTTGCCATGTTTCCAAAAAGCCCAAAACTCACGCCTTTATTCCACAAAGTCACAATATTCAAAAATTGATTAATCTTAACATTCCCACCATGCAAATTGGCCATGTTAAAAAAATATTGCTTACTCCACTGATCAAGCGCAATGGTGAAAAGCATGATTATGATTGGAAAATGAAATTTTTTCACAAATTTGTCTCTTAAAAAAAAGACTCCAAGAATTTAACTACGGAGTCTTTGAGATTAACTTTTTTACGCAGCTTTCAAAGCTTTTTGTGACTGATCAACAACATTCTTAAAAGCTTCTGGATTGTTGATTGCAAGCTCAGAAAGAACTTTTCTGTCAATTTCAATGCCAGCTTTAATGAGGCCATTCATGAATTGGGAATAAACCATTCCATGTTCACGAACTGCAGCGTTGATTCTTTGAATCCAAAGTCCACGAAAATTTCTTTTTCTTGCACGACGGTCACGATAGGCATATTGTAGGGCCTTTTCAACTTTTTCAATTGCAACTCTGAAGCAATTCTTGGCGCGGCCACGATAGCCTTTTGCCATTTTAATGACTTTTTTATGTCTATTTCTTGCGGTCACACCACGTTTAACTCTTGCCATTTCTGGTTCTCCTTGGAATTTTTAGATTAAGATATAATATATACAAAAATGATTCACCAAATCATCTGCCATAGGGCATGATGTCTCTGATGTGCCTTGCATCCATCTCTTTCATGATGACGGTGCCGCGCTGATTACGAATTTGTTTATTAGTTCTTTTCACCATTCCGTGTTGTTTACCAGACTGGGTTGTCTTCACTTTGCCTGTGGCGGTGAAGGAGAAGCGTTTCTTGGCGCTGCTCTTTGTTTTCATTTTTGACATTTCATTTCTCCAAAAAAATTTGTTGATGAAAATTCAGCATTCACGGTATGTCAAAACGCATGAAATGCTTTTTGGTGACTCCTCTACAAAGAAATCACCCTCTTAAGAAAATCAGACTCTTAAGTAAAATTCCATCATACAAAAGATTCAAGCTGCTTGTCAAGATGTTTTTTCATGGTTTAATGCGTTTTTTCGCTTTTCTTCAATTAACTTGTTGACTCTGCGCGAATGAACAAGCTCTTGTTGCTGCAGATGGTCAACGAGCATAGCTCGCGAAGGACGCTCTTCTTTTGAAAACTCATTCAGCACATTTTTCATAAAAACAGCTTGCAGGGCTTTACAAAAATCACCTTTTTCATGAGCTTTTTGCGAAATGCTGATATGCTCAAATTTTAACATTTTCTTTTCACTCGCAAGATCAAAACCTAAACTTAATTCGAACACACCATGTATTTCACATGATTCTTGCTCAAAACATGTAAGCCGTTTCATGATTCCATTCTGACTGGCTGGGTCTCTTTCTAATTTTCCACTAACAAGGAGATAGTGGCTTTGTTTTTCAACTAAAAGGCGAATTTCTTGAAGATCATTATCTCTGCTATGACCATCACGAAACATGTCTTCAATAAAAAAAACGCTCATCACCAGATATGGATCAACAGAAGGACATTCAATGAAAAACCAATTATTTTCACCATCTTTGTGACTTTCATAAAGATTTTCAGCTGAAGCAACTAAGTCTATTATTTTATTTTTACTTTGAAATTTTTCCTCTATCTCTTTAACAAAGTCACCAGAAAATGCAAAAACCTTAGCAGAACTGACTGAGGGGAAGTTAAGTCTTTTCAAAGCTTTCCTCGATTCATTGATATTTCTCAATTGATCTAAATTTAAATTTTCCAGAGCTTGAGGAATCATTTCTGGACAATTTGGTATGGATGATATTAGTTTTGATCTTATATATTCTTCGTCATGTTGCTCTAATAAATTTTCTAAAACACATCTTGCTGATAAATTTTGACATTTATTAGCTAACTCTCTTCTCATACCGATAATAATTTCGTCTTTAGCTAGTGCAATTTTTGATAGATCTTGCAATAACTCCATTAACCCACCTGCCGATATTCCTATTCTCTCTATGAAATCATGAAAATTGTTTACGCTATTATTCGAATATTTATCTGTTGAAAATACGAGCATCACACCATATATTTCATCTGATCGACCGATGTTTTTTGTCCATAATTCAGACACAGAATTTTTAGTGACGGCGAGATACATGTTGATGTTTTTATATAATTCAACAAAATTATTCATTGCAATATCTAAAAATTCGTCAAATTTTCTATATCTATTATTAAGAACCTCAAAATGCATCCTTGTCTCCCTTAAAAATTCACTATTTGCTGCATAGTTTGGCGATCCAGTTATTTTTAAACTTTTAATTGAAGATACTTTTTTAAATATAGCCGGAGACATGTCAACTAATCTCTCAAGCACCTCATTACTAGATTGAAATTTTGAAATCCTTTCTTCAATGACTCGATGCAAATCTGACTCTTTTACATTTATTTTTCGAGCATTATCAAGCAAATTTGTTTGAAATAATTTATATATAAATCTAAAATCATTATAATTCTTTAGTTTTCTCAATAGGTTATGAGGCATATTTCTCCAAGCACGAAAAAATTTATTAATTTATTTTAATCATTATATCACTATATTAACATATTTGCATCATTTTTTTTATGCCATAATCCATAATATAGTTTTTGCAAAAAGAGCTGTACAAGCAGTAAATTATCTTATATACTGAAAATTAAACAATTTGACAAGCATAAAAAACAGTCGCGCCAATGGAAGAAAAGGAAATCAAATCTCACGTCCTCAGCATTAAAGAAGTTCAAGAGTTTTTTAGTCTTCTTGAAAATCACGATTTAGACAAAGCGAAAAATTTGCTTTCGAAGCTCCATTTTGCTGACATTGCTGACATCATTGATGACGCTAATGGTGAGCAATTTTTGCAAATTTTAGAGATTTTTGGCGAAAATTTTCCACCTGACATTTTGCTGGAACTCAGCAGCAGCACAAGAAACAAGCTGATTGCCACTCTGGGCTATCCTCTCACTGCGAATGCAATTTTGAAACTTTCCGCTGACAACATTTTGCACGTTTTTGAGGAAATTTCTCCGCAAGATCAAGAAGAAATCAGCAAGCTTTTGCCACATGAAATTTTAAAAGCCCTGGAAGAAGGCCTCTCCTACCCTGAGGATAGCGCTGGACGGATCATGCAGAAAAAGCTTGTTTCTGTGCCGGAATATTGGACCGTTGAGCAAACAATTGACTATATTCGCCAAGCTAAAAACTTGCCTGATGATTTTTATGAGATTTTTGTGGTTGACCCTAAACACAAGCCTGTTGGCACTGTGAATGTGAGTAAAATGCTTAAATATTCAAAAGATGACATCATTAATGACATCATGGATGTTGAAAGCAGAGCAATTAACACAAATCTAGACCAAGAAGAAATTGCTTACATTTTCCGGCAATATTCCGTGAAATCCGTTCCGGTGACTAATGACTATGGAAGACTTGTTGGGCGCATCACCATTGATGACATTTTGGAAGTTGTGGAAAGAGAAGCGGAAGAAAATTTTCTGGGACTTTCTGGTGTGGCAAATGAAATTGACGTTCATAGTAACTTGCGCGAAAACATCAAAAACCGCTTACCTTGGATGATTTTGAACCTTTTCACTGCCTATTTGTCATCCATCATCATCACAACTTTTGAACCCACAATTGCAAAAATCATCTCGCTTGCAGCCATCATGCCCATCATCGCTTCACTTGCGGGCAACTCTGGAACACAAACAATGGCTCTTTCAATCTGCGGTTTAAATAATAAGGAAATCACTTCTTTGAATGTCACGAAAATCATTTTACGAGAAATTCTTGTAAATTGCATCAATGGCTTGGTTTTAGGGTTTTTTGGCTCTCTGGCAATTTTCATTTTGTTCCAAAACTGGACTTTGGCAGGAGTTTTCTGGATCGCCCTCATCATTGATCTTTGTTTCGCCGGGTTCTTTGGCAGCTTCATTCCAATCATGATGAATAAATTCGACATTGATCCGGCCATTTCTTCCAGCGTTTTTGTGACTTTTGTCACTGACGCCATGGCCTATATCACTCTTTTAACAATTGCAACAATATTCTTGCTTTGATGAGCCCCCACCCCCACCTCTGTCTCTTCGTCATTGCGAGCGCAGCGCGGCAATCCAGTGCCACACTCATTTTCTGCACAAAAACCACATCACCAAAATAAATCCAAAGTAACTTTTGTGGGTTTCGCCTGATGATGATCACTTAATTTCTGAAAATTCTCCAAAGAAAATTCGCCCGTAATCTCATTTACGAGCTGCTTTCTGAAAATACCATTCACAACTAAAATTGAGTCAATTTTGGAAATATTGGCACCAAGAATGTCAGTGTAGAAACTATCTCCAATTGCAAGAATTTTGCTGCTTTTTGCAAAAGATTTTGCAAAATCATACATTTCGACATAAGGCTTTCCAACATATGTCACTTTTCCACCAAATTCTTTATATTTTTCAGCTATATATCCTGCACAAAAAATTGTCTGATTATCTTTTTCCACAGTTAAATCAGGGTTGCAGCAAAGCATCAGCAATCCTTTTTCCGCAGCTTTCTCAAGAATTTCAGGCATTAATGCTGTTCTGGAGAATTCTAAACTTCCAAAACCTAAATTAAGAATGAAATCAGCCTCTTCTAAATCTGTAACTTTTTCTAAATGCGTGTCCAGCAGCAGATCATCGTCAGTTTTATGGCCAATTAGAAAATATTTTTTTGCCTCTGTTAGAATTTTTTTCTTTTTAAATAAATCCCTCGCAACTTCACCGGAAGTGACGATTTTTTCATATAAATTTGGCTCAATGCCAAGCGATGAAAGCTTTTTCTGCACATGTTCAGCTTTTCTTGGAGCGTTCGAGAAAAATAAAACTTGTTTTTTCAAATTCGCAAGCTGCTTCAGAAATTCTAAAATTCCCGGCCTTAAATTGTCCCCATCGTGAACAACTCCCCAAATATCGATGAAAAAACTATCATAATTCTTAACAAAATCTCTCGATGACTCCAAAATCTCAATTGTCATTTTTTTACACTCATCAAATGGTTAAATTCAGCACCGAAAATAAAAATCAGGCTGATGATATAGAAAAAAAGCAGTGAAATGATGATTCCACCAAGACTTCCATAAATGATGCTTAATTGCTGAAAATGTCCTAGATATAGCGAAAGCAAATCAGCACTAGCCATCCAACCAATGACGACTAAAATGGCTCCAGGAATGATTTTTACAAAAGAAATTTTTGTGTTTGGGATGTAATAATAGGAAGTTGAGACAATTAAAAATAAAGTTAAAAATACAGAAATATTTTTCAAATAGATCCAAAAATTACTAAGATTATCAATATATTTAGCGAAATCTGGCAATGATGCTTGCAAAATTGGCCAGAGAATAATCACAAACATGCCTAAAATGAGAATCACTGTCATGAAAATGAATTGGAGCATGCTTAAGCAACGCCGAAAAAGATAGGGCGGGAGGTTGTTAACACAATGGACTCTGTTTAAAATTGTGCGCATGCCTTCAACCGATGAGGAAGAAGTCCAAATGGCACCAATGATGGCAATGGTGAGTAAACCTTCTGGCGGACCAGAGGCAATTTCCTCAATTCTCGGTTTAAGTGCCGAAATTGCGCTTGCAGGCATGTTTTCAGCCATGAAGCTGAGAAATTTTATGCCAATTTCCGACTCGCCTATGAAACCAGAGATTGAAACAAAAAAAACCAGGAAAGGAAAGATTGATAAAATAAATAAAAAAGACATATATCCAGCATGCTCGACACCATCGTGATTAACAAGATTCACAATGGCTTTGCAGAAAATTTTTATGAATTTCAATATTTTATTCAAAGCTGATCTTCCTCGCAAAAAGTAAGTTAATAGTTTCGTCAATATTCGCATTTTCATATATGATTTTATATACTGCATTACAAATTGGCATTTCAATTTTCAAATTCTTAGTGATTTCATGCAAAGCTTTCACTGTGGAATGACCTTCAAATGTGCCTTTTTCCAGAATTTCTTCAATTTTTTTTCCTTTTGCAAGCAAAAAGCCAAATTTAGCATTTCTTGATTTTTCTGGGTTTGAGGCTGTGAGAATCAAATCTCCGACACCGGAAAGACCCATTAAAGTTTCCGCCTTCCCATTTTTTGCAACTGCAAATTGAGACATTTCTTTTAAACTTCTGGCAATGAGGGCAGCTAGAGCATTTTCTCCTAAATTTTTAGCTTGCAAAATTCCGGCTGCAATTGCCAAAACATTTTTCAGCGCCCCTCCAATTTGAACAGAAATTTGATCATTTGAGAAATATAGTCTGAAATTATTATTTGAAAAAAATTCCGCTAAAAACTTCGCAATTTCAATGTCATCCCCCGCAATCACACTGGCCGCCGGCAGCGAATTAGCAATTTCATCGGCAAAATTTGGACCAGAAAGTGTAAAAATTTGTGATTTTGGCAAAAATTCTTCATAAAGCTCAAACATGAATTTTTTTGTTGGAATTTCAATACCTTTACTGCAACAAACAACAATTTTATCTTGCATTTTTGCTCCAATTTCTTCCAAAATCTTTCGAGTTTTTTGGGAAGGAACAACCATGAAAACCACTTGCGCATTTGCTAAAACTTCATCCACATTTGTGCTGCAAGTGATTTTTTTAGATAATAAATTTGGCAAATAGCCAGAATTTGTGTGTTTTTGATTAATTTCATTAGCCACTTCTGCATCTCTACTCCAAATTGCAATTTCTTGGAGATTTTCATTTGAAGAAAATTGCATTGCAAGAGCCGTTCCCCAAGCCCCTGCACCAATTATTGCAATTTTATTGATTGGCAATTTCATAAATCTTTCTCAATTGAAATGTTGATTTCATGCGATTCAATGTTGAATTTAACATGGCCCGAATGATCATTTTTAAACGTAATTTCAGTGGCTAACACCTGGTCCTTAATGTAAAACATGAAGTCTTTTATGGAATTTTGGAAAATCTCTGAACAGCCAATTGTGACTTTAATTTTACTTGCAATTTCAAGATCAGCATCTTTTCTCATTTGTTGCAATTGCCTGACAAGATCACGAGCAAACCCTTCATTTTCAAGCTCTTTCGTGATTTCCAAATTAAGCATGACCAACCCAGCACCCGAGGAAAGAACAGAAACAGCTCTGCCCTCATTTGGCTTCAACACAAGCTCAAATTCGTCAAAATTCAGCGTTTCACCCGCAATTTCAATTTTTCCTTGCGCATTTTTAACCCATTGATTCGCTTGATTCGCAGCAATTAATTCTTTGATTTTGCCAGGAAGTCTCTTGCCAAGATTCTTAAAATTAATTTTCAGCTGGAAACTTGCTTCCGATCCAATCTCTTCGCTGAAAACAATGTTTTTCACATTAACTTCATCTTTAATGATTTCAGCATGCTCAGACAAATTAATCGAAATTCCAAGGACTTTTGCCTCACTCAAAGGTTGACGAACCCTGATGTTTTCGTCATTTCTGATTGAAAGCAAATGGCTGCAAATTTCTCTAGCTTGATCCATTGTTTCCATGAGTTTAACGTCAGTTTTAATGGATAAAACATTTGGAAAGTCGCATAGATGCACAGAAGTTTTCAATTTCGGATTAAGACCACAGAAAATTTCCTCAGCCAAAAATGGAATGATTGGCGCAGAAGCTTTCATTAAAAGCACAAGAACACTAAATAATGTGTCATATGCCGCTGTTTTATCAGCATTTTTTTCTTTTTGCCAAAATCTATTTCTGTTACGGCGAATATACCAATTATTCAACACTTCAAAGAAATTCGACAAAGCGTCATAGGATGAGGCAATGTCAAAATCACTTAACGAACGGTCTATTTTCTCAATGGCATCTTTAGCTTTTGAGATGATGTAGGAATCTAGAAGATTTTGCGATGACAAATCAAATTTTGCTTCAATTTCATCAGAATTTGCATATAGTGTGAAAAAATTATAGGCATTCCAAATTGGCTTTAATGCAAGCCTGGCCACATCTTTGATCATTCTCCCTTCTTTGTCAATGAGAAGCTCCAAACCTCGCATGACACTGGAAGAACACATTAAATAGCGCAAAGCATCAGAACCATGTTCATTAAAAATGTCAATCGGGTCAGCGTAATTCTGCAAACGTTTGGATAATTTTGAGCCATTTTCATCAAGAATCACACCATGGCAGATGCAATTTAAAAATGGAGGCTTATCAAAAATTGCTGTCTGCAAAACCATGAGCGTATAGAACCATCCTCTGGTTTGCGCGGAATATTCCACTATGAAGTCAGCTGGAAAATTTGCCTCAAATTTCTCTTTATTTTCAAATGGATAGTGTTGTTGGGCAAAAGGCATTGAACCGCTTTCAAACCAACAATCAAACACATCTTCAACACGTCTCATGAGAGATTTTCCACTCGGATCATCTGGATTTGGCCTTGTTAAATCATCAATGAATGGTTTGTGCAAATCAGTCACTTTGACGCCAAAATCTGCTTCCAGCTCAGCCACGGAGCCATAGACGTCAATTCTTGGAAAATTTGGATTGTCAGATTTCCACACCGGAATTGGGGTGCCCCAAAAACGATTGCGGCTGATTGACCAATCTCTGGCATTTTCAAGCCATTTGCCAAAAGAACCATTTTTAACATGCTCAGGAATCCAGTTAATTTGCTGATTTAATTCCACCATTCTGTCTTTGATTTTTGTCACTTCAACATACCAAGAGGGCACGGCTTTATAGATCAAAGGCGTGTCTGTGCGCCAGCAATGAGGGTAGTTGTGAATATATTGCTCAGTTTTCAGCCAGAAACCTTTGGATTTGAGAGTTTTGATGATGTCATCAATTGCATCAAAAACCATGATTCCCTCAAAATCAGGCACTTCCGAGGTGAATTTGCCAGAATTATCCACAGGACATACCAGCTCAATTTGATTTTCTTGGCATAAAATTTGATCATCTTCACCAAAACCAGGCGCAAGATGGACAATGCCTGTGCCTCCGCCTTCTTCAACAAAACCAGCTCCTAGAACTCTAAAAGCATTTTCGTGATCTTTAAAATAGGGAAAAAGTGGTTCATAAATGCTGCCAATCAGCTCTGAACCTTTGACAGTTCTGAAATTTGTGTTCATTTCAGAAATTCCCAGCTCTTTTGCGTAAGCCTGTAATGAAGATTTTGCGATGATGAGATTCTCACCATTTAACGGCAAAATGACATAAGTGATGCCCGGACCCACAGCGAGAGCTAAATTAGAAGGCAAAGTCCAAGGCGTGGTTGTCCAAGCCAGCATCTTAAAAACACCGTCACCTAACTCACTGTTTTTTAAAGTAAATTTAACAGTGATGGCCTTGTCCGCTCGCTCTCTATAGGAATTATCAAGGCGTGTTTCAAAATTCGAAAGTGGCGTCTCACAGGCCCAGGAATAAGGCATGACGCGCATTGATTCGTAAATCAAACCTTTGTTGAAAAGTTGTTTAAAGCCCCAAAGCACCGACTCCATATAGGGCATGTTCATGGTTTTATAGTCATTTTCAAAATCAACCCACCTGCCCTGACGCGTGACATATTCCTGCCAGTTGCTTGTATATTTCAAGACTGAGATTTTGCAATGCTCATTAAATTTACCAACGCCAAAATTCATGATTTGCATGCGCCCTGAAAGGCCAAGCTCTTTTTCAGCACCCATTTCTGCTGGCAAACCGTGACAATCCCAGCCAAATCTTCTTTCCACCACCTTGCCTTTCATGGTTTGAAAGCGAGCCACAATGTCTTTCACATAGCCCGTCAGCAAGTGGCCATAGTGCGGGAGACCATTTGCAAATGGCGGTCCATCATAGAAAACAAAATTTTCTGCATTTGCGTTTTTTCGAACATCAATCGATTTCTGAAAGAAGTGATTTTCTTGCCAGAATTTGTTGATTTTTCTTTCAATTTCAGGAAAATCAACGTTGGAACTATTTTGTGGGTAAATTAACATTATTTTTCCTTCCTTATCAACTATTTTTAAGAATTAGATTTTTCGAATTAAATCATTGATTCTCGTTGCATGTTCAAGAGCTTCATCAATTAAAAAAACTAATTCTGGAGAATATTTGAAATTTATTCGATTTGCAACAAATTTTCTCACAAAATTTTTCACTTCTGGTTCTGACAAAAGCTGCATGATTTCTTGCTTTTTTCCTTCATCCATCAATTTCCCAAATGGCGTGATGAAAATCTTTGCATTTCTCATGTCAGGACTCACTTTTGCCTCAGTCACTGTCACTGAAGATTCCTCAAAACCAAAACTCAGCATTTTTCCAGTTTTGAAACATTCATTAACAGCAACTTTCACCATCTCTGCAGCTTTTAGCTGCCTTTGCGACGGAACTCTTTCTGTTTTTTTTGGCATTTTAAAGTTCCCTTTTTTCAACAATAACTTCAAAGACTTCAACAAGGTCACCAACTTTAATATCGTCAAATCTCTCAAATGCAATTCCGCACTCATAGCCAGCTTTGACTTCTTTCACGTCATCTTTAAACCTTTTCAGAGTCTTGAGTTTGCCTTCATGAATCACCACATTATCTCTCAAAAGACGCATTCCAGCATCTCTCTTGACCATTCCAGAAGTGACATAGGCCCCTGCGACTTTCCCAACTTTGGTGATGTTGAAAACCTCTCTAATTTCAACATTTCCAAGGAATTCTTCGCGCCTTGTTGGAGAAAGCATGCCTGAAAGAGCCGCTTTCACGTCATCAATGAGATTATAGATGATGGAATAATAGCGAATGTCGATTTTTTCTTTTTCAATTAACCGAGCTGCAAGAACCCCTGCCCTGACATTGAAGCCAATCATCATGGCGCCAGAAGTGATTGCAAGCGAAACGTCGGACTCGTTAATTGCGCCAACCGCAGCGTGAATGATGCGAACTTTAACTTCTTCATTTGAGATTTTCTCAAGACTTGATCTGATTGCTTCCAAAGAACCTTGCACGTCTGTTTTAATGACAAGCGGCAATTCTTTGCTGCCACTAATTGCATTTTTGAGCAATTCTTCAAAAGAGGAACTTCTTCTTGTTCTGGCATCTTTCAAGTCTTTTTCACGAATCTCACGGAAATCAGAAATTTCACGCGCTTCTCTTTCTGTTTCAACGACATAGAACTTGTCACCAGCCTCAGGGGCGGCATTTAAGCCCAAAATCTCCACTGGAGTTGAAGGACCAGCTCCGTCTGTTAATTGCATTTTGTCATCTTTTAAAGCTCTCACTTTTCCAAAAACCGAACCAGCAATCACAATGTCACCAACTTTTAAGAAACCTTTTTGCACCAAAACTGTGGCAAGAGGACCGGCATTTTTGTCAACTCTGGCCTCCACAACCACACCAATTGCTTGTTTGGTTGGGTTTGCAACAAGCTCCATCATTTCTGCTTGCAGCAAAATTGTGTCAATCAGGCCATTAAGATTTTGTCTGTTTTTTGCCGAAACTTCCACACACATCACATCTCCGCCAAGTTCTTCTGGAACAAGCTCATGTTGCATGAGGTCACTTCTAACTTTTGTTGGGTCAGCGCCATGTTTGTCCATTTTGTTAATTGCAACAATGATGGGAACTTTGGCAGCTTTTGCGTGGTTAATGGCCTCAATTGTTTGAGCCTTAATGCCGTCATCAGCCGCCACGACAATCACAACAATGTCAGTTGAATGGGCACCGCGCAAACGCATGGCGGTGAAAGCTTCGTGACCAGGCGTGTCAAGAAAAGTGATTTCCTTATCACCATGGACTTTAATTTTATAGGCGCCAATATGCTGAGTGATGCCTCCTGCTTCGCCAGCCGCCACGTCTGAGGAACGAAGCGCATCAAGCAAAGAAGTTTTACCATGGTCAACGTGACCCATGATGGTCACAACAGGGGCCCTTGGCTTCATTTCTTCATGATCATCTTCATTTTCATCAAGTTTTTTCAACACATCTTCCACTTGCGTGTCTTTAACTCTTTTCATTTTATGGCCAAAAGTGCTGATGACAATTTCAGCCGTTTCAGCGTCAATTGTTTGATTAGAAGCAGCCATCACACCAAGTTTCATGAGTTGCCCCACAACGGAGGTTGTTCTTTCCGCCATTCTATTGGCAAGCTCTGCAACTGTGATGACATCTGGCAAAATCACTTCTCTGATCACTTTTTCATATTCTTTACCTGAATCTTCCCTTCTCTTTTTTTGCTTTTGTTGAGCTCTTCTGATGGAAGCCAAACTCCTCATTCTTTCAGTGATGGTCTCTGGAACTTCTTCTGTGCCGACCAAATTAATTTTAATTTCTTGCAATTGTCTTTTGGAAGATTTATCAGAGCCTTTTTTAATTTCATCTTTAGATTTCTTAACTGGTTTGGCAAGATTTTTTTGAGGGTCAATGACTTCCTCTTCATCTTCATTTTCATCTTTATTTGTTTTGACCTTTGCATGCTTCTCAACAATTTTTTCTGCATTTTTCACAGGAATGTCAACAGCAATTTCTTGAGATAAATCAGCCTCATCTGACATTTCTTCTGAATCTTCAATTGCAAGATTTTTTCTTTCTTCCTCTTCTTTTTTAACCTGCTCAAGCCTTTCATCTTCAAGTTTTTTCCTAGCAATTTCTTGCTCTTCTTTCTTGATTTTTTCTTTAGCTGCATTCTCAAGAACTTTCATTCTGTTGAGCCTTTCATCTTGCGTCAGTTTTGAGTCTGCTTCTTGCTTTTCTTCAGACGCATGGTGCGACTGATCTTCCGCGGCAGCTCTAGGCGCAAAACGTTTTTTGCTCACAACCGTCACTTTATTTGCTTTGCTGGAAGAATTCACAGCGTCTTGAGCCGCAGAAATTTTCCTACCCAACGAAAGCGTGCCAGATTTGAGGGTGAGAGTTTTTTTAGTTTTTTCGTCTTCTTGATCAGTCATTTAAACCTTCTTGTCATAAATTATTTAATTTAACACTTTCAATTATCTTTTTTTCTCTCTTCCACCGCTTGATTTTTCTTTTTGTTAATGTGATCATTCGCTCTTTTGCTTAATTCTGCAGCAAGATCTTCATCAAAACCTTCAATTGACTCAAGATCGCTGATTGAAACTTCAGCAATTTGCTCAACAGATGTGAAACCTTCTGCAGCAAGAAGCTGTGACAAAACTTCTTCCACGTCAAGAGTTCTGGCAAAAAGTTCTGAAATGCTCTTGAATTCTTCGATTCTGCGCTTCGATTCTTCATCTTCTGTCATGACGTCAATTTTGAGGCCGACCAATTGTGAGGCAAGCCTCACATTTTGACCTCTTCTGCCAATTGCAAGGCTGAGCTGGTCCGATGGCAAAACAACTTCAATTCTTGAATTTTCTTCATCAAGAATGATTTTGCTGACTTCTGCTGGCGAAAGTGCATTGACAACAAATGTGCCAAGCTCTTGCGACCATTCAACAATGTCAATTTTTTCATCTTGCAATTCTTTGGTGATGACTTGAACTCTGGAGCCCCTGACACCAACGCAAGAACCAACAGCATCAATCGATGGATCAGTGGTGTAGACTGCAATTTTGGCTCTGGAGCCTGGTTCCCTGGCAATTGCTTTAATTTGAATGACGCCATCATAAATTTCTGGAACTTCAGCAGCAAAAAGCTTTGCAAGGAATTGATTATCAGTTCTTGATAAATAAATTTGCGGGCCTCTGTCATTTTTCTCAACTTTGCTGATGTAGGCTTTCACGCGCTCATTGATGCGGAAAGATTCATTTTTAATGACATTTTCTCTTGGCAAGAACAAATCAACTCCACCAACATCAATGCTGTAATTGCCATATTCGGCTTTTTTAACAACCCCAATAATGATGTCACCAGTACGGTTTTTATATTCTTCATATTGCTTATCACGCTCAGCATCACGGATTTTTTGCACAATGACTTGCTTGGCTGATTGAGCTGAAATTCTGCTTAAATCAATCGGTGGAAGTTCTTCAAGAATGTGGCCACCAACCTCAATTTCAGGATTTTGCTCACGAGCATCTGCAACGGAAATTTGATTAAAGTGATTTTCAACTTCTGCAACAACTTCCATTTTTCTGAAAATGTTGATTTGGCCTGTTTTTCTTTCTATGTTGCAAATGATTTCATTTTGCGTTCCGAATTTTTTACGGCATGACACTAAAATTGCTTGCTCCATTGCTTCAAAAACAGAGTCTTCTTTGATGTTTTTTTCTCTGGCCACAGACTGTGCAATTCTTAAGAATTCAATATCTTTCACTTTATTCATGTTATCTTCCTGATTTTTAAGTTAAATTTGAGCTGCCGCAATTAAGGCATCAGTTAAATGAAGCTTCGCTGATGCAATGTCTTGATATGTTATTATCACTGTTTGATCATGCAAGTCAAGTGGATTGATGACAATCTCTTGATTTTCACTGTTAATTCCTTTAATGAGTCCAATGATTTTCTTTCTTTTAAGAGTTTCATGGGAGAATTTCAATTTAAATTCAATTTCAAATTGAGAAAATCTTGCGAAATCTTCAAATTTCACCAAAGGCCTGTCAATTCCCGGAGAGCTGATTTCAAGGTCATATTCCCCAGAAATTGGGTCATGAATGTCAAGCAAAATTGACACTTCTTTACTGATTAAAGCGCATTCATCAACGTTAACATTGCTGCCGTCAGCATGTTCAATCATGATTTGCAGAACTCTTCTGCTGCCTTCCATTAATTTCACTCTGACTATTTTAAATTCATGATTTTCAACAATTTGAGTGATTAATTCTTCAATTTCTTGTTCAATTTTTAAAATTTGCATTCTTTCCCATTTTTAATTGAGTTGATCGCATAAAATAAGGCGGGAAAAACCCCCGCCTTGCTTCTAGCTTTCTAATTTCAAAAATGATTATATTTCAGTTTAAAATGTTTTTCAAGCATTATTTTCACAAATTAAACAATTTCTTAGATCATGCTCTCGAACAACAACCACTCGTTTTTTGACTATTTTTCACATGTGAAAATTGAGATGTTGCAGCTACTGAAGTTGCTACAGGAGGCAGATCTGATGACACGTCTTCTGATGAAATTTTAAGTTTTTCCTCACCAAGACAGCAGCTTTTAATCTCTTTATTATGTGAGCAAATTTCAGCAACTTTTTCACATGCTGTTCTAATGACTGTAACTGGCATTTTTATAACATTTCCAAAAACTAATGCAGCTTCATCGATGATTTTTTCAACATTCATAAAAGCATTTTTCCAATTTGTTGCAACAAGTCCCGTAAATTCAACCGGGGCTTTCCAAATTGGCAACATTTCATTACCATAGAACTGACTGAGCTTATTAAAGGCAAATTGCTCAATTGGACACATTGTTTGCTCTGAAATCATTGATGCAACAAGGAAAGAAAGAATTGTTGACCCATAGAAAACAGGCATATTATTTCCAACAACACCTTGCAGAATGCAGCATAAAGCGCCATTTAACATGCCAATCAAGATTGAAATATATGGATAATTTTCTTCGAGATTTTTCTGAGCTGAGCATTTATCATAGCCCTGAATCACCCCGCCAACCAAAGCACCCGCAACGTGAAATCCCGAGGGAAAGCTAAACATGTTCTTTAAAGCACGAATTTCTAGGTTAAACAGAGCATAGTTAGAAAACCAGCGCAAAGATTCTGCAAAAACTGGAGCTTTAGTTCCAATTCTACTCCAAACATGATTATCAACAAAATTAAGAATAGCATTATGGTAGGTTTTAGGGTGGAATTTTGATCTTACAATTGCCATGTTATTATTTCTCCCAAAATAAATATTACATTTCAGCCTAATTTTCTCGGCTTGAATCTGTTTTCTGAATTTAACTATATCTACAAAAACTGTCAAGAAAAAAAAGAGCCAGCAAAAAAAATATTATTCCTTAATAATAATTTAACCTTTTTATGATTAAATGTAATATATGACTAATCTTTTAATTGATGAGTACTCACTATGTATCATTTCTTATTTGAAAATAGCTCTCTATATTCTAATTACGAGCTTGCAAAATATTCTCTCTTGCCATTAAGAGCTTGGATTCAGTCCAGCAAAAGAGTTTTTGAGGAAAATGAAGGGCTTAACTTTGGCATTCCAATTGCTGATAATAGTTTCAAAGCAACAATCGATCTCATTGAAAGAGTGACAAGAAACTATGAAAAACCAGAATTTGGCATCACGGAAACTAAAGTTGATGGCGCAAAAGTCACAATTCTGCAAACAATGATTTTAAGCAAAACATTTTGTAAGCTTTTAAATTTCCGCAAAGAACCCATGATTAAACAAGAAAAATTATTAATTGTGGCGCCCATGTCCGGTCATCACGCAACATTATTGCGTGGAACCGTGCAAGATGTTCTGCCTCACTTTGACACATACATCACAGATTGGGTCGATGCGCGCAATGTGCCAATTTCGGAAGGGAAATTTGACCTTGACGATTTCATTGCCTATGTGCAGAAATTCATTGAAATTTTGGGCTCAGACATTCATGTGATGGCAGTTTGTCAGCCAACAGTGCCAGTGCTTGCAGCCATTTCTCTCTTGGCAAGCCAAGGCAAAAAAACGCCAAAATCCATGATTCTGATTGGGGGACCGGTTGATGCAAGAAAACACCCAACAGCCGTAAATAGCTTTGCTGACGGACGAAGCATCCATTGGTTCGAAAGAAATTTAATTTCGCGCGTTCCCTGCACCTATCCTGGCTTCATGCGACAAGTTTACCCTGGTTTCATCCAGCTTTCTGGCTTCATGACCATGAACATGAAACGCCACATGGGGGAACATATGAATTTATTCAAAAATTTAGTGATTGGCGATGGGGAAAGTGCTGAAAAACATAAGAAATTCTATAATGAATATCTAGCCGTCATGGACATGCCAGCTGAATTTTATTTGCAAACAATTAAAACAGTTTTCAAAGATTTCGACCTACCTCTCGGTAAAATGATGTCAAATGGGGAAAAAGTGAAACCAGAAGACATTAAAAATTGCGCCATTTTGTGCATTGAAGGTGAGCTTGATGACATTTCAGGGGTTGGGCAAACTAAAGCCGCTCTCAATCTCTGCAAAAATGTGCCTGATGATAAGAAATTATATCACTTGCAGAAAGGCGTGGGGCATTATGGTGTGTTTAATGGGACAAAATTCCGCGAATCAATTGTTCCTTTGATCAAAAAATTCACAGATAAAGCCTAAATCAAGCATCACTAATCATGTTAATTTCAATTGGTGGGTTTTTGCCAAGCTTGTTTTTCACAATTCGCCTGACAGCACTGCGAATCACTTGCTCAACTCTCTTTCCATCAAAATCCGGCCTGCCGCGCCCACGTTTATTATTTCCAGATTTACTCGCAAAATGATCACTCACAGCAAGGTCAATTTCTTCAGAAATCATCATCAACCAGCTTCTGTGATCTTCATCATCAAGCAAACCAGGGCAATTGATGATGGGGTCACATGCAAGTGTGAAATTTGCTTCAAACAAAATTGTGATGATGATCACGCCCTCAGTCATGATTCTTCTTCTCATTTTCATGACATTTGAATCAGGAGTGGTTTTAGATTTTCCATCAATGACCACAATGCCAGACTCAACGCTTCCAATGACACCTGCTTGGTTGCTTGCTTCTTTTTCTGAAACTAAGCGCAAAACGTCACCATTTTCAACTTGAATTGCTTTTGAAATTTTGCATTCTTCAAGACCGAAACGCGCATGTTCATGCATGTGAACCATTTCTCCATGAACCGGGATTAAAATCTCTGGCTTCACCAAATCATACATTCGAGTGAGATCTTCACGACCAGGATGGCCAGACACATGCACAAAATGGTCTCTTTCAGTGTAAACCTCAACTCCTTGCTTCACAAGTTGATTAAAGAGGCGAAAAATTCTTTTATCATTTCCCGGAATGATTTTTGATGAAAAAATCACATGATCTCCCTTGGCAAAGCGCATTGTTTGGTGATTTCCAGAGACAATTTTCGACATTGCCGCAAGAGGTTCTCCTTGACAGCCAGTTGCAATCATGATGATTTCATTTCTGCTAAATTTTTTTGCCGCATCATCTTCGTAGAAAATTGGGGCGTCTTGCAGATAGCCGCTTTGTTTTGCTGTTTCAATCAGCCTCCAAAGACTTCTTCCGCAAACAACAATTTTTCTATTTGTTTCTTTCGCAATTTCTGCGATTGTTTCAATTCTGGCAATGTTAGAGGCAAAAGTGGTGATTGTCACCATGCCAGTTTTGAAAGATTTCACAAGCTTGATCAAACTTTTTCTTAAATCACCTTCTGAGCCAGCGTTCGTTTCATTAAAAATGTTAGTCGAATCTCCAACTACGGCAAGAATTCCCTCTTTACCATATTTTTTCAGAATTTTTTCATTATTTTGCTCACCAACTAAAGGGTCATGGTCAAATTTCCAGTCACCAGTGTGCATGACAGTGCCTTTTGAAGTTTTAATGAAAAGGGCCTGCATTTCTGGAATTGAGTGCGCCAAAGAAAGCATTTCAATGGAGAATGGGCCAAGCTCTAAATGGCCATCTTGCGCAATTTCAACAATTTTCAATGTGTTTGGAACTTTAAATTCAGAGAGCTTATGCTTCAAAAGAGTTGCTGTGAATTTCGTTGCGTAAATGTTACATTCAATTTCGTCAAGGACATATTGAATGGCGCCGAAATGATCTTCATGCGAGTGAGTTAGCACAATTCCTAGCAAATCTTTCTTGATTTTCCTAACAAAGCTAAGATCAGGGACAATGATGGAAGCGCCTGGCAAATAATCATCAGCAAAACCTGCTCCAAGGTCAACCATGATCCACTTCCCATTAAGATGGTAGAGGTTGAGATTCATGCCAATTTCGCCTGAACCGCCCAGTGGCACAAAAAGAAGTTCATCTACATGTTGTTTTAGTTTGAAAGTCATTATCTATTTTTTTGCATTATTGAAAGAATTAAACTCACCGAAATGTTACAATTGATGTTTGGAGCGCTCTGAAATGATGCTGCAAATTTCCACAATCTGGCCGCGCATGCGACTTCTGGCGGATAGGGTGGGATTCGAACCCACGGTACGGTTGCCCGTACGCCGGTTTTCAAGACCGGTACTTTCAACCACTCAGTCACCTATCCGAGATAGGTTTTACCAGATTAAAAAGCTTCCTGCAAGCATTAATTTCAAAAAAAAATATATTTTTTACTTTCTTTTTTTCAAAAAAACACGAAAAGCGCCATTTTTCAATGGGTTAGACAAGGCTGGGGCAAATGAAGAAATTTTACATTTAATTTCCTCCCTTTCAAGCCAAATTGGCAATTCACGCTTCAACACCCCAATTTTGCTAAAACCATTTGCAATGCGAAAATCAGCGTCACCTCTCCCCCCAACACCAGTGATGATCTCAATTTCATGAATTTTTTGTGCATGAGCAGAATCTATGAAATTTTTGACCGCAATGAACGCCTCCTCAGCGCTCATACCATGCAAGTCCAGCCGATTTGATTTTTGATTTTGTAACCCGAAATCAAGCATTTCAATACAAAATTTCCTTTCCACTCTTTTTTGCTTTTTTTCAAAATCTTGAATTTTCCCAGTCACAGAAATTTTTTTCACACCAGCAATAAACTTCAGCCACTCTTCTGGAGTCTCATCTTTTTTCATTTAACCAATAATCTCAAAAATGGGATTTTTTTTAAAATCTGAGGAATTTTTGCCTTAATGCCATTAATTTTCATCACATCATCAATTGCTCTCACAATGAATTCTTCAGTTTTCACATGGTTTTGCGAGTCATCATTAAGCCAAAAATTAAGACAGGAGCTATAGATGATTGAAAGAAGCCCTCTTTTAGAATAATAGTTAAAATCCACAGATTGATCTCGGCAAGCTGCCCACATTTGGTCCGAAACCTTCCACAGAAGCTGGTTTGACAGAAATAAATTTTGCGGCATTGCAAAAAAACCCTGTTTAGCTCTGATTGCCTCTTTATTACGACTCAAAATTTTTAGCCTCAAACTGATTAAACACCTGATTTTCTCACGAATTTTCATGTTTTCAGTAGGAATTTTTTCAAATTCCTCAACCATTTCCAGATTCACCATTTCAACAAAAAATTTTGACAAATCATGAATGCCATTTTCAAAAAAAACAGCATATGTCTCAGATTTTCCTGTGATTTTTGCAGAAATTTTCTTCAAAGTTTCATTATTCCAACCATCAAAAACCGAGTCTTTCAGCATCTCAGCGATGATTTTCTCTTTGATATCAGAATCTGTCTCCATTTTTTTCTCTTTTAAAGGACATTCAAGGCGTTCTCACATCTTATCACAGAAAAAAAATTTGACAAATGTTTATTTTATGTTTAAACTGCAGTTGTTGATAATTAATCAACATAATTAAAATCATACCACATGAAAGGGGTAATTAAACTGGTTAAAGTTTACGTTAACGCAGGAAATGCCGAACGTTCTCTACGCGAGCTTAAAAGAAGAATGCAGCGCGAAAACATTTTTCGCTATTTAAAAAACCGCAGGTTCTATGAACCACCTTCAGAAGTGAAACGCAGAAAACGCGAAGAATCTGAGCGAAGAAGAAAAAAACTAGAAAGAAAACGCAACATGGAATATTAAACCTGGCGTTTGATTCTAACCAGACATTTGGCAAGATGGAGGGAATTTCTTTCCATTTTGCCATTTCAACATCGAAAAATTAATTAAGAAAAATGCAAAATTTCATTGATGAATTTAGACAAAGAGGATTTCTCAATCAAGCCACTGATGAGGAAAATTTAAGAAAAAAATCTAACATAGCAGCATATATTGGCTTTGATTGCACAGCAAATTCTTTGCATGTTGGAAGTTTGGTGCAAATCATGACATTGCGAATGTTGCAAAAACATGGTCACAGACCCATCATTCTCATTGGAGGCGGCACCACAAAAATTGGGGACCCTTCTGGCAGAGATGAAACCAGACAAATTCTCACAGAGGAAATAATTCAAGAAAACATGGCTGGCATTAAGTCAGTCTTGAGCAAATTTGTGAATTTTGATGATTCTGTAAATGGCGCAATCATGGTGAATAATGATGATTGGCTCAGCAAATTGAACTATATTGATTTCTTGCGCGAATTTGGCAAACTTTTTTCTGTGAATCGCATGCTCAGCTTTGACAGCGTCCGCCTTAGACTTGAAAGACAGCAGAATTTATCATTCCTAGAATTCAACTACATTCTCCTTCAGTCCTATGATTTCATCGAACTTGCGCGCACGCATAATTGCATTTTGCAAATTGGAGGCTCTGACCAGTGGGGCAACATTGTCAGCGGAATTGAGCTTTCACGTAAAATTGGCGGCCCAGAACTTTTTGGCCTGACCACTCCACTCATCACCAAATCTGACGGCAGCAAAATGGGCAAAACCGCATCTGGAGCAGTTTGGCTCAGTGAGGAGCTTTTAAGCCCCTATGAATATTTTCAATTTTGGCGAAATGTTGCCGACGCTGATGTCGAAAGGTTTTTAAAACTTTTCACAGAATTGCCAATTTCAGAAATTGAGGAAATTTGCAAATTTAAAGACGAAAGAATTAATGAAGCGAAGAAAATCTTAGCTTTTGAAGCCACTAAAATTTGCCACGGGCCAGAAAAAGCAAAGCAAGCCCTAGAAGAATCAGTGAAAATTTTTGAAGAAAATCAAATGTCATCTTTGCCAATCACAGAAATTTCTTTGCATGAAGCAATCAATTTGGTTGATTTGCTTATGAAACTCGAATTTTGCAGCTCAAAAGGTGAAGCAAAAAGGCTGATTGCAGGTGGTGGCGCCAAAATTGATGATGTGTCAATTAAAGATGAGGAATTTGTGATTAACAGCCAGAATTTTAGCAATGCATCTGTGAAAATTTCCTCTGGTAAGAAAAAACATGTTTTTGTGAAATTTGTTTGAGGAAAAATTTTGAGAATCATCAACGGGAAATTTAAAAATAAACCAATCATTTTCATAAAAAATAATGAAATTCGCCCCATTTCCTCAAAAGTTAAAGGAAGCATCTTTAATGTGCTTTTCAGCATGGGCTTTGACATTGAAGGCGCGAATGTGCTTGACATTTGCTGCGGCACTGGGGCATTTTCACTTGAATGCGCCTCAAGAGGTGCCTCAAAACTCACAATGCTGGACTCAAACCACACTCATTTGAAAATTTGCAGAGAAAATGTGGCGGAATTTGGCATTGAGAAAATATGCAAAATTTTACATGGGAATGCCTCTTTTTTGCCAGAATTCAACAGCAAGTTCGATTTAGTCTTCATTGACCCCCCCTACTCCAAAAACATCATTTCCGGAATTTTGGAAAATCTCGCCAAGCAAAATTGCCTCAGTGAAAATGCAATCATCATCATCAAAACCCATAAACACCAGAATTTTGAAACTCCAACTGAATTTTTGATGGAAAAAGAAAAATTCTACGGCATCACAAAAGTCACATTTTTAAATTTTGAACCACTCATCACCCACAAGTCACCCCCACAACGTCACATTGCAAGCCACCCTTAAACCACCGTCATTGCGAGCTCCAGCGCGGCAATCCAGCGTTATATTAATTTCCATACGAAAAAAAATAACTTCGCAAAAGCCATAGAAAAACACATAATTCAATTGTAAATCACCCAAACACATGATAAAATCATCATTAGTTGATCAGTAAATTCGGGGACAGTGCCACATAATGGAAGAATTTCTAAAATTAGAAAATAAGAAAAACACCATCAAAACATTAAATCAAAGAAATCACGGCCTGAATCTGGAGCAGCTTTTTTTTATCTTTGCCGCAAATGACATGCTGGAACCTCTAAAATTCTTGCTCAACAGCAAAATGAACGTTAATCTCACAAACTCCGAAAAATGGACTCCTTTAATGTTTGCGGTCAGAAATTCTTGCATGAGCACCGCAAAACTATTAATTCAACATGGCGCAGACATTGACCTGGAGAATGACCAAGGACAAAATGTTTCAAACATTGCCAGCCATTTCGGAAATTTCCAAATGCTTTGCGAATTCTTACTCAAAACTAAAAAAACCCCTGAAGAAAAGGAAATTAATGAGGCCTTGATTCATCTTGCTAGAAATGGTTTGCACAAAAAATTATGCGAAATTTTAGATCATGGTTTTAAAATCAACACAGAAATCAAAAATGAAATTTTGCTTGAAGCAGCTCGTTTTGGAAAAACTGAAATTGTGATAGAGATGCTAGCAAGAAGAATTTCCACTGAAGTTGTTGACCATTGGGGGCAAACGCCTCTCGCACTGGCTTCTGCAAATGGCAGAGTGGAAGTGGTAAAATTGCTAATTTATGCTGGTGCTAACGTGAATGCATCAGATCTTGATGGATTAAATCCCCTCATGAAATCAATCATCTACGACCATGAAGAAATCAGATTCTTGCTCATGGAAAATGGAGCAAATGTGTCAGCAGCTAGGCATAGAGCTTTCGAAATCGCAAGAGAAAAGCATCGCCCTGACATCATTGGTGAAATGCAAAAATATATAATAAGGTCAATTTAATTCACAAAAAGAGGCGCGCTCATGAAAGAAAAAAGAAAAAATGAAATGCAACTCCTAAAAGATTTACAAGAACAACATCCATCACAGCCTGATTTAATCTTATATCTCGCCGCTGAAAAAAACCTGCCCATCATTGTGCATCATCTCATCACAACAGAAGAACTAGAAGCAACTTCTTTCCACGGCGAAGAGGAATTAACAGCACTCATGATTGCCACACAAAAAAATCATTTAGAAATCGTGCAAATTTTTCTTCATCACGGAGTTGATGTTTGCGTTACAAATGAAGACAGAAAAACCGCGCTCATCATTGCCGCAGAAGAAGGTCACGTGCAAATCTTAAAAGCCCTTCTGCAACATCAGCAACACACAGATGAAGACAAACAATCTGCCATATCACTTGCCATCAAAGAAGGACATATTCCTGTCATTTCAGCTCTTCTTGATGAAAAAGTTGACATTAATTCCAAAACAAGCGAACAATGGACGCTTCTCATGCTTGCCTGTAATTTTGGGCAAATAGCAGTTGCAAATTTCCTCATTTTAAAAGGCGCTGACATTAATGCAAAATCTGAAAGACACCACACTGCATTAATGCTCGCATCACAAAAAGGCCATATAGACATTGTTGACTATCTTTTAAGCGGTGATGTTGACATTGACGCGCAAAATGCATATGGTCACAGCGCCCTCATGCTTGCATCTGCTGCTGGTCAAATTGTCATTGTGAAAATGCTCCTAAAAGACACGCTGAATTTAGTGCAAACATTGGAGGCTCGGGCTCATAATGGTGACAATGCGCTAATTTGCGCTGCTAGAAACGGGCATGGCAGAATTTTGACACTTTTTTTGCAAATTGGCGCAAATGCAAATGTTGCGAATGGAGAAGGCGAAACAGCACTCATGGTCGCTATAAAAAATGATCATTTTTCATCAGTGAAATTGCTTCTGCCTTTTTCAGAAACTCAAAATACGGAAATTTTGCAAATTGCAGCCGAGAAAAATAATTTAAACATGGTGAATTTGTTGATTGGATCTGGCATTCCAATCACTAACGCTGCATTAAGAATTGCGGTGAAAAAGCATAATTTCGAAATCACCAAAACACTTTTGGAAAATGGAGCAAATGCAAGTATTCTTTTCAATAACCGAATTTCACTGGTCGCTTTCGCTGAAGAATGTGGAAATTCTCAAATGGTGCAGCTCTTGGCAAAACACGGAGCCAACAGTTTTGCCAGCAATTTGAGAAGCTCCTCCCCCTTGACAGAATCCGGTGGCCGAGGTTTTTAACCCCACAATCTAAAATGATCCTAAATTCCCGAGGATATGGGCACTGTAGATTCAAATAGCTCGAGGATGTTTTTTTGAGAGTTCAGAAACTATGCTAGAAGAATCGAAGATTTTTGCTTTAAGATTGCGTAAAATTAACAAAGCTTGTTGGACTATTCTAAAATGAAATATGTATATAATTAAAAATCTAACAATCTCTGTCATTGCGAGCTGAAAGCGCGGCAATCCATAAGTTATGTGACATTCCATAGGAAAAATAACTCTGGATTATCACAAATTTTACAGCAAATATGGAGGGTATAAATAATAATGACCCTGTAAATTTATAGTCCAATTTCACAACCTTCTGAGAAACTTCCTACTTCCCCAGCAAGCTCTGATTCCGATGCTTTTGTTAAGAAACTTCACGAAATCACCATGCTCACGACGCATCGCACCAACCTCAAATACCATCTTCTCTTCTTCCGATCCTTGTTCCAAAAACTGCACAATACTAGGATCTTTATCACAAAGAAAGAACTCTGCACAGAATTTCACATATCCCACTACCAAAATTCAAGAAGGACTATTCCAAATTAACAGATTACCAAATAATGCTCTTAAATTCTCTCAATATACCCATTCCAAAAAACAACCTCGAGCTATTCCAATCTACGGTGCCCATATCCTCGGGAATTTAGGATGATGTTAACTTAGGACAAAAAAACACTCTAGATTCTGCGCTCGCAGGTAAATTATGTCAGAATCACTTTCCTTGAGAAGGTGACGATGAATTGCTTAATCTCGCCAAAAAGCCCGCAACTTCCACATCATCTTGATCAAGCTTTTGAGCCTCAGAAGCTTTCTCCAAAATCTTTCTCACATTTTCATCGGATGCCAAATCCAGCGCAGTTTTTCCGTCTTTATTTCTAGCAGTAATATCTGCATTTTTTCCCAATAATAGCTTTACGAGCTCTGCTTTACCATGCTCAGCAGCAACCATTAATGCGGTTCTTTTATCTTGATCTTCTGTGTTAACATCTAACATTTTTGCAATTAACATTTTTGCAATTGTGTCATCATCATGCAAAATAATCGCAAGCATTAAACAAGTGGGTCCCCCATCATTTGCAAAATCAGGATCTGCGCCTTGTGAAAGCAAATGTCTTACAGCATTAACAGCATTTTGATCTTGCACTTTTTCCAATAGTGAAGCGTTCAATTCTTCTCTTGTCGCACCAGAAACTCTAGCAACATGAGGTCTCTTAGACCTGGCGTCATCTTCTTGAGAAAACGCATCTTTTGCCCTTTTCGAACCAGAAAGCCCTGCATCTGCATCAGATGTCAAATCTAGCACAGCTTTTCCATTTTCATTACTCACCACAACTGGAGATGATTTACGCGCATTCTCTAAAATAGCTTTTATCTCTTTGTTAGATGCAAGATCATATGCAGTTTTTTCGTTTTTATCTTTAGCATTAATATCCGCCCCATATTCAACCACCAGCATTCTCGTAATTTCTACATTGCCATTCTGGTTAGCAGCAATCATTAACGCAGTTTTTTCGTAAATATCTATAGCAGCAATATCTGCCCCCGCATCGAGCAATATTTTCACAATATCCACATGCTTATAATAACAAGCCAGCATTAACACAGTCCTTTGCTGATTAGCTCTAGCATGAGTTCTAGATCTAGTATTAACATCTGCCCCAGCTGCGAGCAAAGATCTTACAGATTTCACATCACCTTTTATAACTGCATTCACTAAATCTTCATTAAATTCAGGGCGCAAATTTCTTTGAATCTCTCCAACCGGAATCCGCACAAGCAATGGCATGGGCTGCTCAACCTCTTGGACCGCTTGGACTGCTTGAGATGCGGCAGGCTGAGCATTCTCTTGCGCAGCAGCTCTTAGGATGCGTTTGATTTCATCATTAGCCGCAATATCATATGCGGTTTTCCCAGATGCTTTAGCATGAACATCCGCCCCATATTCAACCACCAGCATTCTCACAATTCCTGTATGCCCCTCCCGGCTAGCATGTCTCAAAGCAGTTGTTCCATTATAAAATGCAGCATTGACATTCACCCCTTTTGCGATCAATATTCGTATAATCTCGCTTTTATTAGAAGAAGCTGCAGTAATTAGTGCATTTCTTCCATTTGGACCTAAAATATTAACATCTTGTTCAACCAATATTTTTACGATATCTAAACAACCTTTCTCGCTAGCATCCTCTAATTTTTTCTTCAGATCTTGATCTAACTCTTCTATCTTTGCAATTAATATTTTTGCAATATCCATATGACCAGCAATACTCGCCATCATCAATGCATTCATTCCAATCTGACCCTTAATCCCATTTTTCTCAACCAACATTTGCACAATTTCCGCGCGGCCATGAAAGCTAGCATGCATTAACGCAGTCCATCCATCTTTATTTTGAAGATCAACATTAGGATTGTGTCTCAGCAACATCTCCACAGTTTTTTTGTGGCCATTCTTACTAGCAATCATTAACGCAGTCCATCCATGATCATCTTGAAAATTAACATCCACTCCACGTTCGAGAAGAGATTTTACAGCGTTTGCATCACCCCTGATAGCCGCTCCGATTAATGATTCATCCAACTCTTTTTGTTGAATTGCTGATAAGGCTTGAGCAGAATTTTGTGACACTGGTGCCGGGGTTTGAGACACGGCATCATGCGCTCTTTTCGCCCCAGAAAACACAGCTCTCTGAGGTTGTGCAAGACCAGGAGCTGAATTCACCGCATTTCCTTGCAGAATTTTTTTCACATCTGCATCAGTTGCAAGATCAAATGCGCTGTTCCCGTTTTTGTCTCTAGCATTAGCATCTGCCCCTTTTTTAAGAAAGAGCTTTACAGCTCCTGCTTTATTTTTCTGAGCTGACTGCAGCAATAACGCATTAAGTGCCGCCTTTTCTAAATTTTTTTTCACGACAGCATCAGCCGTAAGATCCTCTGCGGTTTTATGATTATTATCTTTAGCAAGAACATCCGCCCCTTTTTTGATTAAAAATTCCACAATTTCCCCACTGCCAATCTCAGCAGCAATCATCAAAGCAGTCTTTCCGTCCTGATCTCTATAATCAACATCCGCCCCATTTTCAAGCAAAATCTCTACAGATTCTAAATTCTTTTCTCTAATTCCATCTAACAATAATTTATTAATACTCATTTTAATATACCCCTAAAAATTAAACTTTGGTCGAAATATTAACATATATTAACATAACGTAAACTGAAGATCAAGAGAAATATTAATCTTTTTTAGGAATTGTTAGATTCTGGAATAACCAACTGAAAAATCGTGTGTTTTTATATGACTCCCAAAATTCAAGAACCAAAATTCAAGAACGAAGTGCAACAAAGGTTAAAAATCCAGAAAATGTCAAGAATTCAAAATCGCTTTTTCAATCGCCAAAATCTGATCTCGCAAAGCAGCAGCTTTTTCAAATTCAAGATTTGCTGCATGTTGAAGCATTTGTTTCTTCAATTTCGGCAAATCTTTTTCTTTCAAAATCATTTTTTCCGCTTCTTTTTCCTTCAAATGCGCAAAACTGCCAGAGATTTTCTTAATGATTGACTCTGGATTAATTCCGTTTTTTTCATTATATTCAATCTGCAATTTCCGCCTTCTTTCAGTCTCTGTGATGGCTTTATGCATTGAATTTGTTACTTTATCAGCATAGAGAATCACCTCTCCATTTAAGTGGCGCGCAGCACGGCCAATTGTTTGCACCAGCGACGTTTCTGAGCGCAAAAAACCTTCTTTATCAGCGTCAAGAATGGCCACAAGAGAGCATTCTGGAATGTCCAGACCCTCTCTGAGCAAATTCACCCCCACCAACACATCAATTTTCCCGCTTCTTAAATCATTAATGATCTCAATTCTTTCCAAAGTTTTCACTTCTGAATGAATATAGGTCACTTTCAGGCCATTTTCATGCAAATATTCCGTCAAATGTTCAGCCATTTTTTTAGTCAGAGTTGTGACCAGGACTCTCTCATCTTTTGCTGCTCTTTTGCGCGCCTCCATCATCAAATCATCAACCTGAGAATCAACAGGGCGAATGATGCAAATTGGGTCAAGCAGACCAGTTGGGCGGATGATTTGCGAAATCACCTCCCCGGCTGTTTTCTCAATTTCAACATTCCCCGGCGTGGCCGAAACATAGATTGTTTGAGGCCTGATTGCTTCCCATTCCTCAAATTTAAGCGGCCTGTTGTCAAGCGCAGAAGGCAGACGAAAGCCATATTCAACCAAAGTTGTTTTTCTTGACTTGTCACCAGCATACATTGCGCCAATTTGAGGCACAGTCACGTGACTCTCATCAATGAACAATAATGCATCTTTGGGCAAATATTCAAACAAAGTTGGCGGCGCTTCCCCTGCTTTTTTGCCAGAAAGATAGCGCGAATAATTTTCAATTCCTTTGCAGCTTCCAGTTTCAACAAGCATTTCCAAATCATATTTCACCCTTTCAGAAATTCGCTGTGACTCAAGCAACTTCCCCGCCCGATCAAATTCTTCTATTCTGATTTTAAGCTCTTTCTTAATCTCTTCAATTGCCTCATTAACAGTGTTTCTTGGCGTCACATAATGGCTATTTGCATAAATCACTGCTTTTTGAAGAGGGGCAACTTTTTCATTTGTTAGTGAATCAATTTCAAAAATTTCTTCAATTTCATCATCAAAAAAAATGATTCTCCAAGCTCTCGTTTCATGGTGAGCGGGAAACACATCAACCACATCGCCCCTCACTCTGAAGCTCCCTCTGGCAAAATTAATGTCATTTCTAACATATTGTAATTTAACCAAATCTTGCAATAATACACTCAAAGGCATTTTCATTCCAACTTCCAAATTAATGACCATGCTGTAATATAATTCAGGGGAGCCAATGCCATATATGCAGGAAATTGACGCAACCACAATGACGTCCCGCCTTTCAAGCATGGACCTTGTGGCTGAATGGCGCATCAAATCAATCTGCTCATTAATAGATGAATCTTTTTCAATGAATGTGTCCGTGCGTGCGACATAGGCCTCTGGTTGGTAATAATCATAATATGAAACAAAATATTCCACTGCATTTTCAGGAAAAAATTCCTTCATTTCAGAATAAAGCTGAGCAGCAAGCGTCTTATTATGAGCCATGATGAGAGCTGGCCTGCCTGTTTTTTGAATGACATTTGCCATTGTAAAAGTTTTCCCAGAACCAGTAATGCCAAGCAAAACCTGATCTTTTTCCTGATTTTTCAAACCTTTAATTAGAAATTCAATTGCTTTTGGTTGATCACCAGCAGGCTCAAACTTAGAAATTAGCTTAAAACTCAAATTTTCAACCTTTTCTTAATGTTTATTTAACTGTTTGTACATTATAATATAATATGTTATATTTGCAAAATATTTTTAACAATCAACTCATTAGGAGTCTTTTGACATGAATCAGAAAAAAGTGACTATTTATTCAACAAAAATTTGCCCATTTTGCATTAAAGCGAAAATGCTTTTTGAAAGCAAGAAAATTAAATTCGAGGAAATTGACGTTTCCACAGACGAAAATTTGCGCATTAGCATGGTGGCAAAAGCAGGAGGAAGAAAAACCGTTCCACAAATTTTCATTGGCGAAATTCACGTTGGCGGATATGATGATTTGCATGATTTAGAAAAAAAAGGGGAACTACAATCTCTAGTTTTTTCATGATTTTAATGTTTTTTCTTCTGGGACATTTGCTCATTCACCAAAATCTTCCAGCCTTTAGAGAAATTTTTACATTCAACTTCATGAATTTTATTCACAGGTTCACTCAAATTCTCAATTGCTAAATCTAATTTTTCCACTTCATCTTGAGAGAAAATTCTGTTTTTTCTGGCTATTAGTTCATTTTGCTTTTGAAGAATCTCATCAAAAAGCGTTAGTTGCTTGATTGGGTCCGACAGAATTTCTTTCCATTCTTCAGGAACTTCTTCACCTTTTGTGAATTTTTCAAGCATATTGTGAAATTCAAGAGTTTGAGCCCGATGGGTCAATGCCTCAATTACATAATTCTCAGTGATTTTTGCTTGCAAATGTTTTGCTAAAATCTCAAAATATTCCTTATCCATTTCAAATAACCTCATATATAAAATACTACCTATGGTAATTATATCACATATTGATAATTATTTCAAGTAAAAACTGTTAATTTTTTAACTATTCGCTGCAAACCATTGATTAAATTCAATCTTATAAAATTTTTATATAGCTAAGATCATATGCAAAGGTTATAGAATTGGATGAGAATTTGTGTTAGGAAGATAAAACAAAGAGACTACTAACAGTTAAATATAATTAAAAATTCAACAACCTCCGTCATTGCGAGCCAAAGGCGCGGCAATCTAGTGTTACGTCACATTCCATAGAAAAAATAACTCTGGATTATCACAAATTTTACAGCAAATACGGAAGATATAAATTGGAGAATTTAATAAAATGACCCTGTAAATTTATAGTCCATTTTCACAACCTTTTTATATGATCTTAGCTGTCAAGTTTAAAAGTAAGTTAATTCAACGCCCCGTCAAAACCCCCCTTTCTTATTTGTTCCACTTGAAGACGGAGTCAGAGTGTCCCGCCAGTAAGTGCTTTCTTCCCCCGCTGAGATTTCCGCAGGATCAACATCATCGTCACTAAGGCTAACAGTGCTTGGAGTATAATTTGGATCATAGGAAAAATTGAGCTTCTCCAAAGTCTCCTCACTAATTTTACAATCTCTTATAATTCTATGAATCTCAGCAACATGCTCAGGGTTGTCTGGGGAAAGCAGATGGTTTCTGTTACTAACGGCCATATATGAGTCACTAAATTTACCTGGGAGTCGCTCTTCTTCTAGAAATTTAGTAATTACCAACTCTTTGCCAATATAATCTTTAAAAAATGTAAAGCATTCCTCGACCAGTTCAGCGTCATTTTGCCCTAGGGCAACTTCTGTGTCGGTAATATTTCCTAGAATCTTAAAGACATCATGGTTCTCAACAGCATAAATCACGTCGGTAATATATATCTTTAAAATTTCACTCCAAAATGGAGGTAATGTGAATCTACTTTCAGCCACGCTTTTCAGATTAAATGTATCATATAACTTTCCAAACTTCTCTAAATCTTGTTCTATGATTCTATTTTCAGCTTCTATTCCTGCAAAACCAACCCTTTCACCGTGAGCCTCTAGCAGATTAATAAAATTCCTACCAAAGGGACGTGTGTAATGAAAGAATTCTGTAAAACAAAACATAAAATTCAGGGCATTTAGAGAAGTTCCAAGACATGTCTTCCTCATTGAGAAATACTCTTCCAACATATCATTCAAAGTTGGCAAAAACATTGTGATTTGAGTTCTTAACATTTTTTCCTTTTGGCTTTGATCCCATTCCATAGGGTAAGAATATTCTCCTCCACCCTCAAATTCATAGTTTTCTTCCTTAATATAATTCGCGAATCTCCCCGCAATCTCATCTACAGCATTTTTTGCAAATAGAAATGATTGTTCCTCAGGGTCAAAAAGCAAATCTTGTTCTGTTAAAAATTTTGACTTCATGTTATTTCTCCTTGCAAATTCACTATTTGCACTATTATTTGGCTCTGCCTGGTTCTTTGGTTGAATCAATTACAGAACCTCGTTCTTCTGATAATTTTCCTGTAAATGCTCCAAGCACATTAGGCAAAATTAATCTTGCATATACCGCAAGCGTAGTGTCACTGCCAATTAAAGTCTTGAAAGCTCCAACGCCACCACCTAAACCTATTTTCAATTCTTTAATACGATCTTCTCTCCATTTTTCAAAAGCATCCCCTGTTTGAATAGCAAGCTCCAATATTCTGTGAATTTTTCTCTTATCTTCTTTTGACATATCGTCATGACCTATATTCTTCACGAGCTTTATATATTCTACATCACTCTTAAACAATTCAGACACAGAGGAAGAAAGAACGCTACCCCAAGAATAAGTGATGCTAGGAGCAGATTCTAGCTCAGATATTAGCAACATTTGGTTTTGTATCTCTATATTTAATTTCAAACTGTAAAATATTTGAAAAGTATTGACAAGACTATTCACATCCAAAGCTTTTGGCACAATTTCTAAAATATTCGCAACCAGCTTTTGAATTTTTGTTTTTTTATCTGTATCATCATACCTTATTATTATTTCGCTGAGAATCTCTCTAACATCCGCACCCTCATCCAACTTCTCAATCGAAGCGTCTCTCATGCGATCTCTGAATTTAACCACATGATTCATCACTTTTTCTTCCAACAAATCAAGCAATTCAATGAGATTATCATGAAACTTACTAATTTCAGCATTCGCATTCTTAGGAAGGTTTTTGGTGAATTGCTTAATGGCCTCAAAACCCAAGGCCTCTCTAGATTTATCATAATTCTCTCTTTCCGCGTTGATCCTATCCGTAATTGTCACCCAATCGATTTTTGCTTCTCTCTTTTCGAGCGCTCTGAATTTCGGTTTATTGCCGGAAGGTAGCATATATTCACTTTTTTCATCGTCAAACGGATTAACCAAAAACTCCACTTTTTCCTCTTCTTTCAAAACCCAGTTCCATCTAGGGTTCACCCTCAAAGGATAGCCTATTCTGCGCAATAAATTAAACAAAAATATAATCTGCTCTTCGCCATGTAATTTTAGTGCAAAACCTTTAAGCTTGGATCTATCCATCTCAGAATCCTGAATTTCACCAAACTCACTAAAATTAAATCTTTTTTCTTGAGGAAATTTTGCAATGAGCCTTTTAGCCACATAATTCTTAATTTGCGCATTCGGAATAATCACCGGATATGGATCATCACTGGTAAATTTCTCCGGATTCGGATTCCCAATCTCCGGACCATGATTAGTCGAATCATTCGTATCAATCCTCTGCGTGGTCTTCAAATTTTTCTCAACCTCCGTAGTCGCACCAGAATCTGGAGAATTTCCGGTTATATTCTATCTTATATGATTTTTATATGTCAAGTTAATTCAGTACCCAGTCAAACCCCCACTTCCTTATGCGTACCACTAGAAGACAAAGCCCTCGCAACGTGACTACTGCTGGAGCAAGGAGTCAGAGTGTCCCGCCAGTAAGTGCTTTCTTCTCCAGCTGAGATTTCCGCAGGATCAACATCATCGTCACTAAGGCTGACAGTGCTTGGAGTGTAATTTGGATCATAGGAGAAATTGAGCTTCTCCAAAGTCTCCTCGCTAATTTTGCAATCTCTTATAATTCTATGAATCTCAGCAACATGCTCAGGATTGTCTGGGGACAGCAGATGGTTTCTGTTACTGACTGCCATATATGAATCGCTGAATTTACCTGGAAGTCGGCGCTTCTCTTGGAATTTAGTAATTTTCCAAACTCCTTTTTCTTCTTCTTCCCCCTTCTCTTTCTCCCCTTTTTCTATATAACGCTTGGAAAATGTAAAGCACTCTTCGACCAGTTCAGCGTCATTTTGCCCTAGAGCAACTTCTGTGTTGGTAATATTTCCTAGGACCTTAAAGACATCATGGTTTCTAACAGCGTGAATCACTTCGGTAATATAAGTTTTTAAAAGCTCACTCCAGAATGCAGGTAATGTGAAGCTACTTTCAGCAACGCTCTTCAGATTAAATGTATTATATAAATTTTCAAACTTCTCCCAATCTTGTTCTATGATTCTATTTTCAGCTTCTATTCCTGCAAAACCAACCCTTTC
>CAYLHV010000009.1:0-72288 GCA_964383745.1 uncultured Rickettsiales bacterium | reverse complement strand
CCATTAAATTCGGAAAAAGATTTTTCTAATCAAGACCTTAAAAAGAAACCAAGGCTATATTTTAACATGAATTTCAGATTCTAAAGAGAGTGGGGTGGTGATGCATGACTAATGAAATTAACTCAATCATCACCCCTAAAATTTCCCCAATAAATTCAGGCATTCCATCAAATTTAATCAGTGAAATGCCTGAATCTATGCTTAAAGATGGTAAAATTTTAAAAGATTCCATCATTACTGGAGTTGTCCAAAATTCAAGAAATCCACAAAATGAATTCATCATTGCAACAGAATTTGGAGATTTAAAGCTCAAAACTTCTTTAAAGCTTGATGCTGGAATTTCAATTTCTCTTAGAATGATTTCTGAAAATCCCAAAAACATTCAATTTGAATTAATCAGCTTAAAAAAACCAGATGAAACTCATAATTTAATCACTGGACATAATTTCATCATTTTCACCTTCAGCAAAAATCTCACTCAAACCATTATAAAAGAACAGCCAGTTGAAGAGATTTTCATTCAAGAAAACATGCAAAGAGCCATTCTTTCATCTTTTGCTCTTGAAATCAATGAAGAAGGGGTTAAATCATTCATTCATGAGGCAAATGCCCAAGAGCGAAATTTACAAGATATTTTCATTGGTGCAAATTTAAAAGGGAAAATTGAGGAAAAATATTTAACTGAATTTTTCATTCAAAAAATGAGAGAAAATTCTTTAGTGAATTTTAGAATTTTGCCTAGCACTGATTCCGAAAAATCCATTCCCAGCACAGTAATTGGACATCAAGATAAATTCATGATCATTAAAAATGACCTAGGACTTTTTAGAGTTAATGATGAACATAAACAATTTGTGAAGGGCCTAAAAATCAATCTAGAGCTCATTTCAATCATTCCTCAGCGAATGGATTCTCTCAAGAAAACTGAATTTGAATCAATCACGGAATTAATGCAAAATTGGCGTGCTTTGGAAAGTGCCATCAGAACATTAGAGAAGTTTCACCCTGAAAAATCGGAAGCTTTAATCAGGAGCATCATTCCAAGTTTTTCGGATATTCCGAATTTAGAAGAAGAATTCACTGATGAAATCTCCCAAAAACTCGCTAATTTCATTTTTCACCTCAAGAAATCAGATTTAAAAAACTGGATGGGCAAAGAAATTCTGCATCATTTTGAAAAAATATCACAAGAAACTGACCAAAAAAACATCATAAAAAATCTTGAAGATGATTTTAAGCTGTTAAATAAATTATTTTTTGAAAGTAAATTTGAGTCAAATGTTCAGAAATCGAATGGTTGGCATAGTCTTTTTTTTCCCGTCACAAATTCCGCAGGTCATCTAGAGCAAATTGCATTTTATGTCAGGCATTTTAGTGATTTTCAAGAAAATGAGTTTGAAAATCAAGAAACAAAAAATTCTCGTTTCATCATTGAATTTGATAATGCTCAAACTGGCGCCATGCAGCTTGATGGCATGGTCATGATGCAAAATAAAACCACCATTTTTAATTTAACCATTCGCACAAAAAACCCAATTCCTCAGATGATGAAAGAAGGGATTAATGAAATTTTTCTTAGATCACAAGAAGTTAGTTCGATGTCGGGTGTTCTAAATTTCCAAATTCAGCAAGAATTTCCTCTTTCTCCAATTAATGAGATTTTGGAAGAACAAGAAAGGACTTCTATTTTTGCCTAAAAATTTTTCATCACATCCATAATTCTTAACTATTTTTTAATTTCTTTTCTGTATTATTGAATCTATAAGCCAAATCATTGGTTATAAAATTTTGGAGGAAATGTTAATGGAGATTTCAATAAATAATCAAGCTCCTTTATTTGGAGTAAAATTCTCAGGAAAATTCACTTTTGCTGATAATAAAGAAATCAGAGGCATGCTGGCGAATTTGCAAAAAGATTCACATAAGACAATGGAAATTGACCTTTCTGAGGTTGATTTTGTGGACTCAGCAGCGCTTGGTATGTTTTTGCTGATCAAAGAAGAAGCTGAACAAAAGGACATTTCATTGATCATCAAAAACCCAGTTAAACAAGTGAAAAAAATGTTTGAACTTTCAAGATTCTATGATCTATTCAAAATTCAGTGAAGATCATGCTTCACTGAATTTGAGCATTAATGCGTTCATGAAAACCTTTTCCGGTTTTGAAGCAAGGGACATATCTTTCCTCAAGAACCACAATTTCGTTAGTTTTTGGGTTTCTTGCAACTCTTGAGCTGCGTTTTTTCACTAAGAAAGAGCCGAAACCTCTAATTTCAATTCTTTGTTTTGCAGCCAAAGCCTCAACTAATTCTGAAATGATGACATCAACCATTTTATTAATTGTTTCTGGGTTGATTGAAGGAAATTTTTGACTCATTTTTTTAATAAGCTCAGATTTAGTCATCTTGAAGATTCTCCAATAGATTTGATTGTTGTTTATAAATTCCAGATTGAAAGGAACCCTACATTTTCAATTTTATCGGAAAAGAAATGTTCATACAAGTCAATTTTCCCTAATATTTTCTTTATAAATGCTTTTTGCTTATGATTTTCATATTTTTTAACTTTTATGTCACTTTCGATATTTTTATTCTTGCTAAGCCACTCGAGAGCTTCCTTTTCTCCGCCAATTGCATCAATGAGTTTATTTTTCACACTTTGAGTTCCAGTATAGATTCTCCCATTAGCAATTTTTTTCAACTCTGAATCAGCAATTTTCCTTCTTTCTTTGACTAATTCATAGAAAATTCTGTAATTATCTTCAATGGTCTCCTGCAAATATTGATTAGTTTCAGCAGTCATTTTTTCCATGGGATTTGGCATTGCTTTGAATGGTGATGATTTAAAATTCAGCAGTTTAATGCCGAGTTTTTCAGCAAGTTCTGTCACCTCCACAGTTTGCAAAATCACCCCAATTGAACCTGTGAGAGTGCCTTTGCGCGCAAAAATTTGTTCTCCAGCCAGAGCAATATAATAAGCTGCGGAAGCTGCAACAGTTCCCATGGTCACCACAACTGGCTTAGTGCTTGAAATGTCTTTAAAAACCTCATAAATATTTTCTGCCCCCACAAGCCCGCCACCAGGGCTGTTAATGTGCAAAATCACAGCTTTGATTTCGTCATTTTTTTTGATTTCGGCAAATTTTGCATCTCTTTCCAAATCTTCTAAAATGACACCATTAATCTCCACTCTTGCAACATAACTTTTGGAAGGAGTTTTTTCCACCATATTTACATAAAAAGACAGAACCAAAATTAATGCTAGAATATAGGCAGTGATTTTCCATTTTCTTAAACTTGAAAGATATTTCAGTCTGGCCAAAATTGCTTCTGCGGAAACTGACATTAGACACCTCATTAATAAATCTTTGAATATTATTAAGAAGTTTAGTCTATCATATTTCACTGCATATGATGACCACCATTAACAGAAATTGTTTCACCAGTGATGAATCCTGACTCAGGCGATGCTAAAAATACAACAGTTCTGGCAATTTCTTCTGGTTTTCCTAATCTTTTCACAGGAATTTGTGCAATGATTGCCTCTAAAACGTCAGTTGGCACAGCATCTAGCATTTCGGTTTTAATATATCCAGGAGCAATTGCATTAACAGTGATGTTTTTGGAAGCTGATTCTCTAGCCAGCGCTTTAGTGAAACCTAAAATTCCTGCTTTAGCTGCGGAATAGTTCGTTTGGCCAAGCTGCCCTGCAAGAGCGTTAATTGAGCTAACATTAATGATGCGGCCAAAATTTTCTTTTCTCATTGATTCAATCACCGCTTTTGACATGTTAAAACATGAGGTCAAATTTGTGTCAATGACATCGGTCCAAGAATCAACTGAGCTGATTTTATGCAACATTCCATCTCGAGTGATTCCGGCATTATTTACTAAAACGCATGTTTTTCCACCCAAATCTTTTTCAATTTTCTCCACATTTTCGGCGCAAGCTGAAAAATCTGCAATATCCCATTTATAGACGCTGATTCCTGTTTCTTCGGTGAATTTTTTTGCTGCTTCATCATTTTGCGCATAATTTGCTGCAACGGAATATCCTGCTTCTTTGAGAGCAATGGAAATGGACCTCCCAATTCCTCTTGTTCCACCAGTAACAATTGCAACTTTTATTTTATTTTCTGACATTTTAATCACCCCTTTTGATGTTTTTTAGTAAGATAAAATGATAGTATATTTAACTTTTTTTTGACATACAAGACGAATTTTTCAACTTTTTAGTATAAATTTCTCAAAATGGCATTTGACAATAGACTGAAAATCAACATATTATTCAAAAAAATCAAACAACATGCCATATTTCAGCTAATCTTAATGATTATTTAACAATCTTAAGTTACAATGAATCTAATAATAGCCACTGAAATGGCTCGAAAATAAACTTTGGGAGAAGGAAAAATGCCTCTAAAAAACATTGACAGCTTGAAATGCAAAGACTCATTAAAAGTCGGAAATAAAACCTATATTTTCTATAATCTACAAAAAGCTGCAAAAGCACTTGGCAAAGATTTAAGCAAACTTCCTTTTTCTTTGAAAATCATTTTTGAAAATCTTTTACGTAATGAAGATGGCGTCACTGTCACTTTAGAAGACATAAAATTCTTTGCAAATTGGAGCTCCAAGCAAAATGATGCCCAGGAAATTGCCTATAGACCAGCTAGGGTTCTCATGCAAGATTTCACTGGCGTTCCTGCTGTGGTTGACCTTGCCATCATGCGTGATGCCATGAAAGAAATGGGTGGTGACCCTCGCAAAATTAATCCGCAAACACCTGTTGATCTGGTGATTGACCATTCAGTGCAAGTTGATAAATATGCTTCAACAAGCTCATTTCAAGAAAATGTTGACAAAGAAATTGAAAGAAATGCTGAGAGATATAAATTCTTGCGTTGGGGCCAAGAAGCTTTTGATAATTTCAGAGTTGTTCCACCAGGCACGGGAATTTGCCATCAGGTGAATTTGGAATATTTGGCGCAAGTGGTTTGGACGAAAGAAGAAAATGATGAAATCATTGCCTATCCAGACACTTTGGTTGGAACTGACAGTCACACAACAATGGTTAATGGCATGGCTGTTCTTGGCTGGGGCGTTGGCGGAATTGAAGCTGAAGCTGCCATGCTTGGTCAGCCAATTTCAATGCTTGTGCCGGATGTTGTTGGTTTTAAGCTTTCTGGTTCTCTGAAAGAAGGCACCACTGCCACTGACCTTGTTCTCACAGTGACAAAAATGCTTCGCAGTAAAGGTGTGGTTGGAAAATTTGTTGAATTTTACGGCCCAGGCATCAAAAATCTGCAGCTTGCTGACAGAGCAACAATTGCAAATATGGCTCCAGAATATGGCGCAACTTGTGGATTTTTCCCAATTGATGAAGAAACTTTAAACTATATGAAACTCACTTCAAGAGAAAATGACAGAATTGATCTTGTTAGGGAATATGCTAAAGCGCAAGGAATGTGGGCGGACTATTCAGTTGAACCAACATTTACAGAAGAAATGAGTCTTGATTTAGGCAGTGTTGAGCCAAGTCTTGCGGGACCCAAAAGACCTCAAGATAAAGTTCTGCTTTCTGCAGCCAAAGATTCTTTCATTAAAGAATTACCAACTTTCTCAGGAAATGCAACTGACCTTAAAACAGAACATGTGGTTAAAGGAAAAAATTTCTCTTTTAGAAATGGTGATGTGGCAATTGCTGCCATTACAAGCTGCACCAACACATCTAATCCAAGTGTCATGATGGCAGCGGGTTTGGTGGCTAAGAAAGCTGTGGAAAAAGGCATTACTGTGAAACCATGGGTTAAAACTTCCCTGGCACCTGGCTCAAAAGTTGTGACTGAATATCTTGAGGCTAGTGGATTGCAGATTTTCCTTGATAAAATTGGCTTTAATTTGGTGGGCTATGGCTGCACCACTTGTATTGGGAATTCTGGACCTTTAATGGCAGAGATTGAGGAAACAATTTCGAAAAATGATTTACTTGCCGTCTCAGTTCTTTCTGGTAACAGGAATTTTGAGGGTAGGGTTCACCCTCTTGTCAAAGCGAACTATCTTGCCTCGCCGCCACTTGTTGTGGCTTATGCAATTGCTGGAACCATGAATTTGGATTTGTCAAAAGACCCAATTGCAAAAAATGATCGTGGGCAGGATATTTTCTTAAAGGACATTTGGCCAACTAATGCTGAAATTGCTGATGCATTGAAAAAATTCATCACCCCAAAAATGTTCAAAGAAAAATATGCAGATGTTTTCAAAGGTGACGCAAGCTGGCAAGCAATTGATGCTCCAAAAAGCTTGACTTATTCCTGGGATTTCACCAGTACCTATATTAACAAACCACCCTATTTTGAAAAAATGTCCAGCAGGAAAGATGGCATTAGCAACATCAAAAATGCTAAAATTCTTGCTCTTCTTGGGGACAGCATCACCACTGACCATATTTCCCCTGCAGGCAATATTTCATCTTCTAGCCCTGCGGCAAAATTTCTCGAATCTCATGGAGTTTCGAAAGCTGATTTTAACTCCTATGGGGCAAGACGAGGCAATCATGAAATTATGGTTCGCGGCACATTTGCTAATATTCGTATCAAAAACGAAATTGCTGACGGCAAAGAAGGTGGCTACACAAAATTATTTGGCACTGACCAAATCATGAGCATCTATGACGCTTCAGTTGAATATGCTAAAAAAGGAGATCAATTAATTGTTGTCGCTGGTAAAGAATATGGCACTGGCTCTTCCAGAGATTGGGCTGCTAAAGGAACCTTGCTTCTTGGCGTCAAAGCTGTGATTGCAGAAAGCTTTGAAAGAATTCACCGCTCAAATTTAGTTGGAATGGGAATTGTTCCTCTGACCTTCATTAATGGAGAAACTAGAAAAAGCTTGAACTTAAATGGCACGGAAGTCTTTGACATTGAAGGGCTTGATGATTCTAATTTAAAACCAGGCCAAAATGTCAAATGCACCATCACCAGAAAAGATGGCTCCAAAAAAGAAATTTCCCTTCTATGCAGAATTGATACAGCAAATGAGATTGACTATGCAAGAAAAGGAGGGATTTTGCAATATGTGGTGTCAAATTTGTTAAAGTAAACAAAATTAGCCCCCAAATGAATGGCTTTGGGGGCTTTTCCTAAAAAATCACCCCTTGCCGGCATTGCCTGGCGTTCATGCTGATTGGCCTTTCATTTACTTTAATTAGATCAAGCCAGAAGAAATCGCGCTTTTTAGATTCACCTTGAAATTTCATTCTTTTATAATTTTTCTTTTTCGGCATTTTATAAATTTCCCTCCGAAATAAAAATTAAAAATCAGTCCATAAAAATTCAAATAATGGATTCGGAAGCAAAAGTCAAGACCTTCTTTGGATTTTTTTGTTGGGGTTATGAAATTCTCCAAACAGCTTAAGTCCATACTTTGTAATCTATGGTCGTTCTAATTATATTGGGCGCATTTTCCTGTCAAACAAGCAGATTACAGAATTTAGAAATAATTTTTTGCATATGTCATATTAATAACTTCTGAAATTGCATCATATGCATTATCTAACTCTTCTGTAATAACTGAATATGGAGGTAGTAAATATATTGTATTACCAAGAGGCCTTATTAAAAGTCCTTTTTTAAGAAATTCTATTTTTAAATGTTGATTCAAATTATTTTGTGTGTTAACATCAAAGGCAGAAATAGTACCGATATGACGCGAATGCTTGATTAAATTGGAGCATTTTTTATGAAGCATTCTGATACCTTTTTTGTGAGCCTCGCTAATATCATGAAGAGATTTTTTAGTTTTCTCTGTAATTAATAGATCAAAAGAGGCAATAGCAGCACTACATGCAATAGGATTTGCTGTATATGAATGTCCATGAGCAAATGCTTTATCCCAATCATCATCCCAGAAAGCATTGTAAATATTTTCTGTTGTGACAGTTAATGCAAGAGGTAAAAAACCACCCGTAATTCCCTTAGATAAACATATAAAATCAGGGTTAATTCCAATTTGTTCAGCAGCAAAGTTAGTACCTAAGCGCCCAAAGCCTGTCATAACTTCATCGTAAATAACCAAAATATCATATTGTTTAACAAGTTCTATAACTTGTCTTATAAATTCAGGTCTGTACATTCTCATGCCACTTGCTCCTTGCACAAGAGGCTCAAGAATAATTGCCGAAATGTTATTTCCTTTTTTAATAAGTGTCTTTGACAAAAAATCTAAGGACTTTTCCTCCTTTTGCAAAACTTCTTGATCTTCTTCCCAAGTGTTTGGAAAAGGTATGGAGATGATATTAAATAATAAATTCTGAAAAGGATGATGGAAATTACTTTTTTTTCCCACTGACATAGCTCCGAAAGTGTCACCATGATAGCCACCATCAAAACTAAGATATAAGGTTCGATTAGTTTTTCCTTTATTGAACCAATATTGATGCGCCATCTTTAATGCTACCTCAACTGCGGTAGAACCATTATCGGAAAAGAAGAATTTTCTTAGTGATTTAGGTAATATAGTTTGTAATTTCTCACATAAACGCACAGCAGGTTCATGTGTAAATCCTGCAAAAATTACATGCTCCAATTTTTTAGCTTGTTGGTAAATGGCATCGCAAATTTCAGGATGGCTATGGCCATGTAGATTTACCCACCAGCTTGAAATTAAATCAAGATATTTATTACCATCTTCATCTACAAGATATGAGCCGTACCCTTCTTTAATTGCAATTGGTAAGTTAGCATTTTTTTCTTGTGTAAAGGGGTGCCAAATAATATTTTTATCACGTTTTATTAAACTCATTCTTTTACCACAAATAATTGTTTCAACTTTGATGTTAAAGGAATGTTTTTGAGAGATTCAAAACAAACATCATGTATATATGGCAATTCTGCTAAAACTTCGACTTTACCATATTTCTCTATAGACTCCTTATTTCTATGATTAGTTTCTCCGGACAATATGACCCCTAATATTTCTATATTATTATTTCTCATATATTCTAGACTGAGTAAAGTGTGATTTATCGTGCCAAGTTTTGATCCAGCAACCAAAATGGTTGGTATTTTAAAGTTTGAGATTAAATCTGCAATAAAGTAACTATCATTTATTGGCACAAGAAGACCACCTGCCCCTTCTACAACGAGATTTTTAATTTTAGGTAGTTTAAGTTGCTCGAGGTCGATATATGATAATTCATCTTGCGCAGCCATATGAGGAGATAAAGGGTTTTTGAAAATGTAAGATTCTTTGTGTATTATAGTATTTTGAGAGAGTCTCAGCACAATATTACTATCAACAACTTCTAGACTACCTGTTTGTATTGGTTTAAAATAAGCATAACCCGTATGTAGGCATAGCCAACTCGCAACCAAGGTTTTTCCTATACCTGTGTCAGTTCCTGTTATAAATATATTCATAACCTTCCCTCTATAATAAAAAATCCAACATTATAATTTAGCGTGCAAATTTGATTATGTTCTTTGAATAGTCTCACGACTTTACTAGGATCATATATAGAATATCTTGGCGAATTAGCTCCTAAGTTTTTTAAATATTTTGCGCTCTCTATTGAATTATTAAAAGAAATGTTATGAATATTTTTTGATTCATGCAAAATATTTTTATTCAACTTGTAAATCAAAGCATGTATTTCTTTTTGTGATGGATATAACCTAGATACATGTTGAATATTGTATCGTTCTAGCAGATTATACCATTCTTTAAAAGAATCTTCTAGCAAGCATGAGAATGTAAGTAATTTTGTTCGATTTAAAAGATTATCAATAACAAAATCTAAGTTATCCACCCATTGCAGACACATATTGCTGACAATTAAATCATAGCTAGTTTTTAGATTAATTTCCTCTATACATCCTGGTATGGTACTAAATTCTATTATATTTTCAAATCTTTTGATGGTTTTTTCTATCATAGAAGTGGAAATATCATTAATATGATAGGTAGAATTTGGGAAAATATGATATAGCTCTTCAATTAAGTTACCTGTACCACATCCAATATCAAGAATTTTATCAGGATTAAATTTTGGACATATATTCATCATTTTCCTAACAAGATTTAAGGCTGCTTTTTGTTGTACGGCATCATATTTATCATAAGTTGTGCTGGCTCTATCAAAATTTTGTCTTATAATATTTTTCATATGATAAAATCCTTAATAATTTTTGATATTTCTTCTGCATGGTAGAACCCTAAGGCATGTTTGCCGCTTTCTAAATAATGGATTTGTGCTTTTACATCTGTAAAATTATCTTCTGTTAATTTTTTTGGCACAATAAGATCATTCATAGAGTTGATAATAAGTACTTCTGATTTAACAATTAAGGTCGATTTTTCAAGTATGTCCAAATCATTTGCCATATTTTGGATGTTTATATATGGAAAGTCAATATCTATATATTCTAGGCCACAACGCTTATAAAAACTTTTTAGAGTATTTTTTGGATTTCTATAAAAATCAATTTTAAAGGTTTCATGTTCTAAGGTTCTTGAGATTCTTAGTTCTTTATCTTCTCCAAGAAAATTTGTAAATGCATTAATGCCTATAAGATATTTTACTTTCGACAATTCTTGGCACAATTTCCAGAAACCAAGCGAATGACCAATAGCTACCTCAATGACCTCATCTCCATAATTTGGAGATATTTTTCCTTTATTATTAAAATAGTTTTCTTCAGTTAAGATACACTCATATTCTTGAAAAAAAGGTAAAAGATTTTTCCAGAAATCATTAGAAAGCCCAAAGCCATGTCTAAAAATTATTTTTTTATATTTATGCATTTCACTGCCTCTATCAATTGGTCAATATCTTCTTTTGAGTGATGAGCACTTATTGCGATTCTAATTCGAGATGTGCCAGGAGGTACTGTCGGCGGTCTAATGCAAGAAACTTTTATGCCGTGTGACATTAAACTTTGTGTGTAATGATCTGCCACTCTTTCTTCTCCTAAGACAATAGGAACAATATTGGTTTTTGAATCTCCATAATCTAACCCTATTGATTTGATTTGGCCTCGCAAATAATCACTATTCTCATGAATGCGTTTGCGTTCGCAACCAAGGCTTGGAAGTAAATTCCATGCTGCTTGTGCAGCCCCTATAACAAAAGGTGAATTTGCTGTTGAATAGATAAACCCTGGACAGAAATTAACTAAATAATTCGCAATACTTTGATCACAAGCAATATAAGCCCCACTTCCTCCTAAGGCTTTACTAAATGTGCCCATAATTACTGTTGTTGCACCACTTAAATCTAGTTCTGTTGATAATCCATAGCCTTTTTGACCCATAATTCCAGTTGAGTGCGCTTCATCTAGATAAAGAAGGGCATCATATTTTTTTGATATATCGACAATGTGATTTAATGGAACAACATCTCCATCCATACCAAAAACTGTTTCTGTAACGATAAATTTTGGCCTGTTTTCATATTCGCTAAAAGAAATAAGATTTTCTAGATGTTTCCAATCATTATGTCTATAACGAATTAGTTTCGCACCACTTAAAAAAACTGCCTGATATAAACTAGAATGATTGAGACGATCAAAAAAAACTATTGGTTCACATCCCAAATCTTTTTTGTTTAGAAGGGAAGACAGAACGAAGGCATTACATTGAAAGCCTGAATTAAAAATTAATGCTGCTTCAGTATTTTTGCAGCGAGCAATTTCAACTTCAAATTGCATAAACAAGTCATTATTTCCTGACAATAACCTTGATCCTGTAGAACCAATCCCATATAATCTGGCAGCTTTTAAACCACTGTCAAATATAGCTTGATTTTTGCTTAAGCACAAATAATCATTACTTGAGAAATCTAAGTTGACTTTTTGGTCTGTTGTTGTTAGTCTTCGTATGGAATTTTTATTCCTGGATATGACTTTGTCATGATATAATTTTTTTAACATAAGCTGGGTCAACGAAATGTATAATTCAAATATTAATGCTACAATGCATCAAAGTGATAAAATAAGAAATGCAGAAAATATTTTTTATCAACCGTTTTTTGACCTTTTATATAAAGCACAAAAAATTCATAGAGAGCATTTTGATCCTAATGTTATACAAATTAGTACATTATTTAGCATAAAAACTGGAAGCTGTCCAGAAAATTGTTCATATTGTCCCCAATCGGCTCACTATAACACTGGTCTCAAAAAAGAATCATTAATGTCCAAAGAGGTTGTGATTGAAGCAGCAAAACGTGCAAAAGATGCAGGGAGCACAAGATTCTGCCTAGGGGCGGCTTGGCGCGGCCCGCGTGATCAAGACTTAGAAAAAGTATGCGAAATGATATCTGAAGTCAAGTCACTTGGACTTGAAACATGTGTTACATTAGGCTTGCTCAAAGAAAAGCAAGCGTATGCTCTAAAATCTGCTGGATTAGATTTTTATAATCATAATGTTGATTGCTCAGAAGATTTTTATAGTAAAATTATTACAACACGCACTTTTTCCGATCGCATTCAAACGCTTGAATATGTAAGAAATGCTGGCATTAAAGTCTGCTGTGGAGGAATTCTTGGAATGGGAGAAGCTAACCAAGATCGCATAAAAATGCTTTTATTTTTATCTGAACTAGAAAATCAACCAGAATCTGTGCCAATTAATAAGCTAATCAAAATTCCTGGAACGCCTTTAGAAAGCGAAGAAGACGTTGACGCATTTGATTTCATCAGAACAATTGCCCTGGCTCGCATTTTAATGCCACAATCTTTTATTAGGTTGTCTGCTGGAAGAGAGTCCATGTCAGATGAATTGCAAGCTTTATGTTTTTTTGCTGGAGCAAATAGCATTTTTTACGGTGAAAAACTACTCACTGCCCAAAATCCTATCCCAGAAGCAGATAATAAATTATTTTCAAAACTTGGCCTACAAAAAATGCAGTAAAGAATTTAAAATCTTTTTTCCTTGTTATTGAGAGATTAATGAAAAATAGGGCCATATAAGAAATTCTGTCTAAACATGTGGTGAGAATTTAATGGACTTGATAATTAAAAATATTTTGGTAGCGGAGGAGGGATTTGAACCCCCGACACGCGGATTATGATTCCGCTGCTCTAACCACCTGAGCTACTCCGCCGAGAAATATGCGTTAGAATTATCAATTTGGAGCGGGTGATGAGATTTGAACTCACGACTTCAACCTTGGCAAGGTTGCGCTCTACCCCTGAGCTACACCCGCTTAAGAGATTTTTAGAGCAAGTCAGAAACTGACTTTAGATTCTTTTATAATGCAAAAAATTCCCTAATGCAACAATTTATTTTCAATTTTTTGAACTTTTTTGGAAAAGAGGCGTTTTTTCTCTTTATTTTCTTGTTGATTTTTAATATATAGGTGTGTATATTAAGAAAGCACATGGTGTTCTGTTTAACAATATTACATTTAGAAGGATTTAAAATGAATGATTTAGAACTAGTTAACGAAATTTTTAGCAATAAAAAGCTTTATACAGAAGAAGTCAACATAATCTCCAAGATTTTAAAAGCAATCAATGTCCAAACTTCTAAGCCCATTGAGAAGGCGAATGTGCAAGTGGAAAAATCCCTGATTAAAAGTTCTGAGATTACAGAAACATTAAACGGTAAATATGACAGTTGCCGCGGTTCAAAGCAGCTTTCATTAAAAATTGACTCTTTGATCGCCGGTAAAAAATTTAATGAAGATGGTAGAGAGATGTTCTTTGCATCAATGATTCCACAAACAAAAATTGACATAACTTTGACTCAATCTATAGAAAATCAGAAATGCAATTATAAGGTGGAAGGAACTGTTGAGATCTCAAAACATTTTCACTCAATTAAATCTTCTGCTTCAGAATCGGGCGCTGTAGCTGCCAGTGAATTGAGTGGTAATTCTTGGGGGGAGTCTTTTGCAGTTAGTGGTAGTGATCAAGATGTTGAATTGACACTCATGGGAAGAGTTTGTGATTCTTCAGATCCATCTTACGCGATTTGTAACTATAAGTTAATTTAAAAGTCATGGAATGAGACTATAATTTTACAGGGATTATTTGATGTAAAATTTTGTGGTGATCCAGTGTTGTTTTTCTTATGGAATATAACATAATGCTGGATTGCCGCGCCTTTGGCTCGCAATGACGGAAGTTGTTAAGTCTTTGATTATACACTGGTCGTTAACCATTAACAGTCTCTTTGTTTTATCTTCTATTCTAAAACAAAGCATTATCCAACTCTATAACATTTTTTAAGAATTTCATGGCCTTGGAATTTATTTTTGTTGAAAGATGGTTTTGGGTTATGTAGAATCATTAAAAAGAGCTTGTGGAAGCTTTTTTTGATAATTTAATTTCAAGGTGTGTGTTGTGAAAAAATTATTTAGGGTTATTGCTAGAAGTCTAGCAAGCCAGAGTAAAAATGTTAGGCCGTCTTCTCATGCATGTGGCTCTGGTGGTGGGTTTGATGATGGAAATGAGCGGGATGTTGCGGCTTTTGAGAAGCATTGTGATGAAATTTCTGGGAAATCTCAGCCATGTTCGCAAAGAATTGCAGAAATGAGAGCTTTATATGGTTTGGCAATTTGGGAAGGTGTTGCAATTAGTCGGGTTGATAGGCTTGCAAGAAATGCAAATGAGCAATCTAAATCTAGGTGAGTAAAAAAATATAATGTCTTTCATTCTAAGGCCGCTCTTTAGAAGTCTTGCAGGACGCGGTAAGGCGCAGGAAGCGAATGTTGATGGGAATTTGAAAAAGCAGATTATTTATGCAAATTTTCATGCAAGATTTATGTCTATGATCATAGATTTTATTATCATTTTTTCTCTATTTTCTCCCATATTATCATTGATTTTGGGTTATTTTTTTGATCAAAACGCTCATGTTGCTTTTATGAAAGAATTTTCGCAAAATGGGGGATTGCAAGCTGATGCTTCTTTTTCTGATCTTTGGCAGAATGAGAAATTTCGAGACTTTTTCATTGAGCAAGGCTTCATTTGGCAAATTATTGCTTCAATTTTGACAAATTTAGGCGTTTTAATGGCCTATTTCACTAGTTTTTACTACTTAAAACAAGCATCTCCTGGTCAAATGTTGATTTCTTTGAAAATTGTGAATGAGAAATTAGAAAAGCCTGGGCTTGCCAGGTTGATTTTACGAAATTTCTTTGCATTTTTCTCTGGTCTGTTTTTCTTTCTTGGATTTTTTTGGATTTTAATTAGTAGAAAGAACCAAGCCTTTCATGATGTGATTGCGGCAACTTATGTGATTAAAAAATAGCCTCCTAACTCTTAGTTGAAATTTGGTAAAGATAACCAACCATAAGAAGCAAAATACCTTGTGGATGAATATTTTACTTTATTATTATGGTGTTTTCTGCTATAATATGCTTTAGGGATTGATTTAGAGAATTTTCGAAAAGAAAACAAAGACTTAACTGGAAATTAGGAGAGGAAAGCAAAATGTCATTGGAAACATCTTTTAAAGTTGGTGACAGAGTGGTATATCCTGCTCATGGAATGGGTGAGATTATTGCTGAAGAGCAACAGAAAATTGGTGGAATTGAAATTGGTGTTTTTGTGATTTCTTTTGCAAAAGAAAAAATGACTTTAAGAGTTCCAGTCAAAAGAGCAAATGCTGTTGGTCTCAGAAAAATCAGCTCTTCCAAAATCATTGATCAAGTCTTTAAAGTTTTGCAAGGCAAACAACAAATTAATAAGGCAATGTGGAGCAGAAGAGCTCAGGAATATGAAGAAAAAATCACATCTGGAGACATTTGCTTAATTGCTGAAGTTGTGCGTGACCTCTATAAAGGCGAGGAAGCCGAACGTTCCTATAGCGAAAGAATCATCTATGAATCAGCCCTTGAAAGGCTCATCAGTGAAATTGCTGCTTCTGAGAAAATGGAGAAATCTGATGCAACCTCAAAAGTTCTGGAAATTTTGTCTGAAAAAGAATTTGCTTGATGAGTGAATTTTTTTCCATAATCATGAAAAAAACTCTTGACTTTCCTCTTGAAAAAATGATAATTTAGCTTTGAACTTAGAGAATGCTCTAATTTCATTTTGTTTTGGCGAATTATGTAAGGGTTTGTAGCTCAGTTGGTTAGAGCACACGCCTGATAAGCGTGAGGTCGGTGGTTCAAGTCCACCCAAGCCCACCATTTTTAACCTTGAATGATTTGCTGAACCAAATTAATGTTGGCTTGGTTAATTCCACAGCCTTTGATTTCTGGGCGTCCTTAGCTCAGCTGGATAGAGCAACAGATTTCTAATCTGTGGGTCAGGGGTTCGAATCCCTTAGGGCGCGCCATTTTTGTGATTAAAATTTTGAGAAAACTAAAAGCTGATGCAAATTTTTTTGATAGCCAAATTCTTAATCATTCAAACATTCCTTCTTTCTTCTCTGAAACGAAAGGGGGCAACCCCTCTTTATTTGTAAGTAAGAAATCTCATGAGATTTCTTTTTGACTCATCTCTTTTTATCACATATAAAATATTTATAACAAAACATTATGGAGAGAAATAATGTCACTTGATTTATTTTTTGTCGTACTTGGACGGCTAGAGGATTTGCTCTGGAGTTATATTGGATTTACAATGATTGTGCTTTCTGGCGCCTATTTCACCATTAAAAGCAGAGGATTTCAGTTTAAAACAATTTTATTAACAGTCAATAATTTCAAACAAATGGCTAAAGAAGCTTCGGGAAGCAAAAGAGGAGTTCACCCTTTCTTGCTCTATTTTGCTTCAATTGGCGGAATGGTTGGGCTTGGCAACATTGTGTCTGTGACCAGCGCGGTCATCATTGGTGGGCCTGGCGCTTTGTTCTGGATGTGGGTTGCATCTTTTGTGGGCATGCTGATTAAATATTCCGACATTTTTCTTGGAATGAAATATAGAATTGAGAATGATAAAGGCGGATATGACGGCGGCCCAATGTATTATCTGCAAGCAGCTTTTAAAGGCAAAGTTTTACCATTTTTAGTCTGTATTTTTCTTTGCATATATGGCGTTGAGATATATCAATTTGTGATTCTCACTGACACAATTGTGAGCGTCACAAACATAGACAGGCTCTATGTGATTTTGGTCCTATTAGTCATGGTTTTTTATGTTGCTTTTGGTGGTGTTAAAAGGCTTGCGAGCATTTGCACCATCATCATGCCGGTTTTCATGCTTTGCTATATTGGTTGCTGCGTGTGGATCATTTGGCAAAATGGCCATGCTTTGCCAGGAGTTTTGGAAACTGTTTGGAATTCTGCTTTTACGGGCCACGCTGCAGTTGGTGGTTTTGTCGGAAGCTCAATGTTGGTGACTGCCCAGCAAGGAATTTCAAAAGCTGTCTATTCCGGCGATATTGGAATTGGCTATGATTCAATTGTGCAAAGTGAAACCCAAGTGAAAAACCCAATGACTCAGGCCAAAATTTCGATTTTTGCTCTACTTAATGACACTTTAATTTGCACAATGAGCTGTTTAGTGATTCTTGTGTCTGGCATTTGGGCAACAGAAATTAAAATGGCGCATTCTGAATATATTAGAGTTGTTTTTAATCAATTCATTCCAAATACAGATGTGTTTTTAGCTTTCGTGTTCTTTTTCACTGGCTTCACAACAATCACAAGCTATTTAGTTGCAGGAATGAAATGTGCAAGATTTTTAAACCCAAAATTTGGTGAAAAATTCTATTTTATATATGGATGTATATCATTTATGATTTTCTCATGGTATGATCAAACTCAAGTGATGTCAGTGATGGCAATTTCAGGTGGTTTCTTGATGTTGTTCAATTTGATTGGCATTTTTAAATTAAGAAATGAAATTGACTTTAAATGACAATCATGCATGATGAAATTTTAAAAAATGCTAAATTAATTGGAAATGTCATTCCAAATTTAAATAAATGCTCAGGAGAGGTCATCATTGTCATCATTGAAGATGACATTATTTCCTCTCCCAAAGCTTTAGAGAGTTTTTCGAAAGACATCACATGTTTGAAAAATCTTGGCATTAACCCAATCATCATACATGATTCACAAAAAAGCATTGAAAGAATCATGAAAGAGCAGGGAATTAAAAGTTCTTATCTTATTGACAGGAAAATTCTAGACAGGCAAACATCTTATTCTGTTGAGATGATCATTGGCGTGATTAATAAAGACATTTCCGCCAGCATCAGCAAACAAGGGGGATATGCCGTTGGAATTTCAGGAAAAGATAGTAATTTGATTGAAGCAAAAAGATTAGTGGATTCTGACGATTCAGACACAAAAGTTAAGCAAATTGCGAAATTAAATTTTCAAGGGGAAATCACTAAAGTGAATCCAGAATTAATCATTGGTTTGGAAGATTCTGAAATGATTCCTGTGATTGCGCCAATTGGTGTGGGGAAAAATGGTGAAACCTATCACCTGACCTCCGACGATGTTGCTCTCCATATTTCAAAAATTATTGGTGCTAATAAGCTCATATTTTTAACCAAACTTGCTGAAGGAAGTGAGCCTCAGAAAATTCCTGCTGACCAAATACATAAAATCCTTAAATCAGAAAAATTTGGACCGGTTTTTGAAGGAAAGATGAAAATCTGCAAAGAAGCCGTGGCACATTCAATTGAAACATGCCACATTTTAAGCTCTGAAATTAACCACATTTTGCTTCTGGAGATCTTCACAAATGAACCTTCTGGCATCACAATTCTGAAATCAACAATTTCTAAATGATTTAAGCTTCTTCTTCTGGTTTTTTATATTTAATGATGATGTTATCTAGCTCAATTTGAGAACAAAGGCCAAGAAGAACAGGGTCACGTGGTCTGATGTTGTTGGAATTCCAATGAGACTTTTCCCTAATTGATTCAATGGTTTTCTTAGTTGTTCCGATTAATTTAGCAATTTTTGACTCTGGAACTTCAGGATGATTGCGAATGAACCATGAAATGGCATCAGGCTTGTCTTGTCTTCTTGCAACAGGTGTATAGGTGCCGGTTTTTCTTTGATTGATTTTGAGATATTGAACGGTTTCCTCTCTTAATGAAAGAGAGATTTTTGGGTCAGCTTCAGCCGCTCTCAGATTTTCTTGAGTGATTTGACCATTTGTGATTGGATTAATTCCAATGATGCTTGTGGCAACTTCACCATCAGCAATGCCTTTCACTTCCAAATGATGAAGGCCGCAGAAATCAGCAATTTGTTTGAAAGTTAATTTTGTGTTTTCAATGAGCCACACAGCTGTTGCTTTTGGCATTAATGGTAAAGTCATGATGTTCCTCTCTTAAGATTTTTATATGCTTTCTATGGCTTTGATTTTATTATGAACTAATTCTAATTTTTTTTCTATGGAAATTAGAAAATTTTCGTCAACTTCAGTTTTTGCTTGTGATTGTAAATTCTCAATTTCAGCTCTGAGAGATTGGATGTTCATTGAACCAACTTCCTCCAGGACTTCAGTGATGGCTAAAACTTCGGTTTCATTTTCTGTTTGTGAAATTTTAATTACGCCTGAGTTCACGAAAAATGATTCTGTTTCATCAGAAAAAGAAACTTTGATCAAGCCGCTTTTGAAAGCGGAAATCATTGCCTCATGGCCTGGTAGAATTTCAAATTCACCCTCAGAACCGGGAACTAAAACGCTTAAGCATGAGTCAAATTCTCTTTTTGACTCTGCTGCAGCAATTATCAACCTAAGTGAAAACATTCTCTAATCTCCAAAATTTAGAATTAGGAAGCTTCAAGAGCCATTTTTTTGGCTTTCTCAATTGCTTCATCAATTGTCCCAACCATGTAAAAGGCAGATTCTGGCATCTCGTCATATTGCCCTTCAACAAGGCCCTTAAAGCCAGCAATTGTGTCAGCCAAAGCCACGAATTTTCCGGGTTGCCCAGTGAAAACTTCTGCAACATGGAAAGGTTGTGAAAGGAAACGTTGAATTTTTCTTGCTCTGGAAACAACGAGTTTATCTTCCTCAGAAAGCTCATCCATGCCTAAAATGGCAATGATGTCTTGCAAAGATTTATAGGTCTGTAGAATTTTCTGCACCTCACGTGCAACGGCATAATGTTCTTCACCGACAATATTTGCATCAAGAATTTGTGAGTTACTGTCAAGCGGGTCAACAGCTGGGTAGATCCCAAGTTCAGCAATTTGGCGGTTCAACACTGTTGTTGCATTCAAATGTGTGAATGAGGTTGCAGGTGCTGGGTCGGTTAAGTCGTCAGCAGGGACATAAATGGCTTGTACAGAGGTGATTGAACCTTTATTAGTTGAGGTGATTCTCTCTTGCATGGCGCCCATGTCTGTTGCTAATGTTGGTTGGTAGCCCACTGCAGAGGGAATTCTTCCCAAAAGGGCAGAAATTTCTGAACCAGCTTGTGTGAAACGGAACACATTATCAACAAAGAAAAGAACGTCCTGTCCTTCTTGGTCGCGGAAATATTCTGCAAGTGTGAGCCCTGTTAATGCAACTCTGGCTCTTGCACCTGGCGGTTCATTCATTTGGCCATAAACCAGTGCAGCTTTAGATTTTTCTGGATCATTAATGTCAATTACGCCTGAGTCGATCATTTCGTGATATAAATCATTTCCTTCACGTGTTCTCTCGCCAACACCAGCGAAAATTGAATAGCCCCCATGTGCTTTTGCAATGTTATTGATGAGTTCCATGATCAGAACAGTTTTTCCAACACCGGCACCACCAAAAAGACCAACTTTTCCGCCTTTTGCATAGGGTGCAAGAAGATCAACAACTTTGATTCCAGTGACAAGAATTTCAGTTTCTGTAGATTGTTCACTGAAAACTGGAGGTGATTTGTGAATTTCTGAAAATTCTGTTGAGCCAATCTCACCTCTATGGTCAATTGGTTCACCAATCACATTCATGATTCTGCCAAGAGTTTTTCTGCCAACTGGCACAGTGATTTGTTTGCCCAAATCTTTCACAATTGTTCCTCTGACAAGGCCTTCAGTTGAGTCCATGGCAATTGTTCTAACAATGGATTCACCCAAATGCTGCGCCACTTCCAGAATTAATTTTTGACCATTATTCTCACATTCAAGGGCGGAAAGAATTGCTGGAACTTCTCCTGCATTGAACTGAACGTCAACAACAGCGGAAACCACTTGCACAATTTTTCCTTCATTTAATTTACGTGTCATTTTATTTGTCATTCCTTTAAAATTATTAATGTTAATTCAATTAAGTTAAACTGCTTCAGCTCCAGAGATGATCTCAATTAATTCCTTAGTGATGGTTGCTTGTCTTGTTCTGTTATATTGCAGTGTCAATTCTCTGATCATTTCTTTAGCATTGCTGGAAGCGTTGTCCATGGCTGTCATTCTGGCTCCTTGTTCGCTTGTTTGGCTTTCTATTAGAGCTTCAAAAAGTCTCATTTTCATGAATTGTGCAATTGAGTTTGATAAAATCTCACCAGCAGATGGTTCAAATTTAAATTGGCTTTGTGAAATTTCAGTTTCTTCTCCTTCTTGAACAAGAATTTCCTCATTTTTCACGAGCGGAAGCAAATGTTTCACATTAACTGTTTGTGAAAGAGCAGAAATGAATTCATTATGAATGACTGAGCAAGAATCAAATTCCTCTTTTGAGAAATGGTCGATCACGAAATTCACAACATCACCAGCAATTTCATATTCGCTTTGTGGGGCAGAAGATTTGTGCAGGTGAATCAATTTTTTGAAATGCCTGACACTGGCTTTAATAAGCTCATAACCTTTTTTGCCAATGCAAAGAATTTTCACATTTTTTCCTGTGCTTTCAATGAGATCTATGTGATTTTTTGCTTGCTTCATGAGACCACCGTTAAAGCCACCACAAAGACCGCGGTCAGAACTCACAATGATGAGCAAGTGAGTTTTGTCATGATCTTTGCCGAAAACCATTTCAGAATTAGCAAATTCTTTGTCACTTTCAGCTTTTTTGATTAATTCCTCTAAAATTGACTGAGATTTTGCAAAATTGATTTTTAACTCGTCAAGCTTTAAACGTGCTTTTCTGAATTTTGCAGCAGCAACCATTTTCATGGCTTGTGTGATTTTCTGGGAAGATTTCACACTTTTAATTCTCAGTTTAATTCCTTTCAATCCAGACATTTTAAACCTTTTTAGACAAAATTCTTTGTGAAAGAAATGATGAAATCTTTGACTTGTCCCTCAATTTCAGGAGAAATTTTTTGCTCTTTAGCAATCACTTTCAAAATTTCGCTTTTTTCTGATTTCATTTGTTGCAACAATTCAGTTTCAAAACGCCTGATTTTACTGACTTCGATTTTGTCAAGGAACCCTTTAACGCCAGCATAAATCACAATCACTTGCTCTTCGACCAAGAGAGGGGAATATTGGTTTTGTTTCAAAAGTTCGACCAATCTTTTTCCGCGCTCAAGAAGTTTTTGTGTTGAAACATCAAGGTCAGAGCTGAATTGAGAAAAAGCTTCCATTTCTCTGAATTGAGCAAGTTCAAGTTTGATTGAGCCAGCAACTTGTTTCATGGCTTTAATTTGAGCAGCAGAACCAACGCGGCTGACTGACAAACCCACATTCACAGCTGGTCTGATTCCTTTATAGAAAAGTTCAGATTCAAGGAAAATCTGACCATCAGTGATTGAAATCACGTTTGTTGGAATGTAAGCAGAAACGTCACCAGCTTGAGTTTCAATGATTGGCAATGCAGTTAATGAACCACCGCCTTTTTCATCTGACATTTTGGCCGCTCTTTCAAGGAGTCTTGAGTGCAAATAGAACACGTCACCAGGGTAGGCTTCGCGGCCTGGTGGTCTTCTGAGAAGCAAGGACATTTGTCTGTAGGCCACCGCATGTTTGCTCAAATCATCATAGATGATGAGGGAATGCATGCCATTATTTCTAAAATATTCACCCATTGCGCAGCCAGAGTAAGGTGCAATGAATTGCAAAGGTGCAGGGTCAGATGCAGAAGCCACAACCACTGTTGTGTAGGCCATGGCGCCATTTTCTTCAAGTTTTTTCACAACTTGAGCAATTGTTGATCTTTTTTGACCAATTGCGACATATATGCAGTGAATTTGGTTTTTGACATCACCATTTTTAAATGAGCTTGCTTGGTTCAAAATTGTGTCAAGGGCAATGGTGGTTTTTCCAGTTTGCCTGTCGCCAATGATGAGCTCCCTTTGTCCTCTTCCAATTGGAATCAGAGCGTCAATGGATTTAATGCCAGTTTGCACTGGTTCGCTCACAGACTGACGGGAAATGATGTCTGGTGCTTTGATTTCGACAAGAGAAAATTCTGGATTTTCAATTGGTCCTTTGTCGTCAATTGGGTTGCCGAGAGCATCAACAACTCTGCCAAGCAAATTTTTTCCAACTGGAACTTTCACAATTTCTTTTGTTCTTTTGACAATGTCTCCTTCTTTAACGCTGGAGCTTTCACCAAAAATCACCACGCCGACATTATCATATTCCAAATTCAGAGCCATTCCTTTGATTGAATTTGGGAATTCCACCATTTCGCCGGCTTGAACTTCTTTGAGGCCGTGAATTTTTGCAATTCCGTCACCAATGGAGATGACTTCGCCATATTCTTCTAACTGTGCTTTACTGTCAAAATCAGTAATTTGTTTCTTGATGATATCAGAAATTTCTGTTGCAGAAATAGTCATTTTTTTCTCCTGATTTGGAATGTTAGCTTCTAATTAATTTTTCTTTCATTTTGTCAAGTTGGCTGCTGACTGAGGCATCAAAAATTCTTGAGTCAGTTTTAACAATGAAGCCGCCTAACAGATTTTCGTTAATTTTAACTTCTAGATTAACTTTTTTTCCCAAAATTTCTTCGAGAGTTGTTTGAATTTTCTTCTGAAGTTCTGGCATTAAATTCTGAGCAACAACAAGCTCTGCTGTGATTTCATCTTTTGAGAATGAGACCATGTTCAAGAAAGCATCAAACATGAAATCAAGCAAGAAAATTCTGCTATTTTGTTTTACAACCAGGCAAAAATTCAGAAGCAATTTGTTAATTCCTTCTTTCTCACAAATTTCTTTCATGATTTTCTCAAAAATGTCATTTGACAAAGAAGGCATTGACAAAAGTTTTTGAAAATCCTTTGAAGCAAGAATTTCTTTCAGAGTTTTAATTTGTGCACAAGCTTCCTTAAAAGAAAGATTGTTGAATTTCCCAGAATTCAAATTTTCGCTGATGCTGAGGAACAAGCCGTTAGCATAGGATTTGATGACAGAAGAAAATGTAACTGCTAAAGACATAAGTCAACCAAAAGCGTTAATATGTTAAAATAGTTAAAAATAACGAAAAGCATGAAATATTTTCGATCTAACCATTTACTATCACAAATTTTTGGAAAATGCAAGCATGATCTTTAAATTTTGAAAAAAATTTAAAGAATTTCTACATGCAATCGAAGAATTTATGAAGATTGCCAATTTCTACTGAGCATTCGCGGGCGATTTTGACGATGAGGTCAAGTTTTGATTCGAGGAAGCCATAAACCCGGTCATAGACTCCGCTTTTTTTGAGTCCCATCAGGACATAGTAAGCAGTGGTAATGGCAGCGCCATAGATCAGCACATACCAACTGGAGACGAGACCCCAAATGAACAAAATTTTTCCTTTATTTTCCATAAAGATTTTGTTCATGACATTTAGTAATAATCCCAAGAAATTCATTTTATGTGGACCTCCAAATTAATTATTTTCCCATTCCTTCTTTACCATCTTTTCCTTCATTAATGATTTTCCTCACATGAGAAGGTTTTAATTTACCAAGCAATTCTGATCCTTCATGTTGCTGCGCTCTTTCCACTCCTCCGACTCTGAGGTTATTTTGCAAATTATCCATTTTGCTTTCGCCAGCAATTCTGTTGGGGTTCATTTTTTGATATGTTTCGTAAATGATGGCTAATTTAATTTCCTTTTCAATCTGCTCTTTTTGCTTTTCATCAAGCAAATCATATTCAAATTCTTGATTTTTCCGCCCAGTTTTTTCAGAAAAGCGGCCTATGATGCCGGTGACAATTAATTCAATCAGCTCAGCTTTGTTAGTGAAGCCGTCAGACCCTACTAGGCGTGCAATTGTTTCAGAAATCTCACTAATGAATTCAGCTTTTGCTTCAGGGGTCATGTTTTTTAAATCAACAAGGTCTGGGTCTTGGCTTAAAGAATTAAGCACTTCTTCAACCATTGCATTGATTTTAGATTTAAAATCTTCTTCAGTTCCTTCTTTTTTAAGCATTTTTAGGAAATCAATGACTGATTCAAGCTGATTTTTGAATTCTGGATTCTTTGCAAGAATTGATTTGATATAGTCGCTCATTGGTTGCCTAAATTTATTTTGCCTAAATTTTTTATATTTACAGAAAATCATTGCTTCCTTCAAGCATAACATAATATAATCATATATGCTAGTCTGTAACTTAAAATTTAATTATATAGCAATGAAAAAAACTTTTATTCTCATTTTGGTTGCGATCCTTTTAACGCAAAATAACTCATTTGCGTCATATGATGGAGATAGTAAGAATTCTGCACGGCCGAAATTCAAAATTGATCATATTCTCAATGTTTCTTTTGATCCAACAAGAAAACTATATAAAGAAATTAATGAAGCTTTCTCTAAAAAACATTTAAAGGCGACTAATGAGAAGCTTTACATAAAAATGTCACATGGAGGGTCTGGAAAACAAGCAAGGTCAATCATTGATGGGCTTGCTGGGGAGGTTGTGACACTGGCTGTGCCAAGTGATGTTGACATGCTTGCAAAAACTGGCTATGTTAAAGAAAAATGGCGTGAAGAATTTCCGAATAATGCATCGCCATATAGCTCCATCATCATTTTTCTTGTGAGAAAAGGGAATCCTAAGAAAATCACTGATTGGGCTGATTTGATCAGGCCTGATGTGAAAGTGGTGACGCCTAACCCAAAAACTTCAGGTGGGGCTAGATGGAACTATCTGGCAGCCTGGGCCTGGGCGAAAGATAAATTGCCAGATGAAGAAACTGCGCAAAGCTTCATCACGCAGCTCTTTAAGAATGTGCCAATTCTTGATGCGAGCTCAAGAAATTCCACCATCACTTTTTCAAGAAGAGAAATTGGTGACGTTCTAATTTCATGGGAAAGTGAGGCTTATTTGGCAATTGAAGAAATGGGAAATGATAAATTTGACATTGTCTATCCATCGGTCAGCATTAAAACAGAACTTCCAATTGCCATTAATGAAAAAGTGGTGAATAGGAAGAAAACTAGGCAGATTGCTAAGGAATATTTGAATTTTCTATATAGCAAAGAAGGGCAGGAAATTATTGCGCAAAACTATTATCGACCAATTGATAAAAAAGTTATGTCAAAATATTCTGCAGATTTTCCACAAACAAAAATCATTGAAGTTGAATCTCTTGGGGTTTGGGAAGATTTGAATTATTTGCATTTTAGCAATAAAGGCTTGTTTGACAAAATTTACAGGAAATAGGCATGTTTGAATTTAAGAAAAAATCTGTTTTACCTTATTTCAAGCTGAGTTTGGCTTATAGTGTGTTTTATTTACTCATCATTGTTGTCATTCCTCTTTCAATGTTGTTTGTGGAAACTTCAAGCCTCAGCATGAATGAATTTGTTGAAATTATTTCTGATGAAAGGGTGGTGGCGTCCTATAAATTAACAATTCGAACAGCATTGATTGCATCGTTATTTAATGGCTTTTTTGGCATCATTCTTTGTTGGGTGATTGTGCGATATGATTTCTTTGGTAAAAAAATTCTTAATTCTGTGATTGACCTGCCTTTTGCTTTGCCAACAGCTGTGGCAGGCATTGCGCTCACTGCAATATATAGCAAAAATGGTGCTGTTGGGGGATTTTTGAATGATTTAGGAATTGAAGTGGCTTTCACGCCAAATGGAATTATTGTTGCGTTAATTTTCGTGGGAATTCCCTTCATTGTCAGAACTGTTGAACCTGTTTTGCGTGATTTTGACAAAGAAATTGAAGAAGCAGCTGCAAGTCTGGGGGCAACAAGAATGCAGACATTCACAAAACTCATCATTCCCCATGTGGGGCCGGCACTTTTGACAGGATTTTCTTTGGCATTTGCGCGTTCGATTGGGGAATATGGCTCTGTCATTTTCATTGCTGGGAACATTCCTATGATTTCAGAAATTGTGCCTTTGGTGATTCACATTAAACTTGAGCAATATGACTATAAAGCAGCAACTTCCATTGCAATCATCATGCTTTGTTTTTCTTTTTTCATGCTTCTAGTTATTAATTTATTGCAAAAATATGTCAATAGATAGGGAGTGCAATGTACGGAAAATTTAGAAATTTTAAAAGTAAAATCTTCAGGAAGAACTTAAACCCAACTCAGGAAAGCATTTTTTATCGGTTTTTGTTAATTACAATCTCTTTTATTTTCATTGGTTTTTTCCTAGTGCTGCCAGTGGCTGTGATTTTTGTTGAGGCCTTCAGTCAAGGCGCGAAAACCTATTTGAATGCCATTATTGAAAAAGATGCTTTGCATGCAATTAAGCTGACTTTGACTGTTGCGGCAATTTCTGTGCCTTTGAATATGGTTTTTGGAATTGCAGCTTCTTGGTGCATTGCTAAATTTGAATTTTTTGGAAAAAGCCTCCTTTTGACTTTGATTGATCTGCCATTTTCGGTCTCGCCCATCATTTCTGGCTTGATTTATGCCTTGATTTTCGGGGCTCATAGTCAGCTTGGAAATTGGTTGATTGAGCGCAACATAGAAATCATGTTTGCTCTGCCCAGTCTTGTTCTTGCAACATTATTTGTGACTTTTCCTTTTGTTGCAAGAGAGTTGATTCCTTTGATGCAAGAACAAGGTTCCTCAGATGAAGAAGCGGCAATTTTGCTTGGGGCTAGCCCTTGGAGAGTGTTTTTTAAAATCACTTTGCCAAATGTCAAATGGGGTTTGTTCTATGGTGTTCTGCTTTGCAATGCAAGAGCAATGGGAGAATTTGGTGCTGTTTCTGTTGTTTCTGGGCATATTAAAGGTTTAACAAACACAATTCCGCTGCATGTAGAGATTTTATATAATGAATATAATTTCGTGGCTGCTTTTTCTGTGGCTTCAATTTTAACAATTTTAGCATTATTAACTTTAGTAGCAAAATCAATTTTAGAGTGGAAATTATCAGGAAAATGAGCATTTACATTAAAGATGTTACCAAGAATTATCAAGGGTTTAGAGCATTAGAAGAAATTAATCTCAACATTAAACAAGGTGAGTTAGTGGCGCTTTTGGGGCCGTCTGGCAGTGGCAAAACCACTTTGCTGCGCATCATTGCTGGTCTTGAATCTCCTGATTCTGGGGAAATTTTTGTAAATAATGAAAATGCTTTGGATAAGCCTTTAAGTGAAAGAGAAGTTGGTTTTGTTTTTCAGCATTATGCCCTTTTTAAACATATGACGGTTTTTGAAAATGTGGCTTTTGGGCTCAGAGTGAGAGCTAAGAAAGCAAAATTAAGCAAAAAACACATAGAAGAAAAAGTGACTAAATTACTGGATTTAGTGCAGCTTGAAAAATTTGCTGGTTCCTATCCTAGAACGCTTTCAGGCGGGCAAAGGCAAAGAGTGGCTCTGGCAAGATCTCTTGCGGTTGAGCCAGAAATTTTGCTGCTTGATGAGCCATTTGGAGCGCTTGACTCAAAAGTCAGACAGCAACTCAGGCGTTGGCTGAGAAAACTTCATGATGAAATTCCAATTACCACAATTTTCGTCACTCATGACCAAGAAGAAGCAATGGAGGTTGCAGATCGGGTGGTTGTGATGAGTGAAGGGGGCATTGAGCAAATTGGAACTCCAGAGCAAATATATCATCATCCAGCAAATGCTTTTGTTTATGATTTTCTTGGGAATTTCAATATGTTCGAAGGACGCAGAGATGAAAATGGTGTGACTCACATTGCAGGATATGATCTTGAAGAGCAGAATCTATCTAAGAAAATCAAGGAAAGCATGAATGAAATTGATTGGTTTGATGAAGAAAGTCAAATGATCAATTTGGTGAAAAAATTTCTGCCGAAATCTATGATGAAATTTCTGATCAAAAAGCAAATTTCTAAAAATAGGCAAATCAGAAAAGAAGAAAAGCAAAGGAAAATTAAGATCTTTGCCCGTCCACATGAAATGGAACTGGTCAGAAAGCCAACTGATGGTGGTTTCATGGAGGTGAAAATCATGCATATTAACGGTGCCAGTGCTTTGGTTAAATTGGAAGGGGAAAGAAAAGATGGGCAAGTGATTCAAATTGAAATTTCTAAAGAAAATTTTGACATTCTGCAGCCAATTAAAGGCGAATTTCTTTTCACCAGACCTACTAAAACCAGAGTTTTTGAGTAGGATTTAATTTATAAATTTTGATAGATTTTCTGAGTTTCTAGTAAAATCTCTTTGCCAACTGGGGCGGCGGCTTTTGGGCCACTTCCGCCATGTTCAATGACAACAGCGCAAGCATATTTTGGTCTGTCAATGGGAGCATATCCTACAAAAAGACCGTGATTTCTTTGATGCCATTTGGTGCTGTCAGTGCTGTAGTCCTCGTTGGAGTTTTTCTTGGAGACAACTTGTGAAGTTCCTGTTTTTCCTGCCATTCTGAATTCCATTTCGTGAATTCTGCTGCCAAAAGCTGTTCCTCCAGGCACATTCACAACTTCCTCCATTCCTTGTTTGATGATGTCAAAATGTTTTTGCGAGATGGGCATTTGCTCAAATCTCATGGAATTTCTGTCTCTTAAATGCATTTGATTGATTAAATGAGGTTTGACTATTTTTCCATTACTGGCAATTCTGGCAGTCATGATTGCAAGTTGCAGAGGCGTCACTTGGACATAGCCCTGGCCAATTGAGGAATTTAGAGTGTCTCCCAGCTGCCAGGATTTTTTCAATTTCTCCATTTTCCACTCTTTGCTGGGCACAACACCAGAAATTTCGCCGGGAATTTCAATGTCTAGAATTTGACCAAAGCCAAATTGTTGAGCAGTTTTTGCAATTTTATCAATGCCAATTTTCATGGCGAGGTTATATGTGTAGCAGTTGCAGGAGAATTTTAATGCTTCAATTAAATTGACATTACCATGTCCGGTTTTTTTCCAGCAATTAAAGCGGCGGCTTCCAAGTTCAATATAGCCTGCGCAGTGACTTACGTGTTGGTGGGGGATGCCATCTTTCAAAGCAGCAATTGCAACGATTAATTTGAAAATTGACCCTGCCGGGTAGCTTGTGGAAATTACGCGATTAAGCAAAGGTTTTGTTGGATTTCCAGTGAGTTCATTCCAGTCTTTATAAGAAATTCCTTGCGTGAAAGAATTTGGGTCATAGGAAGGTTTTGAGACTAAAGCAAGAATCTCTCCTGTCACAATGTTGAGAACAACGGCTGCTGAGCCTCTGTTTGGCAGGTTTTTATAAAGGAAATTTTGCAATCTGGAATCAATGGTGAGTTTCACTTCTTTTCCGGCAATGCTTTCTTCTTTTGAGAGTTCTCTGATGTTTAAGCCATGGGCGTTGACTTCCATTTTCCTTAAGCCAGCTTTTCCTTTTAGCTCTTCTTCGAATGTTTTTTCTATGCCAACTTTTCCAATTCTGAAATCAGGATGTTGTGTGAAATTCTTATTTTGCTTGTCTTTCTCTGTGAAAGGTCCAACATAGCCAATTACGTGTGAGTAAAGATAGCCGGTTGGGTAATATCTTTGATGGCCTTCAGTGATGAAAACTCCGGGTAGGTCTGGTGAATTAACTTCAATTCTTGAGACATCGCGCCATTTTAGCCTGTCAAACAAGGAAATTGGGGCTCTGCCGTCATATTGTTGGAATTTTTCTTTTAATGCTTGGGTGGCTTCTTCTTCAAACTCCATGATTTCAGCAAGTTTTATGGCTACTTTTTCCGCATCAACTAAACGCTCTCTTTCAAACATTGCGCGATAGTGCGTGTGATTAACGGCCAGTGCATTGCCAAAGCGGTCTGAGATGACTCCTCTGAGGGGAGGATAGACCACAATTTTAATGCGATTATTTTCTGATAATGTGTTAAATTCGTCTGATTTGATTAATTGCAAATAGGAGAGTCTTGTCATTACAATGGAAAATAGAGCCATTTTCCCGCAGCCAATCATGAAACTTCTTTTAGAGAAATCTTGGAATTTAATTATTTCTTCATTGCGCATTTTTTTCCTTGAGAATTTTATAGCTGAAAATAAAATGGATGATGCTGTAGGACAAAGATGAAATCAGCCAGTTATAAAAAATTACGTCTGAAAAAATAATTTGGTCAGAAAGAAAGAAAAAGATGATGGATTTAAAAATTACTGCAAAAAAAGAGAAGACTGCGAAGCCAAGCCACATCATCAAAAATGATTCAGAATGAAAAATGTTCCTTTCTGAAGAAAGAACGAAGCTGAATAGGAGGCAGAAAAATGAGGTCATTCCTGTTGGGAGGCCGTAGATTGTGTCATGAACCAGGCCAAAGAAAATGAGAAAAATTTTGCTGCAGAATTTGTCGCTATAGATTGACCAAAAATAGACCACCATGAGGTCGATGTTCGTGATGAAAGAAGAGGTCAGAGGGATTTTTAAAGGGACATAGCTGATCAGGACCATTAAAATGGCAATCATTCTCAGTAAAAATAATTGCTTCCCATCTAGATCTTTGATTTTGCTTCCAATTACTGACATTCTGCTTTTTTTCTGGATTTCATTGAGACAGCCATTTTGAAAAGGGCTGATTCAAGTTCTTTGTTGTTAATTTGCTCAAGCTCTGTTCTTATTTTAGACTTTTCTGACTCATTTAGCAAATCTTTTATTTCGAACTCTTCTTCTTGCTTCACATTTGCAAAAATCTGTGGATTTTGTTTCATTTTTAATTTGCAAATTGCTCTATAGCCAAAATAGGTGGCGATTTTCTCAAGAATTAACTGCTCAAGATAGGAAATTTCAAGTGCTGTTGGACTGTCTTTCACATAAACATGAATGCTGCCGTTATTGTCATATTTGTCGTAGGACAATTTCCAAGGCAGTGTTTTTAAGGCTAAAGATTCTCCAACAATGAATTTCCAATCTGTGATGATTTTGGTGCTGGGAATGTTTTTTAATTTTGCAATTTTCCCAATGATTCTTTCAATTTCTGTGGAAATTAGAGGCATTTTATTTGTGAAACTCTTTTCTTAAATCATCAATTAAATCGGTTTTTTCCCATGAAAATTCACCATTTTCTTTGGCTTGCCTTCCGAAATGTCCATAGGTTGCGGTTGGGCTGTAGATTGGTCTGTTTAGAGACAAATGTTGGCGAATTCCTTTGGGGGAAAGATTTACTCTTTGTTGTAAAAATTCAGCAATTTTTTCCTCTTCCACAATGCTGGTTCCTTTGGTTGTCAAATAGAATGACAAAGGTTTTGAGATTCCAATTGCGTAGGATAGTTGGATTAAGCATGATTCTGCCAGGCCAGATGCAACAACGTTCTTTGCTAAATATCTGGCAGCATAGGCTGCTGATCTGTCAACTTTGGAGGGGTCTTTGCCTGAGAAAGCGCCTCCACCATGAGGAGCAGCGCCGCCGTAGGTGTCGACAATGATTTTTCTGCCAGTGACGCCAGCATCACTTTCAGGGCCGCCAATCACAAATTTTCCTGTTGGGTTAACGTAGAATTCAGATTCTGGGCACATCCAAGAGGGGTCGGGAAATGCTGCGATGACGTGGGGTCTGATGATTTCTTTGACTTGCTTTTGAGAAAGGTGAGATTTATGTTGAATTGACACAACAATTGATGTGGCTTTGACAGGTTTTCCGTTTTGGTAGAGCAAAGTGACTTGGCTTTTTGCATCTGGCCCAAGAAACTCGATTTTGCCAGAGTGAATTGCGGCGAAAATGTTTTTAAGAATTTTGTGAGCAAAAAAAATTGGGGCTGGCATTTGATGTTCAGTTTCGTTGCAAGCATAGCCGAACATGATTCCTTGATCACCGGCTCCTTCCTCTTTGTCAGCTGATTCATCAACTCCAAGAGCAATGTCTGGGGATTGTTTGATTAAGAGATTTTCAATTTCAATTTTTTCCCAATGAAAAAATTCTTGCTCATAGCCAATTTTTCGAACGCAATTTCTTGCTGTTTGCATGATCATTTCTGAAGTGATGGATTCTGGACCGCGCACTTCGCCGCCAAGAATGATTTTTTCAGGTGTGACCATTGTTTCCACGGCCACGCGTGACATGGGGTCGGCTGCGAGATAGAGGTCAAGAATTGAGTCGGAGATTTGGTCGCAAATTTTGTCTGGATGCCCTTCTGAGACGGATTCACTGGTGAAAAGAAATTGTTTCATTTTTAACTCCCTATTTAATAATGTTAGTATTTTTTAAAGAGTGATTATATATAATTTCATTAGAACATACAAGCAAAGATTATATTAAGTCACATATTTTACTTTATCATCAGGAATTTTGCGTCATTATGAAATAACTTATGGATGCAATAGAAAATTTTTGTTATAATTTAAGTTTAAATCATGACTTTGTGATGAGTTGTGAAGAAATGCCTTGACTGATGGCATAATTTTGTTGATAATGTTATCAATAAAATGGTTTTTTTAGAGTTAATTATCAATTAAATAACAAATGGAAAAAATGCAAAATAATCAAGATTGTGATATTGAAAAAACAGATGAGTCTAAAAGAGATTTTATCACCTTGACTGCGAGTGCCATGGCTGCAGTTGGAGTTGGTGGAGTGGTTTGGCCACTCGTGGACTCAATGAACCCTTCCTCAGATGTGCTTGCACTTGGCTCAATTGAGGTGAATGTGAGTTCGCTGGCGAAAGGTCAAAGCTTAAAAATTATGTGGAGAGGAAAACCAGTTTTCATCAGACACAGAACTGACAAAGAAGTGGAAGATGCCAGGTCTTTTGACATCAGCAAACTTCCAGACCCAGAGCGTGACGAAGACAGAGTTCAGGCAGGAAAAGATGCTTGGCTGGTGATGATTGGCGTTTGCACGCATCTCGGCTGCATTCCAATTGGTGAAAGAGGAGACTATGGAGGTTGGTTCTGCCCATGTCATGGTTCGCATTATGACACGTCGGGGAGAATCAGAAAAGGTCCAGCACCAAAAAACTTGCTTGTTCCGGAATATAGTTTTTTAAGTGATACAAAAATTAAAATTGGCTAACAGAAATAGGTAAAAATCATGAATAAACTTAAAGATTGGATCGAATATAGACTACCAATTTTTTCATTCATTAAGCATACTGCTGAATATAAAACACCCAAAAATTTGAATTATGCTTGGAATTTTGGCTCGCTTGCAGGGATTGCTCTTGTCATTCAAATCATGACAGGAATTTTCCTTGCAATGCATTATACTCCACATGTTGATCATGCTTTTGACAGTGTTGAACATATCATGAGAAATGTGAATTATGGATGGCTCATTAGATATATGCATGCTGTTGGGGCTTCAATGTTTTTCATTGTGGTATATGCGCATATTTTTAGAGGTCTCTATTATGGCTCTTATAAAAGCCCAAGGGAGCTTGTTTGGTTCATGGGGCTGTTGATTTTCTTGTCAATGATGGCCACTGCTTTTATGGGATATGTTCTGCCTTGGGGGCAAATGAGCTTTTGGGGAGCGACGGTCATTACGCAGCTTTTCTCAGCAATTCCTCTTGTTGGGGACGGGATTGTGACATGGCTTTGGGGTGGTTTTTCTGTTGATAATCCAACATTGAACAGGTTTTTTGCCTTGCACTATCTGTTGCCTTTTGTGATTGTGGGGATTGTGCTTTTGCATATTGTTGCTTTGCATCATCATGGTTCTGGAAATCCGACAGGTGTTGAAGTGAAAACTAGTAAAGACACCATTCCTTTTCACCCATATTACACAGTGAAAGATTTTTTTGGTTTTGGAATTTTCTTTTTGCTCTTTGCTTATTTTCTTTTCTTTAAGCCGAACATGCTTGGGCACCCTGATAATTACATTCCAGCAAACCCAATGGTGACGCCGGCTCACATTGTTCCAGAATGGTATTTTCTGCCTTTCTATGCAATTTTGAGAGCAATTCCAGATAAGTTAGGTGGTGTGATTGCCATGTTTAGTGCCATCATCATTTTGTTTTTCTTGCCTTGGCTTGACAAATCAAAAGTCAAAAGCGCCACATATAGACCAATGTTCAAAAAATTCTATTGGGTTTTTGTTTTGAATGGCATCTATCTTGGCTATGTTGGTGGACAACCGGCTGATGATGTGTTTTTCTCAATCACTGGAAAAATTTCAACATTCTATTATTTTGCGCATTTCCTTCTTGTGTTGCCACTGGTGAACAGATTTGAGCAAACAAAACAGCTGCCTGAATCAATTGACAGTGCTTATGGAGGGAAATAAAATGCAAAAAATCATCGCAAGTTTTATTTTAATAGCTTTTTTGAGCTTTGATGGAATTGCAGGAGGTGATCAAGAAATGCCCCAAAAGCATCATTGGTCATTTGATGGAATGTCTGGTAAACTTGACAAAATTTCGGCTCAACGCGGTTTTCAGGTTTATAAAGAAGTTTGTGCGGCTTGTCACTCTTTGAAAAGAATTGCTTTCAGAAATTTGGAAGAAATTGGTTTTTCAACGGAGGAAGTGAAATCTCTCGCTGCAAGTTATAGTGTTGTTGACGGGCCTAATGATGCTGGTGAAATGTTTGAAAGAGCTGGTAAGGCCTCTGACCATTTTCCGTCACCTTATGCAAATGATAATGCTGCCAGAGCGGCGAATAATGGTGCGCTACCTCCAGATCTTTCGCTCATCATTAAGGCAAGGCATGACGGGGCTAACTATGTTCATTCTCTCTTAAATGGCTATAAAGCTGCTCCTGAGAATGTTCATCTTTCTGAAGGAATGCATTTTAACCCTTATTTCCCAGGAATGCAAATTGCCATGACTCCTCCTTTGACAGAAGGTCAAGTGACTTATTCTGACGGCACAGTTGCAACAGTTGATCAAATGTCAAAAGATGTTGTGAATTTCCTCCAATGGACGTCTGAGCCTGAAATGGAAAAAAGACATAATATGGGTATTCAAACTGTGATTTATTTGATTTTCTTTACTTTATTTTTCTATTTTGCTAAGAGGAAAATTTGGTCAAGAGTTAAATGAGAATTTTGCTTGTTTTTGAAAAGACCCTCTGGAAACAGGGGGTCTTTTTGTTGAGGTTGTTGTTTTTGGGTGGAGATTTGATTTTATTTTCTGATTTGCAATTTTTTATCACGAGTTTAATATCCGTTATCACGAATTCACCACCCGTTATCACGAATTCACCATCCGTCATCACGAGCGAAGCGTGGTGATCTAGAAGTTATTTTTCCCTCGGAACGTAACATAACTCTGGATTGCCGCGCCTTTGGCTCGCGGGTGACGGTTTTTTGGTGTGTGTGTGGAGGGTTTTTTGTTTTTGGCATGAATTTTGCATTGGTTATTTTATGTTATTAATTTTGATTGGGTAGTGATGATGGCGGTGGAGAATTCGGCTTATATTATTATGTCTGGTGTGAAGTCAAAAATGAAAGAAATGGAATATCTTTCAAGTGAAGTGACTAAGACTGATGTGATTGGGCATAAAAGAGAGAAATTTATCTATGATGAATATAAGACTAATGGGGTGAGTTATTCGGAAGAGCAAGATCTTGCTACATATCGGGATGTTTCTGATGGGAATGTTAAACTTACTAAAGAGCCGCTGGATCTGGCAATTAGAGGTGATGCTTATTTTTCATTTGAGACGGAAAATGGTGTGAGATATGGTAAAGCGGGTCACATGACAACTAATAATGAAGGGGCTATTGTGGATATGAATGGGCATAGGCTCCTTGATGCGAATGGTCAGCCAATTATTTTGGAAAATGGTACGATTGGTATGAGTGTTGGGAAAAATGGGATTATCACAGCTGGAGGTGAGGAGTTGCAGCAGATTGGTATGTTCACATTTGAAAATACTCAATTAATGATCAAAGAAGGACAAAATCTTTATGCGCCAGGAATTAATCCTGTGACGCAATTACCACAAGTGCCAATTCTTGCAGAAGAGGCACAAATGTTGCAAGGTGCATTGGAAGAATCGAATGTGAATCGAATTGAAGCGATCACAGACACCATCAATGTTCAACGTGCAATTGGTCTCATGACTGGGATTTTGGGCTCTTTTGACGAGCTTGAAAGAAATGCCGTAAAAACGCTAACTAAAACTAATTGAGGATAGAAAATGTCAATTGCACTTTACACAGCAGCAACAGGAATGAAGGCACAGGAACAGAAAATCGCTGTTCTTTCAAATAATTTAGCTAACATTAGCACCACAGGCTATAAGAGAAAAATTGCTCTCTTTGAAGATTTGCTTTATGTGAATGAAAGAAGAGCCGGTGTTAATGCATCAGATTCACAAACTAAACCACCAACTGGCATACAAGTGGGATTAGGTGTGAAGACAGGGGCTGTATATACCATAAATGAGCAAGGTCAGCCCCTGCAAACTTCAGGCAGATTTGATTTGGCAATTAATGGTAAAGGCTATTTCAGAATTGAATTAGCTGATGGGACGTTTCGATATACAAGAGATGGGTCGTTTGGCACTAATGCTGAGGGTCAGGTGGTTGATAAAAAAGGAAATATTGTTACGCCGGGCATAACAATTCCACTAGAAGCTGAGATTGATATTACTGAGAGTGGAGAAATTTATGCTAAAATGCCGACAGAAATTGAGCCGCAGCTTCTGGGGCAAATTCCAATTTATACTTTCTTAAATGAAGGTGGGTTAGAGGAAGTTGGTAATAATCTTAAAATTGAAACGGATGCTTCTGGTGAGGCAATTGAAGGAGTTGCTGGCTCTGAGAATTTTGGAAAACTCATGCATCATTGGCTGGAAACTTCAAATGTGAATCCAATTAATGAAATCACTGAACTCATCACCGCTCAAAGAGGTTATGAATTAAATTCACAAGTCATTAAGGCATATGATGAAATTTTGCAAAATATAAATGGCATTAAGAGGTGAAGTAGGGCTTGAAACTATTGATAATTAAGTTATAATGGTGAATTCAGCTTGAATAAATTTAAAAATAGATGAATATGAATAATCCTTTAAAAACAAGAGGTATGGTCATTGTGATCTCCTCTCCTTCAGGTGCTGGTAAAACAACAATTGCTAATGCAATTTTGGAGTCTGATGAGCAAATCACAATGTCAATTTCTGTCACAACCAGAGAAAAACGTGAAAATGAGCGAGATGGTAAAGACTATAAATTTATCTCGAAAAAAGAGTTTGATGAAATGGTTGCATCAGACCAGCTGCTTGAAAATGCAATGGTGTTTGGACATCATTATGGCACGCCAAGATTTCTGGTAGAAGAGAAGCTTGAGGCAAATCAAGATGTGCTGTTTGATGTTAATTGGGAAGGGGCAGAGAGTTTAAAGTCAAAATTTGCTGATTTAGTGAGGATCTTTGTTTTGCCTCCTTCCATTAAAACGCTTGAGGAAAGGTTGAGAAAAAGAGGGCAAGATTCAGAGCAAATCATCAATTTGAGAATGTCGAGAGCAAAAGATGAAATTAGCAAATGGTCATTTTATGATTATGTGATCATTAATGATGATTTGCAAAAAAGCATTGAGAATGTGAAGTCAATCATTAAAGCTGAAAGATTGAAGAAAACTAGGCAAGCTTCATTGTCGGATTTTGTGCTCACGCAATTAGTTTAGAAAATTTTCAATAAAACTCCACATAAAGAAAAATCTTCTTTGAAAAATATTTGACATGCACTACCATTAATTAACTCATGGTAAATTTAAAAGACTTTTAATTGATGTCAAAAGAAGCAACTAATAATCAATCATTTCAGTTTTCTGACCTGAAAAAACACGGGGACATTGCGCTTGCGCTTGGAATTATTTGCATTTTGCTTGTTTTACTTTTTCCTGTTTCCATCACCTTGCTTGATTTTCTGCTTGCTTTTTCAATTGCAACTTCTGTGCTCATTTTAATGACATGTCTATTCATTGACAAGCCGCTTGATTTAAGTGTTTTTCCAACAATTTTGCTCGTTACGACAATTTTACGCCTTTCCCTTAACATTGCTTCCACCAGGTTAATTCTTTCAAATGGTCATAAAGGCACATCTGCTGCTGGCCATGTGATTGAAGCTTTTGGGAATTTTGTCATGGGTGGTAATTTAGTGATTGGCGCCATTGTGTTTATGATTCTGACAATCATCAATTTTGTTGTGATCACAAAAGGTTCTGGAAGAATTGCTGAAGTTGCTGCTCGTTTTAGTCTTGATGCCATGCCTGGTAAACAAATGGCGATTGATGCTGACCTTTCAGCTGGTTTAATTGATGAAGCAACGGCAAAAAAACGCCGCAAAGATTTGGAAGATGAAAGCACTTTTTTCGGAGCTATGGATGGTGCGAATAAATTTGTGCGTGGAGATGCGGTTGCGGGGTTGCTCATCACTTTTGTGAATTTGATTGCTGGAATCATCATTGGCATGGTGCAAAGAGATTTGAGTTTTGCAAAAGCGCTGCAGAGTTATACGATTCTTACAATTGGTGATGGTTTGGTTTCTCAAATTCCGGCTCTCATCATTTCTCTTGCCGCTGGTCTTCTTGTTTCAAAATCGGGCATCACAGGCTCCACTGATAAAGCCATTTTTGGTCAGCTTAGTAAACATCCGCAGGCGATGGCGCTTTGCAGTTTCTTGACTCTTTTAATGGCTTTCATGCCTGGCATTCCGACCTTTCCTTTCATGGTCATGGCATTAATTTCTGGTGCCATTGCTTTTGCGTTATATCAATCTGATTTGTTCAAGAAATCTGAATCACAGGCAGCGGATTCGATCTCAAAATCTGATTCTAAAAATGAGCAAGAAGAAAAAGAGGAAAATATTTCTAGTAATTTGGCGCTTGATAATATTCGTCTGGAGCTTGGCTATAATTTGATTCCGCTCATTAATTATAGTAAAGGCCATAAATTAACTGACCAAATCAAGGCTTTGCGCGGGCAAATGGCAAGAGATTTGGGTTTTATTATGCCTTCAGTTAGAATTCAAGATAATATACAATTGGAAAATAATGAATATGTTGTCAAAGTTAAAGATATTGAATGTGGAAGAGGGAAAATTCAACCAAGCATGTTGCTTGTCATGGATCCTAAAGGCGAGGAAATCACCCTGAAAGGTGAAAAAACAACAGAACCTGCATTTGGCCTTGATGCAATGTGGATTGCTGAGAATCAGAGGGAGCAGGCTTTATATAATAATTACACAGTCGTTGATCCGCCAACAGTGATTACCACTCATTTGACTGAAATTGTGAAAGAAAATATTGCGGAATTAATGACATATACTGAAACGCAAAATTTAATTGATGAAATTTCTGAAGATCATAAGAAATTAGTTGATGATTTGGTGCCAAATTTGGTTTCTCTCAGTGTCTTGCAGAGAATTTTGCAAAATTTACTTTCAGAGAATGTTTCCATTAAAGATCTTCCGACAATTTTAGAGGCTGTTGCTGAGGCCTCGAAAGTGAATAAAAATATTTCTCTGGTCACGGAATATGTCAGGATGCGTCTTGCAAGGCAAATTAGTTTTTCAAATTTGGGCAGTGATGGATATATTCCAATTGTCACGCTTTCTAGCAAATGGGAAAAGATTTTTATGGAGAATTTGGTTGGGCAAGGGGAAGATAAACAGCTTTCGGTTCCGCCAAGCCAATTGCAAGAATTTATCAATGACACTAATCAATTATATGAAAAACAGGCAATTGAGGGGCAAACACCTTGCCTTGTTGTGAATCACGTCATTAGACCACATGTTCGTGCCATTATTGAGAGATTTAAATCTTCCATCAATGTTCTTTCGCAAAATGAAATTCACCAAAAAGTTAAAATTAAGACTTTGGGGCAGATTTAATTTTAAGTTGATAAGAGGTTGTCTTTGAATTATGAATAAAGTTAGGATTTGGTTGAGTTATGTATGTTGCTAAACTATTGATTACCTTATGTAAATTATGGTAAATTGTTGAAAATACTAGATTTTTTTGAATTGAATGCAAAAAAACCACAAGTTTTGAGATAAGAATTATAAACTAAAAATTATATGATATTAAAAGTTGACATACACGAAATTGGCAGGATATATTAGAAAGATACACGCTGTTTTTGTTTAACTAAAATAGTTTTAATTAATACATATATATCCAAGAGGTTTTAATATATGCCGATCATTACCGAAAAAACTCAGAAGAAAAATGTCATAAATAAATTGGCGGCAGATGGTAAACTAAAGACGCCTAGTTCGGAAGTTTCAGAATTTTTATTATCAGTAGCCAAGAAATTTCCTGCAGACGTTTTCGGCTCAAATACTGCAGAAGTATTGAAATATGCACAAGCTGATTCATTAACAAATTTGGCAGGAAAATTAGAGCAGTTAGTAGTAACGCAAACACCAAGCGTGACACCAAGCGTAACACCAACACCGACTCCAACTCCAACTCCAACTCCAACACCGACTCCAACACCAGTGGATTTAGGTAATGCTGGGACGGTTGAGACAATCACTCTAAGTTCTGCAGATAATGTTAATAGTGGTAAATCAGAATTCGAAGCGTCAGCAGGGAAGGCTGCAAGATTCTATCATAGTGCAGATGATTTCAACTCAGATTTTTATACTCTTAAAGGTAACTCTGCCTATGATAATAACTCATTAAAAATAGCTAATTTGCAAACTGCAGTGAAACTTTCATCAGGGACAGATATTAATTCTGTTGAAATCACATCAAAAAATGATGCTGCTAAGTTCAACATGGAAGGTGTAACTGGTTATACAAAATTATCAAGTGATTTAAGTACTAACGCATTGGAATTTCAAAATATTAACATGACAGAAGGTTTGACTCTTGAGCATGTTGCTAATTCAGGTGTTGACGTTGACACAACATTCACCATTCTTCCAGCAGGTCTTGCGGGTTCAAATGATGTTGTGAATTTAAGAGTTAACAGACCAACAGGATCGTCTAAAGGTGTGATTGTTCAATCATCATCAAATGCTGTTTTGGAAACGATTAATTTGGAATCATATGGTGCGGATTCAACTTTGGACTATTTGACAACAACAGATGCAAAAACATCAAAATTGAATATTAATGCTGTAAAGGCTTTGACGATCACAGATGCATTGAATAATGACATTAAAACAGTTAATGCAACTGGTTCTGTTGGTAATGTTGCGGTGAAACTTGGCTCAATCACTAGTTATGACTTAGTTGGTGGTGCTGGTAATGATACATTCATCATTCAAGGTCACAGCACATTAGGCAAAATTGACGGTGGTGCAGGAACGGACACGGTTGATCTTTCTGGTGTTACAATTGCAGATTTTGTTACAAACTTCCAAGCAACAGTTTCTAATGTTGAAACAGTGGATTTTGGCGCTGCTTTGGGAACTACAGTTAACTCAACAAGTCTTGCTGGTGTGAAGAATTTCATTATTCCATCAGGGGCAGGAACATTAAACACAATTCCATCTGGTGGTTCAGTAACACTTGAAGCTGACTTTACAGGAACGATTGCAAGTGACGCAGCTGCAGCTGTTGGTAATCCAACATTGACTGTTAAAGTGGTTGATGAATTGACCAGCGCTCACACTGTGACAGGTCCGACATCTGCTGGAACACATGGTTTGAGAATTGATAGCAAAATTAATGCTGCTCATACTTATGATCCAACAATCACTAATTTTGAGGAAGTCACAATTAATGCTGTTCAAGATGGTGGAACTTATGCAACAACACTTACTGCAAATGCAATTACTGGTGCTAAGGTTGTTAAAATCACTGGTGACAGTGCTGTGACTGCAACTGCTAACCCTGTTTTTGCTGGTGGTGTGTTGAATAGTTTAGATGCTTCAGCTGCAACTGCGGGTTTGACAATGAGTGCTACTACAATTGCTGCTAATGCTGTTGATGTTGTTACGATTAAAGGTTCTGCAACTGCTGCTAACACGCTTTTTGGTACTTCTGGTAAAGATGTGATCTATGCTGGTTCAGGTGGAGACACTATTACTAACTCTGGGGAAATTGATACGATTCATTTGGCTGCTAGTGGTGCAACTGATACGATCAAATATGCAACTTACACGGCTGCTGTTCGTAATATTATCAACGGATTCAAAGCTGGTGCAACAAATGGTGATAAACTAAGTTTCGATCTTCCTACAGCTACAGAAGCTGCTGCTGTCAGTATCACTGCTGCCGATGCAAGTTATGCGATTGCTAGTACAGCAGGTACGTTACATGTCACTTTAGTGAAACATAACACGATTCCAGATGCAGCGTCAGTTGGTTCTTTAGATGGTACAAATCTCTTAAAAGCAATCAATGATAATTCATCTGCGACTACATTAACTTGTGCTAACAATAATGATATTGCTGTGTTTGCTGTTGGAACGGCTGATAATGATACAGCAGTATATTACTGTACTTCAGCTAATACAGCTGTTACTGCTGGTGAATGTGCATTAGTTGCTGTTCTTGAAGATGTTTCAGTTGCTGATATAACAATTAACAACTTCGGTCACTATTGATCATCAGCTGATTCTCGGCGAGAAAAAGGAAAGGCCCCTTCTGTTTTGGAGGGGTTTTTTCTTTTTTGAGAATAGGTGTCAATCTGAATTGTGGCGCTTTGCTTGCTTTAGTGGTGGAAGATTTTTAATGGCTATGGAAAATTATGCGATATTGGGGTTGACATATTCGAAAACAGGTAGTATATGATGGGGAGAATGCACGCTGTTTTTGTTTTATTAGAATAGTTTTGTTATAAATATAATCCAAGAGGTTTTAATATATGCCGATCATTACCGAAAAAACCGAGTATAAACACATCATTAATCATTTTAAAGAAACTGGTAAATTTGAGAAACCAACTCCAGAAGTAACAGCGTTTTTGAAATTTGCTCTTGCGGGCCGTTCTCCAAGTGAAGTTAAAGAAATCGCGGGTGAAAATTTTGAAACACTAGCAAAATATGAATCTATGGTGGATTTAGGAGGCGCAATAGAAGCTCAAACTTCAGCTCCAGAGCCAACTCCAGCTCCAACGCCACCGCCACCGCCACTTCCGGTGGTTTATGGTCCTGGGGTTATTGAGACAATCACTCTAACTTCTGTAGATAATGTTAATAGTGGTAAAGCGAATTTTGCAGCGCCAGCGGGGAAGGCTGCGAAATTTTATCATAATGCGGAAAGTTTTGAATCGGATTTTTATATTCTCAAAGGTAACCCAAATCATGATAATAACTCATTAAAAGTGGCTAATTTGCAGAATTATGCGAAACTTGCAGAAGGGTCGGATATTAATTATATTGAAATCACCTCAAAAAATGATGCTGCTAAATTTGACATGGAAGATTCATCGGGTTATAAAGAATTGTCAAGCCAGTTGAGTTCTCATGAGTTAGAATTCTCAAATGTTGAAATGACGGAAGGGTTGACTTTAGAGCATGTTTCTCATTTTGGTTTAGATGCTGATGTGACATTTAATTTTCTGCCAGAAAGTCTTGCTGGTTCAAATGATGTTGTGAATTTAAAAATTAGCAGACCAACTGGAGCGGCTAAAGGTGTGATTATTAAATCATCATCAAAGGCTGCTTTGGAAACGATTAATCTGGAATCATATGGTGTGGATTCAAATTTGAGATATTTGAACACAGAAAATGTAAAAACATCAAAACTGAACATTAATGCTAAAAAAGATTTAACAATCACAGATTCGTTGGATGATGAGATTAAAATTGTGAATGCCACTGATTCGGTTGGAGATGTGGCGGTGACGCTTGGCGAAATTAGTGACTATGAGCTGATTGGGGGTTCTGGTGATGACAGATTCGTCATTCATGGTCTTGGGAAAATTGACGGTGGTGCGGGAGTTGACAGAATTGAGCTTTCTGGTGTTGGAATTGCAGATTTTGTGAAGAATTTTAAAGAAACAGTTTCTAATGTTGAGACAGTGGATTTTGGTTCTGCTTTGGAAACCACAGTTAATGCAACAAAGCTTGCTGGTGTGAAGAATTTTATTATTCCGTCAGGGGCAGGGACGTTGAACATGATTCCATCTGGTGGTTCGGTGACATTTGATGCTGATTTTTCAGGAATAATTGCAAGTGATGCAGCTGCTTCTGTTGGGAGTCCGACATTGACTCTTTCAATTAGCGATTATTTGACCAGTGCTCATATTGTGACAGGTCCAACATCTGCTGGAAGGCATGGTTTGGTCATTAATAATGATATTAATTCAGATCATATTTATCAGCCAAAAATCACTAATTTTAGAGAAGTGACAATTAATGCTGTGCAAATGAGTGGAAATCATGCAATGACACTTGCTGAAAACTCAATTATTGATGCTAGTTCTGTTAAAATCACTGGGGACGCTGCTGTGATTGCAACTGCTAAACATGTTTTTTCTGGAGGGCGATTGCATGATTTAGATGCTTCAGCTTCAACTGGGGGATTGACAATGAGTGCTACTACTATTGTTGATAATGCTAATGGTGAAGTGGTTACGATTAAAGGTTCCACAACTGCTGCTAACACGCTTTTTGGTACTTCTGGTAAAGATGTAATCTATGCTGGTGCTGCTGGGGACAGTATTACTAACTCTGGGGACATTGATGTGATTCATTTGATGCCAGATGGTGGTTCGGATGTGATAAAATATGGGACTTACAAAGCTTATGTTCGTAGCATTATCCATGGATTCAAAGCTGGCGTTGATGGTGACATACTCAGTTTCGATGTTCCTGTGGGTGTGGAATGGTCTGCTGTTGGTCTGAATTCGGCTGATGCAAACTATGCAATGTCAACTTCTGCAGGTAAATTACATGTCACTTTGGTGAAGCATAATGTGATTCCGGATGCAACTTCAATTAATTCTTTATATGGTACAAATTTATTTAAAGCAATTAATGATAATTCATCTGAGGCTAAATTAACTTGTGATTCAGATAATAATATTTCTGTATTTGCTGTTGAAACTGCTGAGAATGACACAGCAATATATTATTGTGCTTCAGATGATGAAATTCTTACCGCTGGTGAGTGCGAATTAGCTGCTGTTCTTGTGGATGTTTCGGTTGCTGATATGACGATTGATAATTTTGGTTATAATTAAGCTCGTGGAATTGGAGTGTCATTTTACAGGGTTGTTTTAAATTTATACCCTCCGCATTTGTTGTGAAGTTTTGTGGTGATCTAGTGTTGTTTTTCCTATGGAATTAACATAACGCTGGATTGCCGCGCTGGCGCTCGCAATGACGGAGGTTGTTAGGTTCTTAGCGGGTTAATGATCTCTTTGTTTTAGATTACATTTCAACTACCATTGCAATGCCCATTCCGCCGCCGATGCAGAGAGTGGCGGCGCCCCATTTTTCGTTGCGTTTTTTCATTTCATGTAGTAAAGTGACCAGAATTCTGGCTCCGGAGGCTCCGATTGGGTGGCCGATTGCGATGGCGCCTCCGTTAACATTCACCTTGGACAAGTCCCATTCTAATCCTCGATTAACGGCAATGGCTTGGGCTGCGAATGCTTCATTTGCTTCAATCAGGCCTAAATCATTTTTAGAAATTCCGGCTTTTGTGAGTGCCATTTTCACGGCGCTAATTGGCCCGGTTCCCATGATTTGCGGGTCAACACCGCTTGATGCGAAGCTTGCAATTCTTGCCATTGGTTTGAGGCCAAGTCTTTTGACGGCATCGGCTGAGGCGAGAATCAAGGCTGCTGCGCCGTCATTAAGTCCGGAGGCATTGCCAGCAGTCACTGTGCCGTCTTTTTGGAAGGCTGGTTTTAGTTTGCTCAAATCATCAATTGTCACGCCATCTCTGATGAATTCGTCAATTTCGATGATTTTAGTTTCTTTTTTAGAAATCACTTCAACTGGCACAATTTCGTCTTTGAATCTTCCTTCTTTCTTTGCTTTTTCAGCTTTATTTTGCGAATGGCAGGCGAATTCATCTTGCTCTTTTTTGGTGATGGAAAATTTTTCTGCAATATTTTCTGCTGTGATTCCCATGTGAACAAGGCTGAAAGCGTCAGTTAGGCCGTCAATGATCATGGAATCTTGCATTTTGGCTTCTCCCATTTTTGTTGGATTTCTTAAATTTAGGAAATGTGGGGACATTGACATGTTTTCCTGCCCGCCAGCAATCACAATGTCGGCTTCTCCGGCCTTGATTGCAGTTGCGGCAAGTGCAACGGCTTTAAGTCCGGAGCCGCAAACTTTTCCAACATTGAAAGCTGGCACCATTTGTGGGATTCCTGCTGCAATTGCTGCTTGTCTTGCAGGATTTTGTCCCATTCCAGCTGTTAAGACTTGTCCGAGAATCACTTCGGAAATTTGCGAAGCTTCAATTTGTGGATTATTTTTCAGCAAGGCCGTAATCACATTTTTACCAAGCAAATGGGCTGGCAATCCGGCAAGAGAGCCGCCAAAAGAACCAACAATTGTGCGCTTGGCGTCAATGATAAAAATTTCAGTCATAACAGATACTCCATTTAAGTGTTGAAAATCATTTTTATTAGCGTATTATCTCAAATAAATAATATCATAAATTAAAAGTTAAGTAAAATGACAAAGGAAATTTTAAACATAATTGGTGGCGGTTTAGCTGGTTGTGAGGCAGCTTGGCAAGCGGCAAATTTAGGAGTGAAAGTTAGAATTCACGAAATGCGTAAAGCAGATTTGAAAACACCGGCTCATCATACCAAAAATTTGGCTGAGCTTGTTTGCTCAAATTCATTCAGAAATCATGATGTGAACAGCGCCATTGGTTTGCTTCATGCTGAAATGTTGCATTTGGATTCTCTGATCATCAAAACAGGTCATGAAAATAGAGTTCCTGCTGGCAGTGCTTTGGCTGTTGATCGGGATGGTTTTTCTCAAAATGTTGAAAAAGCCATTATTAATCATCCGAATATTGAAATTGTGAATGGTGAAATTACCGAGCTGCCAACAGAATCAGGCGAGAAATTTATTATTGCAACTGGTCCACTCACATCGGACAAGCTTGCTAAAAGCATTCAAGAAAAATGTGACACAGAGCATTTAGCTTTTTTTGACGCCATTGCACCAATCATTCACAAAGATTCCATCAATTTTGATGTTGCTTGGTTTCAGTCGCGCTATGATAAATCTGGAACTGGTGGTGATGGAAAAGATTATATTAACTGCCCAATGACCGAGGCGGAATATTATGCTTTCGTGGATTCTCTGATGAAAGGTGAAAAAACGGAGTTTAAAGAATGGGAAAAAGACACGCCTTATTTTGATGCATGTTTGCCAATTGAAGTCATGGCGGAGCGTGGAGTCCAAACTTTAAGCTTTGGTCCCATGAAGCCAGTTGGTTTGACAAATCCGCATCAGCCAGACATTAAGCCATATGCGGTTGTTCAGCTTCGTCAAGATAATAAACTTGGCACTTTATATAATATGGTTGGTTTTCAAACTAAGCTGAAATATGGGGCGCAAAAAGAAATTTTCACCAAAATTCCGGGGCTGGAAAATGCAGAATTTGCTAGATTTGGTGGAATTCATCGTAATAGTTTTATTAAAAGTCCAGAATTGCTAGATGAGTTTTTGCGTCTTAAAAAATTCCCACATATTAGATTTGCTGGTCAAGTCACTGGCGTTGAGGGATATGTGGAAAGTTCGGCAATTGGTCTTCTTGCTGGTCGTTTTGCTGCAGCGGAAATTTTGGGGAAGGAATTAAAAGCTCCGCCAAAAGAAACTGCAATTGGTTCTTTGTTGCTTCATATCACAAAAAATGCAGAAAAAGAGACTTTTCAGCCAATGAATATTAATTTTGGTCTTTTTCCAGAAATTGAATCTTCAGAAATTGAGGGGATGTTAAATGCGAAAGGGAAGCAAATTAAGAAATTAAAAAACCTGGAAAAGAAAGAATTCATCTCACAAAGGGCAATGAAAGCGATTCGGAAATTCACTTAGAATGGAATTTTAAATTGACCCATTTGCAGGCATAGAATGCTCCCAAATTAACCATGATTAAACATGCGATTAATGCAGAAATTGGCCATGTGGTTTTGGTGAAAAAATTCTTTATCAGAATTGTTGCCAAAATCAGGAATGCGGCAATTAATGAGGCTTTGATGATTTTGTGACTTTGCCCTTGTCTTTTAAAAGACCCGGAAATCAGCATGAAACTGGCGATTAAGGCTAAAGTCACGGCATATAAGGGCCAAAGAATGCTGTAAATTCCTTCAATTTTCATCAGAGTTCTTTGAGTTTCATCAATTTCTGCTGGTGGATTTAAAAGTTCCCAGAGAAAATAAGCTCCTGTTGGTTTGCGATGTTTAGTCTCATTTTTTTGATATATCTCAAAATCAAGGATAAAATTGTCAAAATAGAGAATTTCTAGATTTTTATTTTTATTAAATTGCTGTCTGCTTCCAGAAACTAGATTAAAAAAAGGTGCTTTATTTTTGAATTTATGGATGGTGGCTTTTTTGGCAATTAGAGTGACAGGTTTTTCACTGCGATTATCGTAAATGATCACTCCTAAAAAACTCCCATCTTTGCTATATTTGTCGACATATATTGTGATGTTAGGGGCGGGGTGGTTGAACACTCCTTCTTGGAAAAAGCCGGAGAAATAGTTATTTTTAAGCTCAGCAGTCTGTTTTGACAGAGACTCTGTTGCCAATGGTAGCACGAAGAAGCCATTTATGAAAGTGAGCAGAGAAACCATGATGCCAAAAATCAAAGTTGGTCTCATTAATTTTGTGTGATTTAATCCAGAACTCTGCAAAATGATGATTTCTTTGTCGTTGATGAGCTTGTTGTAGACGTAGCAAACGGAAACAAAAGCTGCCATTGGCATGATGTAGGAGATGATTGAAGGCATTGAGATTAAAGAAAGCTTGATGAAGCCAGAGAGATCTAGGCCATTAGACACCACAAGATCGATGAATCTTAGGGAGTTTAGCTGCAAAATGATTAAGCCCAAAACAACAGTGATGCTGAGGAATGGCAGGCTTAAGTTTCTGATTAAATATTTGACATATGTTTTCATTTTTTGCGATTAATGCAAAGTTTAAATTAATTTGTATGATTTAACCATTTTTACTCTCAAAATTCAAGCCATAAAAGCTTGGTCTAGTAGAACTTAATTGGGTTGCGCAATTATTGATTGTGCGATTGTAGTTTTTCTCAAATTAAAATAGAATATGATTTTTATATGGCAAAAAATTATCACAGGAAAAATAAATTTTCTTATAAAATACTTGAAAAAATGCTAGCTCAGAACCACATAGTCAAAAATATCAATTTATACTATAGTTTTAGTTGTTGATGTTTTGATGTTTTTATAATATATTATTGGAGAATTTCGTAGAAACCTGTCCTTAATTGACGCTAAGATAATGTATATTGAAAAAAATTCTCTAGATGAACTTCTTTCGAGAGTGAGAATTTCTGAAATTGTTTCTCAAGTCACGAAACTTAAAAGAACTGGTCAGGAATTTTCAGGTTTGTGTCCTTTTCACAAAGAAAAGACGCCTTCATTCACTGTCAATGACAGTAAAGGTCTCTATCATTGTTTTGGGTGCAAAGAAAGTGGCAATGTGATCAAATTTGTTGAATCTTTTCATTCAATGAATTTTGTTGATGCAGTGAAATTCATTGCTGATCAAGCCGGTTTTCAGTTGCAATTTAGAGAGGGTAATCAAGTTTCTGAGAAATCAGAAATGATTAATGATTTGCGTGGAATTTTGCAGGAAGCAATGCGACTATATGAGCAGCAGTTAAAAGAAAATTCTTTTGCTAGGGAATATCTTAAATCTAGGAAAATTTCTTCTGGGCTGGCGAAAGAGTTTAATTTGGGCTATTCTCCTGATGATGGATTTTTTTTGCTTAGTAAAATGGGAAAAGCTTCGAAAGATCTCCTGATTAGGTCGGGCTTGTTAATTGATTCAAATGAGTCAGTTTATGACCGCTTTAGAGGGAGAATTATGTTTCCAATTTTTGATGCATTTGGTCAGATCATGGCTTTTGGTGGCAGGAATATCATTAATGATGGTAAAATGAGAGCAAAATATATTAACTCTCCATCAACGGAGATTTTTCAAAAAGGTAATGAATTATATGCTTTTAACGTTGCAAGTAAGGAGGCAAGAAAAAAAGATAGAATGATTGTGACAGAAGGTTACATGGATGTCATTAGCCTGCATAAAGCTGGTTTTAAAGAATCTGTTGCGAATTTGGGCACTGCCATCACGGAAAATCATTTGGCAAAATTGTGGAAAGTCACAAATGAACCAATCATTTGCCTTGATGGTGATGAGGCTGGTCTCAGAGCAATGTCTAAAGTTGCTCACTCAGCAATGCCAATGCTGCAATCTGGGCGTTCATTGTCTTTCATCATCATGCCTAAGTCGATTGACCCTGATGATTTGATCAACAGAAATGGTGCTGAGGCTTTTGAAGATTTAATTAAGTCCAGCATTCCTTTGTCTGAAATGATTTGGCGGTTTGAGCTTTCTTCTCACAAATGTGCCACACCTGAGCAAAAAGCCAAATTAAAGCGAGATTTATATGATCTTGCTGGCAAAATTAGTGATAAAAATGTGAGATATAACTATATTAATTTTTTTAATGTGAAAATAAAGGAGAAATTTGCGAATAAATTTAACTGGCAATCTAAAGAAGTGGCATCTGCTGATATTAAAATCACTAAATCTCAGAACTTGTCCCTAAAAATTAGATATTTATATGCTTTGATTTCCTTAATCATTGAACATCAATCCTTGTTAAATGATAATGAAATCATGGACTCTTTTTTGAGAATTGAAACTGAAGGGTTGAATTCCCATGAAAATGAGCAGGAAATTTTGTCAATTAGAGACTTAAGAAATTTGATTTTGGTTTCATTTGAAGAAAATCCAGAAGAAAAAATCAAAGATATTCTTCTGAAAAAGCATCATTTGGAAAAAGAAGTGGAAATGCTTTGTGGTGAATCTTCGATGTTTCTGGATCAGTTTAACAAAAAAAGCCTGGAAGTCTCGAAATTGACTTGGTTTATTTTGAATAAGAAATATAATATTGAGGTTTTGAAAGAAGAAAGACAAATGCGCCTGAATGAATTGACGGAGAAATCTAATGAAATTGCAAATAACTTAGATGGTGACATAAAAAATTTGCATAATGAAATTTTGGAATTACAAGAAACTTTATATGAAAATAAAATGAACTAATTGATAATTAAAAGGGATTTAAGTTTAATAATGGCCATACATAATAAAATGAAAGAAGATAAAACAAAAGACTCAGTAAAATCTGCCATCAAAGACCTCATCAGCAAAGGCAAATCGAAAGGTTTTGTCACTTATGATGATGTTAACAGACTTTTGCCAGATGAAATTGATTCTGATAAAGTCGACGATGCAATGGGAATTCTTGCGGAGGCAGGCATTAATGTTGTTGAAAATAAAAATCTTGATGACGACGAATCAATGCATTTCGATCTTTCGCTTGATGAAGACGAAATGGACCCATATGCTGACCCAGACCATCAGGAAGATGTTGCTCTTGCTGACCACACAGATGACCCGGTTAAAATGTATCTTAAAGACATGGGTGGAGTTGAGCTTCTGTCTCGAGAAGGTGAAATTGAGATTGCTAAAAGAATTGAAATTAGCAAAAAATCAATTTCCAAGCATATGTTTGAAAGCCCAATTGCAATGAGCGTCTTTATTCAATGTTATGAAGATTTGGTGAATGAGAAGATTCTGTTAAGAGAGATTTTGGAGTTGGAATCGCAAGATGAATTTTCTGATTCAGAATCTGAAGAAGAAGATGACGATGATGCTGATGAGGAAATTGTCTCAAAAAAATCTGAAGAAGATGCGGATTTGCTTGTGGCAAATAAATCTGCCAGCAAGAAAAATGTTAAGTCACCGGCCGTTGAGGAAGATGAGGATGAATCAGAAGATGATGCATCTGGAGGTGAGTCAACGGGGAAAGCTGGCTCAATTGCGGCGCTGGAAGCCTCGCTTCTTCCAACTATTCTTGAAACTTTTGCTGAAATTTCAAAAATTTCTGAGAAAATTCTTGAGATTCATAGAGAAAATTTGATCATTTTCATTGATACAGGCAAACAGCCAACTTCGGCGGGATTAAAAAATCTGCAGAAAGATTTGTCAAAAATTGTTGATAATTTGCAATTAAATGCAAAATTCATTCAGTTCATCATTGACCAAATGTATGAGAAAAACCGTGAATTGATCAAAATTGAGGGAAAACTTCTCAGTCTTGCTGAAACGCATGGAATTAATCGTAAGATTTTCCTGAAACAATATTTAGGCGCGGAAAATAATCAAAATTGGCTCACAGAAATTAGAAATCTGAAAAAAGCCGACTGGAAGAATTTTGCTGACAAAGCGGAGAAAGAGATTCAGGAAATTTTTGCTCATTTAGACACAATGTCTCGTGACGTTATGTTGCCGATTGGTGAATTTAAGAAGCTTGTTAATAATATTCAGAAAAATGACAGGGCTGCTAATCAAGCTAAGCGTGAAATGATTGAGGCAAATTTGCGTCTTGTGATTTCAATTGCAAAAAAATATTCTAATAAAGGCCTGCAATTTCTTGATTTGATTCAAGAAGGTAACATTGGTCTCATGAAAGCGGTTGATAAATTTGAATATAGACGTGGTTATAAATTCTCGACCTATGCCACTTGGTGGATTAGGCAAGCAATCACGCGTTCAATTGCTGATCAAGCTAAAACCATTAGAATCCCGGTTCACATGATTGAGACCATCAATAAAATCATCAGAACCTCGCGTCAAATGTTGCATGAACTTGGCTATGAACCAACACCAAATGAAATTGCAGCAAGGCTTTCAATGCCGGTTGACAAAGTGAGGAAAGTTTTGAAAGTTGCCAGAGACCCAGTCAGCCTTGAAAATCCGATTGGCAGTGGAGAAGATGATGGCACAATTGGTGATTTCATTGAAGATAAGAATGCTTTACTTCCAAATGAAGCAGCCGTGCTGGGGAATTTGAGAGAAACAACCACCAGAATGCTTGGAAGCTTGACTCCAAGGGAAGAAAGGGTTCTGAGAATGCGTTTTGGCATTGGCATGAGCACAGATCACACTTTGGAAGAAGTGGGGCAACAATTTTCTGTCACCAGAGAAAGAATTAGGCAAATTGAGGCGAAAGCTTTGAGGAAGCTCCGTCACCCAAGTCGTTCTAAGAAATTGAGAGGTTTCTTGCAGGAATAGTGTTGAAGTTGTTATTTAAAAAGAAAATTATGCTTAGGGTGAGTTTTTTGTAAATAATGCAAAATGAGGAGCCAGAAGTGTATGAGGAGTAAAAAAAATATTATGGTGGAATCGTTAGGTCGTGTTGCTTGCCATTCTTTGCCTAAAGGGATTGTGAAATCTGAATCTGAGCATATATATCATGTGCTTGTCTGTATGGATGATTTTTCAAAATTATGTTGGGTGGAGGTTATGGAGAGCAGTAAAGCAATAGATGCAACCTTTGCTATGATGGATGTTATTATGATCATGGGTCAAAGATATGAGATTAGTTTTGATGAAATATTGACCGATGACGCTAGTGCATTTTGTGGTAGCGCAGAGACTCTAAAGGATCACCCTTTTGAACGTCTGCTTTTGCATTTTGGGATCACGCACAAAATAAAGCCTCATATGCCTAATGGGAAAATAGAAAGATTTTTAAGAAAATTTGATGCAGATGTGATAGAAGGGGTGGAATATAATAGCTTAGATGAGTTGAAGGATTCTGTGCTTGACTATAATTTATATTGTAATGAACTTAGACCTCGCAAGTCTTTGGTGGTGAAAAACGACATTGTTGCGATGGAAGAGAGTGAAGTTTAGGTGTTTTGGAGTTTGTTTTCTTGTGTGGAGGTCAACGTAACTCTAGATTGCCGCGCTGTGCTCGCAATGACGGAAGTGGGAATGGAGGCTTGCAAGGCAACAAGAGTGTGGATGTGCATTGACGATGCGAGAAGGATGGTTGTGGGGGGTTTTGGCGCTTTTAATTTTGTTTCAAATTTCTTTCAACTGCAGAGAGAATCATGTCTTTATTATATGGCTTGGTGATATATTCTGTGATGCCGAGTTGTTTTAATTTCTGCATTTCAGATTTATCTTCCATTCCACTTTGAATCACCACAGGGATGGAGTCCGTGTGAGGGTTTTTCTTTATGATCTTCACAAAATTTGTGCCATGCATTTCTGGCATCATCATGTCAAGAAGAATCAGGCCGATTTTTTTATATTGATTTTTTGCAAATTCAAGTGCTTCGAGAGGATTGCGGAAAGCAATGACTTCGTAGTGTTTACTTGAGAGCAGCATTTCCAGACTGGCGGCAACAATTTCCTCGTCATCAACAATCATAATGAGTGGTTTTATTTGGTCAAGTTTTTCCATCTCTTGTGGCTGGAAGTGATGTATTTCTTCGTCATTCAACAAAATGTTTGGTAATTCAACAAAGAATGTGCTTCCGCAACCATCATAATTATTTTCAGCCCAAATTTTGCCTTTATGAACCTCTACAATGCCTTTACAAATTGTGAGTCCAAGGCCAGTGCCGCCAGCCATGGATTTATTTCTGCTGCTTTGAATGAAGGGGCTCCAAATGTCAGAAAGTTCTTCTTCTGGAATGCCAATGCCCTGATCTTTAATGGAAAATAGGATTTTATCTTGTTTTTTCTCCAGAGAAATGTCGATTTTTCCATCATGGCTGAATTTAATGGCATTATTCAGCAAATTTCGGAAAACTTGTTTAATTCTGATTTCATCAACAGTGGCGAAGAAATTATCTTGATTTAGGCCTGAATAATGCTCAAAACGCACGTCGAGGTTTTTTTCTTGGGCCATAATTTTAAACTCTAATATGATCTCGCTGATGGTTTTATAGAGATCATATTGTTTAAACTCAAACATCATTTTGTTGCTGTCAATTTTTGTTGCATCAAGTAGATTCCCAGTGAATGTTTGCAAGCGTCTGATGGAATTATTCATCAATGAAATTAACTCATCAACTTTCTCTTCAGGCAATTCTCGCCAATTGGTTAAGAGATCTGACATTTGTCCAATTGCATGAATTGGTGTTCTAATTTCATGGCTGACATTTGAAAGAATTTCTTTTTTCACACCTAGAGCTTGTTCAAGTTTTCCACCAAGTGCTGAATTTTCCGATGAGACATTGTAAAGACTCTTAGCCAAAGCAGTTTTAGCCCTCTCAAGTTCAAGATTTTGCTTGGAAATTAGTTTTAATGTTTTGGAGGTGAATTTCATGATGATGTTAGTCATGATGACCACTAAAATTAACAAATAGAGCACTGTGCTGATTTGTAGGTCATAGTTAGGAAAAATGTCACTATTAAAAGATCTAAAAATAAAATAAGCAGAGGTGATGCCAAGAAGATTAATGGAAAAATAGGCCTGCCAATTCACGAAAAATGACAGGCTGATCATGGAGATTGTCATGTTTGCCACCCAGAAGCTGCTGAAATGATTTGCCATTAGCATGTAGAATGGGAGAAAAGACATTACAAAAAAAAGCACCAAATGCCAATAAACCACAATGAATTTGACATTATTCTTCAAATCTCTGGTCAGAGTGAGCATTGAAAAGCAAATTGAGAAGCCAATGAATCTGATCCATAATTCATCAACTTCATTAGGCCAAATGAGATAGGGGGCTGAATAGATGAACATGCCAATGACAGAAAATATGCTATAGTAAGCTCTGAATGTCCAGGCTCTTTCAACAATTTCTCTCATTTTATATTCTCCTCGAAACGGATCATAATATCAATTACTTACCATTATATTTGATGATTCTATTATTATCATCAAAAATCTTTCTTCCTTCTGATGCGTAGAGAATGAGGAATGTGAAAGCAACAGTGAGCATTGTTGGGACAAGGCCGTCAACATGCAAAATTTTGTTTAAATAAAGAATCCAAACAAGAGAGCTGATTGAGCCGACAATGGCGCAAATGAAAAAGCCTTTGGTTGAAATTGCTCGATTAAACACAATGCCGTAGAATGGGACTAGAATTATTGGTGACCAAAAATAGATTGAGAAAAGAATGATGCTCAAAACATGTTTAAAATTGACGGCCACAAAAATTGTTAATAAACCAAAAACGAAAGTGATTGCTCTGGCAATCATGATCTCATTTTTAGCTGCAATTTCTTTTTTCCACAGCACTTTGACAATGTCATTATACATTGAAATGCTGGCAACATTCAAATTAGAGTCAGCAGTTGACATGATGGCTGCAATGAGTCCGGCAATGATGACGCCTTTAATTCCAGTGGGCATCAATGATTTAACCAAAAAGAAAAGCACTTCATTCGGGTTCATTGCTGGGTCAATCACAGATCCAATCAAAGCAATGAGAGCAATGACAAGCAAGAAGCAAGCTGAAACTAAAGCAGTTAATCTGAAGCTGCGCACCACGGTTTTATTATTTGGTCCAATCATGACTCTTTGAATCACCACAGGGCTGATGAAGAAAAAGCCAAAAACCAGCATTAACATGCCATATTCAAAAATGAGTTGAGTATTGTCAAAAGCAATTTTTGCTTTATCAACAGATTCAAACAAATTCGAATAGCCCCCAACAAGCTTTAATCCTTGAGAAGCCAACATTGGAATGGCCACAATCATGATGAAAAATTGGAAAACGTCAGTTCTGATCACAGCATTAAGTCCGCCAAAAGTTGAGTAGAAAATGATGATTCCATAGCCAATGATCACTGCATGTAGAAATTCAACATCGAAGAAATATAAGAAAAGACTGCCAATGGAGAAAATTTGAGCGCTTGTGACAATTAATGAAGAAAGAGCACAAGAAACACCAGTTAGGATTTTTGCGTTTCGACCATAAATTTCTTCAACCAAATCTCCCATTGAAATTGCATTTTTAAATCTCTCTTTAATTCCGGGTGTGACAATTTCAGATAGGACCAAAGATTTTAAACATTGCCCAAACAGGACAACTAGGAAGAGCAGACCTGAAGAATAAACTTGCGCGATGTTACCAACAGTTGAATTTCCTCCAACCATTGTGGCGAAAATTGTTGCTACCAGAACAAAAACGCTATAGTCCTTTCCGGCAACGGCAAATTCTTTGAAGCTGTTGATTTTAGTTCCAGAGAAATATCCGACAATTAATGTGATGATCATGTAAAGAGCAACAATTCCATTATCAATATCTGTGAAAATGCTTAAAAATTGTTCCATAAAAACCCCGCTAAAATAATGCAGATCACTTGCTTGATGCTAATGATTTATAATAGTGACACATATGTAATTATAGCATGAATTATTGCCAAAATGTTAATTGAACAGATTAATGCTCGGGATTTAAGTGTTGAATTTTACTTTCTGTATCAAATTAGCTACGATCTCGCGTGATTTTTTACTGTCAGGGTTTGATTTGGCGAGATTTTCTAAGATTTTAATCTTATTTTCTGGGAAAAGACCTATCACAGCTTCAGCTAGCTCTGGATTTGGACTATTGATCCAATATTTTTCAATGATTTTTTCAGCTTTTTTGGGAGAATTTTGTTCTATGTAAATTTTGCTCAACAAAATGCCAGCATCTATGAATTTAGGGTCAATTTTATAAATTTTCTCCAAATTCTTCACAGCCTCGTTAATTTCATCTGTTTGTAGTTGTTTATTTGCTAAATTGAAGATTGTTTTGACAGTTTCGGTTTTAAAGAGTTCTTCGCTGATGAAGCCAAATTTTTTGGAGGCATTCAAAATTTCTAATGCTTTTTCAAAATCGTGAGATTCTTGGAGGAGCTTGCAAAGTTCTTCATTAACCCATTTTGCTTTAGGGTCAATTTTCCAGGCTTTATTTGCAAATTCAAGAGCTTTTGCATGATTCTCAATTTTTTTATAATATTCCGTCAACTTCTTAAGTGCGAACATGTGCGTCTCATCTGAATCAAGAAGATTCATTGTTGCGGTCAAGAAATTTGCGTCATCAGATTTTTCTTTGGAAATTAAAGCTGTGCTTAAGTCCTTGAAATTCTTGGAAATGGTCTCAGGATTTTTAATTTTGTTGATTAATTTCTCAGCTTTTTTCAAATTACCAGTCAAAATTTGCTCATAAAAAGAAACAGCCATATGTGCATTATTAAGCTCTGAACCGCGACGGAATTTTGCGAGCAAAGTGAAAGGTGATTTTAGAATGATTTCAATTAAGCGCAAAATCACAAAAAATACTAAGCACAAAATGCCTAGGAAAATTAAAGAAATTTCAATGTCATATTCCATGAAACTCAAATGTATTTTTTGGTCAAATTCAAACAAAAACCAGATGATGCCTGAAAAAATGACTAAGAATGTGATTTTAAGAAGTAACTTTATCATTAATTTTTAGCTCCTTTTCAAGTTTTTGTTGAATTTCAAGTAAAATTTTCTGAAATTTTACTCTCTCAGATAAATTCTCTAAAAATGCTGCTGATTCTTTTGGTAGATGATATTGAATTTGACTGATTTTCTCAAAACAACTTTCCCAATTAGATAAAGCACAAATTTCTTCGGCTTCGTCTAATTTTTCCTTCAATGATGCATTATCAGTTTTTTTGCGAATTTTGATGAATTTATCTAGAGTTTTATAGAAATATCCTTCAAATTCAGAGTTTTGATCTGTTTTTTCTGTCAGAACAGAATTTTTAAAATTCGTGAAATCAACTTTCTTAAATTCAAAATCCAGAAATCTTCTTAAAATGTCTTCTTGTTCTTCCTCAATGAATCCTTCAATTTCATTAAGGCTCAAAACGGAGGAAAGCTCATATTTAAAATTCTCTCCTGCAAGGAATTTATTTCTTAAGTTCATGAAATGAAAAATGAATTTTGAGGTGATGAGCTTTTCAATGATGATCACCTCTTTTTCTTGTGCCTCAAAAGATTTTGTTGGAATCAGGGATTGTTGTGGTTCGATCTTAAAATCATTAGCTTGGTCTTCGAAAATCTGAAACACTAAAATTGCTAATAAAAGCACGGAAATGCAAATTAATGCATAATAATAAATAGGTGTTTTTTGTTCTTTTTTTTCAGTCATTGAAATTGCCTTTCATTGATAATTCTTAACATTTCTTCTTCTGAAGCCGTTTTGCAAGTCACAATTTTTTGCCAGTCATTTTTTTGAAGTAAATCACTGATTTGCTGGCTGAAGCTAAAAGCCTGGGCTTGTTTCTGAAGATGGCTCCCTGCAGTGAGTTTACAAAAAATCTCGACAGCTCTTTTTGAGAAAAACAAAATTGCTTTAATTTTCTTCAATCTAATTAATGCCTCACATTCTTTTGAAATTTTGCTGGTTTCTTTCATTTCATATGTGATTGCTTCTTTCACCATCACTCCATTTTCTCCTAAGGATTTCTTAAGATCAACAGAAATGTGATTTCCACGCAAATATAAGCACTCATCTTTTAAATTTTGCTCTAAAATCAACTCAATCAAACTCTGCACATTTCCTGAAGCTGGAATTTTCACATTTTCAAATCCTAGCTTCTTTGCCATTTCTGCAGTTTTTTGTCCAATTGTGAAAAAAGTTGAATTTTTGATTGCATCATTAGAGTGTAATTTGTGTTTTTGCAGGAATTTTAATGCATTAAAGCTTGTGAGAATGAAATTCATTGGTTTTTGAATGGCTGGAAAATTTTCTATATTCATCAAATGGAGCTCTGTCATTGGTTCAATGAATGTGTCAAAATTATCAAGTTTTTCTTGCAAAATCAAGGCTTCTTCAATTGGTCTGGTGATTAAAATGGTCATTTTTGTTGACTCAAAATTTCTCTTGCTGCTTTTTTGCCAATTTCTTTGCCGAATGCAACATCATCTGTCATTTTTGCGGAATAGCAAAAACCATTTTCGTCAAAAAATTGGCATTCTAAGGTCAGAATGTTTCCCTCAATTATTGCAAGTGCTGCAATTGGGGTGGTGCAACTTCCGCCAAATTCTTCGATGAAAGCTTTTTCAGCCTCAATTTGCATTTGTGAATTAATGTCAGAAATCGCATTAAGTTTTGAGAGCATTTCATGATCATTTTTCCGGCATTGCAGAGCAAGCGCCCCTTGGCAGGCTGCGGGAAGCATTTGGGAAATGGGCATTCTTTGAATTTTTAAGCCATTTAACTCCAGCTCACTTCGCAAATTTAGTCTGTTGATTCCAGCTTCGGCAAGCAAAATTGCGTCAATCTCACCATTCATCAATTTCTGGATTCTGCCATTAACATTGCCTCTCAGCGGCACTACTTGCAGGTCTTTTCGCAAAGCTAAAATTTGCATTTTTCTTCTTGATGAAGAAGTGCCAATTTTACTTCTGGGCTCCATTTCTTCAATTGTCTGAAATTTTTTTGAGATCATTAAATCGAAAAAAGATTCCCTTAAAGGGACTTTTGAGATGGCTAAATCAGCAGAATTCTCAACGGGCATGTCCTTGAGGGAATGAACTGCGAAATCAATTTCGGAATTTAAGAGTTTTTCTTCAATTTCTTTGGTGAACAGACCTTTTCCACCAATTTTTGCTAAACTTTCTTGCAGAAACAGGTCACCACTTGTTTTAATGATGATGATTTCAAAATCAGAATCGAGAAGTCCGTGAGCTTTTTTGAGCAAATTTTTAACGTCATTTGTTTGCTTTAAAGCTAAATTACTGCCTCTCGTTCCAATTTTAATCATTTTTTGATCACCTTTTGCGCAAGAGACGCTGACATGAAGCCATCAAGCGCTCCGTCTAGAACTTTTTTGCTGTCTGTCATTTCAAAACCAGTTCGCAAATCTTTCACCATTTGATAAGGCTGGAGAACGTAGGATCTGATTTGATGTCCCCAACTATTGTCAGTTTTGCTGGCATTTGCGTCTTGAATTGCGTCTTCTTTTTTCTTGAGCTCCATTTCATAGAGCCTTGATTTTAGCATTGACATTGCTTCAGCGCGGTTTTTATGCTGAGAGCGGTCATTTTGACATTGCACAACAATGTTAGTTGGAATATGTGTGATTCTGACGGCACTGTCAGTGGTGTTCACATGTTGACCGCCTGCGCCTGATGCACGATATGTGTCAATTTTTAGGTCTTTATCTAAAATCTCAATTTTAATTTCGTCATCAACGACAGGATAGACCCATACACTGGAAAAGCTTGTCATTCTTTTGCCAGCGGCGTTAAAAGGGGAAATTCTCACTAATCTATGAACGCCACTTTCTGTTTTGCACCAGCCGTAGGCCTTGTTGCCAGAAACTTTCACAGTTACAGATTTAATGCCTGCTTCCTCTCCTTTCACTTCGTCAATGATTTCGCATTTGAAGGAATGTGAGTCAGCCCAGCGTAAATACATTCTGAGCAAAATTGAGGACCAGTCATTACTTTCTGTCCCGCCAGCTCCTGAGTGAATTTCAATGAAGCAATCATTTGCGTCAGCTTCGCCTGAGAAAAGACATTCGGTTTCCATGATTTTTGCATCTTTTTGAAGCGTTCCTAGAATTTTCTCACATTCAAGCATGGTTTCTGCATCTTCTTCTTGCTCTGCCATTTCAAACATCATCAAAGTTTCGGAGAGAAGATTTTGCATTTTTTCATATGCGTTAATGGGAGTCTCAAGAGCAGAAATTTCTTTCATTAATTTCTGAGCTTCTCGAGTGTCATTCCATAAATCAGGGTCGTTTGATTTTTCTTTTAAATTTTTTAATTCTTGATGAGATTTTTCAAGGTCAAAGAGACCCCCTGAGCAATGCAAAAGAATGCTCAATTTCTTCAATCATGTTCATCATTTCTATGTTCATTATTTTTTACCTTAGTCATCACTTAGTTTCAAAGCTGCAATAAAGGCTGATTGTGGAATTTCCACATTGCCAATGTTACGCATTTTTTTCTTACCGGCTTTTTGTTTTTCAAGCAATTTTCTTTTTCTGCTGATGTCTCCGCCATAGCATTTTGCGGTTACGTCTTTTCTCATTGCTTTCACATTTTCTCTGGCAATGATTTTTCCACCAATGGCGGCTTGCACTGCAATTTGGAACATTTGCCTTGGAATGAGATCTTTCAATTTGGCGCAAAGTTCCCGTCCGCGTGATTCGGCTTTGCTTCTGTGAACAACCATTGACAAAGCATCAACAGGTTCAGAATTGACCAAAATTGTGAGTTTCACAAGGTCACTTTCTTCATAGTTATCCATCTGCCAATCAAAGCTTGCATAGCCTTTTGAACAAGATTTGAGCCTGTCATAAAAATCAAAAACAATTTCATTAAGTGGCAGGCGATATTCAAGCATCATCCGAGAGCCGACATAGGACATGTTTGTTTGGACGCCCCTTTTTTCTGTGCAAAGAGCAATCACTGGGCCCAAAAAACTGTCTGGAAGCATGATTGTAGCTTTGATCCAGGGTTCTTCAATGTGTGAAATTTTCATCACATCTGGCATGTCAGATGGATTATGAATGTCAATTGGCTTGTCTCCATTTTTAAAAAACACACGATATATTACGCTTGGGGCAGTGGTGATTAGGTCAAGGTCAAATTCCCGGTCGAGCCTTTCTTGAATGATTTCCAAATGCAAAAGTCCAAGAAACCCGCAACGAAATCCGAGACCTAAGGCGCCAGAAGTTTCCTGTTCAAATTCAAAGCTTGCATCATTTAAGCCTAACTTACCAAGAGAATCTTTTAAATGGTCAAAATCAGAAGCGTCACTTGGGTAAAGTCCGCAGAACACAACTGGCAAATTTGGCTTGAAACCAGGCAATGCTTCGGTTGCACCATTTTTGTCAGTGGTGATGGTGTCTCCAATTTTGCAATCGGAAACTTGTTTTAAGGCTGCGGTGAAGAAGCCAAGTTCTCCAGCTTTTAGGGAATCGGTCGGCACTTTTTTCGGTGTGAAAAAACCAACAGAATCCACAACATGCGACCTGCCAGTGGACATCATTCTAATTTTCATGCCACGTTTAATTTCTCCATCAACCACTCTGATTAGAATCACAATTCCTAAATAAGAATCATACCAACTATCGACAAGCAAGGCTTTTAAAGGTGCATTAACATCACCTTTTGGGGCAGGTAGTTTATGCACGATGTTTTCTAAAATGTCTTCAATGCCAATTCCGGCTTTTGCAGAAGCCATCACAGCTTCGCTTGCGTCAATGCCAATCACTTCCTCAATTTGCTCTCTGATTTTTTCTGGTTCGGCAGCTGGAAGGTCAATTTTATTTAGCACAGGAATGATCTCATGATTATTATCCATTGCTTGATAGACGTTAGCGAGAGTCTGGGCTTCCACGCCTTGGCTTGCGTCAACAATCAAAAGAGAACCCTCGCAAGCAGCTAAAGAGCGGCTTACTTCATAGGAGAAATCTACATGCCCTGGAGTGTCAAGTAGGTTGATGAAATAAGTTTCACCATTTTTAGCTTTATATATTAAACGAACAGTTTGCGCCTTAATGGTGATGCCTCTTTCTTTCTCAATGTCCATTGAGTCGAGCACTTGCGCGCTCATGTCTCTCTTGTCAAGTCCACCACAAAACTCAATTAGCCTGTCAGCAATTGTGGATTTTCCATGATCAATATGTGCAATGATGGCGAAATTCCTAATTTTTTCAATAGCATGGGTCATTTGATGTCCTTATAGATAAATGAGTCTTTCAAGTCTTTTTGCGGCAACAATAATCATTGAGAAGTCAATTTCATCAAGAGATTTGAGGTCTTTAATGAATTCTTCAAAATGTTTGACATGTTTCTCATTTTCAAGGCGCCAATTTTTGATTGGATCTTCGCAGCCAGTGTTTTTCTTGAATTTCATCAATTTAGATGTCAAATTTCTTTGTTGGACATAAAGATCTTCTTTTAAAGTTCTTAAAGAGAGTTTTTGCCAATATTGATCCATGTTTTTCAATTTGTCAATTGAAGATCTGAGCCAATCAAAATAGAAAGCTGTTCCAAGTTTGAAATAAATTTGTCCAATATATTTCACATCAAGCTCATGATTTGCAGCAATTTGCATGATGTCTCCAGAAGAAGCGAGAACTTTCAAAGAAGCAATTCTTTTGGCTAGCCTTGCATTGACGGAGTTATTAATGAATTTTTCAAGCTTGGCATTGAAAATGATTTGCACTTCACCGGCCATGACTTTGTCCAAATTCAACATCAATTCTTTGATGCCATTTTGTGAATGTTCAATGATTTCGCTCACTTTCAATGGGTGAGGGTGGTTGTTCAAATACCATAGAATCATTTTTTGCAAAAATTTCTTCACTTCCATGAAAAGCTCAAGCTGGTCTTCAAGCTTGATTTCTCCATCGAGTTTCTCAATTTCTTCCCAAATTTCTCTCAAGCCAAAAGACGCTCTGGTGATGGCGTAGGCCCTGGCAATGTCGCAGCCTTTGAATTGAGTGTCTTCAAGGGCTAAATGGAAGAAATGACAGCCAGTTCTGTTGACAATTGAATTTGCCACGGAAGTTGCAATGATTTCTCCTTTGAGAGGGTGATTTTGAATTTCTTCTGAGAATTTTTTCTGCAATTTCTCAGGGAAATATTTCATCAAATCGGTTTTAAAATAAGGTTCGTCAACAATGTTGGAATTCACTAGATTATTATATACTGCAATTTTGCTATAAGCCAAAGTGACAGCAAGTTCTGGCCTTGTCATGCCTTTGCCTTGACTGATTCTCATTGCTAGTTCTTCATTATTTGGCAGGAATTCTAATTTTCTGTTTAACATGCCTTCAGCTTCAAGAATTTTGATTAATCTTGCATAGTTTGCGAGCGATTTTGGGCTGTCATGTTCTTCAAAACTAATCACCTGGCTTTGTAAGCGATTATCCCTTAAAACCAGCTCTGCCACTTCATCTGTCATTTCTTCTAGCAATTTGTTGCGTTTTTTAATGTCAAGAATGTTTTGGGCAAGTGCGCTTTGCAGAGCAATTTTAATGTTCACTTCATGGTCAGAACAGTCAACTCCAGCTGAATTGTCAATTGCATCAGTGTTGATTCTTCCACCGAATTTTGCAAATTCAATTCTGCCAAGCTGTGTGCAGCCAAGATTTCCGCCTTCGCCAAACACAGAGGCTCTGAGCTCTGAGCCATTCACCCTGATGGAGTCATTGGCTTTGTCTCCGACGCGTTCATTAGTTTCAGACCCGGATTTAACATAGGTCCCAATGCCGCCATTCCAAATTAAATCTACTTTGGCTTTCAAAATCAAATTGATCAATTCTTCCGGAGACATTTCGCTTTTGCGATTTTCTTGAGGCATGTCTTCGGCATAGAGCAAATTCTGCACTTCTTTTGAAATTTTGATGGTTTTTGCACTTCTGTCAAAAATGCCGCCGCCTTTAGAGATTAGGTCTGGATTATAGTCTTTCCAGGTTGATCTTGGTGTCTCGAACAGTCTTTTTCTTTCCACGAAAGAAGCCGCAGCTTCGGGTGTTGGGTCAAGGAAAATGTGCAAATGGTTGAAAGCTGCCACAAGTTTGATGTGTTCAGACAAAAGCATTCCGTTGCCAAATACGTCTCCAGACATGTCTCCAATTCCCACAACTGTGAAATCTGTGTTTTGAATGTCAATCCCCATTTCTCGGAAATGTCTTTTCACGCAAACCCAAGCACCACGTGCGGTGATTCCCATTTTTTTATGATCATAGCCCGCAGAGCCGCCAGAAGCAAAGGCATCACCAAGCCAGAAGCCATATTCATGTGAAATTGAATTTGCAATGTCGGAAAATGTTGCTGTTCCTTTGTCGGCAGCCACCACTAAATAGGGGTCATCTCCATCATGGCAAATCACATTTTTCGGTTTCACAATTTCGCCAGAGACAATATTGTCTGTGATGTCCAGCAGTGAGCTCAAGAAAAGCTTATAGCAAGCGATTCCCTCATGCATGAATTCTTCCCTGGAAAGTCCGGTTAAATCTTTTTTAATGACAAACCCTCCTTTGGACCCGACTGGGACAATCACGGAATTCTTGGCCATTTGTGCTTTCACAAGTCCAAGCACTTCGGTTCTGTAGTCCTCAATGCGGTCAGACCAGCGAAGTCCTCCCCTTGCAACTTTGCCACCTCTTAAATGAATGGCTTCAAAGCGAGGAGAATAAACAAAAATTTCGGCAAAAGGTGCCGGGCTTGGCATGTCAATGATTTTTGCTGAATCAAGTTTGAAGGAAATGTAGATGATGTCATTTTCATCTTTCTTGAATTGATAGAAATTTGTTCTCAAAACGGCATTAATCAAATTCATGAAAGTTTTAAGAACTCTATCTTCAGCGCTATTAAGCACAAACTTCAAATGTCCATTAATTTCAGCTTTAATTTTTTCAATTTTTGCCTGTCTTTCGCTCATTTTGACGTTAAGCTCAGGGTCGAATTTTGTTGAAAAAAGCTTCACTAGAAGTGAAGATATTTCTGAATGTTTTGCAAGAATTTCAGCAACATAGTTGTGGCTGTAGGGGAAATTAATTTGCGCTAAATATTTGCTGAAGGCTCGAATTAAAGTGACTTGTCTCCAATTTAAATTTGCAAGCAAAATGAGAGAATTGAATCTGTCAACTTGCATTTGTTTTGACCAGAGTCTCTGAAAAGCTTCTTCAACATTGATTTTAATCTCCTCCAAATTTGAGAAATTCACATTATGAATGTCAAGTTGGAAGGAATGAAGCCAAATTTGTTTTTGCATGTCTTCCGGAGTGACTAAGAAAATTGACTCATCGAGAGTGTTAAAGCCCATTTCGTCAAGCATTGGCATGATTTCGGAAAGAGCAATTACAGATGATTTGCTGTAAACTTTTAATTGCAAAAGAGAGCTGATGTTCTCTAAATGAGTTAGCTCAAAAACAATATCTTTAAATTCAAGCTCATCTTCAATGATTTTAATGTCACTGATGGCCGAAATTTCTGGTGAGAATTTGTCTTTATAGGCGGCAGGAAAAGCGTTTTTATATTCAGCAAAAAGCTCTTCGCCAGCATTATTGCCAAAAACATTCACTAAAGCGTTAAAGAGATGATCATTCCAGAGGCTGGTGATTCGCTCGAGTTTTTTCTCAACCATTGCCACGTCAAATGAGTTATAATGCTCAGTTTTAATGATTGCGTGAATATAGGCCAGTCTTAAGCTGGTCACTTGAGTGTAGCTTTCAACAACATTTCCGCCAAATTCTTGTGCTAGTAAAGCTTTCACTCTGGAGCTTGCATCATTACTGAATCTTTCTTTCGGAATGAAAACAATGCAGCTTAAAGTTTGTCCAACAGAGTCGCTTCTGACATGGAGCTTGAGTTTAGGGCTTGCATGCAAAGAGACAATTCCAATTGCAATGTTGAGCAATTCTTTTTCTTCCATTTGGAAAAGCTCATTTCTTGGCAATGCTTCCAGAATTGTGATGATTTCTTTGCCACTATAGCTTGATTTAGAAAGGCCAGTTTTTTTTATGATGTTTGAGATTTTTGTTTTGATGATTGGAATTAAAGTGGCGCTTTGATAATATACGACAGAGGTGAAAAGTCCTATAAATACAAAGATTTTGCTAACTTTCCTGCTTTCATCATGAATTTTGACAAAAATTGCATCAAGATTAGTGCTTCTGTGAACTAAAGAAGATTGATTAATTTTTCTGATCTCAACCATGATCTCTTTGCGTTGGTTAATGTTGACAATTCGATATACGTTGTCAATGAGCAAAGCGTCGAGCCCGGCATGTTTAAGTTTGCAAATTCCAAGAGAGGAATCATGGTTTATTTGTGGAACTAGTAATGTGCCATCGGCCATCATTTCAAATTCAGAATAGCCCAAGAAAGTGAAATTATTATTTTCAATCCATTTCAAAAATTCTGCATTCTCATCGGAGAATTTGTTGTTTTGTAAAATATTTTCAAGTTTGTTAAGAGTTGGTTTCCAATCAGCAACAGCAATTTTCACATGTGAAAGCACAATTGAAAGCTGGTTTTTTAAAATGTCACTTTTCTCTTTACTTAAATTTTCCACCAGCTTGACGCAAATTAAAGATTCCATTTCATATTCATCTTTGGAAAATGAATTATTTTCATGACAAGAGAAAATATCTTGAATTTTTCCTTTAGAATCTCTCTTAGTTTGAAAAATTGGATGAATTAGAGAGTGAGTTTTGTAGCCTTCTCGAGAAAGTTCTTCAATCACGGAATCAACCAAAAAAGGAGAATCAGGGTTTAAGAGTTTGATGACAGTGCTTTCATCTTTCTTTGAATTTTCAGGGACTTTCAAACTGGACACTTCAATTTGATGAATGTCAGTTGAGTCAGTTTTTTTAAATTCCTCAAAAAACTTAAATGCATTTAAAGCAAAAGCGTGAAGTTCATCAATGCTGCTTTCATTCATGATGTCAACAGGCACGAATTTATAGAAATGTCTAACAAATTTTTCAAAAACCTGACCCATGGAAAAACGCTTGCCATGTTCAATCACTTTCTTAATCACAGGAAGGTTGTCTTCAATGATGCTATTTTGGGTGAAATTATTATTCATGTTAATTTGCTACCTTGAGAATGATTTTATCGAAAACTTATCTTTTTTTAAGATCATAAATATGATATAAAGTAATTTGATCAATTAGTCAAGAATTATAGAAGCTCTGAACAAACATTTTAATAGAAACATGACTAGAAACACAATTTTTGCACTTGCGACACCAATGGTTAAATCTGGAGTTGCAATCATTAGAATTTCCGGGGAGAATGCCGCCAAGGCTCTTGAGAAATTTGATATTTTTGAATCACTTGAACCAAGAAAGGCTCATTTTCGTGAGCTTAAATGTCAAAATGAGGTCATAGACCATGTTTTGTTGCTTTGGTTTCCTGCACCACACAGTTTCACGGGTGAAAATATTCTTGAAATTCAGGCCCATGGGAGTAAAGCGGTTTTAACTGAAATCATTAAATGTCTCTCGGAAATTCCTGATTTTCGCCTTGCAGAAGCTGGGGAATTTGCTAAAAGAGCATTTTTAAATGGTAAGATGGATCTGACGCAAGCAGAAGGCCTTGCTGATTTGATTGATGCGGAAACAAGCATGCAACATAGACAAGCCATTAGGCAAATGTCTGGGGTCTTGAAAAATCTCTATGAATCTTGGCGAGCAAAATTGCTGAAAATCATGTCTTTGCTTGAGGCATATATTGATTTTCCAGATGAGGAAATTCCAGCTGACATCACAAAAGACATTGAAGAAGAGATTGAGCTTTTGAAAAATTCAATTAATTCGCACATTTTAAATTCTAGCTCTGGTGAGATCATACGTGAAGGTCTTTATATTCCCATTATTGGTGCTCCAAATGTTGGAAAATCTTCGTTAATCAATCATTTATCTCGGCGCAATGTGGCAATTGTTTCAGAAATTGCTGGCACCACCAGAGATGTCATTGAAGTGCATATGGAAATTGCTGGCATCAGCGTGACGCTTGCAGACACGGCTGGAATTAGAGAAAGTGAAGATGTGATTGAAAGAGCTGGAATTGAAAAAGCCAAGCTTAGTGTTGCGAATTCTGATTTGAAAATCATCATTTTTGAATCTGGCAAAATCAAAAAACAAATGAAAGACATTGCAAGTCACATTGATGAAAATGCAATCATATTAATTAATAAGATTGATCACATGAATTTCTCAGAAGCAGAAACGGCCGGTCTTGCAAATGTCATTCCAATTTCCATTAAAGAAAATTCAGGGCTCGACAGATTTATGGAAATTCTAAAAGCAAAAATCCTAGATTTGGTCAATCCTTCTGCGGACCCTGTCATGACAAGAGCGAGGCACAGAGTGAATCTTGAACATTGCTTGGAGAATTTGATGCTTTTTTCAATGGAGAAAGAAATCATTCTTGCGGCAGAAGACGTTAGAATGGCTGCCAGAAGTCTTGGTCAAATCACCGGCAAAATTGATGTGGAAGAAATTCTTGGGGAGATTTTTAGCAATTTCTGTATTGGAAAATAAAAAATCATGGAACTGGAAATTAATGAGCAATATTTTGCGCATAATAAATTAAAAGAAGCAAGTGATGATTTGAATTTGATGATTTTTGCATGGGTTAAGCAACTTGCGCATGAGAGAAATCTTTCTCCACATACTGTCCGCTCTTATCATCTCGATGTTAAATCTTTTGTGATTTTTCTGAATGAATATGAAGCGAAGAAAATTTCTCTGTCTTTTCTTGAGGAAATTGATTTGAAGATTTTTCGTTCTTGGAATAGTGACATGAGAAGGGAAAATAAGAGTCCAAAATCAGTTTCGCGTGCTCTTTCATCTTTAAAGAGTCTGTTTTTATTTTTAAAAAATCACCATGGCATTTCAAATGAAGCAGTTTTTCGTGTGCAAACTGCTAAGGTTGCAAAATCTCTGCCTCGTCCGATTGATGTTGAAGATACTAAAAATTTCATTGCAGAAATTTCTAAAAAAGAAATTAAAGATTGGTTGAATTTTCGAAATCGTGCTTTAATCATGTTGATTTATGGCTGCGGTCTCAGAATTTCTGAAGTTCTTGGCTTGAGATTTAAAGAAATTTCTCAAAATCACATTAAAGTGCTTGGCAAAGGGAAAAAAGAAAGAATCGTTCCACTTCTTGGAATTGTGAGAGAGTCAATTGTGGAATATATGTCAGCTTGTCCTTTTGCAGAGAAAATTAAAGAAAATCATTGTGCAATATTTTTAAATTCCAGGGGAGGGGAGCTTTCTGCTCGGAGTTTTCAAATGATTGTGAAGGAGATTGCCAGAAAATTAAATTTACCAGAAAACGCCACCCCTCACGCTTTCAGGCATAGCTTTGCAACACACTTAATGGCTGAAGGCCTTGATTTGAGGTCGATCCAGGAACTTTTGGGTCACGAAAATCTTTCCACAACGCAAATATATACGAAAGTGAATGTGGCAAATCTTTTGGAAAGTTACAAAAAAAACCATCCAAGAGGATAAGTTTTTTTCTTTGAAAAACAAGGGTTTATCTAAATCTGCTTTTGGCTGGAATAATTTTTTTAAAAAAAATGCATTTTTTTTGTTTTTTGTTGTTGACAAGCATTTTAGTTTGAGATATAACTCTGTCTATCGGCGAAATGCGGTGAAACGAAAATAGTCGAATGAGTTAGTTGTTTTAAATTGTATATGTATAAAAAAAGTAAAGGTAGCGATGATTAAACTTCGTCTTTAAATGACTTTAAGATTCAAGATTTATTAATTAAAACTTGAGAGTTTGATCCTGGCTCAGAACGAACGCTGGCGGTATGCTTAACACA
>CAYLHV010000008.1:0-77872 GCA_964383745.1 uncultured Rickettsiales bacterium | reverse complement strand
CAGAACCGTCGGTGCTGGCGTGGTTTCTAAAATCCTTGCTTAAGAATGAGTGTTTTGAATTCTGTCATTTGCTAAAGTTTAGAAAATGACAGAATTGAATCTAATTTAAAAGAGAATTTAAATATTATGAGTCACCAAAAAATAAGAATCAGACTAAAGTCTTTTGAGCATAAAAATCTTGATCAGGCAACTAAAGAGATTGTGAGTGCAGTTAAACGCACCGGTGCTTCAATTAGTGGTCCTGTTCCACTTCCAGTGAATATTGAAAGATTCACAGTGAACCGTTCTCCTCACGTTAATAAGAAGTCTAGTGAAGCTTTTGAGATCAGGACTCACAAGAGATTAATGATGATCACCCCTACTCCGCAAACTGTTGAAGCTTTGATGAAAGTTGATCTTGCAGCTGGTGTTGATGTAGAAATTAAATTAGTAGGAGATAAATGAAATGAGAACTGGTCTAGTAGCAAAAAAGCTTGGCATGTCAGCTCTTTTTACAGCGGAAGGCGAAAGAATTCCGGTGACCTTGTTGCAAATTGAAAATTGTCAAGTTGTTGAAGTTAAAACACAAGAACAATTTGGTTATTGCGCTGTAAAAATCGCCTATGGCACTCCAAAAAATGTTGATAAATTAAACAAGCCGGTCAGATCTTTCTTTGCTAAAAATAAATTAGATGCAAAGAAACATATGGTTGAGTTTAGAGTTAGACCTGATGCTCTTTTGAGTGTTGGTGATGTTGTGAATGCTAATCATTTTGTGCCAGGGCAAAGAATCGATGTGAGAGGTGTTTCAATTGGTAAAGGTTTTGCTGGTGCGATGAAAAGACATAATTTCCGTGGTCTTGAAGCAACGCATGGTGTTTCTGTTTCTCACCGTTCGCACGGTTCCACAGGTCAATGTCAAGATCCAGGTAAAGTGTTCAAAAATAAGAAAATGGCTGGTAGAATGGGTGGAGTTAATAAAACAATCCAAAATCTACAAGTTGTCAGAGTTGATATAGAGCAAAATTTAGTCATAGTGAAAGGTGCAGTTCCTGGTCACAGAGGTGGATATGTAAAAATTACGGATGCAATTAAACATTCTTTGCATGCTTCCGCTCCTTTCCCTGCATCAATCGTCAGAGATGTTCAAGAAAACAAGGAGGCCTCAAATGAAGGTTAAGGTAATAAATTTTGATAATAGTGAAGTTCTGAAAGAAGTCGAACTTAATGCAGAGATTTTCGCTCAGGAAGTTAGAAGCTCAATTCTTCACAGAGTTGTGAACTGGCAGCTTGCGAAAAGAAGAGCTGGAACTCACAAGACAAAGACGATTGGTGAAATCTCTGGAACAACCAAAAAACCTTTTAAGCAAAAAGGAACTGGTAATGCAAGGCAAGGTAGCTTGAGATCTCCACAATTTAGGGGTGGTGCTGTGATTTTTGGTCCGGTTGTTAGAAGCCATGCCTACAAATTGACAAAGAAATTCAGACTACTTGCTTTGAAAATTGCTCTATCTTCTAAATTAAAAAATGAAGATTTGTTGATTGTTAATGAAATTTCTCCAAAAGAAGTCAAAACTTCAGCCATGTCTAAGAAAATTAAATCCTATGGCTTTGAATCAGCGCTTTTTATTGACTCAGACGCAATGAATGAGAATTTTAGAAAATCAACAAGTAATTTGATTGGTTTCGACGTTCTTCCTGTTAAAGCAATTAATGTTTATGACATTTTGAATCATAAAAAACTTATTTTAACAGAAGCTGCTTTAGAATCTTTAAATGTGAGGTTTAGCAATGCAAAATAGTCTATATGATATTATCATTTCTCCAATTATTACTGAAAAAGCAACAATGGCTGCTGAAGCAAAAAATAAAACTGTTTTTTTGGTCAGGAAAGATGCAACAAAGCCATTGATTAAAAAGGCGGTTGAGGAAATTTTTGGTGTGAAAGTTACTGACGTAAATACAATCACCATTAAAGGAAAAGTAAAGCGTTTCAGAGGAACAGTTGGAAGACGTTCTGACTATAAAAAAGCAGAAGTCACTCTCGCTGAAGGTTCTAAAATTGATAATGTTAGCGGAGAGGTTTAATTTAAATGTCTTTAAAAAAATATAATCCAACTACACCTAGTCAAAGACACTTAGTCACAATTGATAAAAAAGATTTGTGGAAAGGTGGCCCTGTTAAAGCTTTGACTCGTGGAACAAAAAGAACATCTGGTGTCAATAATTTGGGAAGAAAAACCATGTGGCACAGAGGTGCAAAGTCACATAGAACTGTTTTGAGGGATATTGATTTTAAAAGAAATAAGTTCGACATGACAGCAATTGTTGAAAGAATTGAATATGACCCAAACAGAACTGCTTTTATTGCATTGATTAAATATGAAGATGGAACATTGTCATATATTATTGCTCCGCAAAAGCTTGTTGTTGGTGATAAAGTTATTTCTGCAGAAGCTGCTGACATTAAAGTCGGTAATGCAATGATGCTAAAAAATATTCCGGTTGGAACAATTGTTCATAATGTGGAAATGAAACCAGGAAAAGGTGCTCAAATCGCCAGATCTGCTGGTTGCTATGTGCAAATTGCAGGTAAAGATTCTGGCTATGTTCTGATTAAACTCAGATCAGGTGAAGTTAGAAAAGTTCCAGCTGCATGTATGGCGACAATCGGTTCTGTCTCAAATCCTGATCAGCAAAACATAAAATATGGTAAGGCTGGACGCATGAGATGGCTTGGTGAAAGGCCAGTTGTTAGAGGTGTTGCGATGAACCCGATTGATCACCCGCATGGTGGTGGTGAGGGTAAAACTTCTGGTGGTAGACATCCTGTTACTCCATGGGGTAAGCCAACAAAAGGTAAACGTACCAGAACTAATAAAGCGACAAGCAAGTTCATTGTAAAACGAAGATATAGTAAATAACTTGAGAGGTTTTAATAAATAATGTCTAGATCAGTTTGGAAAGGTCCTTTTATAGAACCAAAATTGTTAAAAAAAGTCAAGAAAGCTCTTGCAGAAAATGATAATAAACCAATTAAAACTTGGGCAAGAAGAAGTGACATTCCACCAACATTTGTTGGCTTGACATTCCTTGTGCATAATGGTAAAAAATTCATTCCAGTTACTGTTAAAGAAGAAATGGTTGGTCACAAACTTGGTGAGTTTGCTCCAACAAGAACTTTTAATGGTCACGAAGCTGACAAAAAAGCTAAGAGAGGCTAAAAATGACTAAAGAAAATAATAAAGAAAATGTAGCGAAGGCTCATTTGACCTCATTAAGAACGGGAACAAGAAAATTAAACTTGGTTGCTGGTCTAATCAGAAATCTTCCAATTAAACAAGCTTTGTTTCAATTGCAATTTTGTAAAAGAAGAATTTCTAATGATGTCTTAAAATGTTTGGAGTCAGCAATTGCAAATGCTGATAATAATCACAATATGGACGTTGATGCTCTATATGTTTCAGAAGTTTTGGTTGGAAAAGCCATGGTTATGAAAAGATTCAGAGCTCGTGCAAGAGGTAGAGGGGCAAGAGTTGAAAAGCCTTTTAGCAAATTGTCAATTATTCTAAAAGAAATGGGGAGTTAAGCAAAATGGGTCAGAAAGTTAATCCTATTGGTATTAGAGTCGGTGTTACCAGAACAACAGATTCTGTTTGGTATGCTGGTAAGAAAGAATTTGCCAATCTCTTAGTTGAAGATTTTAGAATAAGAAAATATGTTGACAAGAATTTCGGCAGCTCTGGCATTAATAAAATCGCTATTGAAAGACTTGCAGGAAAAGTGATTGTCACAATTCACACATCAAAACCAGGTGTCTTGATTGGAAGAAAAGGTTCAGATATTGACAAAATTAAAAAAGGTATTGGGCAAATTTCAAAAAGTGCAGTTCACGTGAATATCGTTGAAGTTAGAAAGCCAGAAATGGAATCTAGATTAATTGCGCAAGGAATTGCACAACAACTTGAAAAAAGAGTTTCCTTCAGAAGAGCCATGAAAAGAGCCATGCAAAGTGCAATGCGCCTTGGTGCCTTGGGAATCAGAGTGAATTGCTCTGGTCGTTTAGGTGGCGCTGAAATCGCTAGAACAGAGTGGTATAGAGAAGGAAGAGTTCCGCTTCATACTTTCAAAGCTGATATTGACTATGGTTTTGCCGAAGCAAACACAACTTATGGTGTGATTGGTGTCAAGGTTTGGGTTTATAAAGGTGATTCAGCCAGCTCATAATTTAAATTATTTTGTTAGATAGGTTTTTAAAATGCAAGTTCCAAAAAAGATGAAATTCAGAAAGGCACATAAAGGGCGAATCCACGGCACAGCCACTAGAGGGTGTAGCTTAGCTTTCGGATCGTTTGGCCTAAAATCAATTGATCCAGAGAGAGTGACGGCAAGGCAGATTGAAGCTGCCAGGAAAGCAATTGTGCGCTATGTGAAAAGGGCTGGTAAATTGTGGATCAGAGTTTTTACAGATGTTCCAGTTTCCAAAAAGCCGGCTGAGGTCAGAATGGGTAAAGGTAAGGGTTCTATAGAATATTATGCCGTTAGAATTAAACCAGGTAAGATTTTATTTGAGCTAGAAGGCGTTACAGAAGAGATTGCTAAAGTTGCATTAGACAAAGCCTCTGCTAAGTTACCTATCCGTACTAAATTTGTTAAAAGATTAGGAGAGTGATTGAAATGTCAGATATGATCAAAATTAATGAAATTAGAGAAAAATCAGATTTAGACTTAATTGCTCAGTTAGCGGAGTTAAAAAAAGAATTATTTAATCTGAGATTTCAAAAGAAAACTGGTTCTTTGACTAATAGCAGTAGATTTAGCAAGGTTAGAAAAACTGTTGCAAAAATTAAAACTGTTATGTCAGAAAGAAGATTAAGCAAAACTGAATGAAGATTCATTATTTTATAGGAGACAATGAAAATAATGCCTAAGAGAATTTTAGAGGGAGTTGTAGTAAGCAAGAAAACAGATAAGACGGCAATCGTTCTTGTGGAAAGAAAAGTTATGCATCCGCTTTACAAAAAATTTATCACAAGATCAAAAAGATATGCGATTCATGATCCTGAAAATCAGTGTCAGGAAGGTCTTAATGTTAAATTTATTGAATGCAGACCAATTTCAAAAACAAAAAAATGGGCATTGCTTGAATTTGTCGGCTAATCTTGTTTTTTAAAAAAAGTTCAATTTAACGTAATTAATACTTGATATTAAAGGTCATATTATGATACAAATGCAAACAAGGCTAGATGTCGCAGACAATTCTGGTGCTAAAGAAATCCAGTGCATTAAAGTTATTGGCGGAAGTCATAAAAATATTGCATCTGTTGGGGACATCATTGTTGTTTCTATTAAAGAAGCAATTCCGCAAGGAAAGGTGAAAAAAGGTGAAGTTCATAGAGCGATTGTTGTTAGAACAAAAACTAACATTAGACGCCCTGATGGCACAGTAATTAGATTTGAGAAAAATTCTGCTGTCATCATTAATAAGCAAAATGAACCGATTGGAACTCGTATTTTTGGTCCAGTGCCACGTGAATTAAGAGCAAAGAAATTTATGAAAATTATTTCTTTGGCTCCAGAAGTTTTGTAAATATATATATATTTAGGTATTAAGAAAATGGTTGTTGCAAATAAGAAATTTAGAATTAAAACTGGCGACATGGTTAAAGTGATTGCGGGTAAAAGTAAAGGTCACGTTGGAAAAGTCACAAAAATGTTGAGGCAGGCAGACAAAGTGGTTGTAGAAGGTGCAAATATTGTTAAAAAACATGTAAAACCTTCAGCGATGGGACCGGGTGGAATTACGCAAATTGAAATGCCAATTCACATCTCTAATGTGGCTTATTACATCGAAGAGATTTCGAAGTGCAGTAAAATCACCTATAAATTCCTAGAAGATAATAAAAAAGTCCGAGTTGCCAAAGCAACTAAAGAAGTTATATAAAAAATATACATAAGGTTAATGAGAAATGTTGAGATTTAAAGAGCTATATACAAAGGATGTGGTCCCTGCTTTGAAAGGGAAGTTTAACTATACAAACTTATTGCAAATACCAAAATTGCTTAAGATCACTTTAAATATGGGTGTTGGGGAAGCTGCTGCAGATTCAAAGCACATTGAAGCTGCTTTTAATGACTTAACTTTGATTTCAGGACAAAAACCAGTGAAAAAAGCTGCTAAAAAGTCAGTTGCTGCATATAAATTAAGGGAAGGGCAATATATTGGTTGCAGTGTGACCTTAAGAGGAGATCGCATGTATGAATTTCTAGAAAGGTTGGTGTTTGTTGCGTTGCCAAGGTCAAGGGAATTTAGAGGTCTGTCACCTAAGTCATTTGATGGTCGTGGAAATTTTTCACTAGGTATCAAAGAACATACGGTTTTTCCTGAAATCATTTATGATAAAATTGACAAAGTCAGAGGTCTTGATATTAACATTGTGACCAGTGCTAATTCTAATGAAGAAGCACTTGAGTTGCTCAAAGGTTTTCATTTACCATTTATAAAATAAGGAGTTATCAACATTATGGCAAAAAAGTCAATGATTGAAAGAGATATTAAAAGAAAAAAACTAGCGAAATCTAGTGAAAATAAAAGAAAAAGCCTGAAAGATATTGTTATGAACAGAGAATTGCCAATGAAAGAAAGATTTGAGGCGCAATTGAAACTCTCTGCAATGCCGAGAAATGCTGCAAAGACTAGACAAAGAAATCGCTGTGCAATTACTGGAAGGCCAAGAGCATATTATAGAAAGCTTGGAGTTTCGAGAATTATTCTTAGAGAATTAGCTTCAAGTGGTCAAATTCCAGGAATGAGAAAATCAAGTTGGTAAATATAAATAATTTAAATTAGGTGTTAAAAATATGTCAATGAATGATCACGTGTCCGATTTAATAACAAGAATTAGAAATTCTTATATGGCGAGACATAAAATTGTGAAGAATGTTCCAAGTTCAAGAATGATTAAGTCAGTTCTAGATGCTCTTATTAGAGAAGGATATGTGCATTCTTATGAAGAAAGAGAAGAAAGGACAAATATTCGTTCTTTAGATATTAAATTGAAATATTACAAAGGAAATGCTGTTATTCAGGAAATTAAAAGAATTTCTAAGCCAAGTCGTCGCATATATTTATCAGCAGGAAAGCTTGATAAATATTCACCTATGCTTGGGATTGCTGTGATCAGTACGCCAAAAGGTGTTCTTTCGAGCAGAGAAGCAAAGAGAGAGAATGTTGGTGGTGAAATTGTTTGCAGCGTGTTTTAGGAATATGTTAGATTTTAGAGTAGAAAATATAAAATTAGGAGCTTAAAAATGTCACGTGTAGGTAAGTTACCAGTCAATATACCGGCAAATGTCAATGTGAAGATTGAAAAAGATTCAATCACGATTTCTCAAGGACAAAAGAAATTAACATCGATGATCACTAATGATGTGACAATCACCCAAGATGGAAGCCAAATTAAAGTTCTTCCGGTTGATGATAGTAAACAATCTAGATCTAGATGGGGGCTTTATAGAAGCCTGATTAATAATATGGTCGAAGGTGTTTCTAAAGGTTTTGAGAAAATTCTAGAGATTAAAGGAACGGGTTATCGTGCGTCGGTCAATGGTAAGCATCTTTTTATATATCTTGGGCATAGTCACTCTATCGCATATTCTATTCCATCTGAGATTGAGGTAGTTTGCGATAAATCTGTGATTACAATTAAAGGGATCTGTAAGCAGAAAGTTGGACAAGTGGCTGCAACAATCAGATCATTCAGACCTTTGGAGCCATATAAACTCAAAGGTGTAAAATATAGAGGTGAGTTTATTAATCAGAAAGCTGGTAAAAAGAAATAAATAAGGTTAATTAAATAGAAGGTTTAGTAAAATGAGTTATTCTAACATTAAAACAAAAAAAGATAAAACTAGATATGCTCTTAAGCGCAGAAATAAATCTGGTAGAAGCAGACTTTCAGTTTTTTGTTCCAACCAATATATATATGCTCAGCTGATCAATGATGCTGAGGGCATTACTTTAGCTTCTGCTTCCTCTAAAGAGAAAAATTTTACCTCAACAAAATCTACTTCAAACATTGAGGCAGCAAAAGCAGTTGGGATGCTCATTGCAAAAAGAATTAATGAGAAGAAACTCAATACTAAAATTGTTTTTGACAGAGGTGACAAAAAATATCATGGTAAAATCAAATATCTTGCCGAAGCCATGAGAGAAGGCGGTATAGAGTTTTAATAAAGCAGATCAGGATCTGCGTAACTATTTTATTTTAAAGGTTTAGGGAAACACATATGTCAAAAAATAAAGATGCAAATAAGCCAGAAGTAACTGATGGTAAAGAATATATCATATCAGTGAATAGGGTTTCAAAAGTTGTGAAAGGCGGAACAAACTTCAGTTTTGCAGTTTTGCTTGTGAAAGGAAATGGAAAAGGCGAAGTGTCCTATGGTCACGGTAAGGCCAAAGAAGTTATGGATGCTAAAAAGAAAGCGGCTTCTAAGACACAATATTCTAAAATGAGGGTGAATTTAAAAGATTCAAGAACCATTCACCATGATGTGGTTGGAACTTTTGGTGCTGCTAAAGTGATTTTGAGAAAAGCTCCTCCAGGAACTGGAATTATTGCTGGTGGTCCTGTGCGTTCAATTCTTGATGCTCTTGGGGTGCATGATGTTGTGTCAAAATCAACAGGGACCTCTAATCCATATAACGTGGTTTATGCAACTTTTGCTGCTCTGCAAAAACTCTCTTCTCCAAAGCAAATTGCTGAGAAAAGAGGTCTTGCGATTGCTGATTTAATTGATTAACTTTTGGAAATGGAATATATAAAATGGCAAAAACTGTGAAAGTAAAACAAACAGGGAGTTCAATTGGAAGAGTGAGAAATCAGAAACTCTCTTTGCTTGCTCTTGGACTTAGAAAAATTGGTGATGTCAGAGAATTAGAAGATACTCCTTCTGTAAGAGGGATGATTAATAAAGTTAGTCACCTAGTAGAAATATTATAAAAGCAGGTCTGTGATGAATTTAAACGAATTAACATTTGATAAAGGTTCTAACTATAAAGCAAAAAGAGTTGGAAGAGGAATCGGTTGCGGTAAGGGAAAAACCTGCGGAAGAGGGCACAAAGGTCAAAATAGTAGATCTGGTGTTGCTGTTAGAGGTAAAGGTTTTGAGGGTGGACAAACCCCACTTTTCATTAGGCTTCCTAAACGTGGATTTAGTAATGAGAAATTTAATCAAAAGCCAGAAATAGTTAATGTTGGCGCTATTCAAGGCTCGATTGATCTTGGAAAAATTAATGCAAAAACAAAAATTAATGCTGAGATTTTATTTGCTGCTGGCTTGATTCGTAAAGCTGCTTCAAAAATCAAGATTCTTTCCGAAGGCGATATTAAATCTAAAATAGAAATTGACTGTAACTTTATTTCTGAATCTGCTAAAGAAAAAATTTCTGTTGCAGGCGGAAAATTTAATGTGATTTAATTTGTAAAATATTTGGGGCAAAATTGTGAAAGCAAAAAATTCTAGAAATATGGGGTCGAACTTAGACATGAGCTTTATTTTTAAAGCGAAAGATCTTAAGTCTAGAATTCTATTCACAATTTTGGCCTTGATAATTTATAGATTTGGTTCATTTATTCCATTACCTGGGATTAATTCTGCTGTTTTAGCTCAAATTGCAAGCCAAAATAGTGAAGGAATTTTGGGAATGTTTAACATGCTTTCTGGTGGTTCTCTCGGCAGGATGTCGATATTTGCTTTGGCAATCATGCCGTATATCACTTCTTCAATCATCATGCAGTTAATGTCAGTTGCCTATAAGCCACTTGAAGTTCTTAAGAAAGAGCATGGGGAGGCAGGAAGGCAGAAAATTAACCAATATACACGCTATTTAACAGTGCTGCTTTCAATGTTGCAATCATATGGTGTTGCTGTCACATTGACAGGCATGTCGCATGGTTCTTTGAATGCGGTTTCTGGGGATTTTTCATTTTTCACCCTCACGACAATCACAACTTTGACAAGTGGAACAATTTTCTTAATGTGGTTAGGTGAGCAAATTACTGCTAGAGGGATTGGAAATGGAACATCGATGATCATTTTTACGGGGATTGTTGCTGGTTTACCTAGTTCAATTGCAGCGCTTTTTGAGCTTGCACGCACAGGTGCAATTTCGTTTATTATTCTGATCACAATTATTTTAATTGTTGTTTCTTTGATCACTCTGATTGTTTTTATTGAAAAATCATCTAGAAAAATCATTGTGCAATATCCACAAAGACAAGTTGGGAACAAGATGTTTGGTGGTGAAGTTTCTCATATGCCTCTTAAAATCAATGCGTCAGGTGTGATTCCTCCGATTTTTGCAAGTTCGATTTTACTTTTTCCTTTGACCATTATGAATTTTTCTAATAATTCAAAAGAATCTGGTGTTGTTTCTGAAATTTCTTCCTATCTTGCGCATGGAAAGCCCTTGTATATATTATTATATTCTCTTTTGATTATATTTTTCTGTTTCTTCTATACTTCAATTGTTTTCAATCCGACTGAGACAGCAGAGAACCTGAAAAAACATGGTGGTTTCATTCCTGGTAGAAGACCTGGTAAGCATACAGCTGAATATTTGGACTATACTCTGACAAGAATGACAGTTTTTGGCTCTCTTTATATTACTTTAGTTTGTGTGCTTCCTGAGATTATGATTTCCAAATATTCAATTCCTTTTTATTTAGGTGGAACAAGTTTATTGATTGTGGTAAATGTGGTTATTGACACAGTGACTCAACTTCAGTCTCATTTATTTTCTCATCAATATGAATCTTTGATTAAGAAGTCTAAGTTAAGGAAGAATGTTGTATGATCATCATATTATTAGGGCCTCCTGGCTCTGGCAAAGGAACTCAAGGAGAGAGAATTGAAAAAAATTTTAGCTTTAAGAAATTCTCCACGGGGGACTTGCTGAGAGAGGCTGTGCGAAACAAAACTAACATCGGTCAGAAAGTTGAGCAAATCATGAAAAATGGAGATCTTGTTTCTGATGAAATGATGAATGAATTGATTAAAGAGTTGGTTGAGAGTTCTAATTGGAAAAATCAAAAAGGAATAATTCTTGATGGCTATCCTAGAACTGTTAAGCAAGCTGAGTTTTTGGATGATATTTTGCAAAAAAATGGTGAGTTAGTAGATGTTATTATTAATTTTGACGTTGATCATGATGTTCTGATTGATAGAATTGTTAATAGATATAGCTGTTGCCAATGTTCTGCAAGCTATAATAAAAAATATAAAAATCCATTAAAAGATGGAATTTGTGATAATTGTGGTGGTTCAGACTTTTCTTGTAGAGCTGATGATGAAGAAGAGGTGGTCACTGCGAGGCTGAAAACTTATGAAAAACAAACACATCCCTTGGTTGAGTTTTATTCTGAGCAAAGTAAGCTGAAGCATGTTGATGGAATGAAGAAAATTCAGGAAATTAGCGATGAAATAGATTTTATTATTAAAAATAAATCAAAAGACTTGACTTAATTTAAAAAAAACTTATTATATAACCTTAATTATGAAAAATGGTTTGTTGTGTTAGAATGCTGCAGGCCATTTAAGTGAAAAAATATTTTACAATTAGGAGTAAAATTGTGGCGAGAATAGCAGGTGTAAACATACCAAAAGAAAAAAGAGTTTTGATTTCCTTAACTTACATTTATGGAATTGGGTTGGCTAGTTCTAAAAAAATCATGGCTGAAGCTCAAATTGCAGAAAATGTGAGAACTAAGGATCTGACAGAAGAGCAAATTAAAACTCTCAGAAACATCATTGATGAGAAATATACTGTTGAAGGTGATTTGCGCCGCGATGTGATGAAAAACATTAAAGATTTGAAGGATATTGCGTGCTATAGAGGAATTAGACATAGAAAAGGTTTGCCTGTCAGAGGCCAAAATACGAAGTCAAATGCTGTAACTCGTAAAGGTAAAAGAACGGCAATTGCTGGTAAAAAGAAATAAACCATAAATAATATAAATTAAAGGGCTTGAAAATGTCATTAAAAGATAAAAATACTAAGAAAAAAGTTAAAAAAAGCATTCCAACTGCGATTGCTCACATTTTTGCTTCTTTCAATAACACAATTGTGACCATTGCTGACACTAAAGGTAATGTGTTTGCTTCTTGTAGTTCGGGTATGAAGGGTTTTAAAGGTGCACGTAAATCAACGCCATATGCTGGTCAGATTGTTGCTAAAGATGCGCTTGACAAGGCTCTTGAATGCGGCGTAAGAAGAATTGACGTTGAAGTGAAGGGCCCAGGTGGTGCAAGGGAAGCTGCAATTAGAGAATTTATTTCGTCACCAGATGTTGAAGTGGTCTATATTAAAGACAAAACGAAAACTGCTCATAATGGATGCCGTCCTCGTAAAAAACGTAGGGTATAATCGAAACTATATTTTATCAATCCAAACAAGGACTTAAGGAAAATATGTTATTAATATCAAAAAATTGGCTTGATCTGATTAAGCCTTCTGAACTCAAGATTAATGAAAGCTCGCCAACTCAAACAGAGATTATTGTTGAACCGCTTGAAAGAGGGTTTGGAATCACTCTTGGAAACGCTTTAAGACGTATTTTGCTTTCTTCTCTGCAAGGGGCTGCAATCACTTCTGTGAAAATTGAAGGAATTCTTCATGAATTTTCCTCAATTCCAGGCGTTAAAGAAGACATGGTTGATGTGATTTTGAATGTGAAATCATTGAGATTAAGAATGAACTCTGCCGAGAAAAAGCGTCTCACATTGAATGTTGTTGGGCCATGCGTTGTCACAGCTGGAATGATTGAAACTGGGCATGATGTCGAAATTTTGAACCCTGATTTGGTCTTATTCCATTTAGATAAAGGTAATTCTGTCAACATGGAGCTCATTTGTGAAACTGGAAGGGGCTATGTTCCTGCTACGCACATGGAGAGCGATAATGCGAATATTGGTGTGATTAATGTTGATGCAATTTTTACTCCTGTCATAAAAGTTTCCTATAAAGTGGAAAATAGCCGTGTTGGTCAAGTGACTGACTATGATAAATTAAAGCTTTCTGTTGAAACTGATGGCAGCATGTCACCTGAAATGGCTGTTGCTCTTGCTGCAAGAATTTTGCAAGATCAATTTAAGCTGTTTATCACCTTTGAAGAAATTAAAGAAGATAAAGAAAAGCAAGAAGTTATGCTTCCTTTTGATGCAAATCTTCTTAAGAAGGTTGATGAGCTTGAGCTTTCTGTTCGTTCACAAAATTGCTTGAAAAATGACAATATTGTCTATATTGGTGATTTGGTTCTCAAAAGTGAAGGAGAAATGCTTAAAACTCCAAATTTTGGTCGTAAATCTTTGAATGAGATCAGAGACTTGCTTAGCACGATGAATTTAAAATTCGGCATGACAGTTGAAGGATGGCCACCGGAGAATATTGAAGATCTTGCTAAAAAATATGAAGATCCTTTCTGAAAATTATATAACAAACAATGAGTTAAACATTATATTTAGTAATAGGTTATAGAAATGCGTCACGCTTTAAAAGGTAGAAAATTAAACAGAACTTCAAGCCACAGAAAGGCAATGTTCATGAACATGTCTGTCTCACTTTTGAGACATGAACAAATCAAAACAACTTTGCCGAAGGCAAAAGATTTGAGATCTTATGTTGAAAAATTAATTACAATTGCAAAGAAAAACACTTTAGCATCAAGAAGACATTTAATGTCCATCATTAATGATGAAGAAATGGTCAATAAACTAATTACAACTTTGTCAACAAGATATGAAAATCGTCATGGTGGATATACTAGAGTTTTGAAAAATGGCTTTCGCTATGGTGACATGGCTCCAATGGCTTTGATTGAGCTTGTTGATTGTGAAGTTCAGAAAGTTAGCAATAAAGAAAATTTTGAAGATGAGCAAGAAACTGCTTAAGTTAAATTTAAAATCTAATGAGAAGGTCAATGTTTTTATAAATTTTGACCTTTTTATATTTATGAGGTTGAGATGAATTCTGACCTTGCTAAATTCAGAAACTGCAAACTAAAAGTGGCCTTACTTGGTGGCTCATTTGACCCTGCACATGAAGGTCATTTGAAAATTTCTGAAATTGCGCTTAAGCTTTTGAATTTTGACTATGTTTGGTGGATTGTTGCAAAACAAAACCCATTTAAAGCACAATATGAAAATGATTTTGCCCAAAGGCTTTCTTGTGCAAAGAAGCGAGCAAGCAAAAATCCACGAATTTTTGTTTCAGATTTTGAGAAAAATGTAAGAGAAAATTCCACCTTCTATGTGATTGAGGCTTTGCAAGAGTTATTTTCTGAAATTAGCTTTAGTTGGTTAATTGGAGCTGATAATTTGCCAGATTTTCATAGATGGTTTAAGCATGATCAGATCATTTCGCGGTTGCCAATGATTATTTTTGACCGTGAAAATTTTGCATTTAAAAGCTTGTCATCGAAGACGCTAATGATGTATAATGATCATATAAACTTTACATTAGGTGATTTTAAAGCAAAAAATTTGTCACCCGATTTGCATTTTTTAAAAATTAGTAAAATAAAAATATCATCCACGGAAATAAGAAAAATTAACAATGAACATCCAGGTAATGAATAATATGGACTCGACGAGTGAAATTGTGAAAAAAGAAATGAATTCAAGTGAATTAGTCACAGAAATGGCAAAATTTCTTGATGAATCTAAATTTGAAGATATCTCCATCATAGATTTAACAGCAAAAACCGAGATTGCAGAAAAAATGATTGTTGCCACGGGGCGTTCAGAGCGTCACATTTCATCATATGCGAAGCGTTTAGTCGAAATGATTAAACAAAATTCTGCCATCATTCCTTCGGTTGAAGGTCTTGAAAATGCTGACTGGGTCCTGGTTGACGTTGGTTTCTGCATCATTCATTTATTCAAAAAAGAAACAAGAGAATTATATAAGCTTGAAAAACTGTGGGAAGGGCGTAAAGTTAAGTAAATTCATGGAATTGGAGAATTTAAAGAAAAAACTGTTTTATAGAAGCATGCATAGAGGTTGTAAAGAGGCTGACATTGTGCTTGGTTCTTTTGCGGAATCTTGCATTGATTCTTTGACAGAGCCAGAATTGTTGATTTATGAAGGAATTTTGAATCATAATGACTCAGATTTAATGGATTATTATTTTGGACACAAACCTGTGCCAAAAGAGTTAGATGGAGAATTGTTTCAAAAAATAATGAGATTTTCTGCGAAAAATCGTTGAATTAGGAATTTTTCTATAATATCATCAAGAAATCATAATTTTAAGTTGATATATAGACATATGTTGCAGTTAATCTCACTTTTTTCAGCCTTGTCAATCACGTGGTTTTTTCTTTCAGCGCAAGAAGGAAGTTTTTTTCTCATTGCTGGGTTGGCTTCAGTTTTATTTGCAATATATATATATCAATTTTTGGGATTTAGTCCCACTAAAGCTAGAGTTTTGAAGCTGTCACACATAAAATTTTTGTTTTGGATTTTTAAAGAAATCATCAAAGCTTCCTTCACTCTGTCAAAAGAAATTTTCTCCAAGAATCCAGAAATTCAAGAATCTGTGAAAGTCATTAAATTAGATGTTGAGCAAGAAGAGTCTTCTGCGGAGTTGATTTCAGCAATATATGCAAATTCAATCACATTAACACCAGGCACAATCACGCTTGATGTGAAGGATTTTAAATTGCTGGTTCATTCGCTAAATGAAGGGAATATTCAAGATTTGGAAACAAATAGAATGTTTAAAATGGTGGAAAAAAATGTTTGATTTAATCACATATAATCTCAGCTTCATTATTTTGATTTTTGGCATTGTCATTTTCTTGATTGCTTTGATGAAGAGAAAATCACTGTCTGATAAAATTCTCGCTGCAAATAATTTAACAAACTATGCTTCTATCTTGATTATTTTGTTTGCCTATGTCTCTAATCAGCCAAGTCTGCTTGATATTTCAATCACATATGCGATCATAAATTTCATTGCGACAATTGCTTTTTTGAAATTTCATTCAATGAAGCAAGAAAAAAGAGGTGAGCATGACTGAAATCATTTCTAACATTTTAATGATTTTTGCAATTTTTTTCACAATCGCAAGCTTGCTTGGCTATTTGAGAATGAAGAGTTTCTTAAGCAGAGCTCATGCATCTGGAATTTTTGATTCTTGCGGAATGGCCATGTTTCTTTTTGCAATCATGGTCAGAAATGGCATGAATCTTTGGTCTGCGAAAATTTTTTTGCTGTTCATCATCATCATGCTCACTTCGCCAACTGCGTGTCATGTCATTTGTAAATTTTCACTGTCAGATCAAAAATGTCAATAGAACTTATGGAAATTCTTGGTTTTAATTTGCTGAACATCATTGAGATGATTTTGGTTTTTTTGCTTTTGGCCCTTTCTTTGAAAATTAATTTAAGTGATGATCATCCATCGGCAATTTTTAGCAACATTCTATATATGACCGGCTTTAGCGTCACCATCTCAATGGTTTATGTGCTATATGGAGCGGCGGATGTAGCCATCACTGAAGCTTCGATTGGGGCTTGTGTTAGCACGGTGATTTTTCTTTTAATTTTCAGAATTTGCTTTGGTTCCGTCACACAAAATGAAGCTAATTACATTTCTGGAAAAGAGCTTTCCTCAAGAAAAATGAAAATTAAAATTCAATTTATCTTCATTGCAATCATGCTATGCTTGTTTCTTGTTAACATGCCTGAATTTGGCAGTGCTGCTTCACCTGTTAATTCTCGCATTAACCCACATTACATTCAAAATTCCGGAAAAGAAATTGGGATTTTTGCTGTTGCAGCTTCCGTCCTTGCGAGCTATCGGGGGGTTGACACTTTAGGGGAGACTTTGGTGATTTTAACTGCAGGCATTGCTGTTTGGCTCATTTTGAAACAAGAAATTGAGGAGTGCTGCAATGAATAATGTCATTTTAAAAATCATCACTAAAATCACCATTCCATTGATTGTAATTTTTGCGTTATATATTCAAATTCATGGTGAACAATCGCCTGGTGGCGGGTTTCAAGCTGGCGCAATCCTTGCTTCTGGTTTCATTTTATTTGGGCTTGTTTTTAGCAATGAAATTTTGCTTTCAAAATTGTCAAATTCTTTCCTTCAATCTTTAGCTGCCTTAGGCTGCTTGATTTATCTCGCTGTTGGAGTGGCTTCTCTTTTTTTTAATGGCAGATTTTTAGAATATTCTGTTTTGATGTCAAATTCACAAAATGGGCAAAAATTAGGAATTACTTTGATTGAATTTGGAGTTGGCATCACTGTTTTTGCAGTTTTCATGCTGATTTATAGCTGTTTTGTCAGTGAAATGCTGGAGAGAGATTGAGGTAAAATGCAGGGTAATTTCAATTATATCGTCATTTTTCTGATTCTTGTGAGTGGGCTCTATGGCTGCTTTGCGTCGAATAATTTGATTAAGAAGATCATGTCTTTATCGATTTTCCAATCTGCAATTTTGCTTTTCTATATCAGTCTTGGGAAAGTGAATGGAGCTGGTGCGCCGGTTTTGAAATGCCTTAATTTTGAAGAATGTCCGCAAATTCTTGCAAGCCCATTGCCTCATATTTTAATGCTCACAGCAATTGTGGTGGGAATTGCGACAATTTCTGTTGCTTTTGCAATCATCATTCGCCTGAAGAAAAAATATGGCACGATTGATGAAAATGAAATTATTTTAATTAATGAAAAAGAAGACGAGTAAATGCATATTTTGTTAAATAACATCATTCCTTTTCAAATTATTTTGCCAATTTTTGCGGCATTATTGTCCATTTTCATCAAGAAGCATGCTCGTTTGTCAATTTTCATCACAATTTTCTTTTGTCTGATTTCTTTGGCAAATGCGACATATATTTTTTGCAAAATACAGAAAATTGGTGTGATGTTTTATGAATATGGGAGCTGGCCAGCTTTGATTGGGGTTGAGCATTCGCTTAGCTTAATGGGTGCGTCAGTGAATCTGCTGGTCTCGTTCATTGCAGCTGGTTTGTCTTTTTTGCTGATTAATCATTTGAAATCTGGCTCTCAAATTTCACTTGAAAAAATTCCCGTTTTTAACAGCATGTTCCTGATTTGTCTTGCTGGAATGAGCGGAATGGTGCTCACAAATGACATTTTCAATTTTTATGTTTTTCTTGAGATCACGTCACTGTCATCATATGCGTTGGTGGCGTCAATTAACTGCAAGAGAGCCGCTTTTGCCTCAATGAATTATCTCATCATGGGGACAATTTCTGCTAGTTTCATTTTGCTTGGCATTGGCGTGATTTACATGATGACGGGAAATTTGAACATGACAGAGCTGCAGCAGAAAATTCCTGAAATTGTTGAATTGAAAACCACGATGCTTGCGGTGATTTTTCTGGTGATTGGTTTTTTGATTAAAATTGCAATTTTCCCTCTGCATGGCTGGCTTGTTGAAGTTTATAGATTTTCACCTTCTTTTGTTGTGAGTTTTTTCTCAGGGACCATGGGAAAAGTGATGATTTACGGAATGATCAAATTTTTTTATTTCGTTTTTAATTTAAATATTTTGCAGAAAATCACAATTTTAGAGGAATTTTTGATTTTACTTGGCGTGATTTCTTTGATTTATTCAGCCATTCTTGCCTATCGCAGCCAAGATCTTAAACAAATTTTGGCTTTTTCAAGCGTGTCACAAATGAGTTTGATCATGTTGGTGGTGGTGTTAGATAGTCAAATTGCGTTAGGTTCATTTTTGCTTCTCATGATTAATCATTCTCTTGCAAAAACCTCTCTTTTCATTGCAGCTGGTGCAATTGAGAGGAAATTTGGCAGCACAAAGCTTAGTCAAATGCGCCTGGTTGCAAGGCATATGCCCAAAACTAGTTTCATTATTTTGCTGAATTTATTGAGTTTAATTGGTTTTCCAGTCACTTTTGGTTTTGTGGCGAAATGGGATTTGTTCCATGTGACAATCGCTAGCGCAATTTTCTCGCAAGTTAATTTATATGAATATTTGACGGTTGGAGTCTTGGTGATCAGCTCATTTTTCACTTTACTATATGCAATTAAAATCATTGAGACAATCTATTTTAAGGATAATAAGGAAAAAATCACAATTCGTAAGGAAGCTGGTCATTTGACGCTTGCAGTTATGTTCTTTTTTTCCGCTGTGAACTTGCTTTTTATATTTTATTCCAGAGATTTTATTAATCTTAGTAAATTAGTTTCAAATAATTTTGGTTGAGGGTAAATGCAAAATTTTAAGTTTGATAGTCTATTATTACCAATGATGCTGCCAATTTTGGCGGCCTTGGTGAGCTATGTGTTGAGAAAACATGGGAAGATGCAAAAATTTACCATCATGCTCATTAGCATTTCTCTTTTCCTCATGATGCTTAAAATTTGCTTTGACTATGTTGCGGGGGATGTTCTTGCAATTGACGTTTTTACATTTTCTGAAAAGATGAAAATCTCATTTGAGACGGAAAAGCAAGGGGTGATTTTTGCGCTTTTAGTCAGTTTTCTTTGGATTTTGGTGAGTTTATATTCTTTTTCCTATCTAGATCAAGATGTTGAGAAAGAATTGGAATATGCTTTCCCAGGGCGGAAAACTGCAGTTTTTCAGAGGATTGTGCGATTGAATCGAATTAAAACGCAAAGCAGATTTTTCGTGTTTTTGTCAATTTCGATTTTTGCAACAATTGCAGTTGCATTTTCGGCAAATCTTTTCACAATGTTCATTTTCTATGAAATTTTGACAATCAGCACCTATCCCCTTGTTGCGCATCACAGCACTGAACATGCTAAAAAAGCCGGCAGGAAATATCTCATGATTTTAATGTCCACTTCAATGTTGTTATTTTTGCCAGCTTTGATTATTGTGACTTGTTTAGAACCTTCTGCTCAGTTTGTGAATGGTGGAATTTTTGAGGCGGCTTTAAATTCAAATAATGCAGATTTTAATAGAATCATCATTTCCATTTCGTTAATTTTATTCACATTTGGCATTGCAAAATCAGCTATTTTTCCGTTTCATTCTTGGCTTCCAGCTGCAATGGTGGCGCCTGCGCCTGTCAGTGCTTTGTTGCATGCAGTTGCGGTGGTTAAAACTGGGATTTTCTGTATTTCTAAAATTTTGGTAAATATTTTTGGTTTTTCTGTTTTAAAAGAAATTTGCCAAGATATGGTCAATTTAATCTTAATTTTTATTGTTTTTACAGTCATTTACTCCTCATTCATGGCAATTTGGCAAAATTCTCTTAAAAAAATGCTGGCTTTCTCAACAATCAGTCAACTTGGACTCTGTTTATTTGCAATTTTTCTTTTGGGAAATCAATCGGTTGATGTTTTGATGATGCAGATGATTTCTCATGCATTTGCAAAAATTATTTTATTTTTATGTGCTGGGAATATCTATCTAAAATTGAAAATTGTTGAGATTGAAGAAACCAAAGGTTTGTTTTCTAAAATGCCAATCACTGCAATTTGCATGGCAGTTGCTGCTCTTTCAATCATCGGCATGCCAGTTGGGGGAGGGGCTGTTAGCAAAATGGCCATCATTAAAATGGCATGGCAGCAGCAAAATGGCCAGATTTTTGTGATTTTCATGTTGCTCAGTAGCTTTTTAACCGCTTATTATTTTTTCCCAATGTTGAAAAATATTTTCTTTGAAGAATCGGAGATGGTGATGAGTTCTAAATCATGGGGGGCGATGGAGTTTTCTATTGTGATTGCGAGCATTATGCTGGTGTTGCTGGTCTTTTTTCTTGAGTATTTTATTGTTAGGATACCGTTTTAGGATGGGTAATAATAATTTTTTGACATTTAGATTGAAAAAAATTTTAGAAAAGCACTTGACAATTCGTGATGATAGTATTATATTCGTTGTTGCTATTGCTAATTGGATCATTAAATGGCAATAATATTTTAACATGAATTTTAAGGAGAATTAAATCATGAACGTAAAACAATTAGGTATGTCAATCCTTTTGGCATCAGCAGTTTCTTCAGTCGCTTTGGCTGATAATAACAAATATTTCAAAGTTGAAGGAAATTTTGGTAAGACTAGCAGCAAAGTTGATGGTGTTAATCCAGAGGAGTACATAAATGAGGCATTAAATACCGAAGGAACAAAGAGCAAAAAATCTAATACTGGTGCAGGAATAGCCTTCGGTTATAAATATGATAATAATGTCAGAACTGAGGTATCTCTTTCTCATGCTAAGTTGTTCAGCATGAAAAATGAAGGTGAAAGCTATTCAATGAATGCAAGAGCTACAACATTATTAGTGTCTGCATATTATGATTTTGCTGGAGTTATTAATCCATCTATCACTCCATATGTAGGTGCTGGTGTTGGTTTGTCTACTATAAGAACTAAATTTTCTCAGAAAGAAGTAAGTGAATCAAATCGCACGAATGCATTTTCTTATCAGGTTGGGACTGGAGTTGATGTTAAATTGTCAAATAACATCAGCCTAGATGTAGGTTATAGATATATAAACTACGGTAATCGTAAGATGAAGGATTCCGATGAAAAAGTTAAGTTTAATGCACATAATGTGGTTGCTGGTTTGAAATATAGTTTCTAATCTAGAAGACTTAGTTTGTAAATAAAATGAAAGCCTCCGTTCTTTGAGAATTGGGGGCTTTTGTTTTGGGGTAATAAGTTTTAGGTTATAAAAATAGCCGTCGTTGCAAACGAATGTGAGGTAGGCGGTTGATTTTCCAGAAAATTTAACTATCTCACATGAAAAACTCAAAAATTGCACTTGACATTGTATGATCGCGTTATTATATTACACTCAGCATTAAGTTGCTGTTAACCATGTGATTTAAAATGACTTTATAGGAGTTTGTAAATGAACGTCAAACAATTAGCCATGTCAATTTTTTTGGCATCAACATTTTCTTCAGCTGCTTTGGCTGAGAATGGTAAATATTTTGAAAAGAAATATGTTAAAATTGAAATTGGTTTAGTGAAACCAAAATTGAATGCTTTTGCTGAGAATTTGAAAAATAGAGAAAAAGTGAGAAATAGAAATGAATTTCTTGGTACGGGAATTGCTTTTGGTTTTAAGCATAATGATCATATCAGAACTGAAATTGGGTTTTTTGAGTCTAAATTAGTGAAGGCTTCAGGGGAATATAAAGATAAAATAGAAGGGGAAAATTTCAAACGTAAGGAAAGTTTTGAACATTTGTTGGCCAAGACATCTGCTAGAACTATTCTTCTCTCTGCATATTACGATTTTGCTAACTTACATTCAACAATCACCCCATATGTTGGCTTTGGTATGGGTCTTTCACGTGTGAAATATGATTATTCATTTGACAAAGAAGTTAGAGGATGGATAAGAAATGAGTATGGTGGAGGTGATCCTGATAATTATCCAGCAGAACGTAAATCTGATAAAGGTACCAAAACCAAATTTGCCTATAAGCTTGCAACTGGTGTTGATTTGAAGCTTTCGGAGCATGTGAGTGTTGATCTTGGGTATAATTTCATTGACCATGGGAAAGTGAAAACTGCATTTGGTGATCAAAAATTTAGAACGCATAATGTTCTTGTTGGTTTGAAATATAATTTCTGATCTTGGGAATTTTCTCTGGAAGTTTAGCTGTCTTGCGAGTTGATGGTGGTCCAATTTATGGTTGCTTTTTGTGCGGAGATATACATGACTCCTGGTTTGCCGCGCCTTTGGCTCGCAATGACGGGGGCAGATTTGGGCTCTAGATAGTCGAGATTGTGTTGGGTTTTTTGTATAACCATTAGTTGAATTTGTTATTTATCATGAGTTCTGATTTTGTTATAAGCTTGCAGAGCTCTTTCTCTGGTGAGTTTTCTGTCGATCATGGGGTGGGGGTAGGTTTGGTCCAAAGTCACATTTGCTTTTTTGAGAATATGTTCGGGAGCTTCGGAAGGGTCATGGATGTTTTCATTTGGTAAATTGCCTAATTCAGGCACCCATTTTCTGATGTAATCTCCATTAGGGTCGAATTTTTTGCTTTGTAAAATTGGGTTGAAAATTCTGAAATAAGGGGCGGCATCGGTTCCGCAACCGCTCACCCATTGCCAATTAGAAGAGTTGCTGGCAAGGTCCGCGTCAAACAAGCAATCGAGAAACCAATTTGCGCCTTCTTGCCAAGGCAAGAGCAGGTCTTTGGTCAGAAAAGATGCCACAATCATGCGCGCGCGATTATGCATGTGGCCAGTTTGCCAAATTTCTCTCATTGCCGCATCAATCACGGGAAAGCCGGTCAAGCCTTTTTGCCATTTTTGCAAATCTTCTTTTGAATGGCGCCAAGGAAAATGCGTGAATTCCTTTCTGATTGGCTGATTTGGCAGATTAGGCTGATGAAATAGCAAATGATAGGAAAATTCTCTCCAACCAATTTCTTGCAAAAATTTCCCGAAATTTCCCTTGAGGCTTCTTTCAGAGTGATTTTTAACAACATTCCAAATTTGCTTAGGGCTGATTTGACCAAAAGCGAGATAAGGCGAGAGTTTTGAGGTTTTTTCCTGAGCAAGAAAATCTCTTCCGACTGCATATTCATCAATGACATCATTTTCCAAAAAATGGTATAATTGTTCTTGGGCGCATTTTTCTCCAATTTTCCAAATGCCAGAAAATTTCTCTGACCATTTTGGTGTGAGCTGCCAATCCTCTAAAATCTCGCTTTCGTAAGAAAAATCCACAAACTCAATTTTCTGCGGTGTGTGCAATGAGTTCGGAATTGAGTTCTGATGTTCTAGACATTTCCTCCAGAAAGCTGTAAAAATTTTATAGGACTCTTGTGACCCATTTTTGATTTCCCAAGGTTCAAAGAGCAAATTTGCCTTAAAACTTTCCACATTCAGGCCCATTTCTCTTAAATTTGTCTTGATTTCAGAGTCTCGGTTGATGGAATTTTCATCATATTTTCGATTCCAAAACACAGATTTCGCTTTAATTTTATTTGCCAAATTAGGAATGATTTTCTTTGGATCACCAGATTTCAGAATCAGACAAACTCCAATTTCTTGCAAAGATTTTCGCAAATCAATCAGAGAATGATGGAGCCACCAATTTGCTGCTCCTCCTTGCTTTTCAAGGATGTAGATTGCAGCAACTGCTCCGCCATTTTCAAATGCTTTCGAAAGGGCGGGGTTGTCGCTGACTCTTAAATCATTTCTGAACCAAACTAAATTTGTCATGTGAATAGACGTTTGCCTTCAAATCTGTAAAGCACACAGAAAACAATGATGTCAATTATGACAATTGGCACAATGCCGTCAATTGAGAAGATTTTTCCGAAATATAGAATCCAAGATAGTGAGCCAATGATGCCAGTGCTGACGCAAATCCAGAAACCTCTCATTGAAAGGGCATAGCCCCAAATTGCGGCATATAGGGGGACGAGGATGATTGGAGACCAGAAATAAATGGAAAAAACAACAATATCAAGCACTCTTTCGAATTTTAGCACCACCAGCACCGTCATCAAGCCAATGAAAAATGTGGTATATCTGATTATGCTTAGTTCTTGAGCAGCTGTGAATTTTTTCTTAAAAATTGGTTGAAAAATGTCATTAACCGCAGCAATGCTGGCAGTGTTCAGGCTTGAGTCTGCAGTTGACATGATGGCTGCAATTAAACCAGTGATGGTGATTCCTTTTAGGCCAACTGGCATGATTTCTTTCACCATGTAGAAAAGCACAGAATTTTGCTCTAAAGTTGGGTCAATCACATAGCCCTGTAGGCCGATTAAAGTGATGACAAAAGCGAAGGTAATGGCAAGAGTGGCGCTGATGATGAAGCTTTTGCGACCTTGCGTGGCAGATGGAGAAATTAAGACTCTTTGCAAAATTGCTGGGTGAATATATAAAAAACAAAAGACGATGGATAATGAGATATATTTAAAAAATAGCGGTGAGTCTAAAAATGCAAATTTGCTTTCTGGCAAAGAAGAGAGCAAGCCTTCATAGCCCCCAGTGATGCTTAGGCCTTCTGAGGCAACCATTGGAATTGCAACAATTAGAATGAAAAATTGAAATGCATCAGTCCTGACAACGCCATTAATTCCACCAAAAGATGAATAAGCGATGATGATTGAGTAGCCAATGATGGCACCAACCACAACATCGACCCCGAAAAAATAGTGAAACAGATAGCCAATTGCGAAAACTTGTGCTGCAACGGCAACAATCGAGAAAAGGACTGAGCAAATTCCGGTCACAACTTGCCCTGGAACGTCATAGGAGAATTTAAGAATTTCACCAACAGAAATGGCTTGAGGGTAATATTTCTTAATTTGACCAGATAAACATTCTGCAACGAACAAGGCGCCAAGGCCATAGCTGATTGGCAAAATGATGAAAACAATTCCATCATCAAAGACCTGCCCAACGTCACCAACCGTTGAGCTGCCACCAATCATTGTTGCAAAAATTGTTGAGACAAGAATGATGGTGGGATAGTTTCGCTCATATACGGCGAATTCTTTTAAATCTTTGAGCTTCCTTCCAGAAGTATATCCAATGATTAAAGTGATGATTAGATATATTACTACAATGGTGTTGTCTAAATTATTAGTCAAAAAACTGCCAGACATATGTTCCTCATTAAAAAGAGATTAATGGAAATATCAATATGTAGATGAAATATCAAAAATACAAGAGCCATATATACTTTTATTATAAATTATTCTAAAAAGTACAATTTTTATGAATAATCTAAAGAAACTTATTGAAAAACACCAAATTTTAATTTAGAATGAAAATGAAATATTTGCAATACTATTATTAGTTTTTAAATGAAAATAAAACATTTTTTTGTGCAGAAACCAGCAACATTGATTGTCAAAAGCTTGCTGCTTTTTGCTTTAGCTGCGTTTTTTTCTCTTGCGCTTGTGAGCTTTGATCTGCAAGACCAGTCTGCTAACATGGCCAGCAGCAAAGTTTCTGTGGCAGAAAATTTAATGGGTTCTGCGGGGGCCTTCATTGCTGATCCATTGTTGCAATTTTGTGGTTTTGCAAATATTTTTCCAATCATTGCTTGTTTTATTTGGTCATTCATGCTTTTCCGTGATGGTCAAATTAGCTTTTTTTATCTGAAATTGGTCAGCTTCATTCTTGCAATTTTGCTCATTTCTTTTTTGCTGTCAATGTTGCCAGAGCTTGGTGAATTCTCCTCTTTCATGGAAAATGGTGGTTTTGTTGGGGAATATTTAAAAAGCAGATTCAATGAAAATCTTAATGAATTTGGGCTTCAGGGGCAGAAGCTGCTTTTCATCATTGCTTCTGTTGTCTGTTGCATCTTGTTGGTGTCTTTTACTTGTTCCTTTAAATTTTTCAAATTATTTACTTCATTAAAGCAGCTTTTTGAGCCCAAAGAAAAAAGAGAGCAGCAAGTGAAAATTAAGCAAAAGAGAAAAAATGTTAAAAATGTCACTTCTGTGAATCATTCGCAAGATGAAACTGCCATTCATGATTTTGTTTTGCCAGCAACTTCACTTTTTAATGAGGTAAAAAATTCTGGAAATGGTTCCGAAATCAGCAAAGGGCTTCTTGAAGAAAATGCAAAAAAATTGCAAAATGTGCTGAAAGATTTTGGCATTAACGGTGAAATCACAAAAGTGCATCCTGGGCCTGTTGTGACTCTCTATGAAATTGAGCCTTCGGCTGGGACAAAAGCTTCACGTGTCATTGCACTGGCTGACGATATTGCGCGTTCAATGAGTGCCATTTCTGCGCGTATTGCTGTTTTGCCTGGGAAAAATGCTCTTGGTGCGGAATTGCCAAATGAAAAGCGCAAAATAATATATTTAAGATCCATTCTGGAATCTGAGGAATATAAAAATCACTCACATAAATTGCCAATCATTCTTGGAAGAAACATTAGTGATGAAGATGTGATTGTTGATTTGGCTAAAATGCCGCATTTGCTCGTTGCTGGGACAACCGGTTCTGGAAAATCTGTTGCCATTAACACAATGATTCTGTCTCTACTATATAGCCTTTCTCCTAAGCAATGTAAATTCATCATGATTGACCCTAAAATGCTTGAATTATCTGTCTATGAAGGAATTCCACATTTGCTTGCGCCTGTTGTGACTGAGCCAGGCAAGGCCATCACAGCTCTGAAATGGGTGGTGAAAGAAATGGAAAATCGCTATAGGCTGATGTCAAATCTTGGAGTTCGTAACATTGAGGGATATAATAAAGCGATTAATGCTGCAACTGAATCAGGGGAAGTTTTGGAAAAAACTGTGCAAACAGGTTTTAACGCAGAAACGGGTAAACCAATTTTTGAGAAACTGCCACTTGAAATGGAAGAATTGCCATTCATTGTGGTGATTGTTGACGAAATGGCTGATTTGATGATTGTGGCTGGAAAGGACATTGAATCTTCAATTCAGCGTTTGGCTCAAATGGCCAGGGCTGCTGGAATTCACATCATCATGGCAACGCAAAGACCCTCTGTTGATGTGATCACTGGTGTGATTAAAGCAAATTTTCCAACCAGAATCAGCTTTCAAGTGACATCGAAAATTGACAGTCGCACAATCATTGGAGAACAAGGTGCAGAGCAGCTTTTAGGCATGGGTGACATGCTATATATGGGAAGTGGCAGCAGGCTCACAAGGGTTCATGGGCCATTTGTAGAAGATGGAGAGGTTGAGCGGGTTGTTTCATTCTTAAAAGCGCAATCAGTGCCGACCTATAAACCAGAAATCACAGAAGAGAGTTCTGATGATGAAGAGGGCTCATATTCTGCTCCTGCAGGAGAATTTGACAAAGAAGCAAGCCTCTATGATCAAGCAGTTGCCATCATCATGCGTGATAAAAAAGTTTCAACTAGCTATATTCAGCGTTCTTTAAAAATTGGCTATAATCGTGCTGCTGACATCATTGATAAAATGGAACAGGAGGGATTAATAAGTCAGCCAAATCACGTTGGGAAAAGAGAAATCCTTGTTGGCGGAGATGATTAATAATATAATATAATTAATCATGGGCACGGAAATGTTGCGAAAGAGGTAAAAATGAGCCAGAACATCAGTGAGCTGAATGAACATGAAAAAGGAATTTCAAAATTTTTTGATTCTCAGATTCATGAGTTTTATGAAGAAGTTGAGTCTAAGCGTGGGAATTTTCTGAAGATTTTTAAACAAAGACAAATCATTGCAATTTGCCTGATCATGTTGTGGCTGGTGCTTTCTGTGAATGAAATTTTTTCTGGTAATGCACCAAAAATTCTTACTAAAATTGAAGAATCAATCAATTCCATGAATTCTTCTTACGGTTCTTGGTATGGGAATTTGAATGGATTTATCAGTTTTTTTCTCCCTTCAAAAGTGATTTTTTTGCCATTTCCTTCGGCAGCAGTTTTTTTCATCTTAGCGAGCTTGCTTTCACTCTTATGGATGATTCTGCCTGCTTTGAGGTTTAATAACACAAATATTTCCAAGCAAAAAGCCCATATCATCATTAAATTAGTGCATTTCATCTTTCCAAATATTCAAGAAAAAACTGTGAATCTATATGACCATTGTGACATGAATTTTTTCTATGAGAATGCCATTTTACCAGCTTTTGACGAAGTTGAAGATTGTGAGATTTGTAATTTTGAAAATGACGGATTTGGCTTTAATCTTTTTGAAACAAAACTATTTAAAACATATGAGAAAAGCAAAATTAATTTGGTCAGTTTTCAAGGGTTAGTCATGAAAATCACTCAAATTAAAGCCTCTGAAGCTCCTAAAAAATCTTCAGCGATTCTTTTTGCTTTATCTGAAGAAGAGGAAAAAAAAGAATTAGATTTTTCAAGTTTTAAGGAAGTCAAAACTGAAAATGGCATCAAAATTTTTAATGATGCGGAACTGGTGAAGCCTGGAATGACAGAGATTTTGGCTAAATATAATAAAATATTTAATGAGCATAATGATGTTGCAAAATATGGTTTTGATCAGAGAATTTTTAATCATTTGAATCGGAAATATAACATAAATGATAAAAGTTTAAGGGAATATGGACATTTTATTATGAATTCAAACTCACAAATCATCTTGCAAGATGATATTTTTTACATTATGATTCCAGTGAATCGAGAAATTTTTGCTAAAAAATCGGTGAATCAAACCTATTATCGCGAAGATGACTTGAAAATTTTTCTTGCAGCAGCTTCATTAAGTTCGGAATTTATTAAATGTTTAAAAAACTAACCTCATCAATATTGATGCTATTATTACTAGAAACTCAAGCATTCGCTGGTCAATCTTTTGTGCAAATTAATGAGTTTTTGAATTCTTTTCAAAATTTACAGGCAGATTTTTCCCAAGTTGATTCAGAAGGCGAAATGGCAAGTGGAAAAATTTTCATCCAAAAACCTGGAAAAATCAAAATTTCCTATGAAACGCCAGAAAAATCTGACATCATCATCAAAAATTCCACCCTGATTCATCAAGACCACGAACTTGAGACAACTTCCTATTTAAACGTGAAAAATCACATCTTGTCAGAAATGTTCAAAGATCACATTAAAATTGAAAATTTGAATCCTAAAATTGCCTATGTTAAAGGAAGTGAGGTGGCTCTTGAAATGAATTCGGTTTCTTTGCAAAATGTTGATGAGACTGAATCTTTCCTGATTGTTTTTAAAAATGGTCAAATTAGTCAGATTTTAAGAAGTGCTCATAATAATGTTAGCATTGCCATGGACATTAAAAATATTAAAACTCTTATAAAATTACCAAAAGAAGTTTTCACAGCTAAAGATTTTAAGAAATGACAAAAATTGATTTACTAGAACAAGATGGATTAGTTTCTGAAAAAGCCCAATATCGCACTGTTCCACATAATAATCTGGCAGAGCAAATGTTGTTGGGTGCTTTTCTCACAAATAATGAGCATGTGAATAAAGTCACGGATTTTTTGTCACCAGAGCATTTCTATGAGCCGGTCCATTCTAGGATTTTTGATTCAATTTTAAAATTTTTGGATAAAGGTGTGATTGCCACCCCTGTCACTTTGAAGAATCTTTTTGACAAAGACCCGTCTCTTTCTGACTCCGGAGGTGCTTCCTATTTAGCAAAATTAGCATCACTTTCAAGTGCCATCATCAACATTTCTGACTATGGCAGAATCATCTATGACCTTGCATTAAGGCGCAAATTAATTAACGTTGGTGAAGAAATTGTCAATGATGCTTTTGATAAAGAGATTGAAGTGACAGCCACAGAGCAAATTGAAAAAGCTGAACAAAGCCTCTATGTCTTGTCAAATGAGGGCCAAAGCGGCTCCTCAGGTTTCATGCCTTTGCAGCATTCAGTGATTGAGGCCATTAACAGAGCGGAAAAAGCTTTCAAAAATAGAGAAAAAGTCACTGGAATTTCAACAGGTTTCATTGACATGGATGAAATGCTTGGAGGGCTTCAAGATTCAGATTTGCTGATTCTTGCAGGGCGTCCTTCAATGGGTAAGACAGCTTTGGCCATTAATTTGGCGCTTAATTCATGTAAATTTCTTGATAAGAAAAAAATTGCTAAAAATGAAAAAAAACCATCAGTTGGCCTTTTTTCGCTTGAGATGTCTTCTGAGCAAATTGCCATGAGAATGCTTGCCATGGAGTCAAAAGTGAATTCCTCAAAAATTCGGAAAGGCATGATTAGTGATGATGAATTCAGCAAAATCATGATTTCCAGCCAAACTCTTGATAAAATTCCATTTTTCATTGATGACACGCCAGCTTTGTCAATTGCTTCCTTGCGAACCAGGGCGCGTAGGCTCAAAAGAAAACATAACATGAGTCTCCTGGTGATTGACTATTTGCAATTAATCAAAGGTTCATTAAAAGCTTCAGAAGGAAACAGGGTGCAGGAAATCTCTGAAATCACACAAGGCCTGAAAGCGATTGCCAAAGAACTGAACATTCCAGTGATTGCTTTGTCACAGCTTTCAAGGGCTGTTGAGCAAAGGGAAGATAAGAGGCCTCTTCTTTCTGACTTGCGCGAATCTGGCTCCATTGAGCAAGATGCTGACATTGTGATGTTCATTTTCCGTGAGGAATATTATCTCATCAGAAAGCAACCAACTCCAGACACAGATGCTCACACTAAATGGCAAGAATCTCTAGATCAGGTGCAGAATTTGACAGAAGTCATCATTGCAAAGCACAGAAATGGCCCTGTTGGGACTGTGCGTCTCTATTTTGACAGTGACACAACGCAATTTGCGAATTATAGTAAAACAGGAATGCTTGTAGATTATTAACAAAAAATGACAATTATTGCAGAAATCAATCTCACAAATCTAAAAAAAAATTATGAAATTCTTTCTTCAATGAGTGATGAGTCTGTTGAATGTGCTGCTGTGGTGAAAGCTGACGCTTATGGTGTGGGCATGAAACAAGTGTCACAGGCACTCTTTGAGGCAAATTGTCGAAAATTCTTTGTCGCCACTCCTGACGAAGCATTTGAACTAAGAGATTTTTTTGACTCCAGCTACGAAAAATCTCCAAAAATATATTTACTAAATGGTATTGTTCCTGGCGAAACTAAAGAGATTTTGCAAAAAAAAATCACTCCAGTGTTAAATGACCTGGCGCAAATTTCTTTCTGGCAGCAAAATCATCCATTAGAAGCATATGTCATTCAAATTGACACAGGCATGAACAGGCTTGGGATTTCAATGTCAGAATTTCGCGATCTTCATTTAAGCAATTTAAAAAATCTTGAATTCATTCTCAGCCATTTAGCCTGTGCTGATGAGCCTGAAAATGCAATGAATTTTGAGCAGCTTGCGAGAGTGAAAGAGATTTCTGAGAAAAGTAAATTGCCAATCAGCTTTGCCAATTCTTCTGGAATTTTCCTGGGCAAAGATTTTCATTTTAACATCATGAGGCCAGGAATGGCCATCTACGGCCTTAATCCAACGCCGCAAAAAGTCAATCCCATGCAAAGAGTTGTGAGTTTTTATGGTCATATTTTGCAAATTAGTGAAAGAGAAGCAAACTCTTCAATTGGCTATGGTGCAAGCTTCAGAACCACATCAAAGCAACTGATTGCAACAGTTTCTGGGGGATATGCCGATGGCATCTTCAGGAATATTGGAAATGTTGGCACTTGCTTTATTGGTGGAAAAGAGGTAAAAATAATAGGAAGGGTTTCAATGGATAGTTTAACAATTGACCTCACGAATGTTGCAATTTCAAATCCTGAACTTTGCATCAATGGACAGAAAATAGAATTTTTTGGTGAGAATCAGTCAATTGAGGAATTTGCGCAAATGAGCCAAACAATTCCATATGAAATTTTAACGAGCATCGGCAACAGAGTCAAAAAGGTTTATAAAAAATAAATTATGAAAATCATTCTAGAATTTTTTCAGAAAGTTGGTGCAATCATTTTCCTGTTTCTCCAGAATCTTGGAAAGCTGACAATTTTCAGTGGTTCTGTGATTTCCAGAGCTTTCAGGAAACCAATATATTTCAACCAGATTTTTAAACATATGATTGAAATTGGCTATTATTCACTGCCTGTTGTTGGTCTGACAGCCATTTTTACAGGTGCGGTTTTGGCTTTGCAGAGCTACACTGGTTTTTCGCGTTTTTCAGCAGAAAGTTCAGTTGCAACTGTGGTTGTTTTGTCAATCACGCGGGAACTTGGTCCGGTTTTGGCCGGGCTGATGGTTGCAGGCAGAGTTGGTGCATCAATTGCTGCCGAGATTGCCACAATGAAAGTCACTGAACAAATTGACGCTTTGACGACTTTGTCAACTAACCCCATCAAATTTCTCATTTCTCCCAGAATGATTGCCTCTGTCATCAGCATGCCTTTTCTTGTGCTCATTGCTGACATCATTGGAATTTTTGGTGGCTATGTCGTGTCAACAAAAAAATTAGGTTTCAATGCAGGAAACTATTTACAAAAAACTTTCGAATTTTTAGAATTCATGGATGTGTTTTCTGGGCTCATTAAAGCAGCAATTTTTGGTTTCATAATCTCCATCATTGCCTCCTATTGTGGCTATAATTCAGGAAAAGGCGCGCAAGGTGTTGGAAGGGCGACAACAAATGCCGTTGTTCTTTCATCAATTTTAATTCTCCTTGCGAATTATCTCACAACAGAACTATTTTTCAGTTAAATCAGGTCAAAAATGTCGCAACCAAAAATAAAAGTTACAAATTTGAATAAGTCTTTTTCGGGTAAAAAAGTTCTTAAGAACATTAATGTGAACATTGAGGAAGGCAAATCTCATGTCATCATTGGTGGGTCTGGCAGTGGGAAATCTGTGCTCATTAAGTCAATTGTTGGGCTGATTGAACCGGACCATGGAAGCAGTGTCCAGGTTGATGGTCAAGAGATGTTACCATTTTCTGAAAATAAAGTGAATTTGTTGATGGATAAATGTGGCTTTCTTTTTCAAAGTGGTGCGTTGTTTGACAGTTTGCCTGTTTGGCGGAACATCAGTTTTCGTTTGATTCAAAGAGACAACATGCCAATTGCAGAAGCAAGGAATCTTGCAGAGAAAAAATTGGAGCAAGTTGGGTTAAATGCAGGAATTCTTGATCTATTTCCTGCAGAGCTTTCCGGAGGAATGCAGAAAAGAGTTGCTCTTGCTCGTTCAATTGCCCATGACCCTGAAATAATTTTTTTCGATGAGCCAACCACAGGTCTTGACCCAATCATGTCAGCTGTCATTAATAATCTCATCAATAAAACTAAGAAAGAGCTGAAAGCCACCACCATCACCATCACTCATGACATGAAAACAGTTGCAACAATTGCTGACAATGTTTCAATGCTTGTTGAAGGAGAAATTATTTGGGGCGGAAGTCATGAAGAAATGGCATCTTCTGAGAATAAAATTTTGAAACAATTCATTAACGGGACAATTTAAGCAAAAATCGGCACTGAATCAAGCAAAGCAACAAAATTGCCGCTCCAATTTGATGCAAAGAAGCAAGGCTGATTGGCACATTATTAATCAAAGTGAGGATTCCAAGAGAAAATTGTACAAAAATTGCGCATGTTATGAAAATGGCTGTGATTCTCATTTTGCGCCAAATTTTCCAAACTAGTCTAACAACAAAAATGAACAAAATCATGGCAAAAATGCGATGAGCAAATTGTATGAAAGCTGGCTCAAGAAATAAAGAATTTGTCCGCCAAATTTCTGCCGGCACAAAGCTGCCTCCCATTAAAGGAAATTCATTATAAATCAATCCAGCATTAAGTCCCGCTGTCATGCCCCCAAGGAAACTTTGCAAAAAAAGAAGCAAGATTGTGATGTTGCAAAAATTTTCTATTTTTTTATTATTATTTTTAAAATCATCCCCATGAAGAAATTTTAACCCTTTATGGAAAATTAAAGCAATGATGATGAAAGCAACAATTAAGTGAATTGCAAGTCTGAAAGGGCTGACATCAGGGTGATCAACGAGTCCGCTTTTGACCATGAACCAACCTAAAAAACCTTGCAGGCCAACCAGAAAGCAAATTCCTAGAATTTCTAAAGTCTCTCTTTTAGAAAGTTTCTTTGAGGCCCAGAAAAATAAAAATGGTAAAAGCAAAATAAGAGCTGTTAATCTCCCAGCCATTCTGTGAATGAATTCGAACCAATAAATTGATTTAAATTCGTCAAGTGACATGAATTTATTGATTTTTAGAAATTCGGGAGAAGTTTGATATTTTGCAAATTCCAAACCCCAATCATGAGCATTTAAAGGAGGAAGAAGCCCTGTGATTGGCTTCCATTCAACCATTGAAAGACCAGAATTTGTCAGCCTTGTGAGGCCCCCAATCACAATCATGACAAAAACCATGAAACTGCAGGCAAAAAACCAATAGGCAAAGATTTTATTTTGTTTAATTTGCTGGACAGGCATTATATTCTTTTGTTATTATGAAGCAAAATTATAAAATTAGGTAGGAGTCTATCATGTTTTTAGAAAAGATCATAGCAAAAAATCATAATCAGAATTTAATAAAAACATGGCTTAATGTTGCTTTGACGTCATTTGCTCTTGGCGGTTTTTTCTCAATTTTATTAGTTTTTTTAAGGCTTCCTTGGGCAAAGACGGCTCATCTGCCTTTTGCAGATTTTTTTAAAACCAGCCTTGTCATTCATGTTGATTTGACAATTTTAATTTGGCTGATGTCAATCATTTGTCTGCTTTTCAGCGCCATTTTTTTGCCTAAATTTGTGACATATGGAAAATTTACAGCTAAAGCAGCTTTTGCAGGAATGTTGCTGATTGCCATTTCTCCTTTTATGGCTGAGGGAAATCCTCTTATGAATAACTATATTCCAATTTTGCAGAATAAAATTTTTCTGCTTGGATTGACAATTTTTGCTACATGCATTTTAGCGAATTCTGTGATGGTCCTATTCAGCGCTTTTCTCAATGAGAAAACAGAAATCTTGGACAAAATCATTACCAGCACTGCCATGATGATCATCTGCTGCTTTGTTTCTTTCTATTTTGCCTATTCTGATCTTGAGAAATTTTTTCTAAATAATCCATTTGACCCAATCTATTATTATGAAATGCTTTTTTGGGGTGGTGGGCATTTAATGCAATTTGTCTATGTGCAGATTCTCATGCTCATTTGGTGCCTCATTGCTGGTCAATTTGGCAAAATGATTAAAAGCATGTTCATTTTAAATTTTCTTTTCACAATTTTTGCACCGCTAATATATTTCAAATTCTCAAGCTTAGATGGAGAAAATTTAGAATTTTTTACAAATCACATGATCATGTTTGGAGGGATTGCGCCTGTGATTGTTGCTTTCATGCTGATTTGCTCAAAGGCCGATTTAAAACAGAGAACGCCTGAAATGGCTTGTTTTTGGGGGTCTTTCATTTTATTTTTTGCAGGCGGTTTCATTGCAATTTTAATCTCCGGCAGTAATTCAACCATCCCTGCGCACTATCATGGCTCAACAGTTGGAATTAGCCTTGCTTTCATGGGTTTGGTTTATGCCATTTTGCCGCAAATTCGCCATGATCAAAAATTAGTGAAATGGGGGAAAATTCAAGGATTCTTATATTGCTTCGGTCAATTAATGCATATTTCAGGGCTTGCCTGGTCGGGGGGCTATGGGGCTTTGAGAAAAACCCCAGGCTTGTCTGGCACTGCTCAAGCGAAATTCGGTCTTGGCCTCATGGGCCTTGGCGGCCTGCTTGCCATCATTGGAGGTTTGATCTTTGTGATCATTTGTTTTAGCGCGATTAGGAGGAAATCTTCGGAATGTTAGAGTTTGTTTGTGATCACAACTCTCCATCATGTGGATTTTGGGCGATGAGATCAATTTCTTGTTCTTTGAATAAAAGGAAGTGGTCATAATCCGTTTCAGAGCAATTAAATTTTCTTGAACCATCTTTGAACACAAATCTTACAGCGCTTTCCTCGTTTTTCAGTTCTTCCGAGAGCCCTTTTTCTATTTTATGACTAGTATTTTTGTGCTGTGAGCAATATTCATCAATTAAATCTGCTATTTTTGCGAATTTTTTTGTTACGGTGGCACGATAATCTATGGGGCTTCCAAATCTCAATATTCCATAAGATTCAGGATCATTTTCTATTTCTGCTAGGAGATTTTCCGCGATTTTAATAGAATCAGCTAAAAAATCTTTAGCTATTTGTGGGATAGGTAGAATAGTATCAAAAACTATAACAGAGTAAGAGACATATAAGTGAGATATGGAGGATATAGTGCTTAGCAATTCTACTAAGTGATTAGCATTCTCTGCATCAACTGGGCTTAGAACAAGCGATTTTAGTGATTTTGTAGTTTTTAAAGCGCTGATTAATTTATCTTGAGAACGAAATTGTGGTTCAAAGAATTCGTAAGGATTGACAGTGACATGTACTTCTGCACCTTTATTTTTTGCAGGCATACGGCTATTAACTTCAAATGCTTCTAGAACTTGATTATCCTGAATTAATGGTAATAAAGCATCTGGTCCATTATTACCTGAAATATATTCTAGAGTAAAAGTTTTTAATGTATTTTTATTTACAGATGCAACTATGTCACTCAAACCATCCTTGCTTAAATTAGAGAGCTTGAAAAGATATAAGCCCTCTAGCTTCAAGAGTTGGCCTTTATTTTTCAAAAGACATCTTGCGGCACTATCATCTATGTCATATAATCCTAATTCTTTAAGATGGGTTGCGGATTTGAAAATATTTAACACATTTGACATTTCTAAAAATCTTATCTTTTCTGGGCTTTCATCAAATTTTAATAAGGTAAAACCATCTATATCCTCTCTTTTATTTAAATGGTATATTAGAGCTTTATAATCATTTTGACCCAATTTTTTAAAATCTTCTATTGTTATACCAATAGTACCTTTACTTTCTGAGAGCTTTTTGAGTATTTTGTCTATTGTACTGGGGTTGTAATTTGTCATGCGTCAACTCCTGATTCAGCATTAAATTTAGTATATTTAAGGAAATATGATGCAATTAGTTGTTTTACAATATAAAACCTTAAAAAATAAGTGTAATGCGATAAATTCATCACACTTAACTTCCAAATCTTTGCAAAATCGAAGGGGTGATTCAATTTTAGATTAAATATATCACAGATACATACTACTCTAACTTTAGAGTTGTTAATAAATATATTTCACAGGTTTGCTATGATTGTTAATGATAGAAATAACATGAGCTTTTCAGGAAGACGCTATCTTTCCAAAAAGGAAATGCAGGAGCGTGAGAATTATGTTTTGCAAATGAAAGAAAAAATTCTTGCAGGAATTGATGGCTTTAAGGTGAAAAAATATGCTTCAATTGAAATACCAAGAGAATTATATGATGATAAAAAAGTCATGGATGAATTGGTGAAAATTCTTGAGAATTATGATGATGATGTTTGGGTGAAATTTGATCGGACATATTTAACAAGCGAGCAGACTGGGAAGTTTTATGCAACTCGGAATAATAAAGTTAAAATTAAATTTTCAGCAGATATTTCTTACAGATTTACATTAGAGAAAATGCAAAATGTTTTGGAAAATCTTGTTGAAAATCCTGCACCAACTGAGTTAATTCTGAATTTGAGGAAACAAGAATATGCGGAATTATTGAAAAAATATGTTCATGATATTAATGTGACTAAATTTCAGTTTATTTATGAATGTGATTCTATTGATGATCAGAGTTTTTTCCCAATTACTGAATATGATTACCAGAAAAATGCCGAGGGGCCTAGAGATGAGGCTAGTTTTGAAGAGGCGTTAAGTAGAATTAAAAAATATGAGGCATGTGAAACCATTCGCTTTGGCTATGGTAGTATGCTTTTAACTCAATTTGCAGATCGTGAATTGAATGTTTTAGAGTGGAATTTGGGTCTTTTTGGGAGTTTTTCTAAATATTATCATCACTTTGCAAATCAGATGCCTGAACTTATTGCTAAAGCCTTGGGTTCGAAAATAATGTTTGACGAGGATGAGTCTAAAATTAAATATTTTAAGGATCATGTAGAAAATGGCCAGTCTCCGAGCCCAGAGACTTTAGAAGAAGCTTGGGAGAATTTATGGTATAAGGCTGATTTGGCTTGAGAGAAATTTTCTGGAGCATTAGATGTTTGACTTATCAGATTTTTATCGGTATAATAAATAATATAAATAAAGCCGATATTATGCCAATATTATGCCGACAAAGTTTAAACCAACATATAACATAACCTCTAGCATTGCGAAAAGCCTCATGAGAATTGAGGCTGCGAAAGAAAAAGTTGCATTACTTCCGGTGAATCCCACAATGCTTGCATCTTTGCGTGAAACAGCAAAATTATATACTACACATTATTCCACAATGATGGAAGGTAATCAGCTAAAACCAGATGAAATCAGAGAGGTCATTCAGCTGAAAGGGCATTTTCCTGGTAGAGAGCGTGATGAGCATGAAGTGCGAGGTTATTATGCTGCACTTGCGCAAGCAGAGCAATATGTTGCACAAAATCACCCTGTCACCGAAAAAATTATTCAAACTTTACATGCTCTGGTCATGAGTAATGGAAGAACTCGCGTGAAACCAACCCCCTACCGAGATGGACAAAATATGATAAAAGATGGTGGCACTGGTTCAATAGTTTATATGCCGCCAGAAGCAAAAGATGTGCCAGGGCTCATGCGTCATTTAGTGTCATGGATCAAAGAAAATGAAGAGCTGCCTTGCCCGATTGTTGCGGGCATTGCTCATTACCAATTTGCAACAATTCACCCTTATTATGACGGCAATGGGCGAACAAGTCGATTGCTGACAACGCTGATTTTGCATCTTGGTGGATATGGTTTAAAAGGCCTATATTCTCTTGAGGAATATTACGCCAAAAATTTACTCGGCTATTATCGCGCTATTAGCATTGGTCCATCTCATAACTACTATTTTGGAAGGGCTGAAAGCGACATCACCCCTTGGGTGGAATATTTTACCGAAGCCATGGCTTTTGCTTTTGAAAAAGTTGTGGCTCAGATGATTGCAAGCAACGAGAGAAATGAGAAAGATCATTCGCAGCTAATGCGTGCGCTGAACCCAAAACAACGTAAGATTCTAGAGCTATTTAAAGAATATGATGTTGTGACAAGCAAGCAAATTGGAGGTCTATTTGGTTTCCAGCCTAGAACAAGCTCAGCTCTTTGTCAAAAATGGGTGGAAGAGGGGTTTTTGGAAATTGTTGATCATTCTAACAAAGCTAGAAAATATCGGCTGGCAAAGCGCTTTGTGATGTTGTTATGAAGAATTATTACTCTGGAGAATTTGATGATCATGACTCAAGTTAAATTAAATTGGCTTGACTAAGCAAAAAAATTCGCCTAGACTAAGCGTTACTAATTACCAAATCAACAATGTGATTCACCATGGACTATGATAAAATTTTTCAGAATTCAATCAACCAAATTAAATCTGAAAATAGATATAGAAAATTTCATGAACTTGCCAGAATTGCTGGGCAGTTCCCAGTTGCATTGAGTTGTGAACATAAAAAAAACATCAAAATTTGGTGCATTAATGACTATCTGGGCATGGGGCAGCATCCTAAAGTGATTGAAGCTGCAATTCAGGCAACCAGACAAATGGGTGTTGGGGCAGGGGGGACCAGAAACATTTCTGGAAATTGTCACATTGTGGTGAATCTTGAAAAAACTTTGGCTGCTTTGCACGAAAAAGACAAGGCGCTGGTTTTCACTTCTGGCTATGTCTCAAATGAAGCAACCATCGGTGCTTTGGTGAAAATTCTTCCAAATTGTGAAATTTTTTCTGACGCAAATAATCATGCATCCATCATTGCTGGAATTCGCAATAGCAGAGCCAAGAAGCATATTTTTAGACATAATGACCTTGCTCATTTAGAGGAGCTGCTTAAAAATGCACCAACCGACATTCCAAAAATCATCATTTTTGAATCAGTCTATTCCATGAATGGTGCCATTAGTGATTCAGCCAGAATTTGCGGCCTTGCCAAAAAATATGGTGCGCTGACCTATGTTGACGAAGTGCATGCAGTTGGAATATATGGCAAAAAAGGGGCGGGGATCTGTCAAGCGCAAGGCACCATGGGCAAAATTGACATCATTCAAGGCACTTTAGGAAAATCTTTTGGGGTGATTGGCGGATATATTGCGGGACAAGAACATTTAATTGACGCCATCAGAAGCATTGCTCCTGGTTTCATTTTCACAACAGCTTTGCCACCAGGCGTTGCAGCAGCTGCAAATGCCAGTATTGAACATCTCATGATGAGTGATGTTGAAAGGCAAAAGCATCATCACATTGTGAATTTTCTCAAGAAAGAATTGCATTCTAACGGCATTTTACATTTGCAAAATGACTCACATATCATACCAATTCTGATTGGTGACCCTCTTTTAAGCCGGCAAGCATCAGAAATTTTGCTTGCGAAACATCACCTTTATGTGCAGCACATTAATTTTCCAACTGTGCCAAAAGGGACAGAGCGTTTGAGAATCACGCCAACTTCTCTTCACACGGAGGAAATGGCGCTTGAACTGGTTGCTGCATTAAAATCAGTGCTTTCTGAGTTAAATTTGTTGCAAAAGCCAATTTTCGCTGCGCATTATAATCTGCTGTTAAAATCTGAAATGCCAAAAATTGCTGCATTTGATGTGAGAGTCAAAGCCTGATCATGAAAGAGATTTTTTTAAAAGCATCAAAAGCAGTTATCTTCACATTCACACTGCCTTTTGTGATGATTAATTTGGTGCTTGGCACCATTGCGCAAAGCGAAATTGGTTTAACTGAAGCAACTGAGATTTATTTTTCAAGTTTCTATTATTGGTGTGGTTTAATTCCTTTGCCAGGTTTTTTCATCACTTTACCAATCATATCATTAAATCTACTGGCTAAAATTTGTAAAAAAAAATCATGGAAATTCGAGAAAATGGGCACAAACATGACTCATATTGGGGCCTTGCTGCTTCTGATTGGCTCATTAGTCACCTATCTCAACTCGACAGAAAATTTTATGATTTTAAAAATTGGTCAAAAAACTGCTTTAGTTTCAAGTTTCCATTCTAAGGAGCTTGTTTTATATGAAAATGACCGAATCATTTTAAGAGTTGCTGAGGAAAATCTTAAAAAAGAAAAAGTGATTTCTTCTGACAAGTTTAATTTTTCACTTAAATTAAAAGAAATTTTTGAAAATGCTAAAATTGTGAATGGGAATTTAGTTGAGATTCCAAAAAATAAAGAATCTGAGAAAAATCATTTGGCTTTTGAGCTATTAATCCCAGAAACTGGAGAAAAAATTTCTGTTATGGAATCAAAATTCTCCCATTTTAACAATCTGGCAAATAAAATCACCATTCAAAGAGTTCAAAGCACATTGCCTTTTTCGTTGAAATTACATGATTTCAAGAAAATTAATCACCCAGGGACGGTCACTGCAAAAGAATATGAATCTGATGTTGAAATTATTGATGGGAATTTAAGCTGGAAAACAGTCATTTCAATGAATCAACCAGCCAGACATTTAGGTCACACAATCTATCAATCATCATTTGTTGAGAGCGAAGAAGGAGTTTTTAGCATTTTAACAATTGTTAAAAATTCAGGAAGGATTTTCCCCTATATCTCAAGCATTATCATGTGTTTAGGAGTTTTGATTCATTTGATTTTTAAAGTGAGGAAAGAGAAATGAGAATTTTATTCATTTTACTTTTCATCATGTCATTTAATGTGAATGCAAAAAATTTGAATTATGATGAATTTAAAACATTGCCAATTCTGCATGAGGGCAGAGTTAAGACAATGGAATCTTTTGCCAAAGCTCAAATGTGGATTTTAAGCGGAAAAGAGATTTTTGATGGAAAAGATGCGGTTGCAATGCTTGCCGATTTTCTTTTTAGGCCAGATCTTGTCATTAATTTGCAATTCATTAAAATTTCCGATCATAAGATGGTGAAGATTCTGGAATTAGATGAGAGAAAATCTGCGTTTTATTCTCAAGAGGAAATTGCACAAGCTTTTGGAAAAAAGAAAGAAAAGCTTTATGAATTGCTAGAAAAAACGCAAGATGAAATCACTGACATTGAGCAAAATTTCTTGAATTTATATGGGAAAATCAATGATTTTGCAAAAATTACAAAAAGCTTCACTTTGATTTTGCCGCTTTCTTTCCAAATTCCTAAAATTTACGAAAATGAAATTTCTGCCAAATCTAGAAAAACCTATCTTGATTTGTTGCCACTTAGGGAAAGAATCTTTTTCGATGCGCAAAATTTAATTGATAAAAAACTTCATGATGATGAAGAAAAGTTGATTTTATTGCTCGCATTCTATTTGAAAAATGTTGAAAAAACCGGCCATAATAATAAAATTTTCCGTGTCATTCCATCTTTTTTAACTGACGTTAATGAATGGCAAAGTCCTTGGAATTTGGTTAATGAGGGCCATGGCTCTCCCAAAGGAATTCTGCTTCTTAAAAATTGGGAAAATCTCTCAATGGCTTACTATGAAGAAGATCAGGAAAAATTTGATCAGAATATTGCTGAAATTAAGCGAATTATGCAAGAAATTTCTCCCCAAAGTAAATTGCAACTAATGGCTGAGAGATTTCATAATTCCATTAATTTAGTTCTTTGGTCAATTTTTTTCCACGCGATTGTCATTATTGCTTGTTTCCGTTTTCAAAAAATTGCGAAATTCTCAAGTATAGCTGCAGCATTTTGCAATTTTTTGATCATTTTGATAAGAATCATCATTTTAGAACGCCCTCCAGTTGGTAATTTGCATGAATCAATCTTGTTTGTGGCTTTCGTTTGTGCGGTTTTTGGATGTTTCTCAAATTCCAACAAAATTCCAGCAAGTCTGATTTCCATTTTCCTGTTGACAATCAGCAGTATTTACGCGCCAGAAGGAGATGAAATTGGCGTTTTGATTGCTGTTTTGAACACAAATTTCTGGCTTGCAACACATGTTCTCTGCATCACAGCAGCCTATGGCTCATGTCTTTTAAGTGGTGTCATTGCTCATCTTCAGCTTTGGAAGCCTTCTGAGATTCTTGAGAAAAAGCTTAAAATTTTGCTTCTATTTTCACTTCTTCTGACCTCAATTGGCACAATTCTTGGTGGCATTTGGGCTGATCAATCTTGGGGGCGTTTTTGGGGCTGGGATCCGAAAGAAAATGGGGCGCTATTAATCATTTTATGGATTTCATGGATTTTGCACGCAAAAATCACAAAGCAGATTAAAGGCGCTTCTTTTGCCGCAGCCGTTGCTTTTTTGAATATTATAGTTGCAATTTCCTGGTTTGGCGTTAATCTTTTAAATACGGGCTTGCATTCATATGGTTTCACCGAAAATGCAACTCTCGGGTTTTTCATTTTTTGTTTGCTACAAATGAGTTTAATTTTTGTGATATATAAAAAAAGAGGAAAGTTTCATGAAAAATAAGATCACCATTTTCATAGCCACTTTAATTTGCATTTTATTTTTTTTTAAATTTGCAGATGTTGTCATCAGTAAAACCGAAATTAACTCAGAAATGGAAGCTCCGAATTTTGCATATAAGGAAATATATACTGGGGAAACAGGTCAGATAATTGACTTTAAAGGGAAGGTGATTATCATTAATTTTTGGGCCAGCTGGTGTCGTCACTGTGTGGAAGAGATTAAAGATCTGATTGAAATTTCCAAAGAAAATCAAAATAATTTAGTCCTGCTCATGATTTCGCAAGACAGAACACTTTCTGGTGCCAGAGAGTTCATGAAGAATTTCTACAAAAAAAATGGTTTAGAATTTGATCAGAAAAATGTTTTTTACGTGTGGGATGAAAATAAAGAAATCTCTCATAAAATTTTCCAAACCATGAGATATCCAGAAACAATCATCATCTCGCCAGATTTTAAAATTGTGCAAAAGTTGGTCGGCAAGGTAAGTAAGAGTAAAATTCAGAATTTAATTTTGCCATATTTTTAAAGAAATCATTTAATTCATTCATAGCGAGTAAAATCAAGGATTCCCAACTTCTTAGAGAAAAAATATTATTGACATTGAGTTCTATTATGCAATAATGACTATTAGCGCAATAAATTTTATCATCAAGAAGGAATGGAAGAATGGGAAATCACAGTAAAATCATCATCATTGGCTCAGGGCCAGCTGGTTGTACAGCTGCAATTTACGCTGCCAGAGCCAATTTAGAGCCAAAGCTCATTGCAGGTTCAACCCCGGGCGGCCAATTAACCATCACAACAGATGTTGAGAATTATCCTGGTTTTTCAAAAGTCATTCAAGGTCCTTGGCTCATGCAAGAAATGGAAGAGCAGGCTAAAGCTGTGGGAACAGAATTCATTAATGACCATGTGACGAAAGTTGATTTAAATTCGCGTCCATTTAAAATTTTCTGTGAATCTGGAGCAGAATTTCTGGCAGAAAGCCTTGTCATTGCAACTGGTGCTGAAGCAAAATGGCTTGGCCTTGCAAGTGAGAAAAAATTTCAAGGTTTTGGTGTTTCTGGCTGTGCAACTTGTGATGGGTTTTTCTTCAAAAACGCGAATGTCATGGTGGTTGGAGGCGGAAATACGGCTGTTGAAGAAGCTTTGTTCCTCACAAATTTTGCCAAGAGAGTATATTTAGTGCATAGGAGAGATTCTCTCAGAGCAGAAAAATTAATGCAAAAAAGGCTTTTTGAAAACCCTAAAATAGAAGTGATTTGGAACCATGTTGTAGAAGAAATTCTTGGGCAAGAAGAGCCAAAAATTGTTAATTCAGTCCGTTTAAAAAATGTGAATGATGGTGAAGAAAAAATTCTGGATGTTGATGGTATATTCATTGCAATTGGCCACAAGCCAAACACCTCTCTTTTCAAAGATTTCCTAGAAATGGATGATGAGAACTACATCATCACAGCAAGTGACAGCACAAAAACAAGCATCAGAGGCGTGTTTGCTGCAGGAGATGTGCAAGACAAAATATTCAGACAAGCAGTGACTTCTGCCGGCACAGGTTGCATGGCTGCGTTGGAAGCTGAAAAATTTTTAGCAGAGGAAGTTTAATTCATCTGGGAACCATCATTTTAAGGATTGAAACAAAATTCCATGCAAAATAATCAAACACAAAAAGAAACAATTGAATCTGCAGTTTCGGAAATGAGATGGCAATTGAAGGAAGTTGACGAAAGGGTGGTCATGGCCATCATGCAAAAATTTGATCTGCCAGAAATCATGAGCAGAGTTATTGCAAATCGCGGCATACAAATTGACGAAGTCGAGGACTATCTCAACCCCACCATCAGAAAATTCCTGCCAGATCCTTTGCATTTGATCGACATGGAAATTGCCGCACAGAGAATTGTGAAAGCGCTTCAGCAAAATGAGAAAATCACGGTCTTCGGGGACTATGACGTTGACGGAGCAACTTCCTCTGCTTTGCTTAAGAGGTTTTTTGCAGATTTAAACATTCCAATTGACATATATATTCCAGACAGAATCACGGAAGGATATGGCCCAACCCAATTTGCTTTTGACAGAATCAAAGCTTCTGGCACTAAAGTTGTCATCACAGTTGATTGTGGAATTGTTTCCTATGAGCCTTTAAAATATGCTAAATCGATTGGTCTTGATGTGATCATCATTGATCATCATTTAAGCACAGATGTTATGCCTGAAGCTGTCGCTGTGGTGAATCCTAACAGGTTGGACGAAAAAACAGATCATGTATATCTTGCTGCAGTGGGGGTGAGTTTTTTATTTGCTGTTGCCATCAGAGGTGAGCTCAGAAAAGCTGAATGGTTCAAAGACAAATCTGAACCTGATTTGCTTTCACTTGTTGACCTGGTGGCGCTTGGCACAATTTGCGACTCAGTGCCACTTAAGCCTCTCAACAGAGCATTTGTGGCGCAAGGTTTGAAATTGATTGAAAGAAGAAACAACCCGGGAATTGCAGCTCTTGCAGATGTTTCTGGCATTAACAGCAAATTAAGTTGCTATCATCTTGGCTTCATCATTGGTCCAAGAATCAATGCAGGTGGCAGAGTTGGTCAGTCTGATTTAGGGGCTTTGGTTTTAAGCTCAGATGAATATATTACAGCCAAAAATCTTTCCATGCAGCTAAATAACTATAATTTAGAGAGAAGGGCAATTGAAAGCACGGTTCTGGAAGAAGCGAAAGAGCAAGCAGCAGCAATTCCGCCAGAGGCACGCTTGATCATGGTTGGAAGTAAAGAATGGCACCCAGGTGTTGTGGGAATTGTTGCCAGCAGGTTGAAAGACACATATAATAAACCAATCGCAGTTTTGAGCATTAACGAAGATGGTGTTGGGAAAGCCTCTTGTCGTTCAATTAGAGGAGTGGATTTTGGCACAGCAATTGTTGCTGCTAAAGCTAAGAATCTTGTTCTTGACGGAGGTGGCCATTCAATGGCAGCGGGTTTCTCAGTTGACATGTCAAAAATTGAAGAGCTGAGGCTCTATTTTGAGGAAACGTTTAAAAAAGATTTTGATGCTCTGGCGCAGCGTCATGTTAAAGAATTTGATGCATTTCTTGATGTTAATGCGGTGAATATGAATTTAGGCAAAATGCTTGAAAGAACCGCGCCGCACGGAATTGGAAATCCAGAGCCACGCTTTGTTTTAAGAGATGTTCAAATTCTTAAATCATTCATTGTTGGTTCTGAGCATGTAAAATGCATTTTAGTCTCACGCAACGTTCCCCAAGGCATGACAATTAAAGCCACTGCTTTCAAGGTTGTTGGCCAAGAAGTCGGAGAAATCTTGCTTCACGCACCAACCAAAAAACAAGGTTTCAACATTTTTGGCAAAATCAGCATAAATCGCTGGCAAAGAAATGAAACTGTAGATTTCTTAATTGAAGATATTTCTTCAATTTGAAGGAATGTTTTGTGATTTAGATTTACAGCTAAGATTATATAAAAAGGTCATAAAATTGGATGAAAGTTTGTATTGGAATAAGTATATAGTTAAAAATTTAACCACCTCCGTCATTGCGAGCCAAAGGCGCGGCAAACCAGTGTTATGTTGCATTCGAAGGAAAAACAACACTGGATTATCATGAAACTTTACAGCAAATACGGAGGGTATAAAATTGAGGAATTTAATAAAATGACCCTGTAAAATTAGAGCCCGATTCCATGACCTTTTTATGCGACCTTAGCTATACACGATCCAATCAGGCGAGCAACTCAATCAAAAGTAATAAATATGAGTCTGAAATTGGTTTGGAGCTATTTTTTCTGCGCGGAAGTCAACATAACTCTGGATTGCCACGCCTTTGGCTCGCAATGACGAAAAGTTGAAAGTTGCTTTTAGAAGAATTTAATAGCCCCGTGATTCAGATCCAAACACAACTAATCGATCCAATGCCGAAGGCGAGCAGCTCGATCAAGAGTAAAAAATGTGAGCCGTTGTGAGTGGTCTGAAATTGGTTTAGAGTTATTTTTTTCCGCGCGGAAGTTGACATCACCTCTAGATTGCTGCGCCTTTGGCTCGCAATGACGAAAAGTTGAATTTTTGGTGGCGGAAAGTTGCTTTTAGGATAATTTAAATAGTCCCATGGATTCAGATCCAAACACAACTAATCGATCCAATGCCGAAGGCGAGCAGCTCGATCAAGAGTAAAAACAAGATCTCCCCAAAGCCAAAGAAAAGAAAACCAAGCCGTGAGAGCTAGATTGGCTAGTTGTGCTTGTATACTAGGCGCGATGAGCGAAGCCTACAAATCGTAGGTGAGCGAAGAGCAACGACGTAGACAAGTGCAAATAGCCAATCTAGAGGGTGGAGAGTTTTTTTTCTAGGTCTGTTATTGAAATCCCCAGAATTGTGGCGGCATTTGCATTGGTTTTGCAGTAGTTAATCATGGATTTTAGTTGTTCTTTCTCTTCAGTTTTTTGAGATTTTAGCATTAAATGCTCTGGCTTAATATGTCCATCACCATTTGCCAAAAGGACAGCGCGATGAATGGTGTTTTCAAGTTCTCTGACATTACCAGGCCAAGCATGTTGCATTAACATGGTAGTGGTTTCTTCTGCCAGAGGCAGGGGGAGAAAATTATTCATTTGAGAATATTTTTTGATGAAATAATCTGTCAGAATTTTAATGTCATCACCTCTTTGTGAAAGCTCTGGCACTTCAACATTAATGACATTTAGGCGGAAGAAAAGATCTTCTCTGAAGCGGCCATTTTTCACTTCTGTTTCTAGGTCACGATTTGTGGTTGCAATGATTCTGATGTCGAGTTTGATGGACTCATTACTGCCAATTCTGGTGATTTCTCTTTCTTGGATGGTGCGCAGGAGTTTTGATTGCAGCCTCACATCAATTTCGCTGATTTCATCAAGCAAAATTGTGCCGCCATTTGCTTCTTCAAATTTTCCAATTCTCCTTGCAATTGCTCCTGTGAAGGCGCCTTTTTCATGGCCGAAAAATTCTGATTCAAGCAAATTCTCTGGAACAGCAGCGCAATTAATGGCAATAAATTGTTTTTTTGCTCTTGCGCTTTTTTGATATATGTAATTTGAGAGAACTTCTTTTCCAGTTCCTGATTTGCCACTTAAAAGGATTGGAGCATTAGAGATTGCAACTTTATTAATGAGATTAATCACATTTTGCATGATTTCTGATTGAAAAATGACTGGTCTTTCATTATTTGTGATGGAGTGTAAAATGGCTATGATCAATTCTTCATTAGGCGGCAATGGCATATATTCAACTGCACCATTTTCAATGGCGAGGCTTGCTTCTTCAGCTGTTGCAACAAAACCGCAAGCAATGACAGGAATGAAGATTTTTTCTGCGATGCTTTTTTCAATGAAAGATTTAATGTCACTTTTAACATGCATGAGCACCATGTCGGCTCCCAGTCCTGCGCGCAAGTTATCGAGAGCGGCTTGATCATTTTTTACTTGGCTCACTTTTGCTCCATTTTTAGAGGCAATCATGCTTGCATTTGTGAATTGACCGTCAAGGTCACCAATTACTAAAATTCTCATCCATTTACCTATAATTGCTTTATGATGATCATTATTCTATTTTAGATTAAAACACAAGTTTGGTCAAATTTAATTTAAAAATATATTTGACTTTCTTTCTAACTGATGTTGAAATATAGAAATCTGTTTCTATTTTTAATTTAAATTTATTTTAAGGAGTTGTGATTATGCCTGGGTTTAAACAAGTTGTTTCTAGGATCATTCAAGGAGTTGAAAGACAAGCTATTAATTCTGTGCCAGATGCATCGAAAATTAATTTTTTCATTCAGAAAAAAGGTGGTGTTCCGACTAATGATCACATGGCTTTTAGAACAATTAGCAAAGTTGCGCATCCAAATGCTGTCTATGGCGGTGGTTTTGCGCCTCTTGCAGCTTTATTCATGAAAATGGGATTTAGGTCAGCAGGAAAATTGTATAGACTGCCCGATGCAGTGGATGCAATCCATCTTGAGCCACCAGCCATTCCAGGTTTACATTTGCCGAAAATTTTTATGAGTCAGCAAAATATTTGGCGGCTGCCACGTCATGTTGAAGAGCTGATTGCAATGGAAGCTCGTGTTAAGCCTGAAATTCTTGAAGTGTGGAAAGAATTAAATCGAGACTATCTCACAACTAATCGCTTTATTGATGAGAGATTTGGTAGCTTGGCATTACAACTATTATCACCAATTTTTACAGTTACAGAAATAAGTTCACTTGCTGAAATTAATAAACATTCTCAATATGCAGCCTGGACATTGCTTCATGGTAATCATGTGAATCACATTACACTCAGAGTTGATCAATTGCATCCAGATCCAAATAATCCATTAAATGACATAGATGCACTTGTGGAAGCGTTGAAATCAGAGGGTGTGGTCATGAAAGAAGGAGGAATTGTGGGGCCGTCTTTCTTGCGCCAAACAGCCACTGCTGCTGAGAGTAGGCTTGTTAAAATTCGCAATGATCATGGAGATGTTGAATGGATTCCATGGCCTAAATGCTACTATGAATTAATTCAAAGAGGGAAAATGGAAAATGGAAAAATTTTCCAAGGTTTCTTGGAGTCAAATACGCCAGATCTATTGAGGAACACTTCTCTCCCGAAAACATGGCAAAAAAGATTGGAGGATGCATATCAGGAAAATTCTGTTACTAGATAACTTGTATTTGGAAATTTTGTTCATATATAATACATGTTATTTAACTAAATGGAGATAACAATATGATTGAAAAATATAATCTCACAATGCGAATTTTGCATTGGCTCATGGCCATCATGCTAGTTGGAATGATTGCTTCGGGCTTCTATATGGTTGGTCTTGATGCTGAAAAAAGCCCGGAAAAATGGGTTTTTTATGGCTGGCATAAATCTTTCGGCATGGCTTTAATTTTGCTGATTCTCATTAGATTCCAGGTTCGCGTTAAATCTAAGCTTCCATCTTTAATGGAAGCTTACCCAGCTTTTTTAAAATATGTTGCCGATTTTAATCATAAAATTCTCTACCTACTAATGCTGCTTGTGCCAGTTAGCGGCTATTTAATGTCATCTTTTGCGGGCTATCCTACAATGGTTTTTGGCATCACATTACCGAATTTCTTGGAAAAAAATGAGAAATTGGCAAAATTCTTTCATGAGCAACATGGGATTTTGCCTTATATTCTTTTGGCTTTGGTGGTGCTACATATTTTAGCGGTTTTGAAATATTTGCTTTTTGATAAGAAAAATATTTTAAACAGAATGATTTGAGCTTCAGGTCATTGGTTGACTTTACTTGCAAAATCCTCAATTTTTCCCTCTAGAAGCAGAGGGAAATTTTTTTCAATTGCGCAAAAAGATTCTTGGATGGCTTCTTGGTCATTTTTGCTGAATTTGCCTAAAACGTAGTTTGCAGTGTCACCAAATTCTGGTCTGCTAATGCCAATTCTGATTTTAATATATTCCTTGCCTATGTGTGAATCAAGGGATTTAATGCCATTATGGCCAGCAGAGCCGCCTCCAATTTTGACTTTAATTTTACCAGTTGCTAAATCAAGATCGTCATAAATGACAATGATTTTATTAAGGTCAATTTTGTAGAATTTCACAATTTGCGATGCAGATTTGCCGGAATTATTCATGTAAGTCAGGGGTTTTGCTAAAATTAGGCTTTGTTTGGCGAATTCGCCTTTATGTGTTTCAGCATCAAATTTATTAGATGGGCCATTGAAAGAATTAGATTTAAGAAAATGGTCAATGAAAGAAAAACCAACATTATGTCTAGTATTTTCATATTCTCTACCAAAATTTCCTAACCCAATTATGAGAAACATTTTTTACTACCATATATGAAATGGGAACCGCATTGTCACCATGAGTTTTTGTTGCCCCTTCACGCGCAAGAATTCCACATTCGTCATTGCGAGGAGCATCGCCGTACTCGTCATTGCGAGGAGCATCGCGACGAAGCAATCCAGAGTTATGTTTGCGCTGTGCGAAAAATAACTCTGGATTGCCGCGCTTCGCTCGCAATGACGGTTCTTTTGACATGCGTTACGAATTTTAAACTGCCTATATCACCTGCGAAGCTTTCAGCTCACGTGACAGGATAAACATTTAATCACTTTTTCCCGTCTGCAGCTTCAGCTTCTTCTTCACCAGCTTTACCTGCGCCACGGCTGATCACAGTCAAAATTGTTTGTTCTGGCTTAAAAACATGCGTTGCATTTTTTGGAAGTTCAATGCTTTTTGCTCTCACAGCTTCACCAATTTTTAATTTTTCAATGTCAATTTCAATGAAAGCTGGAATTTCCGAAGGTGGGCAAGAGATTTTAATGGCTCTTTTCACGAAGTTAATGTAACCACCTCTTTTGATTCCCATGCTTTTTTCGCTATTAACAATTTTGACTCTGACGTCAACAATCACTTGTTTATCTTTTGCAACGTCAAGAAAGTCAACATGTTCAATTCTGTCACTCACTGAGTTTAACAAAATTGATTTAGTGATCACTGGATATTTTTTACCATCAAGAGTGATTTCTGCAAGTTTATAAAGAAATTCTGCTTTTTGGTATGGTTTCATGATTTCTTTTTCTTCAATGGAAATGTGAATATTTTCCTTCAAATTTTTACCATAAATCACAGCAGGAATTTTTCTTACTTTTCTAAGTTCACTGTTAACTGATTTTTTTGTTTCTCTTTTTTCAGCATTAATTAAAATGGCCATTTTTAAGATTCTCCTTAAAATTCAAATGATTAGCTTGAATTAAGCTTTACGATTTCTAACTCAAACCTTCTTTATACAACATATTATTCTAAAAATAAAGTAAAAAATTCAATTATGTCTTGAAATTTTTGCAATCTCGTGAGCAAAAATCTCTGCGATTGAAATTTGCTCAATTCTCGAGCTTTCAATTTGATTCATAAGATTAGAATTTAACAAAATTGTGTCTGTGAAGCAAATGTAGGAAAGCGAGGATTCAGCAAGCTTTTTTGCTGCATTTCCTGAAAAAACCCCGTGAGTTACATAGGCTGACACAGAAACGGCGCCAGATTCTTTCAGCTTCTCAGCGGCATTGCAAATTGTGTTTCCAGAATCAAGAATGTCATCAACCAAAATGACATGTGACCCATGAACGTCACCAACAAGCGCTGTCACTCTAGATTCGCCGTTTTTATCTCTTTTTTTGTCAATGAAAACAATGTCGCAAGACAGAATTTTTGCCAAGTCTCTAGCTCTTTTAACGCCACCAATATCTGGAGAAGCAATTAAAATTTTTTGATCTTGAAATTTTTCTTGAATGTGTTTTGCAAAAAGCTCACAGGCGGACAAATGTTGGATGGGTGTGTCAAAAAAGCCTTCAATTTGATTTGAGTGCAAATCCATGGTAATCGTGCCACAGCTTCCAGCATGTGCAATCATGTTTGAAACAAGTTTAGCTGAAATTGGGCTGCCAAAAGACACGCATCTGTCTTGGCGGGAATAGCCATAATAGGGAATGACTGAGATGATTTTTGAGGCCCCGCCTCGTTTTACAGCATCAATTGTGACAAGAAGCTCCATGATGTTATCATTTGCAGGGTCAGAAGTTGACTGGATAATGAAAATTTCTTCATTTGTAATATTTTCATTAATCTCCACAAAAACCTCACGATCGGAAAATCGACCAATCTCTGCCTTAACAAGGTTAACCCCCAGAAAAGAAGCAATTTTTTTTGCCAATGGAATGTTGCTATTGCCTGCGATTATTTTCATAAAAACTCTGAAATTGGTTGTTTAATGAGCCTAAAATACCATAGTTTGTTTTTAATGTAAAATTTTTTTTTACGACAGAAACATTTATGATGAGCTTAAGGAAAAATTTACCTTTTAAAGTTAATATATATTTAATGATATAAAACTCTAGATTTAGAGAGCAAATGTTTGAAGAAAATAAGAGCTTTAGCTTAACTAGTAGGGATTCAGGGCTGGAAATTGTTTCTCGAAGTAATAAACCAGATATTGTTGGGGAGAAATATCTTGTTCGCTCAGATTTGCCTTTACCGCAATATGATAATCATTTTTGTAAAGCATTTAGGGTTGATAATTTAAAAAAGCCGGAAGAAAAAGTTTATGGCATGGTCTATAATTCCGCCTATTATATGAAACTTCGAGAAATTAACAGCCTGAAAAACCTAGAAATTGAATCAATGTATTTGCCACTTGCTGCTGATGTGACTTTTTTGACTAGCATGAATAGTAATGAATTTGTCATCATTCTACCAGAGCCAACCGGTGTGAGTTTGAATAGTTATGTAAAAAATAATCATCCTCTAACTTCTCGATTCATCATTGATCAAGTGGTTTTTCCTTTAGTGAAAATGCTCTATATTCTTGGAGAAAACGGCATTTCTCATGGGTCAATTAATCCTGATAATGTTTATATTTGCGATGATGGTTCGATCAAGGTTGCAGAATGTGTTACGGAAACCACGGGTTTTTCTCAATTAGCAGTTTATGAACCAATTGAAAGATTAGCCGTTACACCTCATGCAAAAACATCTTTTAACAGCGCCTCGGACTATTATTCTTTAGGGGTTTTGATTTCTTTCATGGTGATTGGCAAAGAATTTCCACTTTTAGATGCAAGTGAAGATGAAATTCTAAAGGAAAAAATCTTAAAAGGCTCCTATGAAGCATTATTAAGCAAACATAACATACCGCTTGCCTTGAAGGAATTAATTAAGGGATTAATTTGTGACAAGAAAACTGAAAGATGGCGTGGGAAGCAGATTTTAGATTGGTATAATGGGAAAGTTTACAAGCCTAGTATTTTTGATAATACAACCTCTTCACAAAGCATTCAATTTAACAATGAATCATATTATAGTACTAAGATTCTAGCTCATGATTTATTTTGTCATTGGGATGCCGCAAAAAGATTTTTGATGGATGATAAGATTGTGAAATGGCTTGAAAAAGGTTTAAGTGAACTTGATGTCGCAGAACATGTGTCTTTTTCTCTAAGAATGGCTCATAGTCAAGCGAGAGCAAAAAATCAGATTTCAGATGAAGGTGTGACAAGAGTTCTTGCAGCATTAGACCCGCTTGCGCCGGTGAAATATAAAGATATTTGTACACATTTAGGTGGGATTGGGAGTTTAATTGCTGCAAGTTGTGCAGAATCTAACATTGATTTCACAAGACAAATTGGACAGCTTGTCTCTTCTTGCCCATGGAAAGAAGTTTCAAAAGAGCACATATATTATTGGAGCGCTGATATTAAAAGAATTTCAGATGCTCTTGAGAAATCTAAAATGTTCATTGAGCGTCCAGGGCTGGGTTTTGGCATTGAAAGAGCGCTATACACAATTAACACAAATCTACCTTGTCAAAGCAAATTCATCAAGCATTATTATGTCACTGATGTGCATTCATTATTATTATTTCTTGATAAAGAGGCCGCCGATGAAGATAGCGCTGATGTAGAAATTATTGACACTCACATTGCGGCATTTATTGCGGAAAAAATGAATATTCAAGATGAAATTAAAGTTAATTCACTAAAGCCCTATCCAGATTTCTTTCAAGATTCTTCCATAAAAGCGCTAGCTTTTCTCTCAATTGCCCAGAAAAACACCAAACCAGGGAGGTTAGTGAATTTGGCTAATTTATGTGCAATTAAGGTTAGTAAAGTTTTGTCAAAATTAAATAATCGGGGAATCAGAGAGGATGTTAAAAGGCAATTACTTGATGTTGCAAGAGATGGTATGTTAGTTGAAATATATAAGATTATTTCAAATGCTGGATATATTCAGACTGATGCTGAAGGTTTTGAAAAAGCATCAAAGCTTTATGCAAAATTGCAAATACAAAAAACTTCTCTATCTAATAATAAAAAAATCCTAGAACTTGGCTACAGATATGGCTTGAGACTTTCTGTGATTGTGGCTTATGTTCTTTGTTCTATTATGTTTATATATTTATTTGCAAGATATTTATGAATTTTAGGAGTTCTTAAAAATGGCTGAGAAAAAAGCAAATCAAGTGACGAAAATTGTTTGGGCTCTGAAATTCCTTGCTTTTCTGATAGGTGGAATCATTTTAATCATTTCGAAATATGCTTTTATGTTCTTCATCTTTGGAATGTTGCCTGCAATCATTGCATCTCTCAGTGACAAATCTCAAAATCGCTATGCATCAAGCACAATCATTGCGTTTAATTTAGTCGGTGTTTTGCCTTTCATTTTTAGGATTTTTGGGGGTGAAAATATTGACTTAGCAGCACATTCTCTTGTTTCCAATATTAAAACTTGGGGTTTGATCTACAGCACCACAGCAATTGGTTGGGTCATGCTTTGGTTTATGCCAATTTTGAGTTCAAGAATTTTCTATGCCAGAGCCCAGCTGAAAATCAGGAAAATTGAGAAACAGCAAAGAGATTTGGTTGAAGAATGGGGCAGTGAAGTTAGGTTGTTCATGATTCAACAAAGCTCTAACTTCGATTTATAAATGCATTAATTAGTTGAATTTGCAGAATTTTTTAGCATCCAGACAAATTTTTCATTTTCGCTAATTTTCTTAATTGCAAGATCTTCCGTGCCAATGTCTAGAGATTCTCTTGCGGAATTGATCACATTTTTTGCAATTTCATTCAATAAATTATAACTCTTGACTAAATCTTCAATCATCTCATTAGCGCTGAAATCAGAGATTGGATCTGAGATGATGGAAAGTTTTTGAAATTCTGTAAAGCTTCCAGGTGATTTGAAACCTAATGTGCTGATTCTTTCAGCAATTTCATCAACCGATTCTGCGAGGCTGCGATATTGAGTTTCCAGCATTAAATGTAGATTATAAAAATTGGGACCAGTGACGTTCCAATGGTAGTTTTGGGTTTTGAGGTAAGTGGCATAGGTGTTTGCAAGGAATTTTGCAAGAATGTTTTTGGTATTTTCTTTTGACATTTCAGCACTCCTTAAAAAAACTGTCAACTCAACTACTAGTCAAACCAAAGCATGCGAAAAATTAAGAGCGAGAAAAGACCCAAGGGTGCATTAATGAATGCTAACCCTTGTCCTTAATGTTAAAAAGTCTATTTCTCTTCATTTGCCAAAATTCTGATTAAAGAATTTACAGCATCTTGGTGGCCTGGTTTAATTTTCATGAAATTTCTTGAAACCTCTAACCTCATTCTTTGATGCTTATTTGCACCGTCTTGAGGAGCATCTTGGTCAGGAGAAGCAACAAAACCAGAATAAAAATCTTCAATGTTTCTTTTCAGAACTTGCGCAATTAATGCAAGGCGTCCAGCAGAAACCCTGTTTGTGCCTTTTTCATATTTTTGCAATTGTTGATGTGTAACAAAAATCTTTTCAGCTAGATCTTGTCTCGACATTCCTTCTGCAAGTCTAAATTCTCTAATTTTATTTCCAATGAAGCTATTGATTTCTTCAATTTCGTCGACTTTTCTTGCCATTTTTTAGGTTTCCTCATAAAAATTGTTATTTATTAAAGTAATTAACTTAGAAATTTTTTAATTGATAAATTGGTGATAAATATCCCGGACTCATCAAAGATTGAATTTTCCACCCGTAATTATACATAAGTGGTAATGCTCTAATTGAATTTCAAGCCTTTTTTAAAAAATATCTCCTCTTTCGGAATATTAATCTCATTAAAGAAAAATGTCAAGCCTTTTATGTGGCTTTTTTTGAACAAAGTTGCGGTTAGTTAACTAATTGTTTACAGCATTTTTAGACATCTCATTGAAAAATAATAATATTTTAAAATTTGTGAGAAAATTCAAAAAATTTCTTTGATGACTTGCAATTTTATTAAATCAAGTCTATTATGATTAGTGAATCTTAGAAAATTTTGGAATGAACTTGAATGAAACCACTCAAAACCCTCATCATAGCAGCTTTTTTCATTTTTTCCTGCTCAGCAAAAGCCTATGTTGTCAGAAACATCATTGTGAAAATTGATGGACAAAATGCCGTGACTGCAAGGCAAATGGCTGTTTTGGAAGGACAAAAAAATGCATTTAAAACTTTAGTTGCAAGAATTGCTCCAGGAAATCACAAAGAAATTATACCATCGGATGATGATTTGTTGTTTTTGGTGGAAAGTTATGAGATTAACAGCGAGAAAATCTCTCCGGAAAACTATAAAGCAGTTTTTAAGATTTCTTTTAATAAAAAAAATGTGAATGAATTTTTGCAAAATCGTGAGGTTCAACTCTCAAAAAGCAAAATTCCGCAGGTTCTGGTCATTCCCATTTTTAATTCCCATGGGGTGGAAGAGGAATTTGGCAATTTTTCAACTTGGGGAGAAACCCCTTGGTTTGAGTCATGGTCCAGTGTTTTGCATGATTTTGGAGCAGATTCAGAGTTTCTTTTGCCAGTTGGAAATGCCACAGATTCAGAGCTTTTGGAGGAAATTAATCCAATGATGGCACCGGAAAGTGCTTATGCTAAAATCTTAAGAGAATATGATGCGAATTCTGCAATCATTGCACAAATTTCGTTCTTTTTTGAAGAAAATAAGAAGAAAATGATTCTGAATGTTAGAAATGTTAGAAATTCTCGTCACTCTTATGAAAAAATCTTTGATTTAGAAGGGAAAGAAAAAATTAGGCCGATTTTTGAGAATGCAATTCATGAAATCATAGAAAACCACCTAACAACACCTCACAAACATCACATTGGCATGAATAAAATTCATTTAATGTTCCTTCATGAATCTTTAAAAGAATGGATTGATCTGGAAAAACAAATTTCTTCGAATGAAGGAGTGAAAAATGTTGTGCTCGTAACGGTTAATAACAAAAGCACCAGATTTCAAGTTGAATATCATGGAGATGCTCAAGAGTTTTTTTCTAATCTTGCTAAAATTGGTCTGCAAGTGAGAGAAAATTCAGAAAATCCAGGAGAATTCATCATTTCTAAAATAAAAATTGAGGAAGAATAATGAGAATTTTCTTTTGGAGCATTTTAATTAGCATTTTCGCTTTGGGGATTTATTTCTCACTTGAGATCATTTTCCCTTTCTTCATGGCCATAATCATATCTTACATGATTAACCCACTCATTGAGAAATTTGCATTCTTAAAAAAACATAGAATGTTTGCGGCTTTCTTTTTAGTGATGGCATTTTTTGCTTTTTTGTCAATGACATTCATGTTTCTGGTGCCGAAGATTTATGATCAATTTCATTCTTTAATGCAGATGATTCCTCAATATAAGCAACATGTGAAAGATGCAATCATCCCAAATTTTGTTGCTCAGCTTGGTTTTGAAGATGATGAGATTAAACCGAAATTGAAAGAATTTTTCAGCAGTTTTTCAAATGGCTCTTTTAAAATTGCCGCTGATTTTTTGCAAGGAATTTGGCGATCTGGCATGGCAATCATTAATGTCATCTCTTTGTTTCTCATCACGCCAATCATTTCATTTTACATTTTACGAGATTTTCCAAGAATCACAAATTTTCTTAAAAAAATGCTTCCCAAACAAAATATGAATGAGATTTTGCAACAAATCTCTCTAATTGACCATAAACTTTCTGCCTACATCAGAGGTCAGTCTCTTGTTTGTCTTCTTGTGGGGGCCTATTATTGCATCATGTTAAGCATTTTAGGTCTTAATTTCAGTTTGTTCATTGGAATTACAGCCGGTCTCATTTGCTTCATTCCCTATGTTGGATTGGTGTTTAGCGTTTCGGCAGCTTTAGTGGTGGCGATTTTGCAATTTGATGATGTTAAAAAAATCTATATGGTGATGATGGTTTTTGTGGTTGGGCATGTGGTGGAATCTTTTATTTTAACGCCAAAAATCATTGGCGATAGAATTGGCATTCACGCTGTGTGGCTTCTTTTTGGAACATTCCTTGGTGGAAATTTGTTAGGTTTTTCTGGAATGCTACTTGCAGTGCCTGTCATGACAATTTTGTCTGTTTTGATTTCATTCTGCCTGAAGAAATATTTTCACAGCAACTTCTACTTAAATTCTAATTTAAAGAATGTGGGAAAATGACGCAATATTCTTTCGAGTTTGATTTTGGAAAAAATTTTGAAGTTGAAAATTTCCTTGTCTCACCTTCTAATGAGAAAATATATAACTATCTGTCTCAATGGCCAGAAGGTTGGAATGGTGGGAGATATTCAAATATTGTCTTTTTATTCGGCAAGAAATTTTCTGGCAAAACTCATTTGGCAAAAATTTGGCAAGATCAAACAAAAGCTGCTTTGCTCGATTTTCAGCTCATTAACGAAGAGCTGGCAGAAAATGACACAGCAATTGATAAAATCATTTCTGAGTTTAAAGAAAAAGAATCTTTCATCATCGAAAATCTTTTGCCAAACTCTTTTAATGAAAATTTCTTGCTTCATTTAATTAATCTTTGTGTGGAAGAGAAAAAATTTTTGCTCATCACTTCTGAATTTCCTTTGAGTCAGTTTAATTTTAAATTGCCTGATTTAGAGTCTCGTATGAAATCTTTAATGCATTTTGAAATTGAAGAGCCTGATTCTGAACTCATGCAAAGCATTCTGTTTAAAAGATTCAGCGACCTGAACCTCCGCGTTGGAAATGATGTGGTGAATTTTCTGCTGACCAGAATGGAGAGGTCATTTCAGGCCATTGAAAATGTGGTGATGAAAATCAACATGGCAGCAATGAATGAAAAAAGAGCAGTCACAATTCCTTTTGTGAAAAGCATTTTAGAACCAATGCAAGAAGTTTGAAAAATGAAAAGAAGTCCCATCATTGCAGAAAAGGAAGTCACAGAAATTCAGCAAATCATTTGCTATGAATTTAGGAATATAGCAAATCTAGAAGAGGCATTGAGCCACCCAAGTTTAAAACATGTTTCTTCTTATATTAAAAACGTGAAAGATAATGAAAGGCTGGAGTTTTTGGGAGATGCAGTTTTGAATTTAGTGATCACTGAATTTTTGTTTTTGAATTTCTCGCATGAAAAAGAGGGAGAGCTAGCCAGAAGGCGTTCAACTTTGGTTTGTAAAGAGAATTTGGCAGAAATCACGAGGGAAATTGGACTTGCAAAATTTCTTTCCATGACAACAGGAGAGGAAAATTGTGGGGGGAGGCTGAATGAGAGTAATTTAGAAAATCTCATTGAAGCTTTGATTGGCGCAATCTATGTTGATTCTGGATTTGAAAATGCCAAAAAATTCATTGGAAGATTTTGGTTTGAAAAAGCATTAAGCCTAACGATTGCTCCAAAAGATTCAAAAGCAGCTTTGCAAGAATGGAGCCAAAAATTTGTTAAAATGAAACCGATCTATGAGGTGATTAACTCTTCTGGTCCAGCACATTTGCCAATTTTTGAAGTTGAAGTTTCCCTGTCCATCAAAGGTAAAATCATCAAATGTTCGGCGGAAGGGGTTTCAAAAAAAATTGCAGAAAAATTAGCTGCCACAAAAATGTTAGAATTAATTAAACAAGCAGGAAAGTGAAAATGGAAAATCAAAAATGTGCATTAGTTGGCCTGATTGGCGCACCTAATGTTGGTAAATCAACTCTGATTAATGCGTTAGTTGGACAAAAAATCTCAATTGTGACGCCAAAAGTGCAAACAACAAGGACGGTCATTAACGGCATTTCGATTATGGATGATTGCCAATTAATTTTCGTCGACACTCCAGGAATTTTCACTCCCAGATCAAGCAAAAATCTTGAAAAAGCCATTGTGAGAGGTGCCTGGCGCGGAGTCGAAGATGTGGATGTTTATGCCATGATTGTTGATGTTACTAAAGGATTTTGTGATAATTCTGAAATTGTGATTGAGAATTTAAAAAAGAAAAATAAAAAAATCATTCTTCTTGTGAATAAAATGGACATGTTAAAGAAGAAATCTGGCCTCAATTTGGAAGAAATTGTGAAAAAATTTGATGAGCATGGCGTGTTTGACAAAATCATTCTAATTTCTGCTCTCAAAGGAACGGGCATTGATTTGTTCAAGCAATATCTCTGCGAAATTGCCCCTCCAGGTCCATGGCACTATCCGGAGGATGAAATTTCCTCTGTGCCGCAAAAATTTCTGATTTCGGAAATTGTGAGAGAAAAACTTTTCATGAGGCTGAATCAAGAATTGCCTTACAGCATCACGGTTGAAACTGAACATTATGAAAGATTTGATAATGGAGACATTAAAGTGCATCAAATCATTTTTGTGTCAAAAGAAAACCATAAAATGATTGTTCTTGGGAAAAATGGTGAGATGATAAAAAAAATTGGTCATGCCGCCAGAAAAGAGTTGGAGTCTGTCTTAGGAGTGAAGGTTCATTTATTTTTATTTTTAAAAGTGAAAGAAAATTGGCAAGATGATCCAGAGAAATATAAATATATGGGACTTGATTTTTAAAAAAACACTAGTAAGGATGATTTAATACTTTACAAAGAGGTAAAATTTGAAATAGAATGGCAACATAGAAATGGTGATTGCTGTTCAAAACTAGTGAATGGCCAATTATTTGATTCATAAAATGTTTATATAGGTATTTTAAATGGATAAAACACAAGCATTAAACTCTGCACTTGCTCAAATTGAAAAAAATTACGGTAAAGGCTCAATCATGAAGCTTGGCCAAAAGCCAGCAATTGACATTGACGTGATCTCAACTGGTTCACTCTCCATTGACCTTGCTCTTGGTGTTGGTGGTCTTCCAAAAGGCCGCGTCATTGAGATTTACGGTCCTGAAAGCTCAGGAAAAACTACTTTAACTTTGCAAGCAATTGCTGAAGCGCAGAAAAAAGGCGGTGTTTGTGCGTTCATTGACGCAGAGCATGCTTTGGACCCGGTCTATGCAAGAAAACTTGGTGTGAAAATTGATGAGCTCATTATCTCTCAGCCTGACACTGGGGAGCAAGCTCTTGAGATTGCTGACACTTTGGTTCGCTCAGGTGCCATTGATTTGTTGGTGGTTGACAGTGTGGCTGCTCTCGTGCCAGAAGCCGAGATTAAAGGTGAAATGGGTGATTCACACATGGGGCTCCAAGCAAGGCTAATGAGCCAAGCGCTTCGTAAACTCACTGGTTCACTTTCAAGAACAAATTGCATGATTATTTTCATTAACCAAATCAGAATGAAAATTGGTGTGATGTTTGGAAGTCCAGAAACAACAACTGGTGGTAATGCCCTTAAATTCTATGCTTCAGTGAGAATTGACATTCGCAGAATTGGCGCCATTAAAGACAAAGAAGAAATTGTTGGAAATCAAACAAGAGTCAAGATTGTGAAAAACAAAGTTGCCCCGCCTTTTAAAGTTGCTGAATTTGACATCATGTATGGTGAAGGTGTTTCAAAAGAAGGTGAAATCATTGATTTGGGCGTCAAAGCATCGATCATTGAAAAATCAGGCGCTTGGTTTTCCTATAATGGGGCAAAAATTGGCCAAGGGCGTGAAAATGTGAAAAGTTTCTTGAAAGCAAATCCAAAAGTTGCTGCAGAAATTGAAGCAAAAATTCGTGTTTCTTTAGTGAAAATGGACTTGCTTGAAAATGACACAGATGCTTCGGAAGAGGTTGAATCTTTTGTTGAAGAAAAAGAAGAAGCGTAATTTTCTTAAAGAAGAGGGAGTGTCTGCAAAATGTTTAAATCTGATTTGCCTTTGAATCATCAACATTCAGCTGCAAATCATGACGACAGAGAAGCGGACATTTCCTCAGTCATTTTGCATTATACTGAGTTAAATTTACAAGACTCAATCAACATTCTGTGTTCTGCTGAATCAAAGGTCAGTGCGCATTTTCTCATTGCAAAAACTGGAGAGATTTTTTCTCTGGTGCCGCCAGAAAAAAGAGCCTGGCATGCGGGGGTCAGCTTTTGGGATGGTCAGCATTCTTTAAATCATTCTTCCATTGGGATTGAAATTGAAAATGATGGCAAGGAGGAATTTTCTGCCGCGGCCATGAAATCTCTTCTTGCTTTGCTTTCTGAATTAAAATCTCATTTTAAAATCAAGACTCACATGTTTCTTGGTCACTCAGATATTGCGCCTTTGCGCAAAAAAGACCCTGGTCCTCATTTTGACTGGTCACTTCTTGCAAAGCATGGTTTTGGCATCATGTCAAAAATTGATTTATCTCAATCAGAAAATTTCATTTACTCCACTGAAGAAGAAATTCAAAAAGCCAAAAAAGCTCTTACAAAATTTGGCTATTCCCCAGAATTTCTTGAGCAAAATTTTCTAGAAACCATCGCTGCATTTAAAACGCATTATTTGCAAAACCAAAAATCTTTTTGTGCAGAATGGAGTCACCATGATCAGCTTGTGTTGGAAGATCTGATCAACATCAAAATTTATTGATAACTCTTTGAATTTATTATATTATTTAAAAGGTGAAGAAATGGTAAATATTTTTACTTGACTTTTAACTTGTGTTGTGTTAATGTTTTAGGGAAAATTTATTTAAGGAGTATATAAAATGGAAGTTGAAGAATTGTTTATTGCTACAGCTTGTAAAGGTGATGTGGAGAAGGTGGAGTGTTTCTTGAAGATAAAGCCTTGGGATGTTGATGTTCTAACTAAGGCTTTGGTTCTTGCTAGTGGAAATGGACATACAGAAACTGCAAAAATATTGATTAGAGGCGGAGCAGATGTTAGAGGCAGAGCAGATTTTCAAGACAAGATAGAGGAGTATCTAAAAATCTGTAATGCTTTAGAGTATCTAGAAGTCTCTGATGCTTTAGAAGTAGCTATTGAAAGTGGACATACAGAAACTGCGAGAATGCTGATTCAGCATGGGGCGGATGTTAATGATAACAAAGAAGGGGTTACTATCACTCCTTTGATGCGTGCCGTTGACCGTGGGCACTTAGACACTGCAAGAATGCTGATTCGGCATGGGGCGAATGTTAATGATAGATCTATATGTGGACCTACTGCATTAATATTTGCTGTTGAGAAAGGATATGTAGAGATTGTAAGAATGTTAATTCAGAAAAAGGCGAATGTCAATAGTAGAGCTGAAAAAGAAGACGGCTACAGTCATAATGAAACTGTTTTGATGTGCGCTGTCAGGAGTGGATGCGCAGAAATTGTAAAAATGTTGATTGACGCAAAGGCGGATATTAGTGATGATAGAATCGGGGATGACGATGGACATACTATTTTGTGGTTGGCTATTGATAAAGGGCGCACGGAAATTGCAAAAATATTAATTGAAAGCAATGTGAATGTTAATGCTCTGGATTTCGAGGGAAGGAGTCCTTTGATATATGCTATTCAGAAAGGAAATATCGAAGTTGTTGGGATGTTGACTGCAAAAGGGGCTGATGTTAATAATAGGGGTTTTTATGCTCAGACCGCTTTGATGGTTGCTTGTAGAGAAGGGCATGCAGATGTTGTAGAGATATTAATTGCAAATGCGGCTGATATTTATGCTCAAGATCGAGATGGAAAAACTGCCCTTGATTTTGCGACTGATGAGAATGTTGAGAAGATTTTGTGGAAGGCGAGGATTTCTGCGGATTTATGGTCGAAAAAAGAACTTACGGAAGGTGATTTAGCTAAGGTGAAAGAGGAGGAGGATTTTGTGCGTGACGAAGTGAAATGTCAGGCTTCGTTGAATCGTCGAATTTTGTTGCATGTGCTTAAGCGTGCTGAGGATGAGCTTAGAGGCTGGTTATATTTGGATGATCGTGAAGATGGTGATTTGAAGGAAGAGAGTAATGATTTATTGAAAAATACTTATAGGCAGGCTTCTCAGATATTTGGAAAAGGGCCTAAGGGGTATTTTTGTGTTAGAGAGATGCAGAAATTTGAGAATAGGATTGGTTATCAGGCTATGAGTAAGGAACTTTTTTTTGGGAAAGCTGCTCCTAATGCTACGAAATTTGATGCGATAATCGGTTCCGGATCTTTTGAAGGCGAAACTATAGAGGATATTTTTAAGAGAATTAAGAAGATTTTGGATGAAAATGGCAAGATGTCCATGGATGATGTTCAATTTGCTTTGGATTTTGTGAATCATGATTTTCTGACAACAGCTCAAAATGTTAAAGATTGGAGCAATGATGTCAATGACGAAGACAAAGTAAGCTCCAGTCATGCTGCTCTTTTACAGCAAGAGAAAGATATTGAGGAAGGTCTGTTGGTCAAACTTGGACTTTCGGTGAAAAGAGATGCTTCTGCTATGGGTGAACGTGAAGGAACAAGGGCGTCTGGAGTGAAAAAAATGCGGCCTTGGAATGAGTATAAGGCACATGTGGAAGAAGAGCAAAAAGCAGCTTCTTCCCAACAAGGGCGCGGAGTTTGAGTGAGGTTTTGAGTCCACCCACTCGGTTTTCATGCTCCATCTTTGCGCTAATTCCTCACATACGTCATTGCTGTAAAGGTTCCCTATTTCATCACCCGCGAGAGGCCTCCCGTCTCCGTCATTGCGAGCCAAAGGCGCGGCAATCTAGTGTTATTTTTTCGTGCGGAAGTTAACATCACTCTGGTTTGCCTCGCCTTTGGCTCGCAATGACGAATTGGGGAGATTCAATTCAGGGTTGACATTAAAAAAGTTCTTGTACTTATAACGCTCTTGCTATGACGAATGAGGGAAACTCACAGCCTAGGATTACCTTTTTTAATTTTCCTAATCATTTAATTTGCCCTCTCAAAGTCAGATCTTGATTGATCAAAATGGTGCCAATTTTATCTTGTTTCATGATTGAGCGATAGACTTGTAGATTTTCCATGACTCTTTGCACATAATTTCTGGTTTCATAGAATGGAATCAGCTCCATCCAATCAATCACGCTTTCCACATTATGTTTTTTTCTCGGATCGCCAAATTTCTTAATCCATTTTTTAACATTATGTGGGCCAGCATTATAAGAAGCGATGGCCAAAATATAGGAGCCATTCCATTCGTCAACAAGTTGTTTTAAATAAAAAGAGCCAATTTTCAGATTCATTGCCGGGCTTTTTTTCAATTTCTCCAGAGAATAGCGTAAATTCATTTGTTGAGCTGTCACTTTTGCCGTTTGTGGCATGAGTTGCATGAGTCCCATGGCTCCTGCGGGGCTGAGAGCATTTGTGTCAAACAAGCTTTCTTGGCGAATGATAGCATGCGCCAGAGGTTCTTCAAGCCCATTTGCGTTGAATTGTGAGAAATTTTTAATCACAGGATAGCCATTTTCAGTGAGTTCTCCATATTTCCAACTGGCTTTCTTAGAAGCTTCCACAGACAAATTCAATTTCCCAATTTTAGTGCCAAATCTGGTGATGAGTTCAATTTGACCTTTTGTTTTTGCGTCACTAACGGCTTGATGTACGAATTTTCTTGCGAAACTATATTTTTCAACTTCAGAAAAAATATAGGCGATTTTGAGCATTTTATTTTTTGAATATGCATCAAAATCTTGCGTTGTGATTTTCGGTGCGGCAGCGAGTCTGACTCTGTCATGGCCTGATGTCTTCATTTGTGCTAACTGGCCATAGAAAGTGTCAGGATGCATTGCAGCAACATTATACCATTTCAAAGAGACTTCTTTATTATGATCATCTTCAGCGGCTCTTCCAGACCAATAAGCTGCACGAGATTTGCTGATTGGAAGTTTAACAGTTTCATAAAGATGATAGAAATGTGTATAGGCTTTTTTTGAGTCATGTAGAAATCTTAAAGAGAGCCAACCGCAAAGCCATTGAGCCTCTGCTTTATCTTCTGGTTTGGTGTTATGATGATGAAAAGCGAGATGATAGGCTTGTTTGAATTTTTGTTTCTCAATTAAATCTCTGATGATGGATTTTTTTAATTTCCACCATTGCGCTTGTTTTGGCATTGCATGTTTAACATGTTGCATCAATTCCAGAGCTTTATCAAAATTTTCTTGAGAATAGTTCCATGCGACTCTGTCATGAATCAAATTAGGGTCATTGCGAAGATTTTTTGGAATGGCGTTAAATTCTTTAGAGATAGAAATTTTTTTCTCAATCATTGCAAGTCTCGCACGAAAAACACTTTGCCAAGGTTTGCTGATGCTGCTGAAAAGCTCTTTTGCTTGGGTGGTTTTTTTCTGCCAAAGCAAATTATTAATTCTTGCAACATGGTTTGCATGGGTCAAATATTTTTGATATTTCGCAAGAAAAACCCTTTGTTCGTGAATATCAAAATTCCCATTAATCCAGGTATGTTGAATCATTTTTTTAATTTGGTCTTTTTGAGCTGCAGTGAGCGAAGCATGTCCCAAATTTGAGATTTTCAGGATCTTGGCCTCAGCAAATGTCCGCTCACCTTCCGCGGTTTTTGGGGGGAATTTATTAAACCAGCTGATGACCGCATCAATCTGCTTGCTTTTGCCATGATCATGCCTGAATTCCCTCTGAATCATGAGCTCAATTTTATTTCTCATGAGATGACTATCTGGCCAAGATTGGTGCTTGAGGAAGAAATTTTTAATTTCACTTAAATCATCTTTTAAATTTTCCCCATCAGTGAATTTCATCCATAAAATGCTTTGCTGAGCGGTGCTGTCAGGGATTTTTTCTGTAATTTCAAGAGCTTGCTGCCATTTTTTCTCATCAGCAAGAGAAATTGCCTTTTTAATTAGCTTCATTTCAGCTGGAGAAAAAAAGCTTTTTTCATGAGCCAGTGAGTTTTGAAGGCAGAATGTTAGGAGAAAAAAGATGATAATCAATGAGTTAACAAGATAAAGCCGAGTGAGATTCTGTGTGGATATTGAACTTTTAGATAAAATTGTATATTTCTTAAGCATTTTTTCTTTGTAATTTGTTTTTAAATCATGTACCATGAGCATAATAGTTTGCTTGTTAGCTTTAAAATGTAAGTAAAATCAAATATTTACTGATAAAGCAACATAACTTTTAGAATTGTTAAAGTTGTTTGTATTTTAAAATATAACTTGATTACAAGGCTGTTAGAAAGTATATAACATACATATTGTAATTTCAACCAGAGAATTATATCATTTTGATGATTTATCTTATATTTATAATTTTAATTTTAGAGAGTAGATAAAAATGAAAAAAGCTTTCATCTTCCCAGGTCAAGGGTCACAATTTGTTGGAATGGGCAGGAATCTGTCTAATGAGTTTAAAGTTGCTGCAAATGTTTTTGCAGAAGTTGATGAGGCTTTAAATCATAAATTGTCTCACATCATATTTTACGGACCAGAAGAAAAGCTGACTTTAACAGAAAATGCCCAACCGGCACTCATGGCTGTCTCAATGGCCATTGTTAAAGTGATGGAAAAAGAATTTGGCATTTCCCTAAAAGATCAAGCGTCCTTTGTTGCTGGACATTCTCTTGGTGAATTTTCAGCGCTTGCGGCAGCAAATGCAATTTCAATCACAGAAGCAGCAAAAATTTTGAGAATCAGAGGAAAAGCAATGCAAATTGCAGCTCCAGTCGGTTCAGGGCTCATGGCCGCAATGATTGGCTGCAACTTAGAAGAAGTTAATGAAATCATCGCAGAAGTTAAATCAATAAATGATGCAGAATCTTGCTTCAAAGATGATCAAATTTGTCAAGTTGCTAACATTAATTGCCCTGGTCAAATTGTCATTAGTGGCCATGTGCAAGCAATCAAAGACGCCATCAGAATTGCAGGAGAGAAATCTAAAAAAGCTGTTGCACTTTCAGTGAGCGCCCCGTTCCATTCAGCTTTGATGGAGCCTGCAAAAGGCCCAATCATTGAGGCTTTAAGGAACATTCAAATTAAAAAGCCACAAATTTCTCTTGTTGCAAATGTTCTTGCTTCAGACATCACAGACCCAAAAGAAATCGAAAAAGCTCTAGTGGAGCAAGTTTCGGGCACTGTGAGATGGCAAGAATCGGTTGAATTCATGCTTTCCAAAGGTGTGACAGAGTTTGTTTCTGTCGGCGCTGGAACAGTTCTTGCTGGACTTGGCAAGAGAATTGACAGAAATGCAAAATTCACTTCAATTCAAGAAACAGCCGACATTGAAAAATTTGCTAATGAAATTTTAGAAATTGCGTGAGCGCTTAACAACTTGGGAGGGGAGTTGAAAATGTTAAATGAAGGAAGAGATTTTCTAGAGAGAATCATTGAAAAAAGCAAGAAATGCGGAGCTGACCATGTGGAAGCTGTTCTCAGCAAAAGCCATGGCGTTGCGGTTTCGGTGAGGGGCCAGAAACTTGAAGAAATGGAGGAATCAACTAACAAAGATTTTGGGTTGAGAGTTGTTGTTGACGGCGCGCAAGCCATGGTTTCTTCGAGTGATTTCTCAGAAAAATCCATTGATTTGGCCATTCAAAGAGCCATTGATGTTGCGAAAAACATGCCTAAAGATCCTGAGCTCATTTTTGCAAAAAAAGACATGGTCTTTAACGAATTTATTGATCTTGAGCTGTTTGACAAAACCACTTGCAATCCAGCCAAATTGTTGGAAATGAGCATGGAGGTTGAAGATGCAGCCTTGCAAAACAAACTCATCACTAACATTGACTCTGTTTCTTCCAGTTTTGGAGAAACGGAATTTCACTTCGCTTCTTCAGAAAATTTTTATAACCATGGCAAACAATCTTCATTTAGCTGTGGCGCTTCAGTGATTGCCGGAAAAAATGATGAAATGCAAACTGCCTATGAAGGTGATTCGAGAGTTTTTTTTGCAGATCTAAAAAAACCAAAATTCATTGGAGAAATTGCTGCAGCAAATGCTGTTGCAAGATTAAACCCAGTGCAAATTAAGACCGGGAAAATGCCTGTAATTCTTGACCCTAAAGTTTCAAAGCAAATTCCAGGAATGCTCAGCGCTGCAATTAATGGTGCCAGAATTGCGCTTGGCATGAGTTTTTTGAAAGATAAAATGGGGCATAAAATTTTTCCAGAGAATTTGAATATCATTGATGACCCATTGATGAAACGTGGCTCTGGTTCAAGGCATTTCGACGGGGAGGGGTTGAGAACTTCAAAGAAGTTTTTAATTGAAAATGGAGTTTTAGCTAATTGGTTGCTTGATTTAAAATCAGCAGCTAAATTAGGTTTGAAATCAAACGCCAGCGCATCCAAGGGTTTGACCTCACTTCCAACTCCTTCGACAAGTAATCTATATATCGAAAATGGAAAAATTTCGAAACAAAATTTAATTGCTGGTGTGAAGAAAGGTTTCTATGTGACAGAAATTTCATCTGGCGTGTCGAACTTGCTGAATGGAGATTTTAGCAAAGGCGCAGAAGGCTTTCTCATTGAAAATGGAAAAATCACAAAAGCCGTGCATAATGTGACCATTGCTTCAAACATCGCTGAAATGTTTAAAAATATTGTTGTTGCTGATGATTTAGAATTTAAATTCAGGACTAATGCTCCAACAATTTTGATCCAAGAAATGACAGTTGCAGGAAGCTGAAAGAAACATTAAATGTCTTTATTCAAAAAAAGTTTTATTCATCATTTTTCGTCACCAATTTTCAGGAGACTCGTCTCAAATTTTTTGGTTCCACATAAAAAAAGAATTTGTTTAGCTGTCTTTTCAATGATCATTGTTGCTGCCACCAGCACATTGCTTTTTGCCATGATCAAAAATGTTCTTGATGATATTTTGCTGAAAAAAGACCAGGAAATGCTAATTTGGGTTCCGGCTTCAATCATAGTGATCTCAATCATTAAAGCAATTGCAAGCTATTTTCAAAACTATTCCATTAAATTCATTGGTCAAAAAGTCGTTGTGGACATGCAAATGCAGCTTTATGAGCATTTAATTTATTCTGACATTGGCTTTCTGTCAAAATTTCCTAGTGGAAAACTTCTGTCGCGCTTCACTAATGACATGACTTTAGTGAGAATTGCTGTGTCAGATTTTTTAACCGGCATGGCGAGAGAAATTTTCACGGTCATTTTCCTCATCATTTTAATGTTCTACCAAAATGCCACCCTTGCTTTGCTGGTTTTCACGGTTTTCCCTCTCACAATTTTCCCTTTAATTAAAATTGGCAAAAAAATCCGTAAAATATCATATAATACGCAAGAAGAGCTTGAGAATTACACAGCCAAACTTGATGATTCTTTTTCGAACATACGCCTAATCAAAGCCTATTTGCAGGAAAAATTTGAAATTCAGCGTGCCAAAAAAATTGTTGATGAAATTCTGAAACTATATTTAAAATCCATCAGAGCTGACTCAATCACTTCGCCTCTGACTGACATGCTGAGCGGCATTGCCATTGCGCTTGTCATAATCTATGGTGGCGCGAAAGTCATTGATGGAACGGTCACGCCTGGTAATATTGTAACATTTTTAGCTGCTTTCATTGCAGCTTACAGGCCTCTTAAAAATCTTGCTGAGCTTAATAATAATCTGCAAGAAGGTTTGGCGGTTGCGGAAAGATTTTTCCAAATCATCGATGTTGCGCCACAAATCACTGATTCACCTAATGCCATCATTTTGCAAAAAACTGACCAAGCCTCAATTTCATGCAGAAATTTACATTTCTCCTATGGCGCTGGTGATGTTTTAAAAAATGTGAATTTTCAAGTTGAAACAGGCCAAATGGTTTCCTTCGTTGGCTCTTCTGGTTCAGGAAAATCAACAATTGTGAATTTGCTTTTGCATTTCTTTGATTTTTCAAAAGGAGAAATCTTGATTAATGATCATAAAATTCAAGACATTCAAATTGCCTCACTGAGACAATTCATTGGCATTGTGACGCAAGAAAGCATGATGCTTGATGACACAATTTTTGCCAATATTGCCTATGGGAACCCAAATGCAACGAAAGAGGAGGTGATTAAAGCTGCTGAAATAGCCTGTGCTCACGAATTCATCATGGAAATTCCAGGGGGCTATCAAGCAAATGCAGGGCAAGGCGGCATGAGGCTTTCGGGTGGTCAGAGGCAGAGAATTTCCATCGCCAGGGCCATTCTAAAAAATCCAGAAATTCTCATTTTAGACGAAGCCACATCAGCTCTTGATTCTGTCACGGAAATGAAAATTCATGAATTCATCAAAGATTTTAGGAAAAACCGCACAACCATAATCATCGCCCACAGAATTTCCACCATTAAAAATTCCGACTTAATAAATGTCATGTCATATGGAGAAATCATTGAATCTGGGACGCATGAAATACTAATAAAGCTCCCAAATTCCACATATTCTGATTTATATAAAGCAAGCATCCGCTCTTAACCATTCACCTTTTTCCTTTTTTTAATGTTCTTTTTGTCGAAAACAAATTTGATTACTTCAGCCACTGCTTTATAATGCTCTACAGGCACCTCATCATCTGGTTCCATTGTTGCGAAAAGGATTCTTGCAAGTGGCGGGTCTTCATAGATGATGATGTCATGCTTTTTAGCGATTTCTCTCATTTGAAGTGCCATGTGATCTTGTGCTTTAGCAAGTAGGACTGGTGCCTCCATTTCTTCGGGGTCATATTTCAGCGCAATTGCAAAATGTGTTGGATTGGTGATGATGACGTCGGCTTTGGGCACAGAAGCCATCATTCTTTGTCTTGATTTTTCTTGACGTAATTTTCTCAATTTAGCTTTAATTTCAGGGCTTCCTTCTGCAAGCTTATATTCATCTTTAATTTCTTGGCGGGACATTCTGAGAGATTTATAATATTCGAATCTTTGATAGAAATAGTCCATCCCCGCTAAAAATGCAGTCACAATTGCTGCTGCAATGATGATGTTAGTTGAAAGATCCATGAGGAATGCCATGATTCCAGCCACGCTAAAATCGTGCAATTGCTTAACATTATTCAGCTTCCCGCTGATTGCAGAATAGCATGCAATGCTGACAATCACAATTTTAAGAATTCCTTTAAAAAATTCCATTAAAGATTTCATTGAGAAAAGCCTCTTTAATCCAGCTGTTGGAGATATTTTGCTGAGTTTCGGTTTCATTGATTCAGATGAAAAAATAAAACGTCCTTGTTGTAATAAATAGGCCCCGATTGCTGCCACAGAACCAATTGTTAATGGCATGATCACAATTTTAATAAAATCGAAGATGATGATTTTTAGAATTTCTCCAATATTCTCCAAATTCATGTCATATTGATAGGACATCTCAATATATTTTCTCAAATTGAAAGTCAAAGACTTGCTCATCATTGGTGCAAGAATGGCAATTGTGACCAGTAAGGCCAGAATCATGAAAAAATTCGTCACTTCTTTAGATTGAAGAATGTTACCTTGTTTGAGCGCTTCCTCAAGGCGCCGTTCGGTTGCTTCTTCGGTTTTCTGTGACTCATCTTCATTTTCTTCAGCCATTTCTCTTCTCCTTAATATTCAGAATTAAATATACCAAGAATTGTCTCAGTGATATGTTCCAAATAATTTTCCATTAAGAAAGAAATTGTGATCATGATGATGAAAAAGCTGAGCAGCATTTGCGCAGGTGTGATGATGAAGAAAATTTGCATAGATGGCATTAATCTTGACAAAATGCCGCCAGCCAAAAACATCACCAGACCCACCACAATGAATGGCGATGAAAGTTTAAATGAAAGATTGAAAGATTCATTAAAAACGTGAATTAATGCATATGCCATGTCACCTATTGTGTTTTTTGGCCCTTTCAAAATTTCAGAATCATCACTTAAAAAATCCCCAGGGGTGAATATATTATAACTGTCAAAAATGGCGCCGATGAACACATGATGCATGTTACTTGCAAAAATTAAAACAATTACAAGAGCGGAGAAAAAATTACCTACAATTGCACCTTGCGCTCCTTGATTAGCGTCAAACAAAGTTGCTGCAGAAAGAGCTGATTGTGCGGCAATGATCATGCCTGTGATGTGAGTGACTGAGAGCAAAATTCTTGTTAAAATGCCGAAGAAAAAACCAACGAAGATTTCTGAGATTAATAAAATGCTTAATTCAGCAATGGAATGTGGAAGAGGTGGGATCTTTTCCTGCAAAACAGGCGCCATTAGGAGAGCAAAAGACATTGCAAAAAGTAATCTCATTCTTCCAGAGACATAATATTCACCAATCCCAGGAAAAAGCATGATGATTGTTCCAGTGCGACAGAAAATGAGAAAAGCTGAAAATGAAGCATAGGACAGGAATTCATTTAGTGATTCATATTGCATCTGATCATGCCCCAATCATGAATGCGTTAATTTTATCCATCAGAACCTGCATTTGATCAAGAATATAAGGCATGAAAATGATGAGAGAAAGAAAAACGGCCATGATTTTCGGCACAAAAGATAAGGTTGTTTCTTGAATTTGTGTGAGAGCTTGAAAAAGTGAAATCAGCAAACCAACGACTAAAGAAAGAACCAAAATTGGAGCGGAAATTTTCATCAGAGTGAAAATTGCAAGCCTACTAATGTCAATGATTTCACCATATTCCATAAGTCCCTACATTGGCATTTTCAAAATGTCATTATATGAGTTAATCACTGTGTCGCGCATTTTGATCATGGTTCTGACCATGACGTCAACTTCATTTAAAGAGGTGATGACATCGACTAGACTTGCTTCTTTCACTAAAGATTTCGCGCTGACTTTTTCTGAGGCATTCAGGGAGTTTCTCACTTTACTGAGATTTTCCATGATCAAATCACCAACTCCAAGAGAGGATTTTTTTGGCGCTGCAATTGAGCCAGTTTGCATGGCAGAATTTGTTGCCTCAAGAGAGCGCAGGAAATTGCTTTTGCCAATTTTATAGGCTGCAGGAAGACTGGATTTAGAATCAGACCTTGCAACATCTAAACCCATCATTTTATTATAAGCATTTGAGGCCATTAATTTAGTTGTGGTCATTTTTCTACCTTAATAAATCGATTGTTTTTAACATCATATTTTTTGCCAAGTCAATATTATATAGATTCGCTTCATAGCTTCTCTGGGACTCACGTGCGTCCATGTCCTCAATCAGCCGGTCAACATTTGGGTAGGCCACATAGCCTTTGTCATTTGCAGCTGGGTGGCTTGGTTCGTAAACAACTTTCAATGGCGTTTTTTTGTCGACATCCATCTTCTTCACTTTCACCATTTGATCGCCAGATTTTTTATCAAATTTATTTTCAAACAAAATCACCTTTCTGCGATATGGCTCATCTTCAGGGTCTTGTCCTGTTGAGAATTCATTTGCAATATTTTGAGAAACAATTTTCAATCTTTCTCCTTGCACTCTCATGCCAGCTGCAGCAATTCTCTGTGCAGCAATTAAATTATCTCTTTCCTGACGTGATTTCAAAATCACTCTTTCACCAGCAAAAGCTGAAGAAGAAAGGAGCAAAAATAGGAGAAATTTTTGTTTCATTTCATTTTTCTCCAATTGTTGCCTTGAGAATTCCACTGATTTTTCTGTAAACCCCTGTCACCAGTTGATAGTCATTATTAGTCTCAGAAAGTTTCAAAGATTGCTCTGTCAAATTAACATTATTACCATCAGGTGACATTTCAGCTGCAATTGGGTCTTTAAAGATTTTGAAACCTGATCTTGGAACCGTTCCTTCCAAATGCATGTCGGACGTTCTGAAAGCAGCCACACGCCTCTGTCCTTTAAGGCTTCTTTTTAAATTAAATTCCTCAACTTCTTTTGCCTTAAATTTTGGAGTATTAGCATTTGTGACATTGTTAGTATAGGTTTTTTGTCGCTCAGTTGCATGAGTCATTGCTGATTTCATTAAAGCTAGGATTGGTAAACCGGAAATCATTGAAATTCCTCCATAAAATCTAAAAATGATCTAACCTGTAAATAATTATATTAAAAACCAATTTAAAATTCAATCTATAATTGGAAAATATTTATGTTACGAAACTTTTTGATTGTAAAATCATAGCAAAAAGATCGCATATAATTAAAACCCCATAATCGCAAGCTCCTCCTTCTAACCCCATTTTCATCACCCGCAAGTCCTCCTCCAAATTCCTCCCCAACATATTCTTCCCAGCGAGCCTCCTAAAATCGTCATTGCGAGCCAAAGGCGCGGCAAACCAGAGGTTAGTTTACCCCAAATCCCACCACAACCCAAAATCAATTTAACAATCCCAGCAAAATAATGCAAAAATTAACCATTCATTAACCCCTAAATGATACCATATACATATTGTTACATATCCAGGGAGGAAATATGTATATAATTCAATACAAAAAACGCCAAATTGAGAGGATTCAGAGAGCGAATAAGAAGCTAATATGCTGGCTGGTTTCTTATTGTTTTATGGGGATTGAGGTGTTTGCGGCGCCTATGGGAGCGAATAATGTTGCTGGTGTTGCACATGTGACACAAAATGGTAAGATTACGCAAATAGAACAAGTGACCGACAAAGCAATTATAAATTGGGAGAGTTTTGATGTTGCGGCGGATGAGGCGGTGCATTTTATGCAGCCAAATTCGAATTCTATGATCCTAAATCGTGTTCAATCGCAGCACCCAACTCAGATTCATGGGACGATTAAGGCTAATGGTGGGGTGGCGTTGGTTAATCAAAATGGGATTATTTTTCATGAAGGGTCGCATATAGATGTAAATAAAATAATCACCTCTACCGCGGATATAAAAAACAGTGATTTTATGGCTGGGAATTTGGATTTTAGCATATCCGGCAACTCCGATGCGGAAACTCACCTAAATGGCAAAATAACATTACAATCCAATGGCTTAGCAGCCTTCGTGAGCCCCAAACTCTACCAAAATGGTGTTATCACCGGTCATCTGGCGAAAATCACATTAGCGGCGGGAGATACCTGGACTTTGGATATGGGAGGGCTGGTGAAGCTTTCTTTATCCTCAGAAACTGCTAAAACACTAATCCAAAAAGGTAACATCACCGGCGGCACGGTGCGTCTTACCATCAACAGTGCGAAATCACTAGTAAAATCGGTCATCAATCTAGGTGGTCATGTTGAAGCCACAAGCGCCACAGAAAAAAACGGAGAAATCATCCTTTCTGGTCCAGATTCTGAAGTGATAATCCAAGATCAAGCGGAAATCACTGCAGACAACATCAGCATAGAAGCCGATGAAGCCTACATCCACGGGAAGATCAAAGCCACCG
>CAYLHV010000007.1:0-78882 GCA_964383745.1 uncultured Rickettsiales bacterium | reverse complement strand
CAGAACCGTCGGTGCTGGCGTGGTTTCTAAAATCCTTGCTTAAGAATGAGTGTTTGAAGTTTGGTTATGTAAAATTGTAAATAAGCAACATAACCAAACTTCATAATCATCTAGGAGTGTGGCTCAATTGGTAGAGCACCGGTCTCCAAAACCGGGGGTTGGGGGTTCGAGTCCCTTCGCTCCTGCCACTTTTATCTGAAGTTGGTATGTTTAATTTGATATTAATTATATAAATAAATGGCAAAATGCAGAAATTAATGAGTTTTTTCAATGAAGTGAAGCAGGAAATCAAGAAAGTTTCCTGGGCAAGTAAGAAAGAAACGAAATATTCAGTGATCACAATTCTACTGGCGGTTTCTGTTTTTGCAACATTTTTCTTACTATTTGACGCCATAATATATAATTTGATCAATTTCATCTTGAATATAGGAGCAAGCTAATAATATGTCTTATAATTGGTATATAATCCATGCAGCTTCTGGCTTGGAACGTAAGGTTGTTGAGGAAATTGAAGAAAGAGCAAAGAAAAAAGGTTTATCTGACTATTTTGAGCAAATGCTTGTGCCAACTGAAAGTGTTCTTGAAGTGAAGCGTGGCAAAAAAGTTGAATCTGAAAAAAAACTATTTCCTGGCTATATTTTAATCAAAATGCATTTAACCGATGAAAGCTGGAAATTAGTTAAAGATCTCAGAAAAGTCACAGGTTTTCTTGGAGATGGTAAAAAACCAACGGTGGTTTCAGAGTTTGAAATTAACAGAATCATTAAGCAAATAGAGGAAGGTGTTGGCTCATCTTCGCCTGTTGTTAATTTTGAAGTTGGCGAAGCAGTTAAAGTAATAGATGGTCCTTTTGAATCATTTATTGGTATGGTTGAAGATGTTGATGTGGAAAAAAGCAGACTAAAAGTTTTAGTGTCAATTTTTGGAAGATCAACCCCAGTAGACCTTGATTATTCTCAAGTTATGAAGGAAGAATAAAAAAATACAAAAAATGTAAAAAACTCATTGACATTACAAATAATTTTCTTAATATTATGTAATGATTTTGTGTTGCAACTTAAATAGATTTTTAGAGAAGGTATAAATAATCAAAATGGCAAAGAAAATAACAAGTCAATTCATACTTCATATTCCAGCTGGAAAAGCTAACCCAGCCCCACCAATTGGGACTGCGTTTGGTCAGAGGGGTCTTAACATCATGGAGTTTTGCAAAGCTTTTAATGCAGCGACACAAGGCAAAGAATTAGGGGCAAAAATTCCAACTAAAGTCACCGCCTATCAAGACAAAACCTTCACATTTCAAGTTAGTGAGCCAACGGTCACTTATCTGCTTAAAAAAGCAGCTAACATCACCAAAGGCACAAAAGAAGCTGGTAAAGCGGCCTATGTTGGCCAAATCACTAAAGCTCAACTCAAAGAAATTGCTGAGAGAAAAATGGTTGATTTGAACGCAAACAGCATTGAAGCTGCCTGCAAAATCATTGCAGGAAGCGCAATGTCAATGGGAATTCAGGTTATTTAACAAAGAGGATTAATGATGAAAACAACAAAGAAAATGAAAATTGCTAGAGAAGGTGTGGTTTTTGAAAAATCATATAATCTTGAAGAAGCAATCAAAATTTTAAAAGAGAAAGCATTTGCAAAATTCGATGAGTCAGTCGAAATTGCTTTAAAACTTGGTGTCGATCCAAAATATGGTGATCAGGTCGTTAAAGGCGTTTTCGACGCACCACACGGCCTTGGAAAAACCGTGAGAGTTTTAGCTTTCGTTGCACCAGAAATGGAAGAAGAAGCAAAAAAAGCCGGCGCTGACGTCATTGGCACGGAAGAAGTGATCGCGGAAATCCTAGCTGGAAGAGATGACTTTGACTATTGCGTGGCTACTCCTGACATGATGCCAAAAGTGAGTAAAGTTGCAAGAAAATTAGGTCCAAAAGGCATCATGCCTAATCCAAAACTTGGCTCTGTGACTAAAGACATTGCTGGTGCAATTCAAAAAGCAAAAGCAGGTCAAATTAAGTTTAATGCAGAGAAAGCGGGGATTGTTCATGCTGGCGTTGGGAAAATTAGTTTTGCTGACAAAAGCTTAGTTGAGAACATCAAAGGTTTATTTGGTGCAATTGGCAAAGCAAAGCCCACTGGCGCTAAAGGAACCTATTTTAAATATGCGCACATTTCAACTAGCATGGGGATTTCCCTAAAACTTGAATTATCTTCTGTGCTTTCCAGTTGATGATCAATTTATATAAAAAGATAAAATAGTAAAGAGGTTTTTAAAGTGGATAAGCAGAAAAAAGAAAGATCGATAGCTGACTTGAGAGAGAAATTCGAAAATAAGGAGATTAACACAGTAATTGTGACTCACTATCAAGGATTGACAGTGTCTCAATTGACTAAGCTACGTTCTAGTTTAAGAGAAGTTGGTGCAACTTTCAACATTGTAAAAAATAATTTAGCTAAAATTGCTTCTAAAGGAACAATATATGAAGAATTATCTTCGCATTTTTCTGGACCTGTTGGAATTGCAATTTCTAGAGATCCTGTCGCTGCTTCTAAAAAGCTTGTTGATTTTTCGAAAGATAACAAAAGTTTTTTGGTGACAGCAGCTGTTGTTGATAAGAAACTCTTAGATACTGCAGCTATTGATGTTTTGTCTAAGCTACCTTCGCTTGATGAGCTTAGAGCTAAATTACTTGCCGTTATCTCTGCTCCTGCTAAAGGTGTTGTCTCAGTTGTGCATGCACCTTCTTCACAAATTGCAAGAGTCATCAAAGCTTATGCGGAGAAGTGAAGATTAAACCCATTTTAATTTGAAGTTTTTTTAAAATATATCTTGTGATTTGTTTTAAGATTTGCTAAAAGATTATTATAATTTGTTTTTAATATTATTATTTGAGGTAAAAAATGACCAATTTGTCAAATATTGCTGAAGAACTCTCTTCTTTAACAATCATGGAAGCTGCTGAGCTTGTTAAAATGCTTGAAGAAAAATGGGGCGTTTCTGCTGCTGCACCAGTGGCAGTAGCTGCTGCTGCACCAGCTTCTGCCGAAGCAGCTGTAGAAAAAACTGAATTCACAGTTTTCCTACAAAACTCAGGCGACAAAAAAATCAACGTGATTAAAGTAATCAGAGAAATCACTGGTTTAGGCTTAAAAGAAGCTAAAGACTTAGTTGACGCAGCTCCTGCTTTAGTGAAAGAAGGCGTTAATAAAGATGAAGCTGAAAAAATGAAAAAATCTCTTGAAGAAGTCGGTGCTGTTGTAAAATTAGACTGAGTTTTTCTTGCCTTAAGGTTTTAAAGGGCGTTTTCTTTTATGAACGCCCTTTAGAGCTTTTTGCATATTCTTATTTTATTTTGAAAATAACGAGAGCATTAATAGGTAATGCTTAATAAAGTGAAGATTAGTCTCACAATTTGAAACTTTCAGATTTTAAAATGAAGGTTCTTAAAATATAAAAATATAACGCTTATGGGGTTTTTTTTACATGGCATCTCTTTCTTTTCCTTTTCACAAAACCAGGTTGCGCAGAAGTTTTGGTCGAATTCCTCAAGTGATTTCTATACCAAATCTCATAGAAATTCAAAAAGACTCATATGAACAATTCCTTCAAGAAAACATAAAACATGAAAATAGAACGAATTACGGAATTCATGCGGTTTTCAATTCGGTTTTCCCAATTAATGACTATGCCGGCACAGCTACTTTAGAATATGTTAAATATAATTTTGAAGAGCCCAAATATGATGTTGAAGAAGCCAAGCAAAGAGGTGTGACTTTTTCAGCTCCTTTAAAAGTGACATTGAGATTGGTTGTCTGGGAGATTGACGAAGAAGCAGACATCAGAGAAATCAAAGGCATTAAAGAGCAAGATGTTTACATGGGAGAAGTCCCATTAATGACCGAGAATGGAACATTTGTGATAAATGGCACAGAACGTGTGATTGTCTCACAAATGCACAGATCTCCAGGTGTATTTTTTGACCATGACAGAGGCAAAACGCACAGCTCAGGAAAATTCCTTTATTCTGTCAGAGTCATCCCCTATAGAGGCTCTTGGCTTGATATTGAGTTTGACGTTAAAGATCTAATCTATTTCAGAATCGACAGAAGAAGAAAAATTTTAATAGGAAGTTTGTTGAGAGCTTTAGGCATGGATCTGTCAGAAATATTGTCAACATTCTATGTAAAGCAAAATTACGAAAAAATTGATGGACTCTGGAAAATTAACTTTGATCCCGCAAAATTCCGTGGAGTTAAGTTGTCCTATGACCTAATTAATGCAGAAACCTCTGAAATAATTGCAAAATCAGGAACAAAAATCACTCCAAGATTAGCCAAAAAATATCAAAAAGAAGGTTTAAAAGAAATTTTAATACCGTCTGAAGAATTAGCCGGCTACAGACTGGCCGATGACATTTTCGACCCTAAATCTGGGGAAGTTTTCTTCAAAGCTGGTGACGAAATTAACGCCGAAATTCTAACTGTGCTAGATAATCACGATGTCACAAAAATTTCAATTTTAAGCTCAAATCTGCCTAATTTCAGTTCCAGCTTAATCAACAGCATCATGGCCGATAAAAACCAAACCTACGAAGATGCTTTAATTGATATATATAAAGTGCTAAGACCAGGTGACCCACCAACAGTTGAATCTGCTGAAGCGCTTTTTAACGGAATTTTCTTTGACCATGAAAGATATGACCTCTCAGAAGTTGGTCGCGTTAAACTAAATGCAAGACTAGACAGAGATCTTGCAGAGTCACACACGGTTTTAACAAAAGAAGACATCATAGAAATCTTGAGAACTTTAATTGCCTTAAAAGAAGGTGTAGGAGAAATTGACGACATCGACCATCTTGGCAACCGAAGAGTGAGATCTGTTGGTGAGCTTGTTGAGAATCAATTTAGAATTGGTGTTGTCAGAATGGAAAGGGCCGCTCTTGAAAGAATGAGCGCTGTTGAAATTGACAATGTCATGCCTCATGATTTAGTAAATCCAAAACTTTTAGTTTCGGTAATAAGGGAGTTTTTCGGCACTTCTCAACTTTCTCAATTCATGGATCAAACAAATCCTTTGTCTGAAATCACTCATAAAAGAAGGCTTTCAGCTTTGGGTCCTGGTGGTTTGACGCGCGACAGAGCTGGTTTTGAAGTTCGAGATGTTCACACAACGCACTATGGAAGAATTTGTCCAATTGAGACTCCTGAAGGACCAAACATTGGTCTAATCAACAGCATGGCGACTTTTGCGAAAATCAATAAGCATGGTTTCATCGAAAGCCCCTACAGAAAAGTTGTGAATGGTAAAGTCACATCTGACACAATATATCTCTCAGCAATTCAAGAAGGCAAATATAACATTGCGCAAGCAAATGCATCATTAGACGAAGACGGAAATTTCCTTGACAGCTTGGTGAGTTGCCGATTTGACGGTGACTATGTCATGGTGAAACCAGAAAATATCAGCTTCATTGACGTTTCACCAATGCAAGTTGTGTCAGTTGCTGCTTCACTAATTCCATTCCTTGAAAATGACGACGCCAACCGCGCTCTCATGGGTTCAAACATGCAACGTCAAGCAGTGCCACTTTTGAAATCTGACGCTCCTTTCGTTGGAACCGGCATTGAGGCGGTTGTTGCAAAAGACTCCGGTTCTGCAATTGTTGCCAAAAGGGATGGCATTGTCGATCAAGTAGATGCAACAAGAATCGTAATTCGTGTCAGCAGCGAAGAGTTCATGAAAAAAGGTTCAATAGAAGAATCACCAGGTGTTGACATCTATAATCTTTTAAAATTCATGAAATCCAACCACAGCACATGCATTAACCAAAAACCTTTGGTCAATGTTGGTGATGTTGTGAAAGCTGGCGAAGTGATTGCTGACGGACCATGCACAGAAAAAGGAGAGCTTGCTCTTGGCCGAAACGTGCTTGTGGCCTTCATGCCCTGGAACGGCTATAACTACGAAGACTCAATTTTGATTTCTGAGAGAATTGTCAAAGATGACGTTTTCACATCGATTCACATCGAAGAATTTGAGGTGATTGCCCGTGACACAAGGCTTGGTCCTGAAGAAATCACACGTGACATTCCAAATGTCGGTGATGATAATCTAAAGCACATTGACGAGGTCGGAATTGTTCACATTGGTTCAAAAGTCCGCTCAGGAGACATTCTTGTCGGAAAAGTCACTCCAAAAAGTGAATCACCAGTGACACCAGAAGAAAAACTTTTAAGAGCCATTTTTGGTGAAAAAGCTGCCGATGTGCGTGATTCTTCACTCAGAGTTCCGCCTGGAATTTCTGGAACCATCGTTGGAGTGAAAGTTTTTTCAAGAAGAGGCATTGAGAAAGACGAAAGAGCCATTGCAATTGAAAAATCTGACATTGAGAGGCTTTTAAAAGACAAAAATGACGAATTAGCGATCGTTGAGTCCTATGTCTATGCGAATCTGAAATCCATGATCATAGGTCAAAAAGTCAAAACAGGTCCAAAAGGCTTCAAATCTGGCTTGATCACAGAAGAAACTTTGAAAGAATTCAGCAAGGGTCAATGGTGGCAATTTGCAATTGAAGATGCAGATTTAATGGAAAAAATTGAGCAGCTAAAAACTCAATTGAACAAAAGTTCAGCTGAACTAACTGCTAAATTTGAAAATAAAGTGAAGAAGCTTCAAAGTGGTGATGATTTGCCTCAAGGTGCACTTAAAGTTGTGAAAGTTTTTGTTGCTGTTAAGCATAAATTGCAACCGGGAGACAAAATGGCAGGAAGGCACGGTAACAAAGGTGTGATTTCAAGAATTCTACCAAATGAAGACATGCCTCATCTAGAGGATGGCACGCCTGTCGACATCATTTTGAGTCCTTTGGGTGTTCCATCAAGGATGAACATTGGTCAGGTTTTGGAAACTCACTTAGGTTGGGCCGCATTTGGTCTTGGTCGCAAAATTGAATCAATGCTCAAAGAGAAAAATGCAGAGGCGGAGAGAGCGCAAACAATTCGCACCCTGATTTCTTCGATTCACACCTCAAAAGAAGACAAGCAGAAAATTGATTCACTTTCCGACAAAGCCCTATTGCAATATGCCAAAGAGGATCTAGCGAAGGGAATTCACTTCTCCACGCCAGTTTTTGACGGAGCAAAGCATGAAGACATTCTAGGAATGTTCAAAAAAGCTGACCTTGATTCATCTGGTCAAGTGAGCCTGATTGACGGCAGAACAGGGGAATATTTTGACAGAAAAGTAACAGTAGGCTGCATCTATATGATGAAATTGCACCATTTAGTTGACGACAAAATGCATGCTCGTTCAGTGGGTCCCTACAGTCTTGTCACTCAGCAACCTCTTGGTGGTAAGTCACATTTTGGCGGACAAAGGCTTGGGGAGATGGAGTGCTGGGCTTTGCAGGCCTACGGCGCAGCCTATACTTTGCAAGAAATGTTAACTGTGAAATCGGATGACGTGACAGGCAGAATTAAGATTTATGAATCAATCGTTCGCGGTGATCATAATTTTGAATCAGGCTTGCCAGAATCATTCCATGTGATGATTAAAGAACTCAGGTCACTCTGCTTAAATGTTGAGCTTTTAAGTTCAAAATGAGTCAGAATAAGTAAAAAACTATTTTAGGAATTTTAGAAAATGACAGATATGTTTAACGTTTACAACCAAGAAGGTGCTGTGCAAGATTTTGACCTAATCAAAATCTCGATTGCAAGCTCTGAAGACATCAAATCTTGGTCATATGGTGAGGTGACAAAACCTGAAACCATTAACTACAGAACTCTGAAACCTGAAAGCAACGGCCTTCTTTGTTCCAAAATTTTTGGTCCAGTGAAGGACTATGAATGTCTATGCGGAAAATATAAACGCATGAAATATAGAGGCATCATTTGTGAAAAATGTGGCGTTGAAGTAACCACATCAAAAGTCAGACGTGAGAGAATGGGGCACATTGACCTTGCAGCTCCAGTTGCCCACATCTGGTATCTCAAATCATTGCCTTCCAAAATCAGCACTTTGCTAGAAATTGCCCTGAAAGATCTAGAAAAAATTCTCTATTTTGAATCATTTGTTGTTACTGATCCAGGAATTTCACCCTTCGTAAGGGGCGAATTGCTCACAGAAGAGCAATATAGAAAAGCGCAAGATGAATTTGGTGAAGACAGCTTCCAAGCCATGATAGGGGCCGAAGCAGTCAAAGCTTTGCTAGCTGGTCTAGATTTGAAGCAAATCCAAGCTGAGCTCAGAGGCATGATGGATGAATCAATTTCAGACATGAAAAGGAAAAAAGTTGTCAAAAGACTAAAAATCATTGAAGATTTTTTGAGCTCAGACAATAAACCAGAATGGATGATTCTTGATGTTTTGCCAGTGATTCCACCAGAAATCAGACCTTTGGTCATGCTTGATGGAGGCAGGTTTGCGACTTCTGACTTAAACGAACTCTACAGAAGAGTGATTAACAGAAATAATCGATTAAAAAGACTTTTAGAGCTTCGTGCGCCTGAAATCATCATCAGAAACGAAAAAAGAATGTTGCAAGAATCTGTTGATGCATTGTTTGATAATGGCAGAAGAAGCAGAGTTTTAAAGAATGCAAGCAAAAGACCATTCAAGTCACTAAGTGACATGTTAAAAGGAAAAACCGGTCGTTTTAGACAAAATCTCCTTGGAAAACGTGTGGACTATTCTGGACGTTCTGTGATTGTTGTCGGCCCTGAACTTAAGCTTCATCAATGTGGTTTGCCTAAAAAAATGGCGCTTGAATTGTTCAAACCATTCATCTATTCCAAATTGGAACTATATGGCATTTCAACAACAATAAAAACTGCAAAGAGAATGGTTGAGAATGAAAGGCCAGAAGTTTGGGACATTCTCGAAGAGGTCATCAGGGAACATCCTGTCATGTTGAACCGCGCGCCAACTCTTCACAGGCTTGGAATTCAAGCATTTGAGCCAACCTTAATTGAAGGTAAAGCCATCCAACTGCATCCACTTGTTTGTGCGGCTTTTAATGCTGACTTTGACGGTGACCAAATGGCTGTTCACGTTCCTCTTTCAATTGAAGCACAAATTGAGACTCGTGTTTTAATGATGTCGAGCAACAACATTTTGAGCCCTTCAAATGGTAAACCAATCATCGTTCCATCCCAAGACATGGTTCTAGGCCTCTACTATCTAACAATCATGCTTGAGAATCAGAAAAACGAAAATATGTGTTTTGCTGAAATTGGCGAAATCCACCATGCTTTAAGCGTTGGCGTCATTTCTCTTCACACAAAAATAAAATATAGAGTGAAAACCTATTTAAACATGAATCAAGGTTCAAAAATTGTTGAAACCACTCCTGGACGCGTGATTGTGTCTGAGATTTTGCCAAAAGATGGAGAAGTCAAATTTGACATTGTGAACAAACTTTTAACTAAGAAAGAAATTTCCAACTTAATCGACACAGTTTTCCGTAACTACGGCCAAAAAAGAACGGTAATTTTCTGCGACCAAATCATGGAGCTAGGTTTCAAATATGCCTGTAAATCATCAATTTCGATCGGAATGGATGACATGGTGATTCCTGAAAGCAAAACCAGACATGTTCAGAAAACTCTTGATGAAATCAAACAATTTGAAGCCCAATATGCTGATGGTCTCATCACAATGGGTGAAAAATATAATAAAGTCATTGACGCCTGGTCACATTGCACAGACATTGTTGCTGACGACATGATGAAAGGAATTTCTGACTATAGAAAAGTGGTTTCTGACAAGCCAGATCATCAAAAAATCAACTCAATCTACATGATGGCTCATTCAGGCGCCCGTGGTTCTGCCGCGCAAATCAAGCAGGTTGCAGGAATGAGGGGTCTCATGGCTAAACCATCAGGCGAGATCATTGAAACACCAATCATTGCGAATTTCAAAGAAGGTTTAAGCGTCGCGGAATATTTTAACTCAACGCACGGAGCCAGAAAAGGTCTTGCAGACACAGCTTTGAAAACGGCCAACTCGGGCTATCTAACAAGACGTTTAGTTGACGTTGCGCAAGATTGCATTGTCACAGAAAATGACTGTGGAACAGCGGATGGAATTATTGTTGAAAGCATCATTGAGGGCGGTCAGTTGATTCTTCCATTGTCAGAGTCAATTTTAGGGAGATCATCAGCTGTTGACGTTTTCCACCCATCAACTGAAAAACTGATTGTCAAATCAGGTGACATGATCACTGAGCAAATTGTTGAAGAAATTGAATCTGCAGGTTTTGAGTCAATCAAAATCAGGTCTGTTTTAACTTGCAAATCAAGCGAAGGAATTTGCGCAAAATGCTATGGAAGAGACCTTGCAACAGGTGAATTAGTGAGCTCTGGAGAGGCTGTTGGTGTGATCGCCGCTCAGTCAATTGGTGAGCCTGGAACTCAATTAACTCTCAGAACTTTCCACATTGGTGGTGCTGCAACGAAAGGCGCGGAAAGTTCAAACATTGAATCTTCGCATGAAGGCAGAATCAAAATTCACAATAAAAACATTGTAATTGACAGTTCAGGTCGTCATGTGGTGATGAGCAGAAGCTGTGAAATCATTGTTCTTGACGAAAAAGATAATGAAAAAGCGCGCTTTAAAGTGCCTTACGGTGCCAAGCTCTATATTCATGATGGCGACATAATCAAAAAAGGTCAGAAACTAGCTGATTGGGACCCATACACAATTCCAATCATCACTGAAAAATCTGGTAAAATCGCCTATAGAGACCTGATTGACGAAGTTTCTGTCAGAGATTTGATGGATGAAGCAACGGGCATCACAAGCAAAGTGATCATTGACTGGAAGCAAGCAAGCAGGGGTGCCGAAATCAGGCCAAGGCTTGTGCTTCTTGATGATAAAAACGAAGTCATAATTCTTGCAAATGGCCTAGAAGCCCGCTATTTCTTGCCAATTAACGCCATTTTAAACGTTGATGATGGCGCCGACGTTCACGCAGGTGACGTTGTTGCAAGAATTCCAAAAGAATCAACAAAAACCAGAGACATCACTGGTGGTCTTCCACGTGTTGCTGAGCTTTTCGAAGCCAGAAAACCGAAAGATCACTCAATCATCAGCGAAGTGGAAGGTGTGGTTGAATTTGGAAAAGACTATAAATCGAAAAGAAGAATCATCATTAAACCAACATCAGCCATGTCTGAACCAGTGGAATATCTCATCCCTAAAGGAAAGCATATTTCAGTGAATGAAGGTGACTATGTTAAAAAAGGTGATCTTCTAATGGACGGAAATCCAGTGTTGCAAGACATTTTGAAAGTCATGGGTGTTGAAGCCCTTGCGCGCTATATGATTTCAGAAGTCCAACAAGTATATCGCCTACAAGGTGTGAAAATTGACGATAAACACATTGAAATCATCATCAGTCAAATGCTTAAAAAGGTTGAAATCAGCCATGCTGGTGGCACAACTCTGATTGAAGGCGAACAAATTGATGCTGAAGATTTGAAAGAAATTAATGCAAAAGCCAGACAAGAGGGCTATAAAGAGGCTGAAGCTTTCCCTGTTCTTCAAGGGATCACCAAAGCATCCTTGCAAACCAGATCTTTCATTTCTGCTGCTTCTTTCCAAGACACCACAAAAGTGTTAACGGAAGCCTCTGTTGCTGGAAAAATAGACCATTTAGTTGGTTTAAAGGAAAATATCATAGTCGGAAGACTAATTCCTGCAGGAACGGGCTACTATCTTAACAACCTAAAGAAAGAAGCCAAAAGCCTAAAAGAGAATCTTGCACTTGAAGCCCAAGAAGAAGCCTAATTCTCAAATCCTCCAAAAAAAACGAGATTCTTTACAAAAAAAGAATCTCGTTTTTCATCAACTTAGGACCATTTTCCTTCCCAAGAGTTAAATTCAACTTAAAATTACAATAACCAATACTTTTTTCCTTAAGGGTAGTAAATGTATTTTTTATTTAAATTTATGCTTGAAATTCGGTTTTTTTTTGTTATTCTTAACGAAGTTCCGTTTTTATAAACGTTTCGTTTTTTATAAATATTTAATTTTTTAGGAGAGTAAAATGTATAAAACAAATAAAGATCACGATGATATTGCAAAATTATTGATAGAAAAAGGAGCAGATACTAATGCCAAAGATAATCCTCAAGTGACTGAGTTAATGTTATCAAATAAAGATGCTTCTGGTTTTGTTGCAACATTTGTTGCGACATGCCATAAAATAACGTCTTATGCGAGTGAGAAGTTTTTTTCTCTGTTTGGCAGCCAGGAGTCAGATGTTACTTCATCTTCAACTGACTGTGCTCCAGAAGATTTAGATTGCTCAGGAAAGGCAGCAGAGTTAGAGTCTTCCGATATTTAAAATCACTTCAGTTAATAGAAACACGTGCTTTTTTACATAACTGTAAAGAGGCACGTGTTTTTTTATATTTATTTTCCAAATAGATGACTATTTTTAGAAAAAACCACACAAAATCTCTCAAATAGTGAAAAAATCATTGACATCAGACAAGAGACATTCTAATGTCGCGCTAAATAATTCCAAAATTTTCACAACCGGGAGTATAAAAATGAATATTAAGAACAGAAATCACAAAGAATTCATCAAGTTAACAACCGCCATTGAACAAGGCGACATAGCTACTGCAAAGTTGATCATAAAAAGTGGCATTGATGTGAACATGCAAACTGCCAATGGACGAACCGCATTAATGCTTGCCAGTAAACATGGTCAAGCAGAAATTGTGAAAATCTTGCTAGAAAAAGGTGCGGATATTGCTACTAGAAATAATTTCGGCTGGACTGCGTTAATGATTGCCAGTCATAAAGGTCAAGTAGAAATTGTGAAAATCTTGCTAGAAAATGCTGCAGACATTGAATCTAGAGATGATCTTGGCTTAACTGCATTAATGATTGCTAGCCAAGCGGGCCACACAGAAACTGTAAAAATCTTGTTAGAAAAAGGAGCTGATGTTAATGCCGAAGATGATGATGAAATAACTGCATTAAAGTTTGCTCGCCAGGAAGGCCACACAGAAATTGTGAAAATTTTGCTAGAAAAAGAGGCGGAGGAAGGAGATGATGACGACGATAATTGGCATTCTATGTTCAAAGTCACGAGTTGGGAAAATAATGGCAAAAAAGGTATGAAAATCTCATTCAAAAAGGAAGTTTTTAAAATTCACTCTTTCGATTCATCATCAGGAGAAATGAACATAGAGCTAATAGAAAACCCAGAGGGCATCTCTCACCTAGGAGAATCAGTAGATCTCACTGATCTTCTTTAATGTAAATCCGTTCGCGCTAAATAATTCCAAAATTTTCACAATCGGGAGTGTAAAAATGAATATTGAAGACAGAACTCAAAAAGAATTAATCAAGTTAATAGATGCGATTCGGCAAGGCGACATAGCTACTGCAAAATTGATCATAAAAAGTGGCATTAATCTGAACATTCCAACCATCACTGGGCAGACTGTGCTAATGTTTGCCAGTAAACATGGTCAAGCAGAAATTGTGAAAATCTTGTTAAAAGCAGGAGCAGATGTTAATGCTAAAAAGGATAATGGCTCAACTGCCTTAATGCTTGCTAGCAAAAAAGATGAAGCAGAAATTGTAAAAATCTTGCTGGAAAATGGTGCGAAGATTGAAGATGAAGATGACGAAGGATGGACCGCGTTCATGATTGCGAGTTTCAAAGGTAAAACAAAAGCTGTAAAAATCTTGCTAGAAAAAGGCGCTAAGATTGATTCCAGAAATACTGATGGCTGGACTGCTTTAATGCTTGCTAGCCAAGAAAACCAAACAGAAACTGTGAAAATTCTGTTAGAAAAAGGCGCTAAGATTGACGCTAAAAATAATTCTGGATGGACTGCATTAACGATAGCGAGTTTGAGAGGCCACACAGGAACTGTAAAAATTTTGCTAGAAAAAGGAGCGGAAATTAACGCTAGAAATAATGATGGATTCACTGCATTAATAGCAGCTAGTTTGAGCGGCCACGCAGAAACTGTGAGAATGTTGCTAGAAAAAGGTGCAGAGATTGACATTAGGACTAATGATGGATTGACAGCATTAATGCTTGCTAGTTTGAGCGGTCACGCAGAAATTGTAAAAATATTGCTAGAAAACGGGGCAGATATTACTGTTAAAAATGATAAAGGATGGGACGCTTTAACGCTTGCTACTTTGCAAGACAGAGCTGAAGTTATAAAAATTTTTCTAGAAAAAGGAGTGGAGATTGACGCTAAAGATATTGATGGATGGACCAAGTTAATGATTGCGAGCTTAAGAGGACAAACAGAAGTTGGAAAAACCTTACTGGAACAAGGAGCAGATCTTAACATTAAAAGCAATATAGAGCTGACTGCATTAACGGTCGCTATTTTTAAAAACCAAACAGAAATTGTAAAAATCTTGCTAGAAAAAGGGGTAGATGTTAATGATAGAAATGCTGATGGCTGGACTGCATTAATGGTTGCTATTTTTGGAAACCAAGCAGAAATTGTAAAAATCTTGCTAGAAAATGGTGCAGATATTGCTGATAGAGACAATCACAGCAGAACTGCGTTAATGTTTGCAAGTCAGCTCGGTCATAGCAAAATTGTAGAAATATTGCTTGCAAAAGAAGGGGTAGAAATTAACGCTAAAACTGACAAGGGATGGACTGCGTTAATGATTGCTAGCTACAATAATCATGACAAAACTGTAAAAATGTTGCTAGAAAATGGTGCGGATGTTAATGTCAAAAGTTATGATGGCGCAACTGCGTTAATGCTTGCCAGCCAAGAAGGCCACGCAGAAACTGTAAAATTTTTGCTAGAAAATGGAGCGGATATTGAGGCCAAAGATGGCAAAGGCGCAACTGCGTTAATTCTTGCGAGCTATGAAGGCCACGCAGAAACTGTGAAAATCTTGCTAAAAAATGGAGCAAATGTTAATGTCAAAGCTGATCATGGCGCAACTGCATTAATTCTTGCCAGCCAGGAAGGCCACACAGAAATTGTAAAAATCTTGCTAGAAAACGGAGCAGATTTTAGTGCCGAAGATGATAATGGCGCAACTGCGGTAATGTTTGCTGAGCATGGAGGTCACACAGAAACTGTAAAAATCTTGTTAGAAAAAGAGATAACAGATGTTGATGATGATGAAAAGCCGGCTTTAAGAATCACGAGTCGAGAAAATGATGGCAAAGTAAGTACAAAAATCTTTTTCAGAGACGGAGTTGTTAAAGTTAAGTCTTGCGACTCATCATCAGGAATGGTTAATATAGAGCTAGTAAAAAACACACAAGAAAAACCCACCCAAGACCCAGAGGACCTCACTCACCTAGTAGGAGAATCAGCAGATTTCACGGAGCTTTAATATATTTTTATTGACGCAGTTAGATTAATATGCTACAATATGCCCTAAATTCAGAAGGGGGTACCAAAATGAATATAAGCGAATTATCAGATGCAATCAAAGTAGGGAATATATTGGTTGATGAAGTGTGGCTGGGCAGAGAAGAATATGCTGATGCAGAAATATCGTCAATGGTTGCTAGCTATGCAAGTTTAGAAACTGTAGATGTTAATGACGTGGCTAGGTCATTTCTTGCTCGCCACGAAGAAATTATGAAAAGTTTGTTAGAACGCGCGGTAGATATTAGCACTAAAGAATGGAAAGAATTGCTTTTTGATAGTTTTAAAGCCAAATCACAAGCTATACAAATGTTGCTAGAAAATGGTGCAGATGTTTACGTAAAAGATTCAGAAAGAATGGATGCGTTGTTAATAGTGGCTAGTTTGGCAGGTCAAGCAGACATTGTGAAAATCTTGCTAGAAAATGGGGCAGATGTGAATGCTCAAAATGATGATGGATGGACCGCGGTAATGTTTGCTAGTGAGAATGGCTACAAAGAAGTTGTGCAAATGTTACTTACAAAAGGAGCAGATATTAATGCTAAAAATTATGATGGTGGCCTAACTGCGTTAATGATCGCTAGCCATAACGGCCACACAGAAACTGTAAAAATCTTGTTAGAAAACGGGGTAGATGTTAAAGGCGATGATGGCGCAGCTGCATTAATGCTTGCTTGCCATAACGGCCACACAGAAATTGTAAAAATCTTGCTAGAAAACGGAGCGGATGTTAATGCTAAAGATGATGATGGCATAACTGCGTTAATAATTGCTAGCCAAGAAGGCCACACAGAAACTGTGAAAATCTTGCTAGAAAACGGAGCAGATGTTAATGCTAAAGATTTAGAAGGAAATACTGCGTTAAAGCTTGCTAATTTGCAAGGTCATAAAGAAATTGCAGAAATTCTGCTCAAAAACGGAGCTGAGGTTGATTTTTCTGACTCATCAGAAGTAACAAACAATGAATATATAGAAAAGAAGCACTCTCTTCCCCCCCAAGAAACCCAAAGTGACGTCATCCCAGATCCAGAGGACATTCCTCCCTTAGGAGAATCGGCACATTCCACGGATCTGTAATTTTGCTGTTAACATAAAGAAAAAAATAAATGAGCATAAATAAATCATTATTAACCGCAATTAAAGAAGAAAATCTGAAGCTTGCAGAATCTTCGCTCAATGGTGGAGCAGATGTTGCTGCTATAGATGAAAATGGAATGAGTGCCATAATAATTGCTAGTTGGGTTGGTAATGTCGAGATTATGGAAATGTTGCTTGCAAAAGGTGCGGATGTTAATACTAAAGGTCAAGATGGAGAGACGGCGTTAATGGTTTCTGTGAGTCGTGGCAACGAAGAACTTGTGGAAATCTTGCTTACAAAAGAAGAAATAAACATTAATGATGAAGAAAATTGTAATAACTGGACTGCATTAATGTTTGCTAGCCGGGATGGGCGCGAAAAGATTGCGCAAATGTTGCTTGCAAAAAAGGGAATAGACGTTAACGCTAAAGCTGCCCATGGAGAAACAGCATTAATGATTGCTGCGAAAAATGGCCACGCCAGAATTGTGCAAATGTTGCTAGAACAAGGAGCAGATGTTAATGATGAAGATGATTTCGGATGGGCTGCGCTAAGGCTTGCTAGTGAGGCAGATCATGAGGCAGTTGTTAAAATCTTACTTACAAAAGAAGAGATAGATGTTAATGCTGTAAATGATGCTGAAACAACGTCATTAATGTATGCTAGTTTTTATAACAGAACAGATATTCTGAAAATGATGCTTGAAAAAGGAGCGGATGTTAACGCGCAAGACGATAAAGGAGCGAATGCACTACTGATTGCTAGTGATAGAGGTCATGAAGAAATTGCAAAAATGTTGCTTGCAAAAGGTGCGGATGTTAATAATGGAGATGTTACTGGAATGACCGCATTGCTGATGGCTATTTATAGAGGTCATGAAAAAATTGTGGAAATGTTGCTTGAAAAAGGTGCAGACATTGAGCATACAGAAAGCGTGGATAGATCAACAGCATTAATGATTGCTGCTGAGCAGGGTCATGAAGAAATCGTGAGAATGTTGCTTGCAAAAGGTGCAGATGTCCACGCTAGAGACAAGGCTCAATATACAGCATTAATGATTGCTGTTGATAATGGTCATGAAAAAATTGTAAGAATATTATTTGCAGAAGAAAGAAAATAGTGTTATTGTGGGTGAAATGGAGGAGTTTTTAATGTTTTTATATGAGGTAAAAAATGGAATTTCCAGTTTTTTTTAGTAATGAGCATGGTAACTTCATGGCTGCATGCAAAAAAGGTGATGTTGCTGAAGTAGAAAAATTTTTAAATTCTGGCCAAAATGTTGATAATTATAACATTTTTGGAGAATCTTGCTTGCCAGTTGCAGCGAGAGCTGGGCATTTAGATGTGGTTAAACTTGCTGTTGGAAAATATGGTGCAGATGTTAATCAGAGGCATTTTCACAGAAAATCGGCCCTTCATGAGGCAGCTGATAAAGGGCATTTGGAAATTGTTGAATATCTACTTGAACATGAAGCTGATCCAAATAACACTCGCATGTTCCTGAACCCTGCTTTACATAAAGCTGTCAGAAATGGCCATGTGGAAGTGGTGGAAGCATTGCTTAAACATGGAGCCGATCCTTTTGATCACAGTCTTTGGAGCGAGTCAGCTTTTGAAATTGCAGTAAAAGCAAATAACACTGCCATGATTAAAGCTATATTTGATGTATCAGTTAGTGAAGAATTTAACGGATTCATGGATCATTGCGATGAACTTTTTGCACCAGAAATTGCTAAGACATTGTTAAATAATAATAATTATGAGGCAATTAATCACATAAGAGATAAAATGGAAGCAAGTGTTGTTCAAAAAGATTCAGACGGGAAAATCCAAGAAATTCTAGACAAAGAATCTGATTGGGCTAAGGTGGTAGAAATTCTGAATAACGCCAATATTATATCTGATACATGTCCGTTTTATTACTATTCTGATGAGTTGCACGATTTGTTTGATTTATTGGACGCAAATGTAGATGGCGAAACTTTGCATTTTCAAGATGAGCTCTAAAGAGTAATATTCAGGGTTGTTGAGTTTTATGCGGAAACAACCCTGATTGGCACCAGTGGACCATTATGTTGGAAAATCACTTTTTGATCAAAACCCCATAAAGTTCCAGCCTATAGCTAAGATCATATAAAAAAAGTCATAAAATCAGATGAGGATTTTCGTTAGAATAATCCGTCAACAACCTAATATACAAAAAATTTAACAACGCCCGGCGTCATTGCGAGCCAAAGGCGCGGCAATAGAGAGTTATGTGACATTCCATAGGAAAAATAACTCTGGATCACCAGAAAATTTTACAGAAAATGCGAGGATATAAACTGGAGAGTTTAATAAAATGACCTTGTAAAATTACAGTCCAATTCTATAACCTTTTTTAGTAAGTGTTGCTGCCCATTTTTTCCCGTCTGGAGAATCTTTGGTAACGGGAGTTTTGGGTGTGTCATCATCAAGCCCTAATCTGTCCAAAATGTCTGATTTTTTGTCTTTTTCTCGTGACTCAGTTTCTTTTACAGCCTCAGGCATACAATCCTCTGTCTTACTTACTGAATATGCGAGTTTAATTGTATCAATATAGTTATAAGATATGAAATGCATGGCAAATAAAGCATCTTCGAGAGATATTTTTTCTGGATCAAAAATCTTGTTAACTCTCTGAAAAATATCTTCTGGAGAATTTTCAAGAAATGTAGCGCTATCAGGCAAATCATCTATATTAGGCTTTTTATAACGAAATTTACGCTCAAATTTCTGAGCTTTTAAAGCACAAATCTGGCCCATATCAGAAAAATTATCTCTGACCAGCATATAAATAGTATGTTTTTCTTCCTGCAAAGCTTCCCCTAATCCAGGAGTATGCTCTAAAACATGCAAAAACAACTGAGTGTTAAACTGAGAAAAACATGTTACTTCTTCCCTGATAAAATCCTCATATTTCTCAATCAATGCATTATCTATCGACCGAAACTCTCCTCCAAAAACTTTAAATTCTATCCACTCTAAAACAGCTGCTTTTTTTAGCATTTCCTTGATTTCTTCAGTCTTAGCAAGATCTGACGCAGTTTTTCCATCTTGATTTTGAGCATGAATATTAGCTCCATTTTCGAGCAACAATTTTACAACCTCATAGTGACCATAATTAGCAGCCATCATTAATGCAGTCCAGTCACTAGCAGCAGTAATTTTTGCCATATTAGCAAACAACAACCCTCTAACCTTTTCTAAACCATACATAACAGCACTTGTTAATGTCCAGCCATCACGATTTGTAGCATCAGTTTGTGCCCCATTTTCGAGCAGTAATTTCACAATTTTGTTGTGACCATTCATAGCAGCCGTAATTAATGCAGTCTCTCCACATGCATTTAGAGCATCAATTTTTGCTCCATTTTCAATCAATAATTGCACAACCTTGTCGTGACCATTCATAGCAGCCATCGTTAATGCAGTATATCCCTTTCTATCTGCAGCATCAATTTTTGCTCCATTTTCGAGCAACAATTTTACAACCTCATAGTGACCATTCTTGGCAGCTGTAATTAATCTAGTCCATCCATGATGATCTGCAGCATCAGCTTTTACCCCATTTTCGAGCAGTAATTTTACAACCTCGTAGTGACCATGATTCGCAGCATATGTGAATGCATCATCTCCAATCTCATCTACAGCATTAATGTCTGCTCCCGCATCTAGTAGTAGTTGCACAATGTCTCTATTGCCTTTTTCAACTGCGTATATTAGTATAGATTTTCTATAACCATTATAAAAATAAACGTTAATTTCTGCTCCTGCCTTTATCAATAACTCTGCAACCTCTTTATTGCCATTTTTAATTGCATATACTAATAGAGGTATGTTATATATGTCTTTTGCATCAACATTAGCTCCTGCATCTATTAATAGTTTTATAATGTCTTTATTGTTTTTTTCAACTGCTGGGAATAATATACCATCTCCATAAGGATATCTCTCATTAAGTATAACTCCTGCATCTAGTAACATTCTTATAATGCTTTTATTGCTATTTCTAGTTGCAATCTCTAACGCAATATATCCATAGCTTTTAACGTTAGCTCCTGCATCTAGCAACATTTTTACAATATCTTCATCATTTCTTAAACTTGCGGCCCTTAATGTGCTGCTTAAATCATTAGTAGATTTAGTCAGTAATAGTTGTATAATTTCTTTGCTTCTTCCATTATTAATTGCGATCCCTAAAGCGGTAGCCCCGAAACTGATAGAGATAAAGTTGCTTATATTGACATCAGCTCCTGCATTTATCAATATTTCTGCAACATTATCATGTCCTCTTAATAGTGCCATCATTAACGCTGTATATCCAGCTGTATTTGTGGCATTGATATCTATCTCTTTTGTTGAGAGAAGTCTTTGAACAGATTCTGCGTCGCCTTTTGAGGCTGCTTTGATTAATTCGTTATCCATAACAATAATTCGTAATTTAATTAACATATTGCTTTTAAGTATAAACTAAAAAAAACTGCGAATCAAGAAAAATCTTTAATGTTTTTTGTTTTTTTTAAAGTGAAGCAATTCAGGGTTGTGTTGGAAAATCACTTTTTGATCAAAACCCCATAAAGTTCCAGCCTATGGTCCACTAGTTCATAGCCCAGTTCTTTTGCGATTTCTTGCTTCAAGATTTCAAGTTTTTCATTTTGAAATTCAATGACTTTGCCAGTTTCCACATCAATCAAATGGTGGTGGTGGGTTTCTGAGCAGCCTTTTTCATAGCGTGCGCGGCCATTTTTAAAATCATGCTCTTCAATTGCCTGTAATTCCTTGAAAAGCTTGACTGCCCGATAGACTGTTGCAATGCCGATTTTTGCATCAATCTGAGAAGCGCGAAGGAAAATTTCTTCAACATCAGGGTGGTCAACAGAATTTTCGATGATTTGTGCAATGGTTTTTCTTTGTGCTGTCAGTTTAATCCCTTTGCTTTTACAAATTTTTTCTATGTTAGTCATGATCATCTCGTTGAATAAGATTGCTTTATTGGCATCATGCTGTAATAATAGTCATAAATGACTAAGAAAATCAAGGAAAATTAAATGTTCATCAGTTTTGAAGGTGGTGAAGGGTCAGGCAAGACCACTCAAACAAAAATATTATCAGAATTCATTAAAAATTCTGGCAGAGAATGTGTTTTAACCAGGGAGCCAGGGGGAGGGGAGAAAAATGGGGAGATTCGCAAAATTCTCGTTGAAGGAAATCATGAATGGCACCAAAACACAGAAATTCTGCTTCATATGGCATCAAGAAATGAGAATTTGCAAAAAATTGTTTTTCCGGCGTTAAAAGAAAATAAAATTGTCATCACTGACCGCTATGTTGACTCAACTGTGGCCTACCAATGCTTTGCAGCTGGCTCTTCTTTTGATTTTGTCATGAATTTGCATCAAATGGTCGCAAGGGGCTTCATGCCGGATTTAACATTTCTTCTTGACATGCCGGAAGAAACCGGCCTTGAACGTTCTCTGGTTCGAATGAGGGCTGCAAACTCACCTGCTGAAAATCGCTATGAATCAAAGTCTCAAGAGTTTCACAAAAAAGTCAGACAAGGTTTTCTATGGCTTGCCGAAACATTCCCCGAAAGAATTGTCAAAATTGATGCAACGCAAAAAATAGAGAAAATTTCAGAGCAAATTATAGAAGTGGTGAAAATGAAGATGTAATGCCATTTTTCTCTAATTTTTGCTATTTGTGAGGCCTTATGTCGGTCACCTGCGAGGCCTTATGTCAGCCATATCTGCGAGGCCTCCAATTTTCATCACCTGTGAGGCTTCCAATTTCTGTCATTGCGAGCCGAAGGCGTGGCAATCTAGGGTTATTTTATGTTAGATTTTTCTAAGTGTTTTTTATCGCATAAAATCCAAAATCATTTCTTGTGCGGAAGTAAACATAACGCTGGATTGCCGCGCTGGCGCTCGCAATGACGGAAATGGGGAGGTCGCGCATCTACCAGATTTTTTAGTTTAGCACATGATTTCATTTTCGAGATTAGAGCTCATATGATATGGTTTTATGCCAATTTCTCTGATTGCGTGCAGCCATTTGTCGGAAGAATTTTCTCCAAAAACCACTTCGGAATTTAATTCGCTTGTGAGCCACTTGCCTTGCATTAAATCATTTTTCAATTCCAGAGCGCTCCATTTATAGTGCCCAAGGACAAAAACTGATTTCTCAGGCCCCATTCCCCTGGCCATGTCTTGCAAGATCTTAACATTTTTAGTAACGCAAAAATCTCCGCCATGCAAACGCATTGAGTCAACATTTTCATAGTCAGTGCTGTGGAAAATTGCTCCTTTGTCAAATTCATTAGGTCCACCAAAAAACACTGGAATTTCACAAAGATTTTTTAATTCATCTTCGTTTTTTACCTGGATTTTTAAATCGCTCAAAATATTCGAAAGATTAAAACCAGTTAGGATTTTAGCTAATCCAACACCTATGATTCTTTTTTCATTTGCAGAAAGAACGTAAATCAAATCATTTCTCTCGCGAACATTTTTCACGTCAAAATCAGAAAAAGATCTTCCAAAAGGGGAGGAGACCAGAAAACGCCCTTCCAGAAGGCTTAAATCTTGAAAAAATTCTGTAATCATCATTGGACCTCAATTAATTAACCAAATTTGACATATGAAGGTAAGATAATGATGCTGTCATCAAATTACAACCCCCGTCTTGCAAAAGAATTGCGAGCGAGTGCGATAATTATTCCGTGCGAAAAATCACACTCTGGTTTGCCGCGCCTTCGGCTCGCAATGACAGAAGTGAGAGGGCTCGTAGGTGACGGATTTGTAGGAGTTTGTAGGTGAGGGATGGTGGTTGAATCCAACTGGAGGTCACTATTTTCATAAACCAATGATTTTTTTGATTTCTTTGAGTCTGGTTTCTGCGATTTTTTGTGCTTGCTCAGCTCCTGCAGAGAGAATTTGCTCTAAATGGGATTTTTCTTGCATTAACTCATTGATTTTTAAAGAAATTGGGGAGATTGAGCTGATTAATAATTCTGCTAGCTCAGTTTTAAAATTTGCTGTGCTTTTTCCATTGAATTTCTCAACCACTTGCATTGGTTGAAGATTTGCGAAATTAGCATATATTTTCAGCAAATTAGTCATTTCTGGTCTGTTTTCTTCGTCTAGAGTAATTTCAGGGATGGAATCCGTCTTAGCTTTTTTAATTTTCGTGGCAATTTCATCAGCGGAATCGGTCAAATTGATTCTTGTCATGTCTGACTCGTCAGATTTGCTCATTTTTTTTGTTCCATCACGCAAACTCATGATTCTTTGAGCTGATTTGTTAATGTGAATTTCTGGGATTTTGAAAAAATCAACATTGAAGTTCCGATTAAAACTGAGTGCAATGTCACGAGTCAGCTCCACATGTTGGGTTTGATCGTTTCCAACGGGGACAATTTCTGGGCCGTAAAGCAAAATGTCAGCTGCCATGAGCACAGGATAGGTGAAAAGACCAACAGAAGCGCTTTCTTTATTTTTTGATTTTTCTTTAAATTGAGTCATGCGGTTGAGCCAGCCAATTTGCGAATTGCAACCTAAAATCCAAGCTAATTCTGCATGAGCTGGAATGGATGATTGTTGAAAAATCACAGAATTTTCTCCGCCAATTCCGCATGCAACATAAGTTGCAGCTGTTTGCAAGATTGCATTTTTTAATTCCTCAGGTTGTTGCTTAATGGTGATGGCATGTAAGTCAGCCATGAAGAAAAAAGATTCATGATTTTGCTGCAAAATCTGCCAATTTTTGATTGAGCCAAGAAAATTGCCAATGTGTAAATTACCAGTGGGTTGAATTCCTGAAACAAGTCTTTTTTTCATTTTACTAACTCTTTAATTTGCTTTTCAATTTCGCCTTTTGCACACGCAACTTCACTGGAATTTGTGCCTCTGATGCAAATTTCTGTGCCCCAAACATTTTCATGATGATAAGGGTAGCTGCCAATGGAGAGCTCAGGATGAGCATTTTGAACATTTTCTAGGATTTTTGCTACTAAACTTTCTGGTTTCGGGAAGTCAATTTTTTCGGAAACATAAGACGGGCCAGATTTGATTTTGCCATTTGCTTGCAGCCATGAAAACATTGCTTGCATGATGTGCGGAACGCCTGCAAGGACGAAAACATTTTCCACAGAAAAACTTGGAACTTCTGTGGCGGAATTGAAAATTAATTCTGCATTTTGGGGCATTTTTGCCATTTTGAGCCTGGCTTCGCTCACATTCTCGGCGCCGTAGCGCTTGATGAGAATTTGGCGCACTTCTTCGTTTAGAACATAAGGCAAATTGAAGGCTTTGGCAATTGATTCAGAGGTGATGTCGTCATGAGTGGGGCCAATTCCGCCTGTGGTGAAGATGTGGTCAAATTTTGCTTTCATCTCTCTGACAGTTTCAATGATTTTGCTTTCAACGTCAGCAATCACGCGCACTTCCGCAAGCTCCACTCCCATTTTCCCAAGTTCTTTGGCAATGAAATTTGTGTTTAAATCAAGCGTTCTTCCGGAAAGAATCTCATTTCCAATGATGATGATGGCGGCTGTTGGGTTATTTTGCATTTTTAACTCCTTGTGAATTGGCTGAAATATTAGCATTTTTCTTATCTAAAGTCAATTAAAATTTATAGCGCTCTGCGGAATAGACGCAAGCAAGAGTGCGAAGTGACCTGATGATGTTGAGTAGGTGGCTGTTGCCTTTCACCTCAAGGTCAATGAGAATTTCGAAAAAATCTGCCGATCTTGCAACAATCTTAAAATTACTGATGTTTGCATGCTCATTTGCAATGTTAGTGCTGACTTTCACTAAACTTCCAGCTTCATTAGACATTGAAATTTTGATTCTGCCAATATGTATTTCTTGGGTTGAATCTTTGTCCCAGGAAACGTCAAGCCAACGTTCTGGAGTGGCGGAGAAATTTTCTAAAGTCTCGCAATCAGCTGTGTGAATGGTCACTCCTTTGCCGCTGTGAGTGATTCCAACAATTCTGTCTCCAGGAAGTGGGTGGCAACATGAGGCAAAATGCATGGCCATGCCTGGAATTAAGCCTTTGATGGAAATGTTGTTTTTGGGGTTTTGTGGTTTTTTACGAATTTTTCTGAAAATTGAAAGGCTTTTTCGGAAAGTTGATTCTTTTTCTTCTGCGGGTGCTTTAGTGCTGATGTTGCGTAATTCACTTGAAGTGATTCGGCCTTCGCCAGCGGAAATGGCCAATTCTTCAAGGTTTTTGATTTTTAAAATTGAAAGAATTTCTTGTATTTTCACATTTTCTTCATTAATTTCTTCGCCAAATTCTTTTTGTAAAATCGCTTTGCCAAGTTTAATATATTCCTCTCTTTTTTGAGCCCTGGTGAAACGCCTGATTTCAGACAAAGCTTTGCCTGTAATGGCAAATTTTTCCCAAGAAGGGGAGGGGACTTGGGTTTTGGAGGTGATGATTTCCACTTGGTCACCATTTTGCAATTTAGTTTTAAGCGGCATGATGGTTCCGTTAACTTTCACGCCAACGCAATGATTACCAATGTCTGAATGGACTGCATAGGCGAAGTCGATTGGGGTGGAGCCTCTTGGAAGCGCAATGAGGCTGCCTCTGGGGGTGAAACAGAAAACTTGATCATAATACATTTCCAGTTTCGTGTTTTCTAAAAATTCGTCAGGGTCAGCAACATTTTCGAGGATTTGTAGTAATTCTCTAATCCATTTATATTGCTTCCCGTCAATATTATAGCTCCTATGTTGCTTGTAGCTCCAGTGGGCTGCGACGCCAAATTCGGCAATTTCGTGCATTTTTTCGGTTCTGATTTGCATTTCAACCCTTTGTCTTCCTGGGCCAACCACAATTGTGTGCAAAGATTGATATTCATTGCTTTTCGGGGTGCTGATGAAATCTTTGAAAGAATCTGGCACCATATGATATTTTGTGTGGATGATTCCAAGGATTTTGTAGCAATCAATCACATCTTTTGTGATGATGCGAAAGCCAATTATGTCAGATAATTGCTCAAAATGGACGGATTTTTTCTCCATTTTCTGCCAAATGGAACATGGTGTTTTCTCTCTTCCATAAACTTTTGCATCAACGCCCGCGCGGTTCAGGGTGTTTTCTAAATCAGCAATGATTTTGTCGATGGTTTTTAAGCCTCTTCTTCTTAAGAATTCTAAACGGCTGATGATGGAATCTCTGACTTCGGGGTAGAGAATCAAAAAAGCAAGATCTTGCAATTCGTTTTTGAATTTTTGCACACCAATTCTTTCAGCTAGCGGAGCGTATATCTCCATTGTTTCATGGGCGATTCTGATTCTTTTATCGGAAGATTGAATGAAATGTAGTGTGCGCATGTTATGGAGGCGGTCAGCGAGTTTTACCAGCAAAACTCTGATGTCTTCGGACATTGCAATTAAAAGTTTCCTGAAATTTTCTGCTTGGCGAATGTTGTCAGGTTGAAATTCAATTTTTGTTAATTTAGTGACGCCGTCAACTAATTGTCTGATTTCATTACCAAATTCTTGCTCAATGTCATCAAGAGTCACATCTGTGTCTTCAACTGTGTCATGCAAAATGGCGGTGACAATTGTGGAATTATCAAGCTTCATGTCCGTCAGAATTTTGGCAACTTCCATTGGGTGCAGACAGTAAGGGTCGCCGGAGGCTCTTGTTTGAGTGCCATGATGCTTGATTGCAAAATCACAGGCTTTTGCAATTTTTGCAAGATTCTCAGGATTTTCATATTTTCCAATAATTGAAAGTAAATCTTTTTTCGCTTTCAATTCTGGCCTTTCTCTGGGAGAATGGTTGAGCTCAGATTGCATTAAATACCTTATTGATTATATTACTTATTTTATTATGAAATATTTAGAAAATGAAATCAAGACCATTTCCGAAACATTCGTAAAATTGATTCGCTGCGAGTCGGTAGGAGATTTGGTTTATTTTTAAACCATTTTAATTCTTTAGATTCGTGATTTTTTTTGATTTGCTCATTTGAAGTGACTTTGAAGAGGAATCTGATGTCAAAATGCAAATGAGCCGGAATGTTTTGCCATTTTGGAATTTGGTGAATGTCAATGTCGAAAATTTTCTTAGAAATGGGCTCAATTGAATTAATGCCGGACTCCTCAATCAGCTCTTTGATGGCAACTTCGAGCACATTTGCGTTGCCATCACAATGTCCGCCAAGTTGAATCCATTCGTCTAATTTTGCGTGATGAGTCAGTAAAGCTTTTGTTGCATTTTTGTTCAGTAGGAAACCAGAAGCTGTGATATGGCCGATTTCATTTTCACGATTAAAGGCATTTTGTTGATGAGTTTGTAGGAATTTCAAGATCTTAGCTTTAGATTCAATTTCTTCTGAAGCTTCTGGTTCATATTCTGCTAGGAGTTTTTCCAAAGATTTTGTCACTTATGACCGATTTCTGCTGAATTTTTTTCTTCTGCTCTGATTTTGGCAGCGTGAGTGGTTTTTTGCTCAACCATGGTTCTTTTGCTGTGGTTAAGCGCTTTTGCAAAATCTGGCGTGATGATTTCTCCAGTCACAAAATCTTCCTCTTGTCTGAGAATGTATAAATCTTCATAGCGAGAGGGACCGAAAGGACCGGACATTAAGATTTTTACGAAATTCTTAACCGATTTTAGGAAGTTTGATTGCACAAATTTTTTGGCTTTCATTGCTAAATCTCGATTGTCAAAAATTGCAGTTTCAATGTTTGAATTTCCTGGGATTTGAGCATAGCCAAATTGGAGTTTTGAGGCGCGGAAATTTGTGCCATCAAAATTATTATTATGAAAATTAGATTTGGAAATGTCAGCGCCAGAGAAAGAAGCGTTTGAAAAATCACAATTTTCAAAGTTTGCCTCAATTTTGGTGTTTTTTAAAGAGCAATTCTGAAAGGAAATGTTGCTGAAATTTACTGGTAGGTCTACACTGATTCCAAGGTCATATCTTCGGATTTGAGTTGGAGAAATTGAGAGATGGTCAAGATTTGCGCCGGCAAAAGACACTAAGGAATTTGGCACCAGGTTTAAAATGTGGTTTTCAAGCAAATTTTGATCAATTTTTGTGCCATGAAGCGCAAAAGGCAGCTCTAAAGAAGCAATGTCCTTCATTGAGATGAATTTGTTTTCTTTAACTTGCACCAGTTTTCTTAAGCTTTCAATTTCTTCTTTCGAAAATTTTGACCTTATTTCTTGAGCGGACATTCTTTTTTTCATTTTTACTGAATTACTCTCATTAATTATATTATAACATGTTTCCTAACGACGATCAAGTGAAATTGTTAATGATGCGTCTGGGGTTTGAGTTTTTATGTGGGCCCCTTGCTGCTGTCAATTTGAGGTTGTTTTTCCTGCGGAGGTAAACATCACGCTGGTTTGCCGCGCTTTGCTCGCAATGACGGAGGTGGGAGGCTCGCAATTGGTACAATTTTCTCACAGGTCATATAATATGGGGTGAAGGAGCATGAATGTCAATGGGTTTTGAGTTAGAAAATTGTTGATTTAACAAAAATTAACTAATTATGAGCTTTTTTGGTCAAAAATCTCTTATTCCCATTATAAATTTCAATTTTGCGCTTCAATTTTTTCTGTTTTGCTGAATTGGTTTCTTTTTCTAGTTTCTGGTGCAAAATTTGCAGTTTTGAGTCAATTTGGGTTGGTTCACTTGATTCTAGAATTTCTTCAATGATTAATTCTTCTCTATCTTGTTTGTTTTTCAAGCTTTGCTTGATGTTTGATTCAATGTCTTTTTGGTTTTTTGTTAAGTCCTTTAAGAATTTTAAGCATTTCATTGGGTCAGTGACAATTTCAAACCATGGGTCTCTTGAATCAAGATTTGCTCTATTTTCATATTTTTGTTTGAATTCTTTGATGGTTTCAAAATTTAAATCTAAAAGCATTTCACATGCTGGGTTGTTATTCTCCATTTTTTTCCCTTTAATTTGATGGTTAATGAATATGTATAGAAGGTCATTATATATAATATTTTAACCATTGTCAAGAGGGAAATGTTGATATTTTAATGAATCGTGATAAGAGGTTGATTTTTAGTTGTTTTTAATTTGACCTTTCCTACTTGGAAAGGTCTGTTTTGCTAAAATGAAGCTAAAAGTCTTTGAAGATCTTCTTTTGTGTCAATGCTGATTGGTTCTTCGGAAACTTCGCCAACAAGAATTTTCATGCCATTTTCAAGGGCGCGAAGCTGCTCAAGCCTTTCTGATTTTTCTAAATCACTAACAGGCAGTGAGACAAATTTTTCTAATGATTTGCGTTTGAATCCGTAAAGACCAACGTGAGAAAGGAATTTCTGGCCGCCATGAGGAATGACAGAGCGTGAAAAATAGAGCGCTTCTGCTTGTTTGTTTGTGACAATTTTTACTAGATTTGGGTTTTCTGCTCTTGCAGAATCGGCAAAAGGCACGCCTAAAGTTGCAATGTCAATTCCTTGGCTTTCCTCAATCATTTTGATTAAAAATTCAACATGTTCTGGGTTAATGCAGGGCAAATCACCTTGCAAATTAATGACATTCTCAAATTTTCCCTCAGGATCAATTTTGGAAACTGCTTCAAAAACCCGGTCAGTGCCTGATTCATGTGTGTTTTTGGTCATGATGCTGTGGCCTGGGTGGAATTTTTCAACTTCATTGAAAACTCTTTCATGATCTGTGGCAACAAAAATTTTGACATTTGCTCTGATTTTTTTTGCTTGTTCAAGAACTCTGATGACCATTGATTTGCCAGCAATGTCAACTAGAACTTTTTCTGCAAACCTTGTGGAACCAAGCCTCGAGGGGATGATGATGATTGTTTTTTGCATGTTAATTTTAACCTCAAATTTTATAGTTAGAATGATTTTTGATGCTTGTTAAATTCTCTGTGATTGGGAGTTTTGATTTTTGTGAGTCCCCTATTTTCGTCATTCGCGAGGTCCTCCACCTTCGTCATTCGTGAGCCCTCCACCTTCGTCATTCGCGAGTCCTCCACCCGTCATTGCGAGCGAAGCGCGGCAATCCAGAGTGAGGTTATACTGGATTTTCCAGAGTTGTGTTTTTTACAGAGATACAAATCACTCTGGATTGCCGCGCTTCGCTCGCAATGACGAATTTGGAAGACTCGCGGGTGGCGGAGTAGGCGGGTAACGCAGGAAGTTACTCACAATCACAGAGAATTTAATAGCCAAAATGGATAATATAAAAAAAAATTGCTTTTTTCAATCTTTTTTGCTTGACAGGGCTTTTTATTTCTATATTATGGAATTCATCAAATCATTCATTCTCGAAATGAATTTTTCTTTTTGATCCCGTAGCTCAGCCGGTAGAGCAACTGACTTTTAATCAGTAGGTCGCGCGTTCGAATCGCGCCGGGATCGCCACCTTCTCTGAATTAGTTGTTGCAAAAACTCTTCATAATTTTAATTTTTAGTTTAAATTTGTGTTAAGCTGAAATTCTGATTTTTGCTTTCTTGACCATTCACTCTAAATGAGCTCTAATTTCACTAATATATAAAAGTGGAAATTAAAAAAGCTCATGCAATTTAAAAAAATTTTTCTTTTTTTGTCATTTAGTCTGATCTTCCTGCAAAATGCTTTTGCAGAAGTTTTTTTTGGTAGTGAAATTTTCCAAAATCAAATTTTTGAAGAAAAAATCTCCGATTCTCTGAGAACGCAGCGTGCTTTTGTGAATCGAGAGCTTGGGAACGGGATTTATAAAATTGTCATTGATTCACCAAGCATCAAAGAAAAAATTGTTGGGAATTATGATTTGCGAATTTTAAATGTGAATAAAATCTCAAAAATTTTCACAGCTGAGCTCACACAAGAATTTTCTTCTGAGGCTTTTTCTTTTAATGGGCATTATGAAGAATTTCTCATGGTGCCAACTTTGAGATATAAAGTTTCAAGCGGTGATGCAATTTGGGAAAATGATTTGGTCTTGAGCAAAATTAACATTAGCAAAGTCAAAAAAAACACCATCACATCCATACATAAAATTGCTGGTTCTGTTGCAAGAAATAATTTGCAACCTAATTTGCCAATTCAAGAATCGGACCTTTCAAAACCGCATTTGGTGAAAAAGAAAAAAACAGTCACAATCTTTTATGATGACCGAAATCTTTCATTAAAAGCGCTTGGAATTGCGTTGGAAGATGGGTCTGATGGGGATGTTGTTAAAGTGAAAAATTCCCAAACAAACATAATTGTGAATGGAACAGTTGAAGGGGCAAATTCAGTGAGGGTGAAACCATGAGGAATAAGATTTTTTTGAGCATTTTGCTTCTGTTGCTTTCTTCTTGTGGAGACATGGCAAGAAGACTGAAAAATGTTGGTAAACCGCCGCCATTCAGTGACATTACTTTTCCAGAAAATGACGAACAAAAACAATTTGAAGATGAAAAAAGAGCCTATAATGAGGCGCTCAAAAGAAGTTTGCTTGCGGAAAAACAAAAATCTCTTGTGGAAAAAACAAACAGAAGTAATTCACTTTGGAGTGCTGGGTCAAGGGATTTTTTCCGTGGCAAAACAGCGCGTCAAATTGGGGATATTCTTAAAGTGAATGTGACAATTGCGGGGGATAAGGCTAAATTCAGCAACAGCACCAGCACAGACCGTAACACATCTGGCGTTTCAAGTGGAGCTGGCAATGTGATGGGGCTTAATGACAGGCTCATTCCAAAAGTTGGTAAATTGCTTGGCACAGAATTTAATTTGCCTTCACTTGTTTCTGATGTGGTTGGCACTTCGAAAAATAAAGGTAATGGCTCAATTGACAGAAGTGAAACTGTGCAGACACAGGTGGCAGCTTTAGTGACAAAGATTTTGCCAAATGGAAATTTGGTGATTCAGGCGCATCAGGAAATTAGGGTGAATCATGAATTGCGCGAAGTGATGGTTTCTGGCATCATTCGGCCTGATGACATTGATTTGAATAATACCATCAACATTGATCAAATTGCAGAAGCACGCGTTTCCTATGGAGGAAGAGGTTCAATTAGTGATGTTCAAACGCCAAAATATGGTACGCAGATTCTTGACATTCTTTCACCTTTCTGAAATGATATATATTTTTAAATTTGATGAAATAGGATTTTAGAATTGGATACATATTTTTTTGGAATATTCACGTTTGTTTTGTTGCTTTTCTCAGCCTTTTTTGCAGCAGCAGAAACGGCCATCACAACTGCATCTGAGGGAAAAATTCATTCTCTTTCTAAGCATGGTAACAAAAATGCTCGCATCATTTCAAATTTGCGGAAAGATAAAAATAGTCTGATTTCTGCGCTGCTTTTTGGCAATAATGCTGTGAATATCATGGCTTCTTCAATGATCACTACTTTCACAATTAATCACTATGGCGAGGAGTTTTTGGTTTATTCCACTGCGTTCATGACTGTGATTATCATTGTTTTTGGGGAGATTTTGCCAAAGACTTATGCTGTTCATAATGCGCTTGCCACTTCGCTTTTTGTTGCGCCTGTGCTTTTTGTCATTTTTCAAATTTTGCGCCCTTTTGCCAGTGTCATGAATTTAATTACAAGATTTTTCTTGAGTTTCTCAAAGAAAAATGAAGGAAAAAGTCTTGCGATTGATGAAATTAGAGGCACAATCGATCTTTATCATCATTTAGGAAATGTGCTGAAATATGACCGAGACATGCTTGATAATATTTTGGAAATGTCTGATGTTGAAGTTGGTCACATCATGACTCACAGGAAAAATATATATTCTTTGAGCATTGATGAAAATGTTGATGATTTAATTGAAAAAGTGCTCGATTCAACTTATTCAAGAATTCCAATTTGGGAAGATAATCCGGAAAATCTCATTGGGCTCATTCACATTCGTGACCTCATTAAACTGATGAGAATTCATGGCAAAAATATGAATGATCAGCATGTTAGAGGCATTTTGAAAAAAGCTTGGTTCATTCCGGAAAACACATTAATTCGTAATCAACTTCTTGCTTTTAGGCAGCAAAGACAGCATTTTGCTTTCATCATTGATGAATATGGTGATTTGCAAGGCCTCATCACTTTGGAAGATATTTTGGAGCAAATTGTGGGAAATATTGAAGATGAGTCGGACAAAATTAACCCTGAGATTTTTAAAATTTCTGACAGGAACTATCTGGTCAGTGGACATGTGACCATTCGTGACTTGAACAAAAAACTTCATTGGAAACTCTCAGATGACCATGCGAACACCATTGCGGGATTTGTGATTAATGCTTTGGGGGAGATTCCGCAAAAAGGGGAAATTTTCCAAATTAACGAGTTTGAGTTTAAAGTGATGGGAAAAAGAAACAATCAAATCACAAAATTACTGATTAAAATCTATGGGGAAGAAGAAAAATAAACCTTTTAACTAAAAATTAATAAATTCTGGCATATAATCTACTTTAAGTTGAAATATCAATTTAGGGTAAATGTGAAATGCCTCCTAGTGAAACAGAAAATCTTGTGTCTAAATTTAACTCAAATATTCCGCAATTTAATGAAAATTTGGGTTATTTTTGTAAATCTCTGCGCTTTGTGAGAGGTTCGGCGCCAAAAAGAGAAATGTTTATGAGATTTGGCTTGTCTCTTGTTTATAAAAGCTTCTGCAGAGGAGTTTCTGAAGATGAATCTGAAAGGAAATTCCGGAAAATGATTGAGGAAAGTAGGAGGGTCTCAGAAAAAAATGAAAGATGAGTCACGTTTTCTGATTGAAACAGTTAAACAGGGCAATTTTCTTAAAATTTCTGCTTTTGATGCGGAAACATTGCAAGAAGTTTCAATGATGGCTCCAGTTAATTCTTGCCCAACTTATTTGCAAAAACTGATTTTGCGAAAAATGGAGATGGTGAAGAGGAAAAATTCGTGATGATGTGATGGTTTATGGATTTTTTTGATGAAAAATTGGAGGTAAAATAACGCTGGTTTGCCGCGCTGCGCTCGCAATGACAGAATTAAGGGAGACTCGCTCTGGTGGAGGAAATAGAGGGATTTGCGGGGGATGAATGGGGCGCAGGTGATGGAATGAGGTTTGACTCTAAATTACTGATCATCTTGGTCTTCCTTTAGATGATGATGAGGCGGCGGTGGAGAGTCTTGAAACGTGGGCTGTTCTTGAACTTAGCATCTCTTTTATTTCTGGAGTGGATGCTACGTCTGATGCGGTTTGGTTCTCTATATTTTTAGCATGAACATTGGCGCCGCGGTCCAATAATAGTTTGACAGCTTCTTTGTGACCATTGCGGGCGGTGATGATTAATGAGGTGTCTTCATTGTAATCTGCAGCATCGATATTGGCTCCATGGTTTAATAATAGTTCCATCGTTTCTGTGTAATTATCGTAAGCGGCGAGGCTTAATGGGGTTTCTCCACGATTATTTTTCCCGTTGACTTTGGCGCCGTGTTTTAATAGTAGCGCCACAACCTCTTTGTGGTTACATCCAGCGGCATACATTAATGCAGTGTCTCCATGTTGAGTGATGGTGTTGACATCAGCACCATTTGCGATTGATTCGGCTGCATCTTCTAGGTTGTTGGTTTTGGCGGCTTCGAATAGTTTGGAGGTTTCTATGAGTTCTTTTATTTCTGGAGTTTTTGCTAGGTCTGATGCGGTTTTGTTATCAGAATTTTTAGCAGTAAAGTTGTTGGCGCCTTTTGCTAATAATATCTGCACCATTTCTGTTTTACCGTTTTGAGCGGCGACCATTAATGGGGTGTTTTTATTTTGATCTATGGTATTGACATCAGCGCCTTTTTCGATTGATTCGGCTGCAAATTTTAGATCGTTGCTTCTGATGGCTGTGAATAGCACGAAGGAGTAGGGATAGGTAAATCTTTCTAATATTTCTTTTGTTTCTTGAGTTTTTGCTAGGTCTGATGCGGTTTTGTTATGAGCATTTTTAGCAGTAAATTTGGCTTTGCTTTTCAATAATATCTGCACCATCTCTGTGTGACCATTTTGAGCGGCGATCATTAATGGGGTGTTTTTATTTTGATCTATGGCATTGACATCAGCACCTTGTTTGATTGATTCATTTGCAGCTTGTAGATTGTTGATTTTGACGGCTATGAGTAGTTTTGCGGTTTGGGTTGCTTTTTCTAGCATTTCTTTTATTTCTTGGGTTTTTGCTAGGTCTGATGCAGTTTTGTTATCAGCATTTTTAGCAGCAAGCTTGGCGCCGTTTTTCAATAGTAGTTCCACTATTTCTTTGTGACCATTTTGAGCGGCGAGCATTAATGGGGTGTTTTTACTTTGAGTTATGAAATTGACATCAGCACCTTGTTCGATTGATTCGGCTACAAATTTTAGATCGTTGCTTCTGATGGCGTTGAATAGCACGAAGGAGTAGGGATAGGTAAATCTTTCTAATATTTCTTTTATTTCTTGGGTTTTTGCTAGGTCTGATGCGGTTTTGTTATCAGCATTTTTAACGGTAAAGTTGGCGCCTTTTTCTAGTAATAGCTTCACAATTTCTTTGTCGCCATTACGAGCAGCGATCATTAATGGGGTGTTGCCAAGGAAATCCGCAGCATTGATAAGAGCTCCATTGTTTAATAATAGCTCTGTCATGCCTTTCCTGCCATATTTAGCGGCATGTATTAATGGGGTTTCTTTATCTCTATTAGTGAGATTGATATAAACACCTTTTGCAATGAACTGAGTTGCAGCGTTTAGGTCGTTGTTTTTGATGGCTATGATTAGTCCTAAAGTGAGGAATGCTTTTTCTAAGATTTCTTTTATTTCTTGGGTTTTTGCTAGTTCTAATGCGGTTTCGTTAGTAGCATTTTTAATGGTAAAGTCGGCGCCTTTTGCTAATAAGAGTTCTACAACTTCTTTGTGGCCATTGGAAGCAGCGATCATCAATGGGGTGTTGCCACTGTAATTCATATGATCGATGTTAGCTCCGCTTTTTAACAATAGTTCTGCAATGTCTTTGTCACCATGTTGAGCGGCGTATGTTAAGGAGGTGTCTTTATGTGGATTTGTGGCATTGATATCAGCACCTTGTGCAATTAACATGGTTGCAGCTTCTAGGTCGTGGTTTATGATGGCTGTGATTAGTCCTAAAGTGAGAGTTGTGCTTCCTAAGATTTTTTGGGTTTCTGTGGTGGATGCTACTTCTAATGCGGTTTTGTTATCACCATTTTTAGCGGTAAAGTTGGCGCCTTTTTCTAATAATAGCCTAACCATTTCTTTTTGACCATTGCGAGCGGCGAGGGTTAATGGGGTGTTTTTATTGTGATCTATGCCATTGATGTTGGCGCCTTTTGCAATTGATTTTGTTGCAGCTTTGAGGTTGTTGTTTATGATGGCTATGAATAGTCTTGCAGTTTGGGTTGCTTTTTCTAGTATTTCTTTTATTTCTTGGGTTTTTGCTAGTTCTGATGCGGTTTTGTTATCAGCATTTTTAGCGGTGAAGTCGGCTCCGCTTTTTAATAATAGCTCCACAGCTTCTTTGTGACCATTTTGAGCGGCGAAGATTAATGGGGTGTTGCCATCAGAATTCGCAGCATGGATATTGGCTCTATTTTTTAACAATAGCGCCACAATGTCTGTGTGGCCCTTGTAAGCGGCGATCATTAATGGGGTGCTTTTTTGGCAATCTGCGGCATTGACATTAGCACCTTGTGCGATTAACTCGATTACAGCTTTTAGGTTGTTGTCTATGATGGCTCTGACTAGTCTTAAATTGGTGTTTGCTTTTGCTAGAAATTGTTTTATTCCTCTGGTGGATGCTAGTTCTGATGCGGTTTTGTTATCAGCATTTTTAGCGGTGAAGTCTGCTCCGTTTTCTAATAATAGCTCCACAATGCCTGTGTGGCCATTTTGAGCAGCGATTGTTAAAGGGGTGTTTCCACATATGCCTGATGAGGCGTTAATATCGGCACCTTTTTTTATTAGTAGTTCCACAGTGTCTCTATGGCCATTTGCGGCGGCGAACGTTAAAGCATTATATCCGTCTCCGTGCATGTCTGAGGCATTAATATTGGCATTGTGGTTTAATAGTAGCTCCACGATTTTTGTGTGACCATTTTTAGCGGCGAGGGTTAAAGGAGTGCTTCCTGCGGCAGTGATGTTGGCATTGTGGTTTAATAGTAGCTCTACGACATCTTTGTGGCCATTTTGAGCAGCGAGGGTTAATGCTGTGTTTCCAAATAGATCTGCGCTGTCTATAGTGGCACCGCCTAATATTAGTAGGTTTACGACGTCTTTGTGACCATTTTGGGCGGCGATCATTAATGGGGTGGTTCCTGGGGTAGTTCCATGGTCATTTGCTGCATGAAGGTCGGCAATGTTTTTGGATAGTCGCGCTGCAGTGTCTTGACCGTGTTTTAATAATAGCCTCACAATGTGTATGTTGCCATTTTGAGCGGCGATGAATAATGGGCTATCTACATATATCATTTTGAAATATATATTAGGATCATGTTTTAATAATAGCGCCACAATGTCTCTGCGGTCGTTTTTAATGGCGAAGATTAATGGGGTGATGAGTGAGCCGTCTGCAAGGATGGATGCTCTGTGAACATCTGAGTCGCTTTCTATTAAATTGGTTGCTTCTTCTATGTTGTTGGTTTCGATGGCTTTGAATAATTCTTGATGGTTTGGCATATATTTAGCTCGGTTTTAAGTTTCTAATAAGGCTCATGGTAGCATTAATGATGGGTGGAGTCAAGTTAAATAATTAAGACAAATCCCCTGTTTGTTAAATTTTCTGGAAAATTAGTAGTTTACACTGTTATTTTTTGTGGGGAAGATTCGTGAAATTAGATTTTGACAAAGGGAAGTCGATTTGATATATAACAAGTTAGAAGATTGAGTTTTCACATGATGAGGGTAAAATGAATGAATCTCTGATTGCAAGTGTTCAGCTTGCCAGAAGTGAAAAAATTGGCAGTAAAACTTTTCAGAATTTGGTGATGAGTTTTGGGTCCCCAGAAAAAGCAATTGAGGCTTTGCCGGGAATTCATGACAGAACTGGTGTCAAAAGAGTGATTTTCTCTCGTAATCAGGCGATTTCGGAAATTCAGGAAACGCGAAATTTGGGTGGGGACATTCTGGCTTTTAATGATTTGAAATATCCACGTAATTTGCTGGGAATTCCTGATTTTCCACCGGTTCTATCTGTGAAAGGTGATGTTAAATTATTTGAAAATGTTAAAAATTTGGCAATTGTTGGAGGAAGAAATGCTTCGGCAAATGCATGTTTTTTTGTGAAAAAATTGGCGCATGAAATTGCAAATGAAGGGTTTGTTGTCACTTCGGGGCTTGCGCGTGGAATTGATGCTGCTGCTCATTTGGGCGCTCTTGATTCTCCAAATCACAGCACAATTGCTGCGATTGCAGGCGGTATTAATGAAATTTACCCTCCGGAAAATGAAAAGATTTTTCGCTCATTGGAAGAAAAAGGTTTGATTGTGACTGAAAATCCAATTGGCCACATCATGAGCCCTGGCTGTTTTCCAAGGAGAAATCGAATTATCTCAGGTTTGTCAATTGCAGTTCTTGTTGCGGAAGCTTCAATTAATTCTGGTTCGTTAATCACTGCGGAATTAGCTCTAAAGCAAAAAAAGCATCTTTTTGCCATTCCTGCTTTTCCTCTTGATGCAAGAGCAGCGGGGGGGAATTTACTGTTGAAACAGAGGAAAGCCTCTTTGGTTGAAAATTTGGAAGATCTGATTTCGCAAATTGAATGTGAAGAGATGTTGAAAAATAGCCCTAATTTTAGTGAGTCTTTTAAAGGAGATGCAAAATTTTTGCAAGGTGATGTTGTTTTAAACTTTACAATTAATGAAAAAGATTTAAAATTGGCAAAACAAGAAGTTGAAAATTCTCTGAATTCTTCTCCTGTTTCAATTGAAAATTTGTCCGAGTTGACTGGAATTGAAATGCGCCTCATGCTTCTTTGCATTGTGGAATTGGAAATGGAAAATAGAATTGAAAGACATTATGATAATTGCATTAGTAAGAAATATAATTAGAGGCAAGTGAAATGAAATTAGTGATTGTGGAATCTCCCGCCAAATGTAAGACCATTAACAAATATTTAGGCTCTGATTTTGTGGTGTTAGCCTCTTATGGGCATGTGAGAGATTTGCCTTCAAGAAATGGTTCCATCAAAACAGAAGCTGATTTCGAACCGGTTTATGAAGTTGATGCGGAATCGGAAAAGAAAATTAAAGAGATTTGTACAAAAGCGCCAAAATGCACTGATTTATATCTCGCAACTGACCCTGATCGGGAAGGAGAAGCAATTTCCTGGCATTTATTGCAAATTTTGCAAGAAAGAAAATTACTGAAACCATCGGCAAAAATTCATCGGATTGTTTTTAATGAAATCACTAAAAAAGCAGTTTTAAATGCAATTGCAAATCCTAGAGAAATTGACATGAATTTGGTTGAATCGCAGTCAGCTAGACGTGCTTTGGACTATTTAGTGGGCTATTCCATTTCTCCAATTTTATGGGTCAAGCTTCCAGGAAGCCGCTCTGCTGGGCGTGTTCAGTCTGTTGCTTTGAAGGCAATTTGTGAAAGAGAAAAAGAAATTGCTGAATTTAAAATTGAAGAATTTTGGAAAATTAATGCTGATTTTAAGAAAAAAATAACTCAAAGCAAAATTTTTGAAAGTGGCTTGTGGACTTGGCTTGGAAAAAAAGTTGAGAAATTTCAATTTGTTGATCAAGCACAAGTGAATGAGGTGATTGGGCAAATTGAGAAAGGGAAATTTTTCATTGAAAATATTGAGAAAAAACAAGTTAAGCGTAATCCGAGCCCGCCTTTCATCACTTCATCTTTGCAGCAAGAAGCTTCCAGAAAATTAGGTTTTTCAGCAAGCAGAACCATGAGAATTGCCCAGAAACTTTATGAAGGTTTGGAAATTAAAGGCGAAAATGTCGGTTTAATCACCTATATGAGAACTGACAGTGTTAATTTGTCGCAAGAAGCTTTGACACAAATTAGGGGAGTCATTGAAAAACAATTTGGTAAAGAATATCTGCCAAGCTCTCCAAGATTTTTTAAAACTAAAGCTAAAAATGCACAAGAAGCCCATGAAGCAATCAGGCCAACAGATGCAAGCAGAACACCTGATTCCGTGGCAGCTTTTTTAGGTGCTGATGAGCGTAGGCTTTATGAATTAATTTGGAAAAGAGCAGTTGCAAGCCAAATGAATGAGGCAATTTTGAATGCTGTGACAATTTTGATTAAATCAGAAAATGAAAAAGCAATTTTCAAAGCAACCGGCTCAACCATTCATTTCATGGGTTTCTATAAATTATATAGAGAAGGAATTGATGATGCTCAGGAAGAAGAGGAGTTGGCATTGCCAGAATTAAAAATTGGTGAAGAAGTTTCGCTTCACAGAATGTTTGGCAGTCAGCATTTCACGGAGCCGCCGCCGAGATATAATGAGGCGACATTGGTCAAGAAATTGGAAGAACTTGAAATTGGAAGACCTTCAACCTATGCAAGCATCATTTCTGTGATTCAAGATCGGAACTATGCCGTGCTTGAGCAAAAGCGCTTCATGCCGGAAAATCGAGGTTTAATTGTGACGCAATTGCTTGAATATTATTTCCAGCAATATGTGGAATATCATTTCACAGCTAATTTAGAAAATGAGCTTGATGAGGTGGCGGCTGGACATAAAAATTGGAAAGAACTTTTAAGAAAATTTTGGGGCGGTTTTGATGCTTGTGTGCAAAAAGCTTCTTTGCGTGATGCTGATGGTATGTTTGAGAATATCACAAAAGCGTTGGAATGGCGTTTTTTCAAAAATGAGTCAAGAGATTGTCCAAAATGTAAGAATAAGTTGATTGTGAAATTGAGTAAATATGGTGCCTTTATTTCTTGCTCAACCTATCCGGATTGTGATTTCAGAAAAAGCGTGTCAGAGCTGCCAGTTGACGGCTCGGAAGGAGAAGTGCTTGAAGTCCAACCGCAATTACTCGGAAATCACTCGATTCTCGGTGAAGAAATTTGGCTGAAAAAAGGGCCCTATGGATTTTATTTGCAAATGAATGAGCCAGAGCCTGCAGAAGATGCAAAGCCAAAAAGAGGTCGGAAAAAGGCTAACCCTGGAGTGAAGAGGGTTTCAATTCCAGTTGGTGTCAGCGTTTCACCCATGGAAGTGGAAATTGCTGAGAAATTATTAGCACTTCCAAGAGATTTGGGCATGCATCCAACAACTGGAAAAATTGTCAAGGCCGGTCATGGAAAATTCGGTCCCTATTTATATCATGCAAGCAAATATATTCCATTGAAGGCATTTGACATTCTTGATGTGACATTGGAGCAGGCAGTTAGTGTGATTGATGGCAGCGCAAAAACTGCGGTGGGGGCTGAGCCTTTGCGCATTTTGGGAAATCACCCAGTTGAGAATGTGGAAATTGGCATTTATACTGGCAGATTTGGGCCATATATTAAATTTCAGAAAGTGAATGTTTCTTTGCCAAATAATGTGGCTGTTGAAGAAGTGACGTTGGAGCAGGCTTTGGAGTTGATTGAAAAGAAGAAGAAAACTAAGAAAAAATGAGGTTTTAAATGGGCGCAAGCAGAGATTTAATTGAATTTGTGAAGCTGGCAGTGAAAGAAGAAAAGCTGGATCAAGGCGGGCTGTTGCAGGCATTGGAGGCTTTGAGAGACAAGAAAGCAGATTTCAGTTTTGTGCTTGATGGGCAAACATGCGCAAGCATTGCTGTGGAGGCAAATTCCATTCCAATTTTGCAGAAAATTATTGATTTGGGAAATGTTAATGTGAATCAGGTTTTTGGGGAGAAAGAGCTGTCTCTCATCACAATTGCTGCGAAATCGGAGAATGTTTCGGAGGAAATGCTGCGGTTTTTGATTGAAAAAGGAGCTTCTGTTGAGTCTGAAAATTGTGAAAATTCTCCTTTGATTTTGGCAGCTGAAGCTGGAAATGTTTCAAAAATGCGGATTTTGCTTGAAAATGGTGCTCAAATCTCGCAAAGAGAGAAAAATGCTGTTAAAATTGCTGTTATGCAAGAAAATTTTGAAGCTGTGAAGGTGCTAATTAAATTTGGTGTGCGTTTGGAAGAAATTTCTGACAAATATCAAGATTCGGAGTGGTTGCAGAAAATGAACCGTGAATTTAGGGTTTGGGAAATTTGTTGCTCAGAAAATTGGTCCAGCAGTGATTTTAGATTTTTAAAAAAATCTTGCACAAAAGGTGTTGAGATTGATGAAATTTTGGAATGTTTGCCAAGTAAAATTCAAAATATGAAATTGAGTCAAATGGCTGCTTATGACCTTGTCACAATGCAAATTCTTGCATATTTCAATAAAGAAAATATTGTGGAGAGATTGAAAGATTATTTGACTAATCCACTCACTGCAGAACATGTGATTTTTGGGCTTTTTGCAAGTCTTGTGGAAATTAAAAGGCAGGAAGAGATTGAAAAACCTTCTAGAGCCCTTGAAAATGATTGTTTGCTCATTCAGTCTCTTTTGAAAAAAACTGGTGTCATTCCAGAAAGTTTTGACTATTCCACAAAGAATGGGGCGGGGAATGAAAATGAGACTTTGAGGGAGATTAAAAGCTATTTCGTGATGATGAAAAGGCCTTTTGACAGAGCGCATGCTGCTTTGCAGCTTGTTTCGCGTTTTGTTTTGGCTGGAGAAAATTTACAAGGATTAAAGAAAAAAGCAGAAACTTTGGAAGAAAGAGAGGAATTGATTTCTCAATTGCAGGAATTGCTGTTAATTAACTATTCTGCGTCTTGTTCAATTAGATCAACTTGCAACATTTTGATTGATGAAATTAAGAAAATGCCAGAAATTATTACTGAAAAGAGAAGTGGGCGTGGTTTCTAAAATTTTATCTGCTGAAATTCAAGAGAGGCAAATTGCTTCAATTGAGGGTGAAGAATTTCAGCAATTTTTAAGTGATTCATATGCAGGAAGGCAGATTAATGACCTCTTTCAGAAGGTGGTTTTAATTTGTGACAAAGCTGCAGCCATTGGTTTTGAAGAATTTCTGATTTTGAAAGAAAATTTTCCGATTGATTATTTGAAAGAATTTAAAAGTCAATTTGCAGCTGAAGAAGCTGTTAGAATCATGGAATTGGCGACATATTTGTTTTTTGTTAGTGATGAAAATCAAAAAAAACACATTATTAATTCCTTCAAGTCCCATTCTTTTAAAGAAATTTGTGCACCTGGAGTTTTGACTAATTTAGAAAAATTTTATGCAGAAATCAGTTTATTTAACAAAAATTTATTAGATTTTCTGGCTCATGCTAAGAGCATGGTGATTGAGCAAATTTGTCTTGAGTTGTTGAAAAAAAGAGTTTTTGAGTATGAGTTGTCGAGATATATATCAATGGAAATTCATGATGTGCAATCTCTGAAAAATGCTGTGGCAGAAGAATTTGGGCTGATTAAAAGAGGAAGAGAAAGAGATTTTTTTGCTGCAGAGATTGATGATGAGTCGGCTGAACTATTGAGCGACGCCATTATTGCGCGTTTCAATGAAAAAGAAGTTCTGGATTTTGCTTTACAGAAAATTCTTAAAAATGTTCCTTCTGACTTAAGTAAAATTAATGAATGGTTGGAAATTCTCGAGATTCCTGGGGCGGTTAACTTATTGGCAGAAATGAAAAATCTTGAGCCTGTTTGTTTGAAGCATAATTTTGAAGAGATTTTACTGAATCTCATTAAAATGCATTTGCATGAGATTGGCTTGGTGATTTTGGATTTTCCAGAATTGACTAAAAGAAAATTGCTTCTGGAGGGGTCTGTTGATGCTGAAAGTAATCAAGCAGTGACAGAGGAAAATTTGGGAAAAGCAACGCAAGAAATTTGGGAATATGTCTTGATGAACCGCCTAAAATTAGATGCGGAGGATTTTGGAGGAGTGAGTGACCCATTTGAATTTAGGCCAAATGCGGAAATGACGAAAAAGTTTTTTGAGAAAGATCTTAAAATTAAAGGGAAAAAATCTTGGGTGGTTTTTCCAGAAAAACTTGCAGGGAAAAGGAATTTGAGAGCTTTATTCACTCAGTCAGTGATTGATGGTGATTTGGAGGAGTTGCAGTTAATTTTGCAGAGAAAACCAGAATTTTTGGAAAAGGCTTTTGTGATTAAATTGGTGTTTGATGAAATTTTAAATGGGAAATTTGCAGCGGTGGATTTCTTGATTTCTTATGAAAAATTTAGAAAGAATATCTATGTTTTGACCTTGCTTTCAATAGATGTTTTTAAGATGGTCATTGATTCTGGTAAATTTGAGATGCTGAAATGGTTGATCAGCGCAGGAACATATCCAAGCTGGAAGCATAATTTTAACTGTAGCCCACTAAGGGTTGCATTATATTTAGACTCGCAAGCAGCAGTGAGAATTTGTGCTGAACATGCTGTTCCATTTCTGAAGACAGATCGAGATTTTATCGAATTTATTGCGGACCCATATTCTTTTGGGGCTCCATTAAGTGCAAAAATTTTGTTTGATTTTGTGCCTAAAAATCCAGCTATAATTAATGAGATTTTTAAAAAACTTTTGAACGAAGCAAGTGTCGCAGTTCAAAAATCTTTTGTTTCGGTGGTTTTTTCTAAAATGGGTGGCATTTCTGAGAATTTATTGGTTTATGCAATTCAATGTAAGAATGTGCAAATTGTGAAGAAGATTTTGCAAATTTATCCTGCTGTCCTTGAAAATGCTTCATTTAGGGTCTTATATATTGCTGCAGTAAGCAGCTTGGAAATTTGTGACTTGATTTTGAGAAAACATGCTTGGAGTTCAGCAGATTTTGCAAATATGTCAAATTTGCTGATTCAAATGTTGCGTGCTGAGAAATTTGAGTATGTGGAATTGTTGATTCGTGCAGATCGAGAAGGAGCTGCTCTATTTTCGCAACAAGGCCAATCTGTGATTAAATATGTGATTTCAAATCATTTATATGGGGTTTTGGATTTGATTTTGAAATTACATTCGGGGTCAAAGTTTTTTGAATTTTTCATTGAAAAAGAGTCAGTGCATCCTTTGGTTTTTGCTTTAGAATCACATGCTCAATCTTGGTTTGGAAATAATTTTCGTGTCATCAAAAGTTGGAATGCATGGAAAGTGGTTAACTTGCTCACTCGGTCTGAGTTTAGTGAGACAAAATGGCAAAAATGTGATGAAAAAAGGCTAGATGATCTCATTTCTTATGTTATATTTTTAAAATCAAATCACATTATTAAAATTTTTGGGGATTTTTTCTTGAATGGGAAAAATGTTTGTGAGCGAGATGAGGAGGGTAAGAAGCCTGTTGATTATGCTGCTGAAAATGAGAATTGGAGGCGGGTTAGATTGTTTTTGGAATTGGAAAGAATTAGCGAGCTGGAAGAGAAAAAAGAATGTGGTCGAGATTTTAATGGTAAGAAAGAAATTGACTATGCTGCGGAAAGAAGTGATTGGGCAAATGTGAAGAGAATTCTTGATTTAGAGAAAATGCCTGGTTTGGGAAAGACGCATGTGCAAAGGCTTGGGGAAAAAACTTCAGTAAATGCTGGATTAGGATGCCATTAAATTCTTGTGCTGCTTGGGTTTTTGTGATATGATTTATTTGTGTCTTTTTATTCTTCCCAAAAATGAGTTTTGAGTAAATGTCAGTTTTTAAATCTAGTGTTGTTGTTTCTTTCCTCACTTTGGTCTCTCGGGTTTTTGGGTTTGTGAGGGACATTTTGGTGGCTAGCGTTTTGGGAACAAGTTTTCTGGCTGACATTTTTAATGTGGTCTTCAGATTGCCAAATTTTTTCCGTAGGCTTTTTGCAGAAGGAGCTTTTAATGCGGCTTTTGTGCCCATGATTTCGCATAAACTTGTTGGGGAAAATGGGTTTAAAGAAGCAAGGAAATTTGCAAATTCGGTTTTCACAATCCTTTTTGCTTTCCTCTTCATTTTAGTGTTGTTGATGGAAATTTACATGCCAAGTTTCATCAAACTCTTTGCGCCAGGATTCAAAGCAAATCAGGAACAGTTTGATTTAACTGTTTTCTTAAGTCGCATCACCATGCCCTATTTATTATTCATTTCCGTGGTTTCTTTTCACAGTGCGCTTTTGAATAGTTTAGGATTCTTTGTTGCAAGTTCGGCAATTTCAGTTTTGCTCAATTTCACTTTGATTGCTTCAATTTTGTTTCTTGATGGAATCACTCCAACCGCAGCTCATTCTTTGTCAATTGGCATTTTTGCCTCTGGTGTCATTCAATTTCTGGTCATGAGAAATGTGATCAAAAAAGAAAAAATGCTGCCAAGATTCGTGAAACCGCAAATCAATGATGATGTGAAACAAATGTTCAGAAACATGCTGCCGGCCATTTTTGGCAGTGGGATTGTGCAAATTAATTTATGGATTGACACAATTTTTGCCAGTCTCATTGTGGGAGCAGTTTCAAGCTTGGCTTATGCTGACAGAATCATGCAACTGCCGCTTGCTTTGATTGGCACGGCAATTGGCACTGTGATGTTGCCAACAATTTCAAAAGAAATTCGTCAGCAAAATTTTAAACAAGCAAATGCATTTCAAAACAGAGCCATTGAAGCAGCGGCGCTTTTTGCTGTGCCGGCCTCTTTTGCGCTCATTTTCATTGCAAAACCTGTGGTGAGCATTTTGTTTGAGCGTGGGGAATTTAATGCTTCTGACTCTGTGAAAACAGCCAGTGCACTTGCTGCTTTTTCACTTGGGCTGCCTGCGTTCATTGCCAGCAAGTTGCTTGTGCCAAATTTTTTCGCGAATTATGACACAAAAACGCCGGTGAAAGTTTCCATGATTTGCTTGGTTTGCAATGTCCTTCTCTGCATTTTTTTAACACCTTTGTTTGAACATGTTGGAATTGCTCTTGCAACCACAATTTCAGGGTGGGTTGGAGCAGCTTCGCTTTTATTATTTTTGGTGAGGAAAAAACATTTTAAAATGGAATTGAAATGTAAAATGCGCTTGTTGAAAATCACTGTGGCGGCTGCTTTGATGTCAGTATATTTGATCATTTTCCAAGATTTGATCTTGGGTGAATTAAAATCTTTCACCATGCTTTTTATCTTGATTTTGACTAGCATGTTGGTTTATGCTGTCTTTATTTACTTATTTAAAGTTTTCCAAATTGCAGAGATTAAACAAATTTTTAAAAGAAAAATAGATTAAATTGGCAGAAATTTCAGAAAAACAAAATCAACAAATTCATCACATTCTCTCTTCAGTCTTTGGTTTTTCAAATTTTCGAGGTCAGCAATTTGAGGTGATCAGCGCTCTTTTAAATGGGGATGATGTTTTTGCAATCATGCCAACTGGGGCTGGAAAATCTTTATGTTTCCAGGTGCCAGCCTTGGCCATGAGCGGGTTTGCTTTGGTGGTTTGCCCCTTGATTGCATTAATGGAAGACCAAGTTAGTGGTTTGGAGCAGTTTGGTGTGCGAGCTTTGAGCATTAATTCATCAATGAGTTTTGCAGAAATTTCTAAGAATTTTCAATTAATGAGAGCAGGGCTTTGTGATGTGGTTTATGTCTCGCCGGAAAGGCTTTTGCAAGAATCTTTCATTGATTTGCTGACAAATTGTAAAATTGCGCTTTTTGCAATTGATGAGGCGCATTGCGTTTCTCAATGGGGGCATGATTTCCGGCCGGAATATTTAAAACTGGCCCATATTTTTCATCAATTTCCTGATGTGCCAAAAATTGCACTGACGGCAACGGCAGATAAGCCAACTAGGAAAGATATTATAGAAAAATTAAATTTAGCAAATGCAAAGAATTTTGTCTCTAGTTTTGATAGGCCAAATATTAAATATGAAATTGGGGTTAAAAATAACTATCGTAAACAATTGCTGGCTTTTCTTGACGGGCAAGTGGGAAATTCTGGCATCATTTATTGCATGTCAAAAAAGAAAGTTGATGAATTGACTTTGTTTTTGCAGCAACAAGGGTTAAATGCAATTTCCTATCATGCTGGACTTGCTGCTGGGACTAGGAAAAAAAATCAGCGCAGATTTTTGCTTGAGGAAGATGCCATCATGGTGGCAACAATTGCATTTGGCATGGGAATTGACAAGCCAAATGTGCGTTTTGTGGTGCATGTTGATTTGCCAAGAAACATTGAATCTTATTATCAGGAAACTGGCCGGGCAGGGCGTGACGGTCTGCCTTCCAAAGCAGTTCTTTTTTATGGCTTGCAAGACATTATCATGCAAAGATCCATGATTAATGAGTCTGGTGCTTTGCAAAATCAGAAAAATATTGAAATTGGGAAATTAAATGCAATGATTGCGCTTTGCGAAACTGTGAGCTGCAGAAGGCATGCCTTGCTTTCCTATTTTGATGAGCCAGAATTTGAGAATGAAAAATGTGGTAATTGTGACATTTGCGAGAATGCGCCAGAGGTTTTTAATGCCAGAATTCAGGTAGAAAAAATGATTTCAGCAATCTATAGAACCGACCAGATGTTTGGCATGAATTATGTGATTGATGTTTTGCTTGGAAAAGAAAATGACAGGATTAAATCTTTTGCGCATCACAAAATTTCTGTTTATGGCATTGGCAAAGAACATTCAGCTGGTGAATGGCAAATGATTGTCAGGCAAATGATCATTAAAAATTTACTCATGGTTGATGCTGAACATAAAAGTCTCAAGCTCACAAAGTTGGCGCGGGAATTTTTGAAAAATGGTGAAGCAATTTTCATGCGGAAAGATGTGGAAATTGAACAGAAGAAGAAAGTGGCAAGCAGCATTAAGCAAGAAAAAGAGAAAATGCTTGGGATGATGAGCCTTGCAGATCAGGAAATGTTGAAAGAGCTGAAAAAAATGAGAAGCCAAATTGCAGCTAGGCAAGCAGTGCCGCCTTATATTATTTTTCATGACACAAGTTTGATTGAAATGGCCATTAGGAGACCGAAAAACATGGATGAAATGTCGATGATCTCTGGGATTGGGGAAAAAAAATTGAAGGAATATGGGGAAAGTTTTTTGGAATTGATTAAATTTGCTTTGGTGTGAGGGGGTGTTTTTGTCACCCCCTTTATTATTTTGGAGAATTTAGTGGCTTTGATATTGAAGTGCGACTAGATTTTTGACTTTGTCGAAAGCTTTGAGTTCAATTTGACGGACTCTTTCTCTGGAGATTTGATATTTCGAGCTCAAATTTTCTAAAGTTTCTGGAACATCTCTCAATCTTCTGGCCATGAGAATCATTCTTTCGCGTTCACTCAAATTTTCGAGGGCTTTGGAAAGAAGTCTTCTTTTAATGCTGATTTCTTGATTTTCAGCAATCATGAGTTCTTGGTTTAACTCTTCATTTTCTGGGATCATTTCGATCATTTCTTTAGAGCCTTCTGAAGAGACAAGGTCGTTTAGGGAGTAGTCACTGCTGGACATTCTGTTGCTCATGTCAATCACGTCTTTTTCAGAAACGCCGAGATTAATGGCGATTTCAGAAACGTCAGAAGAATTTACTCTGCCATTTGTTTGTTCATAGATGTTGATTTTGCGTCTGACTTTGCCAAGATTGAAGAAAATTTTCTTTTGTGCAGCCGTGGTGCCCATTTTCACTAAAGACCATGATTTGAGAATATATTCTTGAATGGAGGCTTTGACCCACCAAATGCAATAGGTTGAGAAGCGGAAGCCAAGTTCTGGTTTGAAACGCTTCAGAGCTTGCATGAGCCCAATGTTGCCTTCTGACACAAGTTCGACCATGGGGAAGCCATAGCCCTTGAAGCCGGTGGCGATTTTGGCAACGAGCTTTAAATGGCTCAAAATGATGCGGTGAGCGGATTTAATGTCCTGGTTTTTTGCAAAAGATTCGGAAAGTTCATGCTCTTCTTCTGGTGTTAGGCACGGAATTGATTTTATTTTGCGTAAATAATTCAAAAATCCAGCATCCCTATTTGTTGAAAAAGAAGGAAAACTTTGTAAAACTTGTAGCTCAGTGGTCATGGTCACTTCTCCTTTGGTTCATTACTCTTAAAAAGACCTCTTTTTAAGGTGATATATCTATATGGTGATTAGCTTATGCTTTTTCAAGGGGGTATGAGTAAAAAAATTCTTTTTTTTGAATTACATGTAGCTAAAACAGCATATTTTCGTGAGTTGACTATTACTTTAATTAATTAATAACATTTTTTGCATGAAAAATCAAGCTTTATTTTCAAACTTTTGTCAATTTTTTTGCTTTTGCAAGTTCAACGGCACATAAAATGTTGATTTCTGATAAGATGGAGTTTAATTCGGGCGAGTTTGTGGTAAGTTTGTGATTTTTAACAAAATTTTGGATTTGGGCGATGTTTTCTTGTGAGATTTTGTCTGATAATAGTTCAATTTTTAGATTTTTGAGCAGTTTAATGGTGTCTGAGGCGGATTTTTTTGCCATTTCATATTTTTCTTGCATTTTGTCTTGGGGAAAAGAAATTTCCTGCAAATCAAGAAGATTGTTTGTTTGGAAAATTTGAGAAATTTCGGAAATATTTTTTTCATCTTCTGAGTCAATTAATTCTGAGAATCCGGTGCCTTTGGTTTTGGAGGTTTTTTGTTTTTTTGCAATGAAATTTGTGTGGGTGGTTTCTGTGATTCTCATTTTTGTCCCCTGTTTTTGTGATATGGCTAAAATCTCATAAAAAAGTCATGGAATTTAATTCTAATTTTACAGAGTCATTTGCTGTAAAATTTTGTGGTAATCCAGAGTTGTTTTTCCTATGGAATGTAACATGACGCTGGATTGCTGCGCCTTTGGCTCGCAATGACGTTTTTAATAGTCTCTTTAGTTTTATCTTTCATTCTAACACAAATTCTCATCCAATTCTATATGATTTCATGATAGAGGTTTTTTGGGAAAAAGAAAAGAGGCTTTTTCAATTTATGATCATTGAAAATTGCCTCTTTTATGTCTTGAGAATCAGTTTTATTTTGATTCTGGAGCTTTTGCTACAGCTTTTTTTGCCATGACTTTTTTAGCCACAGCTTTCTTTGCTACAACTTTTTTAGTAACAGATTTTTTAGCTACAGCTTTCTTTGCCACAACTTTCTTAGCAACGGCTTTTTTAGCCACAGATTTTTTAGCTACAACTTTTTTAGCAACGGCTTTTTTGGCTACAGCTTTCTTTGCCACAGCTTTTTTAACCACAGCTTTCTTTGCAACAGCTTTCTTCGCTACAGCTTTTTTAGCAACGGCTTTCTTTTTTGGTGATTTTTTCATGCCGATTGCTTCTTTTGCAGAGTCAGAGATTTTTTTCATCACTGCTTTTGCATTATTTAACTTTGGTTTTAAGCCAGTGATGGATAAACTTTTTTCAAGGCTTGCAAGTCTTTCTTGTTGCTTTTTCAACCAAGAAGAATTTTCTTTGGCGCTGAAAGTCAAATTATCCAATTTATAGAGCTTTTTAAATGCATTTTGTGCTTTTTTAAAGTCATTTTTCAAAGAGGATAGTGTTTTTTCATAGGAAGTGATTGTCATTCTTGTTCTTGAAGAGACAGAAGATTTCTTCGCTACAGATGTTGTTTTCTTTTTAGCTTTCATAAGTTTTTTAACTCCTTAAGTTCATTGTAATTTTCGGATTTCACACTCTTTAATGAGTTAGGTTCCGTTTTTGCCTTTTTATATATTTTTCATATATCTTGGGCCATGATTAAATTATACATTGAGAATGGTTAAGAAATGGTTAACTGATGTGAAATTTTTACGAAACTGTCATGGAGTTGCTTTGCTGTGATTGAATTTGAGGGTTGATTATGCTCTTTGGTAGGTATGTTTCTGGTGATGAATTTTTAAAATAACATGTTGTTAATTATGGATTAATTAAAATTTGCTTATGTAGTTCTTTTGCATATTTGTTATTTATGCAACAGTTTAAAAAATTATTTTTTAGATTTATTGATCTTGAGTTTTTTAGTTTCTTCTGGTGCGAAAGCTTCAAGAGCTTCTTGAGTTTCTGCTGGCATTGAATTGATGAGATTCTTAGTCTGATTTTTTTCCTCCTCAGATTTGTGCGTTGGCTCTCTTTGTTGAATTTTCTGGTCCACAAGCAAATTGCTGATTTTGTCGAGAAGGTTATAGGTCACGGAAGAGGCAAACCATTTTGGGCCTTTTTCACTTTTACTGAAATTGCTCCAAATTGGAACTAAAGATTTAATGATAATGAAAATGATGCAGGAAATTAACGTGCCACGGATGAGGCCAAATGCGAAACCAAGAGAATGGTCAATGGCGCCACCAGTGATTGGTTTTGCCAGTTTTAAAATCTTTGAGCTCACAAAAGAAAGTGTGATTAGTGAAATTAGAAAAATCACCGCAACACTGACTGGATGAGCGAAACTGCTTAAATCTCCAAGCATGTTTTGGAATGAAGGCTTTAGAGATGGTGCAAGAAAAACTGCAGTGAACCCAGATGCAACCCAACATGCAATGGAAGTCACGGTTTTGACAAATCCGCTCAAAAAAGCTGTGATTGTTGAAATGAAAGTGATGATTAGGATGAGATAGTCAAAATTAGTTAGGCTTTCTAGCATTTGATGGGCCGATGTGATTAGTTAAAAATATGAGGCTATTAGAAAAAACTTCTTTTGTCAAGGGATTAAAATGGTGGGGTGGTTGAGTTAGTTTTACAATTGCGAATGAGGCGTGGAAATCTATAGTTGTTTTTTCGTGTAGAGATACACATAACTTCTGGTTTGCCGCGCCTTTGGCTCGCAATGACAGTGTGTGGGTTGAGAGTTGTTAAAATATTTAATTATTGGTTGGTTTGTTAACTGTTTGTTAACAAGTTTGTGATAGGATTAGATAAATATGGAGAGATATTTGCTCTTGTTTGTTTAATTGTATTATAAAGAGGTGGTGGAAATGGGGAAGAATAAAAATAGTTTAGAGAGAGCGGTTGATAATTTTGAGAATATGTTATCGAGGGCTGCGAGTCTTGAAAAATCGGGTTCTTTGATAAATCCTGATTTAATAGTAAAAGAAAATGAAAAACCCAAGATTAATTCGGAGTCCATTGAGAAAGGGAAGAAGGGGGCGAATAGGTTGTTGGATAAGGATTGGAGTCGGTTTGAGAATGGGGATTTGGTTGAGAGGAATAGGGATCGTGCTCGGGATTTTAATGAGGCTGAGGGGGAGTTGGAGAAATATGTGGATTTGCGGGTTAAGAGTTTGGTTAGGAATTTGGGGACGATTAGTGATGAGAATTTGGGGAGGATGTTGAAGTCTTTTGAGAAGATTCAGAAGCTTGGGGAGAAGAATAATAAGGACCATCATCATTTTCAAATGTCAGAGTCGTTGGTGTGGAAGGTTTCTGCTGCTGTGGAGGCTGTGAAGGATGTGCAGGGGATTAGGGCGCACGGGGAGTCGAATAAAAAGTGGCATCTTGCAGAACATTCGGTGACGAAGGAGTTTAATGCGAGTAAAGGAGATTTGAACTTTAAAAGAAGTATGCTAAAAATGGAAAAATCCGAACATAAATTTATTAAGGAGAGTTTGAAGGAGTTTGAGGATTTGCATAGTTTGCGTTATAAGTTGAGTTTTGGGATTTTAAAGACTGATCGTGATCGGGAGTTGGATTTGGACCGTGATTGGAGGCCTAAAGGTTTTGATGAACCTAAAAATAGAAATCTTAGACATGCGTTTAAAGCTGGGGTTGATTCTTGTCAAGATTTTTTGAAGCATAGAGTTAATAAAGTTCATCCTGAAAGTTTGAAATATATTGAGAAGAATGTAAGGGAAGCTGAGAAGAGAGTGAAAGATTTAGAGAAAGCGGTAGATAAGCTTGAGAATAGTAAGGATTTTAAGAAATTTTCTAAGGGAATTGATGAAACATGTCGCGAAAAAGGTGAGGCAGTTGGGAAGAGTTTAGGGGAGAATCTAAAAGTGAGTAAGGCTGGGATGGCTTTGGAGCAGGCTCAGAGGAAGATTTTTTCTCGGTTGATTCGGGGGTTGGCTAGTGGTAAAGAAGAAGATGTTAGGGAGCTGATAGCGGATGCGGCGGAGAAGATGGAGAAGCTTAAATCTCGGAAGGAATTTAAAGATGTTCGTGGGATGGATGAGAGGATTTCTCAAACGGTGGAGGCGCTGAAGGATGCGCGGAGTTTGAAAGATGTGATGGCTTTGAGAGCTGAATTTGAGAAGGTTAAAGTTGACATTGTGCCTGTTAAAAAGAATGGGTTTTATAGTGAGCGGGATGTTGGGAAAGAAGCTGTTGGTCCTGATATGCGAGAGGTGGTTTATGAGCAATTGTTGCCGGATCGAGATTTGTCTGGGCCGGCGAAGCAAGCTCCTGTTGCTGGAGGGGCGTTTAAGGATGTGGAAGATTTTGTTGAGAGATCGGAGTTTTCTAGAAGAGCGATGGAAGAGGAGATTTATGATTCTGTGCCGCCTCTGAAGGGAGATGTGCGTAGTAGTGAATATGGCTTTCTGCCTAGTTTGGATGCTGCGATTAATGCTCGAGATAGCATATATCAAGAGCTTCCGCTGGCTCCGGAAGGTGCTGTGCTTTATGATGATGCTTTTCCAACTACTCAGGTGGATTCTGCGGCACCTCGGCCTCAGGTGGAAATTCAATATGGTGGGGTTCCTGCTGCGCTAGGGACGCCTGTTCTGCCGTCGGCGCCGGAACCATTTGTTGGGAATGGGGTGCAGGGTTCGGTGAATTTTCCGCCGCCACCGCCGCCGATAGCGCCAGAAGCGATTGCTGATGAGATCACTGCGACATTGATGAAGACTGGTCAGGATACGGTTGTGGGGGGAAATGGAAATAATTTGAAAGATACGCCTGTTAATGGTAATAGAGGAGTTCTTGAGGAAACTTATGAGCAATGGAAGGCGCGTTTGGATAATGAATTTGGTGCACGCCTAATTGCAGAACAACGAGCGGTTAGTAGGTCGTCTAACCAGAATCGTGGTGAGCAGCAAGTCCAAGTCCAAGCGAATTCTGAAAATAATTTGGAAAATGGTCTTGACAAACCGAAAGGCACGTCACATATTGAGAATGGTGTTGCTGTAAAATCCCTTGCAGAGCAGTTGGCTGAGGCGAAACAGAAGTTGAAAAGTAATGCGCAACATGCTGGCTCTGAACAGGGGGCTGGTACGGATGGTAAGGCGCCGACAGCTGTTCCTGGTAGGAGGCTTTCACAAGACCTTGGTAAAAGCCAGGGTTCTAGTAGAGGAGGTTAAGTAAATTAAATATGGAGAAAATTAAGATGTCTATAACAGATCCGGAAAAGAGAGAGTTATTGGAAGCTATTGCTAAAAATGATTTGGAATATGTAAAAAAAGCTGTTGCTAAATATGGTAATAAAGAAATAAATAAATTGCGTACTCCTGATGATATTTCGCCTCTTTTTGACGCAATATTTTACTCTGCGCCAAATGATCAGAATTTTGAGATGGTGAAGATTTTGCTAGAAGGCTTGGATATCGAGTCTTCGGTATATAAAGAGCAAGATGAAGATCATAAGGACTATTCCTATACAGCTCTGATAGGGGCTTGCAAACACGGTAAGATTCACATAGTCAAATACCTACTCGAAAAAGGTGCTAATATGTACAGCCCGACTGACGATGGTAGTACGGCTTTTACCAAAGCAATTCAATCTAAAAATCTTGAGATATGTAAATTGCTCATTAAACATGGATTTGATGTCACATATAATGAGACGCATTATAAAGGTAAAGTTGCTACAAGAAATCGCTCATATTTGCATGAAGCTGTTCTGTATAATTTTCCTGAAGCAGCAAAACTATTGCTTGATAAGGGCATACCAGCAACTGTTACCTATAGTAAAAATGGTTCAACTCCGTTTCATTTTGTGGCAGAGTATAATGCTTTGATAGTAGGGGAGATGCTGATTAAGCATATGGCTAAAAAAGGTATTCCTCCAAGAGTCTTTGTGAATAGTGCTAATGCATTAAGCGATACAGCTTTACACCTCGCTGCTTTGTCTGGATCTATTGAAGCTGCAGAGTTTTTGCTGAAAAATGGGGCTGATATAACGGCAAGAAATAATGATGGGCAAACACCTTTGGAGCTTGCGAAATTTTTGGTAAAATCAGAAAATAAAGACCTCAGTGAACTAATTAACTATCTCACAAAAATGGAAAAAGAAGTCGCCGAGGGGAGGTTTGTTTACACCCCTGATGCGGAGATGTTGGCGATTCTTAATCAGCATGAGCCGATTGTGGGGACTATTGCGCATGTTCATCGGGCTTTGCAGGATCATAGTGAGGCGTTGGGGCATTTGGATCGGCGGGTTTCTGGTGTGGAGGCGGCGGTTGCGGAGATTAATGTTCGGATGAATAGGATGCATGCGGATTTGGCTAACGAACTCAGCAGGGTTAATTTGGAGAATCGTCAGGAGCTTGAGGGGGCGATGAAGAGGCATTTTGAGAAATATGATGCATTTACGGCGCAATTGGCTCAGAGGCATAATGGTTTGGTTAGGTTGTATGATAATATGCAAGGAAAGATTGAGGAGTTGCGGCATGGTCATGGGCAGAGTGACAAGGTGGCGGAGCTTGAGAGGAAACTTGCGCCGATTGCTGCGGAATATGAGGCTTCTGTTAGGAATCAGAGGCAGATTGCGGATATTAAGAAAAATCCGAGATTGGCGCTGTTTTATGCGCATGTGCAAAAATATATGATGGGTTATTTGTTGGGGAATGTTGCGGTGAATAGCGGTGTGGTTGAGGGGGTTGATAGTGCTGGGATTCAGGCTTTGGGTGTTGGGGAAAGTTTTTTTGAAAAAGCGGCTGGTTTGTTTGGGCTGGGGACTTGGGGTGAGATTGCGGGCAAAGTGCTTTTTGCTGGTGGGCGGAAATATTTGGAATATGTGCAAGATCAAGAGCGCGGCAATGTTGCGAATTTGGCGGCGAATTTGATGGAGATGGATGAGATTATTGAAGGGACGGCCCGGAAACTAACTTGCAGGAATGTTGAGATTTTGAAGGGGTGCGTTTCTGATGCGGATGTTGAGAAATTGGCGATTGCGGCGACGGCTCGTTTGAGAATTTCGATGAATAGAGATGATTCGCAAAATATGGATACGGAGCAGAAAATTAACCAGCTGGTTAGCGCGGTTGAGAAGCCGATTACCACGCTGAAAGGGAATGCTCAGCAGCTTTTATGCAGGATTTTGAATAAATGTTATATTAAGATTGAGACGGCGGAACATGGGGTTAGCAGCATGTTTCAGGAGCATGTTTTCACGAAATGTTCTTTGAAATGTAAAGATGCTGCCGGGAATATACAAAAATATCTCCCAATCCCGGAACAAACCTCGAGCCAGGAATTGAAAAATGCGCTGGATGTTTCGTCACGTATTGGCTCTAGACGGGTGAAACAGGAAGAGGTTGAAGGGAAATTCAATCTAACATTGGCCAGAAAAGAACTAGCCCGCCAAAATAACGGCTTCCCCACAGCAAGACAAGCCGTGACACATGACGGAAGAGCCGCAAACGGCTTTTTGCTTCCCCCACCACCGCAAAATCTGACTTCCTCGCCTCGAATGTCGCCCGACATTTCTCCGGAAGGGTCTCCTAAGCAAAATGGTTTTGCTCAGAGGATGGCTCCATTTAGACAGAAATCTCCTGGTTTGGGGATTTGATTTACCTCCGTCATCACGAATTCACCACCGTCCGTCATCACGAGCGGAGCGTGGTGATCTAGAAGTTATTGTGCCTTCGGAATGCAACATCACTTCTGGTTTGCCGCGCCTTTGGCTCGCGGGTGACGAAAATAAGGGGGGGCGTGGAGGTGATGGAGTTGAATGGGGATGAAAGTTCGGACTTTTGGTTCAATCTAAAATTGCTAGTGATTGATGCTTCTGTTAATTTATGTGTTTTTGTGAAAAAAAACTTGTTTTAATTGATTCAAAAAGATAATATGATGAATTAGCATTATAAATTTTAAATGAAAGGGAAGCTTGAGATGAATGAAACTTTGGAATTAGATGATGAAAACACACAAATTTTCATGAATGTTGGTTTTGAAGCGAGTCAGGCAACGCTTGTGAAAGCTTTGTCCTATGTGCAAAATGTTGTTGAGAAAAAAAATATTATTCCAATTTTGGGAAATGTGAAGTTAGAATTTGTTGATGGGTTTTTGGCAATTACGGCCACTGATATGGACATTGAAATTTCTGAGAAAGTTGCAGTTGATGTGATTTCTGAGAATTTGGCCTTCACAGTTCCTGCCCACACTTTCTATGAAATCATCAAAAAAATGCCGTCCCATGCCAGTGTCAAAGTGGCTTTGCAGGAAAATGGGTTGCTTGAGATTTCTGCCGAAAATTGCTCTTTCACTCTGCCAGTTTTGCCAATTTCTGAATTTCCAACCATGGATTATGGACAATTGGAAATTAGTTTTCATTTGAGCATTAAAGATTTGAAAAAAATGATTGATATGACTCGCTTTTCCATTTGTAATGAAGAAACGCGCTATAATCTGAATGGGGTTTATTTTCATAAAAAAGTGAAAAATGATGAAATGCTTTTAAAAGTTGCAGCCACTGATGGGCACCGGCTTTCATCATGCTGGGTTCCTCTTCCAAAAAATGCAGAAGAAATGCCAGCTGTGATTGTGCCGAAAAAAACAATTTTTGAACTGAAGAAAATTCTTGATGATTTGTCAATCTCTGACCCTGAAAGCAGTGTGGAAATTTCTGTTTCTGAAAGTAAAATTTTGTTTTATTTTGGAAATTTGCTGGTTGCTTCGAAGTTGATTGATGCAAATTTCCCGGACTATGAAAATCATATTCCAACAGAACATGATAAAATTGTGGAAATTGATGTTGATTTGTTGAAAAATGCACTCGACAGGGTGGCGATTGTTTCTTTTCATAAAACAAAAGGTGTGAAATTTTCTTTGTCTCATGATGCCCTCACTTTGCTTGCTGCAAGCGAAAATGTTGGGGGGAAGGGAAATGAAATTTTGAAAGTGGAATATGAAAATGAACCAATCGAAATTGGCTTTAATTCAAGATATTTGCTTGAAATTTTGTCAACTTTTTCTAGAGGGGAAATTGAACTTTATTTCAGCGATAAAATTTCTCCAATGATTTTAAAACAACCAAATGAATCAGATGATTTGCGCGGATTTGTGCATGTTGTCATGCCAGTTAGAGTTTGAAAATATCAGAATGATTAAAACTGAAGATGCAGAAATAAAAGAAAAATCAGGCCAATTTCCTCATGATTTTGTGGAATCTCTGGTTTTAAAAAATTTTCGCAATTTTCAACAGCTGAATTTAAAATTTGACTCAAGAGCTGTGATCATCACCGGAAAAAATGGGCAAGGGAAAACTAACATTTTAGAGGCCATTTCTTTTTTAGCGCCAGGAAAAGGTTTGCGTTCAGCTGATTTGAAAGAAATTTTGTGCCAAAATCTTGCAGCAGAAGAAATGCAAATGTGGAAAATTGAAGCAATTTTGGCGCGTGAATTTGACAAAAATTCCATCACGGTGAAATGTTTGCTTAATCAACAAAATTCTGAAAAAAATGCCTCAAAAGAGGTTTTGCTTTCAGGAAAAAAATTGAAAACCATTTCTTCTTTGGCAAGTCATGTTAGTGTGAATTGGTTGACACCTCAAATGGATCATCTTTTCATTGGGCCAAGTGCGGCGAGGCGCAGGTTTTTTGATCGGATGGTTTTGAGTTTTAACCCAAATCATGCCGCAAATTTGATGCTTCATGAAAATCAAATGCAAGAAAGAATGAAAATTCTGAAAAATGCGCTGAAAAATGGTGAAAAATTGAATGACACTTGGTTGAGTCTGTTGGAAGATCAGATGGCTGAGGCTGCGGTGGAAATTGTGAAATGGAGAATGCAAGCTTTGCAAATGATTAATGAAGAGATTTTGCAGCTCACTTCTGCCTTTCCAAAGGCAAAATTGCAAATTAATGGTGAGTCGGAAGAAATTGCAGCAGAAAATGGGCTTGAATTTTTTAAAAATCACTATAGAATGAGATTAAAGGAAATGAGAATTCTTGATCAGAAAATTGGAAAAACTAATTTTGGTGTCCATAGATCAGATTTGCAAGTTTTCCATATGTCGAAAAACATGGATGCCGCCAGATGTTCAACTGGGGAACAAAAAGCGCTGTTGATTTCTGTGATTTTGGCTAAACTCAAAGCAGGAATTGCTTTTGCGATGAAACATTTTTCACAAAATTCTGCTTTGCCGGTGATTTTGCTTGATGAGGTGGTGGCGCATTTGGACAATGTTCGAAGGGAAGAATTGTTCCAAGAATTAATTGATTTGAAAATTCAGGCCTGGATCACGGGAACAGACGAAAAAATCTTTGAATCTTTGGGAAAACATGCCCAATTTATTGCGATTTAAGACTTAAAAATTTTAAGAAGGAAAAAAATGACAAAAGAAACTTTAGACATTGATGCAATTGATGAAGAATATGGTGCTGGTTCAATTAAAGTGCTCAAAGGGCTTGATGCTGTTAAAAAAAGACCTGGTATGTATATTGGGGACACTGATGATGGTTCTGGTTTGCATCACATGGTCTATGAGGTTGTTGATAATGCCATTGACGAAGCGCTTGCTGGGCATTGTGACATTGTGGAAGTGATTTTGAATGTTGATGGTTCTGCCACTGTGACTGATAATGGGCGAGGAATTCCAGTGGATTTGCATGAAGAAGAGGGAATTTCTGCAGCGGAGGTCATCATGACCCAATTGCATGCTGGTGGAAAATTTGACCAAAATTCCTATAAAGTGTCCGGTGGTTTGCATGGTGTTGGTGTGTCTGTTGTGAATGCTTTGTCTGATTGGCTCGAGCTCACAATTTGGAGAAATGGCAAAGAACATATGATTCGTTTTGAAAGTGGTAAGTCTGTTGCGCCAATCAAAGAAATGGGGAATGCTGAGGGTAAAAAAGGGACTAAAGTGACTTTCTTCCCATCGCTTTCAACTTTCTCTTTCATTGAATTTAGTTTTTCAACTTTGGAACATCGTTTGCGTGAATTGTCATTTTTGAATTCAGGTGTTAGAATTGCTTTAATTGACCTTAGAGGGCCAGAAGAAGTTCGTTCCGAATTTTTCCATGAAGGTGGCACGGAGGCCTATGTTAAATTTATTGACAGAACGAAAATTGCTTGCTGCAAAACTGTGCTGATTCGCGGAGAAAAAGATGGAATCACTGTGGATGTGGCATTGCAATGGAATGATAGCTATCATGAAAATGTGCTTTGCTTCACAAATAACATCAGGCAGAGAGATGGTGGAACGCATTTGTCGGCTTTTAAAGCTGCTTTGACCAGAACCATTAATAACTATGTGGCGAATAATAAAAAATTGATTAAAAAAGATAAAATCACTTTCACGGGGGAAGATGCGCGCGAAGGTTTGAGCTGTGTGCTTTCTGTGAAAGTGCCAGATCCGAAATTTTCCTCACAAACTAAAGATAAACTGGTCAGCGGTGAAGTGAGGCCGGTGGTGGAAGGTTTGGTGTCTGACGTTTTGGCTGAATGGTTTGAGCAAAATCCGTCAGAAGCAAAACTCATCATTGAAAAAGTGATGGAAGCAGCAAATGCAAGGGAAGCAGCCAGAAGAGCGCGTGATTTAACTCGCAGAAAAACGGCGTTAGACATCACAAGCTTGCCTGGGAAATTGGCTGATTGTCAGGAAAAAGACCCTGCAAAAAGCGAACTTTTCATTGTTGAGGGAGATTCAGCGGGTGGTTCGGCAAAACAAGGCAGAAGCAGGCTTTTTCAAGCGATTTTGCCGCTTCGTGGAAAAGTGCTGAATGTGGAGAGAGCGCGTTTTGACAAAATCATTAGTTCTGAGCAAATTGGCACTTTGATCACGGCTCTTGGAACCAGCATTGGACAAGATGATTTTAACATTGAAAATATTCGCTATCATAAAATCATCATCATGACTGACGCTGACGTTGATGGTTCGCACATTCGAACATTGCTTTTGACATTTTTTTACAGATATATGCCGCAATTAATTGAGAAAGGTTATTTATATATTGCGCAACCACCTTTATATAAAATCAGAAAAAATGGCAAAGAGACTTACTTGAAAGGTGACAAAGAGCTTGATCAATTCTTGATTGAATCTGTTGTTGGCTCTCTTTCCATTGAGGATGCAAATGGTGAAATTTGGCAAGATGATGAAATGCGCAAAATTCTTGTGAAACTCACTGAATTCCAGAAAATGCTTGATTCTGCAAGCAGATTTTTGCCAATGTCAATTTTAGAGCATGCCGCAATTTCTGGTTTATTTTCGGCGCTTGAAAATGAGAGTTCAACAGAAGATGACATTTCAGAAAAAGCAGCGGAAACTGTAAAAAATTTGAATTTGGTTGAAAGTGAGCAAGCTTCCATTGGAGAAATTTGGAATTTTTCACTCTCAGAAGCAGAAATTTCTCTTTGGAGAATTGAAAGAGGTGTTAAAAATGAGGTGAAAATCAGCCGGAAACTTGCTTCTTCACCTGAAATTAAGAGATTATCAGCCTTGGGGGAAATTTTGAAAAATTTCATGGGGCAAGTTAAATTGATTAAAAAAGATGGGTCTTTTGATGTTTTGAAAACACCAAGTCAGCTGCTGGCAGAAGTGAGGGCAAATGCGCAAAAAGGTGTCTATTTGCAAAGATTTAAAGGGCTGGGAGAGATGAATGCTGAACAGCTTTGGGAGACAACTTTAGACCCTGCTGTCAGAACTTTGTTGAAAATTAAAGTTAATGATTTTGACCAAGCTGAGGAGATTTTCTCAACTTTAATGGGCGGTGTTGTGGAGCCTAGAAGGGATTTCATTAATGATAATGCGCTTTCAGTTCAGAATTTAGATGTTTGAGGTGGTGACATGTTGGAATATCATGTGATTTCACCAAAAGGAAAAGCTGAATTCATGATTGTGGCTTTACATGGTTTTGGGTCAAATGGCGAAGATTTAATGTCTTTGCAGCCATTTTTTAATTTTGGTGGAAATATTGTCTTTCTGGGTCCGAATGCTCCAATTCCTTGTCAGATGTATGATTCATTCTCTTGGTTCAGTCTTGATGACAGGAGAAATGAGGCTTTGCTTGCTGGGCTTGCGGAAGCTTCTTTGCAGCTTTCTGATTTTCTTGATGCAAAATTGAAGGAACATGAGCTTGATGCAAGCAAATTAATTTTGCTTGGTTTTTCTCAAGGCACAATGCTTTCTTTATTTTATGCCTTGACGCAAAAGCAATCTCCTTTGGCTGTGGTTGGTTTTTCTGGCTATTTGGCTGGTGATTTGGAGCATTGGAAAAAGGCTTTGGCTGGAAGGAGAGTTAAAACAAAATTTTTCATGAGTCATGGTGATTGTGATGATGTGATTCCGCTGAGAAATTTTCAGAATTCCGTTGAGATTTTGGGGAAATTGCCTTTGTCACTCCAGACGCATGTCTCAAAAAATGTGTTTCATTCGATTGATTCTGGTGCGCTTCAAGCTGCTCAGAAATTTGTGAGAGACGTGACTGCTGAATGAGTTTTGCTGCTTCTTGCTGTGAAGCTGCCTGAGCGTTTTCTTCTTGTTTCTTGTTCGTAGATTTCTTCGGAGAGAAAATCTTTAGGGTCCACAAATTCGATGAAACTTCTGAAACCTCTTGGGACGGATGATTTTTTTACAGGACTGGCAAATTCATTTTTTTTAAGATTTTGTAGGGAGTCAATTTGTTCTTTTGTTTCGCGGTTAATTTTGAGAATGCTTTTGCATTTATTCTTCAGAATGTCCATGATCATTGATGCTTCAATTTCGGTGAATTGGGTGGTTTCTCTGTTAGCAGGCATTTGTGAAAATCGAAAAAAACTGTCGCATTTTATGACAGATCTCACAATCTCCTCATTAAGGACAAGTAATTTTGCATCGTGAATTTTGAGTTTAGAAGCTGATTCTGCAATGTTTCTGCCAGCGATGATGTCTTCGCAAATGTTGTTTAAGATTTCTCTAACCTTGAAAATGAGAGAGCTTGTTCTTGGTGGTTCTTGATCAGAATCCCCTGTGATGTGAGTTTTTGCAAATCGCCCTTGCACATGAAAAAGCCTGCTAACAGTGAAAAACATGTTAAGATGAGAAGCGAAAATTGAAAATTCTTTAAAAATTGGCGCAGCATGGGGGAAAGGCTTGTAATGGAATCTGATTGGCTGATGTTTAAATGCTTGAGAAAGTGTCTCTATGCTATAAATTTTCATGGCATGTTCAAGAATCATATTAGCAGCTTCAAAACTTGAGGCAAAGCATGCTGCATGCAAAGGAGTTTGGCCTTGACCATTAGTTTGCAAAATCATCTCAGGGTGATTTTTCAGTAGATAGCGCATGACTTTTCTATCATTATAAGCTGGCGCTTCTATTTGTGCGCCGATGGCGCAAACATGCAAGGCGTTATTCTTCAATTTGGTTAGAGATTTCACATTGCCGCCGGCATCTAGCAAAAATTTAAAACCGTCAAAAAGATTATGATAAGATGCCAACATTAAGGCAGTGACGCCTCTATTCTCTTTTTCCTCTAAATTAGCTCCACATTCAAGTAAAACTTTAGCGGCATTCAAATTATTACTAAGCACACTAGTCATTAACAAAGTTTTACGACGACATTGGAGAAATTTATATATATCTAGACCATGTTTTTTGATAAAAAACCTTAAATGCTCATTACTGGAATCATTATGTCGATTAATGAGTTGTACGGCAATTTCATTATATGTGAAGCTTATGGTAAGAAAATGAATATAGTAGAATATGTTGAAATATATGAAATTAAAGAGTGAAAAAATATATTGTTTCATGATTATGAACCATTTGGGTTGAACATTATTTAGCATATAAGGTCGCGATTAAGAAATTCAAGCCCCCTGGTTCAAAATTTCTGTGAATAAAAAATCTGGACATGGTTTAGCAATTAAGTTATAATTAAAATATATTAACAGATGAGTTTGAATTTTGGAGTGTTTACGAAAAGATGAAGAAAATTTTTGGAGTTAGGGAAGTTGTGCTTGTTTCAATTTTGGTTGTTGGGGCTTTTTGTGTCGTCTATTTTCTTCGGGGCTTGAAATCTAATTCTGAAGTGCAGGAAGTTGTGCATGCTGCTTGGGAGTTGAATGAGGCTTATGAAAATTTTGTGAATTCTCACGGTGAAAAACCTGGCGATTTTTGGAATGCAATGAATAGATTTGGGATTTGTGTGACATATAATGGTAATGGTAATTCTGTGATTGACTCGAATGTTGAAGAAAGTGATGAGCCGTTTTTGGCATTGCAACATTTAGATTTAAATGGCGGATTTAAAGGGGGAAAAATGAACTATAATGGCAGTTCAGACGTTTCTTTCCGTGCGCAAATTCATCCAACGAAATTCGGAAAAAAAGATGTGGGATTCTATTTGTCAAGCGATGTGGATGGTAAAACAATTCTCATATATGCTAAAGTGCATGATGAAAATACCAATGGGTTGATTAATGCGAATGAGGCAATTTTGCCGTCAATTTCACCTGCAAATGCTAAGCAGCTTGATGAAATATATGATGATGGAAATCCTTCGAAAGGGTTGGTGCAAACAAAAAATAGCTCTGAAAATTCAGTTTGCATCAGCAGTGAGGGTGAATATGAAAATTCTGCTGAAGAAGGGTGTTATATGATTTTTAGTGTCAAATTCAAGAAATCAGCTCTTTGACCGGTTTAAATGTTTTTCTGTGAAATTCTGAAATGCCAAATTTCTTCATGGCATCTAGATGAGCTTTAGTGCCATAGCCGGCGTTTTGTTGCCAGCCATATTCTGGAAATTGGAGGCTTAATTTTGCCATGATTTCATCACGGGTGGTTTTTGCAATGATTGAAGCGGCGGCAATTGAAGCGGAAATTTCGTCACCTTTGCAAATTGTGATGAATGAATTTTGTGCTAATTCTGGGCATTTTTGATTTTTCATTGGCGAGATGTTGCCATCAATTAGGCAGATTTGTGTGGGGCTTAAATTTGCTTGCGACAATTTTGAATTAAGCTCAGAAATTGCTTTTAGCATTGAGATTTTTGTTGCTTCAAGAATGTTGATTTTGTCAATTGTGACATGATCAACAATGCCCACCCCGAAAATGCAATGAGAATGAATGAGCGACAATGCGTCTTGGCGTTTTTTGGCAGTGAGTTTTTTGGAGTCATTGATTCCAGCAAGAATTTTTGCTTCTGGAATTTTGTGGAACCAAAGCGCGCAGCTCACCACAGGACCTGCAAGAGGCCCCCTGCCAGCTTCATCAACGCCGCAGATGATTTTATTTGGATGTTTGCTTTCTTGTGAAAAATCTGGATTTTTGGTCATTTTTAAGAATTTAAAAGAATTTTTTAATTTTGTCAATGGGGTGCTTGTAAATTTTATATTTGATATTAGTTTATGATATAGCTAAGATCGCATAAAAAAAGTCATGGAATTGGAGTGTAAATTTTTCCTATGGAATGTAACATAACTTCTGGTTTGCCGCGCCTTTGGCTCGCAATGACGGAGATTGTTAAATTTTTTAAGTATATACCTAATACTTGTGAATTTAGCAAAAGAATTATAGCGCAAAGGGTGACGGTTTTAGGGAATTTATTGGCTTTGGGCCGTTATTATAAATTTAATGCTTGACTTTTGCAAAGTGAATGCATATATTGTCTGGGTCAATTGTGTATTGACTTAATTCTGAATTAATGAGGAAAAAATGAAAAAAAATATTTTAATGGTGGTGGCGATTTTTCTGTCTTCCTGCGCCAGTGTGAATTTGAAAGATTTTGATCAAGCTGGGTCTAAATTTACAGATGTTTTAGCAAAAAACTATGCTGATCTTTCGAAATATGAAGCTGATGCTTATGATTGGTCTGATTCTGAGCATTATGCAATTAAAGCAAAAAAAGCTTTGAAAGGTGAGAAAGTGGAGCCAGAGAATTTAGCTGATTGGAAAATTGATGCTAAATATATGCCTGAACTTGAAAGAGCCAGAGCTGGTTTGGTTGCAATTTTGAATGAGAAAAACATTGAGAAAAATGCTAAAATTCTTGCAAATGCGCAAAGTTCATTTGATTGCTGGGTTGAAGAAAGAGAAGAAAATTGGCAATATGAAAATATCAACCAATGTAAAAAAGCATTCTATGATGCGCATAACTCAATTGCAACTAAGAAATTGAAACCGGAGTTTTTTGCAGAAGGTAACCGTCATTCAATCTATTTCGACACTGCATCGGCAATTGTCTGTCCTTGCAAAACCAGCATGATTGGACAAATTTTCAAATATGCGCAAGACATTAACATTCAGAAAATTGAAATTCATGGCCATGCAGACAGCACAGGTGGTGATGCGATTAATGAAAAAATCTCTCTTGCAAGAGCTGAAGCAGTCAGAGATTTCTTTGTTTCAAATGGCTTCAAAGGCGAAATTGAAATTTTTGCACATGGAAATAAAGAACTCGCAGTGAAAACACCAAAAGGTGTAAAAAATGCACAAAATAGAAGAGTTGAAATTATTTTTATTCAGTAATATTTTGACATGAAAACACTTTCGACTTTGATTTCCTTAAGCCAGGAAAAAATTGACGAAAAGCGCAAAAAAATTGCTGCTCTTGATTCTGAAAAAACTTCTTACGAAATGAGCCTCGCAAAGCTCAAAGAAGAAATTGAACGGGAGCAGCAATTTGTTGATTCTTTGCGCTCTTCAAATTCCTCTGCCCTGAATTTGCAAATTCTGAGCAGCTATGAAAATTATTATGCTCAAAACTTGCGCTCACAATCAAACACTTCAGAGCAAATTAAGAGGCTTGATGGAAGGCTTGAAACGTTAAGGGAAGAATTGAGAGAAGTTTTCTTGGAAATGAAAAAATATGAAATTCTGCAAGAATCTCAAAAATTAGAGCAATTGCAAAGTGAGCAAAAATCGGAAGAAAAAGAAATTGAGGAAATTAACGCCAGTTCATTCAACCATTCACAAGAAGATCAATGATTTTCACCTCCTAAACGCCAACTTTCTTTAATGAGCTCCTTGGAAATTTCGATGTTGCCATTTTCAACTGATTTTAGCAAAGCGGTGCTTTGGCCATCAGGGCGGTCATTAACAATGATGCCATTTTCAAGCAAAATTTTCACAACTTCTAAATTACCAAATTCCGCAGCAATGATGAGCGCATCTTTATGTTGGGCGTTTTTGTGATTAACGTCAGCAGTTCTGCCAATCAAGGTTTGAATGACATGTGGCATGTTCATTTCCGCGGCAAGCAGCAAAGCTGTGTCATAGTTATTATTAATGTGGTTAACGTTAACATCTTGAGTGAGCAAAAAATCAATTATTTTCGGTTGATCATGCCTGATTGCAAGCATGAGAGCAGTGTCGCCAGCATTATTTGCAAAATTTAAATCAAGGTCTCTTTTAATCAATTCTTTGCAGATTTTCTCAGCCCCGTCTTTGCACGCAAGCAAAAAAATGCTGTTTCCCAGGGAATCTGGCATGTTAATGTCCACACCTTCGTCGAGAATTTGATTGATTGCCAACATGTCTTTTTCTGCATAGCTGTCAAAAAGTTTATTCATGATTAAAATTCTCCCAAATTATTCCATATAGACATAATTATCTCATTTAAAGATTAAAGAACTGTTAAAAAAAATTCGGTTGATAAGTTTTTTTTCTTTTTATATAAAAAAACGTTGCAAAAATGAGGGCGAGATGTTAGGTTTGCTTTAAACGATTTTCTTTAATCAGGAGGGTGGCATGTCTCTAGACCAAAAACAAATTCAAAAAGTGGCAAAACTTGCAAAAATCAAAATTGCAGAAAATGAAATGGAAATCATGAGTTCTGAAATTGCTAAGATCATGGAAATCATGCAAATTCTGAGCGAGATTGATGATTCTGGCGAGATTCAGAATTCTAAAATGCAAACTCACATGAGAAAAGACAAAGTGACTGATGGAAATTTAACAGAAGACATTTTGAAAAATGCGCCTGAAACTGCATTTGGTTGTTTCTATAAAGTCCCGAAAGTGATTATTTGAGAGGAAAAAATGAGCGAATTAAATAAACTATCAATCATCGAAGCAAATAAGCTCCTGAAAAATAAGGAAATTTCTGTTAAAGAATTGGTTGGGAAACATTTTGAGCAAATCAAAAAACATCAAGAAATCAATGCTTTCATCACTCTCACTGAAGAAAAAGCGATGGTTTCTGCTGAGCATTCCCAAAAAATGATTAATGAAGGAAAAGGGCGGTTGCTTGAAGGAATTCCAGTTGGTGTGAAAGATTTATTTTGCACGAAAGACGTGCTGACCACGGCTGGTTCCAAGATTTTGTCTAATTTCGTCCCGACCTATGAATCGACAGTGAGCCAAAGATGGATTGATGATGGCAGCATCAGCCTTGGTAAATTAAACATGGACGAATTTGCAATGGGTTCTGCCAACATCACAAGCTTTTTTGGAAATGTGAAAAACCCATGGTCACAGGAAGGAGAATTTTTGACACCAGGTGGGTCTTCTGGCGGCTCTGCTGCTGCAGTTGCTTCATTTCAGGTCATGGGAAGTTTGGGGAGCGACACTGGCGGTTCAATCAGGCAACCAGCTGCTTTCTGCGGCTTAGTGGGCATTAAACCAACCTATGGCTCTTGCTCGCGCTATGGCATGATTGCATTTGCAAGCTCACTTGACCAAGCTGGGGTTTTCGCAAGGTCAGTTGATGATGTGGGAATTTTGCTTGAATCTGTCATGGGCTATGATGAAAAAGATTCAACCTCTGTGAAAAGAGCGCCAGAGTCAATGCAAAATTTAAATTCTTCTGTGAAAGGCATGAAAATTGGCATTCCAGTGGAATTTGCAAAGCAAAATCTTGATGCAGAAGTGCGGGAAGTTTGGGAAAAAGCGGCAAATTTGCTTAAAGAGCAAGGCGCTGAAATTGTTGATGTTTCTTTGAATTCAACGAAATATGGCGTTTCAGCCTATTATGTGATTGCACCGGCTGAAGCTTCTTCAAATTTGGCTCGTTTTGATGGCGTGCGTTTTGGGCTCAGAGTCAGTGAAGAAGGTGATTCTTTGAATGAAATGTATGAAAAAACAAGAAGCGAAGGCTTTGGCTGGGAAGTTAAGCGCCGCATTTTAATTGGAACTTATGTTCTTTCAGCTGGTTGCTATGAAACGCACTATAAAAAAGCTCTGCATGTTAAGAAATTGATTTTAAAAGAATTTTCTGAGGCTTTTGAAAAAGTTGATGCAATTTTAACACCAACGACCCCAACAGCGGCTTTTGATTGCTATGCAAAAATTGACCCTGTCACAATGTATTTAAATGACATTTTCACAATTCCCGTGAATTTAGCAGGTTTGCCTGCGCTTTCAGTGCCTGCTGGGAAAAATTCTAAAGGTTTGCCACTTGGTGTGCAGCTGATTGGGAATTTGTTTCAAGAAAGGAAAATTTTAGAAATTGCAAAAGCCATTGAAAAAGGCATTGATTGTTCTTTTGTTGCAAAAATTTAGGAGATCTGAAAATGGGAAATAATTTGGTGGAAGGAAAAACAGGAAAATGGGAAGTGGTGATTGGTTTGGAAATTCATGCGCAAGTGACTTCTGAATCGAAACTTTTTTCAGGTTCTTCAACAGAATTTGGCGCTGAACCTAATTCACAAGTGTCTTTAGTTGACGCTGCCATGCCTGGAATGTTGCCGGTTTTGAATGAGTTTTGTGTTGAACAAGCTGTGAAAACAGGGCTTGGCATTAATGCTGAAATTAATCTTTTCTCAGTTTTTGATCGCAAGAACTATTTTTACGCTGATTTGCCTCAAGGCTATCAAATCTCACAACTATATCACCCCATTGTTGGCAAAGGTTGCATGAAAATTGACATGCCAGACGGTTCTGTGAAAGAAGTTGGCATCAGCAGAATTCACCTTGAGCAAGATGCGGGAAAAAGCATTCATGACCAAATGCCGGAAAATTCGCTCATTGACCTGAACAGGGCTGGAATTGCTCTCATGGAAATTGTGACGGAGCCAGAAATTTCTTCTTCTAAAGAAGCAGCTGAATTCATGAAAAAATTGAGAACAATTTTGCGCTATTTAGGAACCTGTGACGGGGACATGGAAAAAGGCTCAATGCGCTGTGATGCCAATGTTTCTGTCAGAAGACCAAATGCACCACTTGGCACCAGATGTGAGATTAAAAATTTGAATTCCATTAGAAATATTGTGAAAGCCATTGACTATGAAATTGTCAGGCAAATTGAAATTCTTGAAGATGGTGGTGAAATTGATCAAGAAACTCGTCTGTTTGACGCAAATTCACTTGTGACAAAAACTCTTCGCTCCAAAGAAGATGCTCATGACTATCGCTATTTTCCAGATCCAGATTTGCTGCCGCTTAATTTAACAGAAAAATATGTGCAAGAAATCAGAGAATCTTTGCCTGAACTTCCAGATCAAAAAAAAGAGCGCTATGTTGCAAAATGGGGACTCTCGGCCTATGATGCTGCAGTGCTGGTCAGTGAAAAAGAAGTTGCTGAATTTTTTGAAAAAATCGCCCAAAAAAATGACCCAAAACTTGCAGCAAATTGGGTGACGGGAGAGCTTTTTGGCAGGTTGAATAAAGCTGGAATTTCTTTGCATGACTCAAAAATCACAGATGAGAATTTGAGTGGTCTTTTGAATTTGATTGAAAATGAAACAATTTCTGGTAAAATTGCCAAAGAAGTGTTTGACATCATGTTTGAAAATGGTGGAAATGCTGCGGAAATTGTTGAAAAACAAGGACTTAAGCAAGTCACTGATTTGGGAGAAATTGAAAAAATTGCAGACCAGGTTTTAGCCGAAAATGCTGATAAAGTGGCGGAATTTAGAGGTGGGAAAGACAAATTATTTGGCTTTTTCGTTGGGCAAGTGATGAAACTTTCCGGTGGCAAGGTGAATCCACAAATGGCGAATGATATTTTGGAAAAGAAGCTAAAATGAGATTTGTGAATATTTTGATTTTTGTTACTTGTGCTTTTTGGCTTCTCATGAGCATGGTGAAGCCTCAGGAAAATCCATTAAGGAGTGAGAATGTCATGTCAATTTCATCTGTTAATTCTTTCAAAATCAATGATCTTTCTTTCGCAGAAAATAGTGAAAATCGTGATTTGATTTTAGCGTTGGAAATTTTTAAAGAGCAAGAAAAACTCCTTGCTCAAGACATGAAACTATTGTCAGAAAATGTGAAAAATTGTGACTTATGCCAAGAGGCAATTTTGCTTTTGCAAAAAGATTTTGAAATATTGAAAAACTTAAAACAAGCGCCAAAAAGTGAAATTTTGTCTGTGGCAATCAGCAAAATGAGAGATTCTGAATTGACTGATAATTCAGAGATTAGGCCAATTTTTCTTGATGCAATCTCATTTTTGGAAAAAGGTGATTTTACAAATTGTGAGAATTTAAAAGGGCGCAATGCCACAGTGGCGAAATTTGCTTTGCTTTATTTGAATTTGAAGATTTTTGATGTTAAATCTGTTGATCTTTTGCCGTTTTTTAAGCAAATCCAATTTCTCTATCCAGCTTTGATTGGTGAATTTGATGAGTTGAAGAATTTATCATTGTCAAATGAAACTAATTTATATATCCCAAATTCAGGCTATGTTTTTGGTGGGCAAATGTTTGCTGGTGACGTGAATCGGGGGATTGATTGCTCTTCCTACACCTATTTCATCACATTTTTTTCAAAACTTTCTAAAGAAGAAAGGCAGGAAATCAAAGTGAATGACCCGTCAACCAGAATGGCTGCTGCTTTTGCGTGCTTGAAGAAAGGTGAAGAATTTGTTGAAATGCCTTGCGCTGATTTGCAGGAAAAAATTGCGAATTCACCAGATGCTTATTTGTTGACAGCATTTGACGTTGTGCCAAATTTTGAGCAATTGCAAGAAGGTGACTTGGTTGTGTGGAGGAAATTTAATGAAAAATCCAAAAAATGGTCTGGCCATGTGGCAATTTTTGGAGAATTTGCGAATGACAAAAAAGACAGATTTAAAGGCTTTGAAGCACTCAGAATGGACACGGCTGATGGGGAAGGTGTGAGGGCTGCGGAATTTCCGATTTTCCAAAATAATAAAAAGACCTATTTTCTCAGAGCGTTGAAATGAGCCATTTTTTGGTCAGGAATTTAAATGAGGAAGAAATTTCCTCATTGGTTAGTAAGGGAATTTGGAAAGAAAATTGCCCAGTTGCAATTAGGAATTTGAGAATTATTGAGCTTACTCATTTTGATTTTGATTTAATTGAGAGACAAGGAAAAATCATGGTTCTTGATCAAGTGGCCGAAAATGTGCGCCTGATTTTTGCAGAAATTTTTGCTCTGAAATTCAAAATCCACTCAGTGAAATTAATTGACGAATTTGATGGAGATGATGATTTGTCAATGGAGGCGAATAATTCTTCAGCATTTAATTTTCGAAAAATTGTGGCAAGTAGCGAGATTTCTGAACATTCCTACGGCACGGCCATTGACATTAACCCATTGCAAAACCCTTATTTTAATCCAGAAAAAAAGCTTTGCCTTCCAAAAAATTCCGAGAAATTTCTCGATAGATCGAAAATTCTGGAAGGCATGGTGGAGCCAATTGTGCCAATTTTCCAAAAACATGGCTTCACAAATTGGCTTGGCAACAGAATGGAAAAACCAGACTATCAACATTTTGGGTTTAAAAAATAACTGATTCTTTGGAAACAAGGTCATGGAATTACAGGGTCGTTTTAAATTTATACCCATTTGCTGTAAAATTTTGTGGTAATCCAGATTTATTTTGCCCATGGAACGCAACATAACACTGGTTTGCCGCGCCTTTGGCTCGCACAATGACGAATTGGTATGGGGGTCCGCTGGGGGTGGGATGAACGGTTTGAATTTAAGCTATTCGTTAAAATCACAAAGCATCTTGTAAATTAAAAGAGACTGAAAGAATTTCATATTGCTTGCTGCCTCCACTTGGTGTGGTGAATTCGAAGCAATCTCCTTCTTCTTTGCCAATTAATGATTTAGCAAGAGGTGACAAAATGGAGATTTTATGTTTGCTGATGTCAGCTTCATATTCCCCAACAATGCGGTAGCTCACTTCATGATCATCATCATCAACTAATTTCACTTGGGCGCCAAATTTGATTTTACTGCCAGTTAGTGAACCAACATCAATGACTTCAGAGCGGGCGATTTTATCTTCAAGTTCAATGATTCTTCCTTCAATGAAGCTTTGTTTTTCTCTGGCAGCGTGATATTCAGCGTTTTCTGACAAATCACCAAGCTCTCTTGCTTCTGCAATGGCTTGAATCACGGCTGGTCTGTCAACCATTTTAAGTTTTTTGACTTCTTCTCCGAGTTTGACAAATCCTTCTTTTGTTATTGGAAATTTATCCATATTTTCCTCTGAATTTATTTATTAGGTCCATTAGAGAAGATATGATACTATAAAAACATCATAGATTTCAAGAAAATTTTTGTGTTTTTTGAAATTTTATTTGCTTTGATTGGGTGAGTCTTTTATCATATTTGATAAAGCTGACATATGAGAATTAGCTAAACTAGAATTTACAGAGATTTTGAGATGAGATCGATCATAAAATATGTGCTTTTGACGGCTTCCAGGGATTTGCTTTTTTTGGGACTGTTTGTTTTAGTGCTTTTCGGCATTCTAATTTCCAAATTTGTGGGGTCAACAGCTTTAGTTGAAAAAGCGGAAATGCAAGTGACTTATTTAGCGGCAATTTCTCGCTTAATCATCAACTTAGGGTTGATTTTGTTCATTGTTTTTCATGTGAGACGTTCGTTTGAGAATAAAGAGGTGGAACTGCTTCTGTCAAAACCAATTTCAAGACAGAAATTTGTGCTTTCTTATTATCTTGGTTTCACGATTTTGGCGGTGATCATTTCAATTTCTTCAAGTGTGCTAATTTTTTCCTTATCGCCAGTGACATTTCTACCCACAATTTTTTGGTCTTTCAGTGTCTTATGTGAAAATTTGATCATCATTTCATTTGCAATTTTGGCTTCTTTCATGCTTAAAAGCGCCATCAGCGCCTCTTTGGCTTCTCTGGCATTCTATAGTCTTGCTAGAATGATGGGTTTTTTTGTGTCAGGAGTGAAATTTGAGAATTTTGCAGATTTGCAATTCACGGTGCAAAGCTTCTCTGAAGTCATTTTAATATTTTGCTCAATTTTCCTGCCCAGGCTTGACCTTTTTTCTAAGACAGAATGGTTGCTCTATGGCAATTTCAAAATGGCAGATTTTTGGGTGATTTTAGTGTCAATTTCAATCTATCCAGCTTTTCTGTTTCTGATGACATTAATTGATTTTAAAAAAAGAGAATTTTGAAAATGATGAGAATTTTGAATTTAAAAAAATTATTCGCATTTTTCCTTCTCCTGCAAATCATTTCATGGTGGAATTTTAAAAATATTCGTCCAGAAATGAGTCTTCTGCCTCCTGTCATTTCAGAAAAAGGGCTTAAAGCAAATTCATTTGGTGATGAACAATTTTATTTCAGATTCCTGCTTTTTAAATTGCAAAATGCAGGTGATTTGTTTGGACAATTCACCGCTTTAAAAAATTATGACTATGAAAAGCTATTTTTATGGTTCATGAGTCTTGATTTATTGGACTCTCGTTCCCATTTCACTCCATCAGTTGCCAGCTATTATTATAGCCAGACGCAAAATAGAAAAGATGTGATATATATTGTAAAATATTTGGAAAAGCGCTATGATTTAAAACCACAAGCTAATTGGTGGTGGATGTCTCAAGCTGTTTATTTGGCAAGCCACAAACTGGAAGATAAAAAATTGGCGCTCAGATTGGCCATAAAACTTGCAAACTCAGGATTGGACATTCCAATTTGGGCAAAACAAATGCCGGCTTTCATCCATGAACAATTGGGCCAAAATGAAGAGGCCTATGTCATCATCAAAAGCATCATTGATGATGTTAAATCTGGAAAAGGGCACATTTCTGAATATGAAATGAATTTTATGCAATATTTTATTGAAGAAAGATTAGAAAAACTAAAAGAGGATAATGAAAATGAAAAATGAAGATATGGAAGAAAAAAATGAAGTGACTCATCACACAGTTCATTCCTATGACAAGGCTCTGGAGACATTAACAGGACTCATTGTGACCATGGGGGCGCTGACAGCAGATCTCATTATGCTTGCTTGCAATTCTGTGGAAAATTCAGATAGAAGTTTCGTTGAAGAGGCGGAAGAAATTGACGAAAAAATCAATAAACTTGACACTGAAATTGAGCTGGAAGCAACAACAATTCTTGCTTTGCGCCAACCAGTTGCCATTGATTTGCGCCATTTGACCGCTTCACTCAAAATTTCTTTAATTCTGGAAAGAATGGGTGATTTGTCAAAAGATGTGACAAGAAAAATCAATGAATCACATTTCAAACCAAGTGAAGTGATGAAAAAAGAAGTCAGAGCCATGACAAATTTGGTGCTGCAAATGCTGGAAAATGTCTTGGAGGCATTTCAGGAAAGAGATAAAGCAAAAGCGGAAGAAGTTTTGGCAACTGATTGCCAGGTTAATGACATATATGCTTTTTTGCTGAAAGAATTGCAAGAAGAAATTATGAGAGATCCAAAACAAACTGCCGCTTTGGTGAAAGTGATTTTTGCTGTCAAAAGATTCGAAAGACTGGGTGACTATTCCACAAAAATTGCAAAATTAGTGCATTATGTCGCATCGGGCAGTCGTTCCATGCATAAGGTGATTTGAAATGTCAAAACCAGTTTTGCTTGTGATCATTGATGGCTTTGGGGCCAGTGATGCTTCTGAGCATGATGCGATTTTTCATGCAAAAACTCCTTTCATTGATGGTTTATTTGAAAAATGCCCAAATTCTCTCATTGAAACTTCAGGCCTTGCTGTTGGTTTGCCAGAAGGTCAAATGGGAAATTCAGAAGTGGGGCACATGTCCATTGGCAGTGGCAGAGTGGTTTTGCAAGATTTGCCAAGAATTGATGCGGCAATCAAATCAGGTGAAATTAATGAAAATGCAGAAATTTTGGCCCATGTTGAGGCCTTGAAAAAATCAGGCGGTGCAAGTCACATTTTGGGCATGGCGTCTGATGGTGGTGTGCATTCTTCAATTGAACATTTGCTTTTCATGGCAAGAAAAATTGCTTCTTTTGGCATTAAAACAAAAATTCATGCTTTTCTCGACGGGCGTGATGCTCCGCAATTTGACTCTTTGCGCCATTTAGAGCGTTTGAAAAATCTGACAAATGAAAATCCTTTGATTGAAATTGCCACCATTTCGGGGAGATTTTTTGCCATGGATAGAGATTCGCGCTGGGAGAGGGTGCAGGAAGCTTTTGAGGTCATGAAACAAGGTGCTAAAAAAGCTGCAACAGCTGATTTGCTGGAATATGTCCGTAAAGAACATGAAAAAATGGTGAGTGATGAATTCATTCGACCAATGGCTGCGGAGAATTTTGAGGGAATGCAAAATGGTGACGGAATCATGATGACAAATTTCAGGGCTGACAGGGTGAGGGAAATTTTGCAAAGCTTTTTGCAGGAAAATTTTGATAAATTTCCTAGGTCTGGTAAAGTGAAATTCGCAACAGCGCTGGCCATGAAGGAATATTCCGCAGAACTGAAAAATTTGATGCCAGCAATTTTTGGCCCCATGATTGTGAAAAATCCTTTGGGTGAAATTTTGTCTGATGCGGGATTTAGTCAGTTAAGAATTGCGGAAACTGAGAAATATGCTCATGTGACATTTTTTTTCAATGGGGGAAGGGAGACCCAATTTCCAGGTGAAACTCGCATTATGATTCCATCACCAGAAGTGAAGACTTATGATCTGAAACCGGAAATGTCAGCGCCGGAACTCACAGAGCGCCTCATTTCTGAATTGCCAAATTTTGATTTTATTGTGGTGAATTACGCAAATGCCGACATGGTTGGTCACACGGGGAAATTTGAGGAAACAAAAAAAGCCATTGAGGCTTTGGATTTGTGCCTTGAAAAATTGATTAAGGCCGTTGAGGCGCATTCTGGCATTGCATTAATCACAGCAGACCATGGAAATGCTGAACAAATGCGCGATTTTGAAACAAACGAACCTCACACTTCACACACAAATGGCCCAGTGCCACTGATTTTAGTTGGGCGGAGTGACATTAAACAGTTGAAAAACGGGTCTTTGCAAGATATTACTCCGACTTTGCTTGATTTGGTGGGGTTGGCAAAACCGAAGGAAATGACGGGGAATTCTTTGCTTGTGAGAAGCTGTTAAATGGTCGTTTGGTGGTTCCCTGTTTTTTGCTTAAAAATCTTGAGACAAAATTAACGAGAAAATTCACGCTCTTCTCATCATCCGCCTATCATCTGCGAGGCCTCTAATTTATATTCGTCACCTATGAGCCACCCCACATTCGTCATCAACTATTATATTTCAAATAGGAGTAAATTGTTCAGGAGGCCTCAT
>CAYLHV010000006.1:0-84061 GCA_964383745.1 uncultured Rickettsiales bacterium | reverse complement strand
ATTTTCTATTGATGCTAGAATCATTGCTTTTTCTATAATTTCTTTTGTTTCTGGGTTTGATGCCACATCTAACGCAGTTTGTGCGTTAGAGTTTTGATGTAAAATATTTGCTCCATTTTCTATTAACAGCTCTACAGCTCCTTTTTGGCCTTCCTCTGCGGCTTTCATTAATGCGGTGAGTCCGTTTGGAAATTTTATATCGATGTGGGTGTCTTTTTCTAGTAATAATAATGTTATAATTTCTGTGTGGCCTTTGCCGGCGGCAATTATTAATGAAGTTCCTATGTCTTGAGCGCTGATGTTGGTTTCTTTTGCTATTAATGATCTTGCAGCAGCATATATTGATGAGATCCATCCATTTTGAGTTTGAGAGCGAATGTTAGCTCTTTTTTCTAGTAGCAATTTTACAATTTCTGTGTGGCCGCCATCTGCGGCGCACATTAATGCGGTCCATCTATTTTGATTTTGAGTGCTCATGTTAGCTTCTTTTTTTAGTAGTGCTTCTACAATTCTTGCGTGGCCTTTATTTGCGGCGTACATTAGTGCGGTCCATTTGCCTTGATCTTGAGCATTAATGTTAGCTCCTTTTTCTAGTAATGCTTCTGCAATTTCTGTGTAGCCATTGTCTGCGGCCATCATTAATGCGGTCCGTCCAGTTTGATTTTGGGCATTAATGTCAGCTTCTTTTTTTAGCAATAATGTTACAATTTCTGTGTGGCCTTTACTTGCGGCGTCTATTAGTGCGGTCCATTTCTCTTGATCTTGAGCGTTAATGTCAGCTCCTTTTTCTAGTAATGCTTCTACAATTCTTGCGTGGCCTTTACCGACGGCAATTATTAATGCGCTCCATCCGTCTTGATTTTGAATGTTGATGTTAGTTTCTTCTTTTTCTAGCAATGCTTTTACAATTTCTGTGTGGCCATTGTCTGCGGCGAGCATTAGTGCGGTCCATCTATTTTGATCTTGAGCATTAATGTCAGCTTTTTTTTCTAGCAATGCTTTTACGATGTCTTTGTGGCCTTTCTCTGCGGCGTACATTAGCACGTTCCATCCATTATTTGGATTTTGAGTAAAGTCAGCTCCTTTTTCTATAAATGCTTCTACAATGTCTTTGTTGCCGCTATCTATGGCGAACATTAGTACGTTCCATCTGTCTTGATTTTGAGTGTTATTTTCAAGTAGTAATTTTACAATTTCTGTCTGTCTTTCAATGGCGGCATACATTAATGCGGTGAATCCATTTTGATTTTGAATGTTAATGTTTGCTCCATTTTCTAGTAGTAATGTTACAATTTTTGTGTGGCCTTTACTTGCGGCGAGCATTAGTGCGGTCCACCCATCTTGATCTTGAGCATTAAAGTCAGCTCCTTTTTCTAGCAATGCTTTTACAATTTCTGTGTGGCCTTTATTTGCGGTGCACATTAATGCGGTGAATCCGCCTTGATTTTGAATGTTAATGTTAGTTTCTTCTTTTTCTAGCAATGCTTTTACAATTTCTGTGTGGCCTTTACTTGCGGCGTCCATTAATGTGGTCCATCCGTCTTGATTTTGAGTGTTAATATCAGCTCCATTTTCTAGTAATAATTTTACAATTTCTGTTTGGCCCTTATTTGCGGCGACCATTAGTGCGGTCCATCTGTATTGATCTTGAACGTTAATGCCAGCTCCTTTTTCTAGCAATGCTTCTACGATGTCTTTGTGGCCTTTATCTGCGGCGAGCATTAAGGCGGTTGAGCCATCTTGAGCTGTTTCGTTGATGGTTTCTTCTTGTGATATTAGATTTTTGGCAAGCTCTATGTTATTGTTTAAAATGGCGTCTATTAGTTTGGTCATGGTTTTTTCTCCGTGATTGCAGATATATGCTCTTGGGGTGATATGTGTCTTACTTTAGGGAAAGTCAAGAGGGGGAATTTTTTTTGTGTGGGTCACCCGCTGCGAGCATTAATGCGGTGGTTCCGTTTTATTATGCTTTATTGGGATTGCTGCTTTTTTTTTGATAATAATTTTCCGACTAGTGCTGTGTTGTTGTCTAAGATGGAATATTCACTTTTTTGCATTTTTATCTAGTGTGACCTAATGGTTTTTGGAGACCTAGTTTTTCTAGGAAGGTGGTTTCTTTGGTCTCCTCTTGTTGGAGAAATTCTTTTTGGAAAGGAAATTCTTTGTGGTCTGCGCAGTAGGTTTTTTGTTCTTTGAGTATTTCTAGATAGTCGTAGTTTATGAAATCTAAGGCGAATTGGACGTCATCTAGGGAAAGAGTGTTTTTATTTAGGATTCTGGTGGTTTTTTGAAGAATTTCTGATATGGTGGATTCTTCATGGTTGGTTATAGAGTTTTGAAATAGTGCGATGTTGGGGCTTATTTGATGGTTGTTTTGCAGCTCACTCAGGCTGGTTTTTTGTTCAAATAGTTTGACAGCTTTGGCGCAAAACTGTCCCATTCCTCCGGATTTTGTGATTTTTAGGATGTTTTCATAGGTGAATCTTAGGGCTGTTGAGTGGTTAATGTGCTTGAGGTTTAAAGCAATTCTGAGATTTGAAGTGCTGGAAAGGATGTGGAGAAGAAGGTGGCTGTTTAGCTTGGATTGTTGAGAGGCTTCTTCTTGTGAGAAATTTATGTTTTGTTGCAAGAAATCTTTTTCTGTGTCTGTGGGTTCAGTTTGTGAGCCTATTATTTTTGTGATTTTTTCTTTTATTAGTATTTCTCTTATTTCGGGAAGTTTTGCTAGGTCTAATGCAGTTTTTCCGTTTTGATTTTGGATGTCTATGTCAGCGCCGTTTTCTAAGAGCATTTTTACGACTTTTATGCGGTTGTTAATGACTGCGAAAATTAATGCTGTTTGCCCATTTGGGCCTTTAGCATTAATTTCCACTCTGTTTTTTAGCAATATTTCTACAACGTCTGTATAATTACCGAAACCATGGATAATTGCAAGCATTAATGTGGTTTCTTCATCTTGAGTTTTAGCGTTAATATCAGCTCCGTTTTTTATCAATACTTCCATGGTGTCTGGGGCACTATTGATAATCGCGAGCATTAATGCGGTATAGCCATGATTTTTTTCAGCATTAACATCTGCTCCGTGTTTTATTAATGCTTCTACGATTCTTGGACTGTCATCCCAACTTGCGAACGTTAATGCACTATGTCCATTTTGGCCTCGAGTTTTAATGTTTGCCCCATTTTCTATTAATATTTTTGCAGCGTCTGTTTGGCCACGCATGATTGTGAGCATTAATGCAGTGTAGCCACTATAATCTTGAGTGTTAATGTTTGCTCCGTTTTCTAGTAGTGCTTTTACAGCTTTTACGCGATTATGTTGACTTGCAAGCATTAATGCGGTTTGTCCATTTAGATTTCTAAGATTGGCATTTGCTCCATTTTTTAATAGCATTGCCACCATTTTGCTTTTACCATTTTGGCTTGTGGTCATTAATACGGTGTAGCCATTATTTTGAGCATTAATGTCTACTCCTTTTTCTATTAATGTTTTTACAACATCTATGTGGTCATATGTGATTGCGAGTCTTAATGGATTATAGCCATTTGGGTTTTTAGCATAAATGTTTGCTCCTTTTTCTAGCAATATTTTTGTGATTTCTGCGTGGCCAAATTCAACAGCTTTCATTAATGCAAAGTCTAGATCTTTATCTTTAATGTTTGCTCCATTTTCTAGTAATATTTCTGCAATTTTCATGCGACCCTTTGTGAGGGCGGACATTAATGCGGTGGTTCCGTTTTTATTATGACAATTGATGTTGACTCCGCGTTCAATTAGCTGCTTTAGAGCTGCTATGTCGTTGTTTGAGATGGCTTTGAATAAAGATTTTTTGCTCACTATGTGTCTCCGTTGGTTTTTTATACAAATCATAATATATGTATGTGTTTGCAAAAAGTCAAGCCCAGGTTGTGTAAAAAATTTATTTTGAGGGGCTGGAGGATGGTTTTTCTGAGAAGTTTAGTTTTATGAGGAGGTTGACGTTTAGTTTTTCTTCTTGTTGGAGTAATTCTTTTTGGAAAGGGGTGGGCATGTGGTCTGTGCAGATGGTGGTTAGTTCTTTTAGGGTTTGTAGATAGTCGTAATTTATGAAATCTAGGGCGAATTGGGCGTCTTCTAGGGAGAGATTGTTTTGGTTTAGGAGTTGGGTGGCTTTTTGGAGGATTTCTGAGATTTTTTCTTTTCTAGTAATAATCTTACAATTTCTGTGTGTCCTTCATGGGCGGCGACTGTTAAGGCAGTTGATCCATTATGAGTTGCGTTGATATTGGTTTTTTTTATTAGTTTTCTAACAAGCTCTGTGTTGCCGCTAAAAATGGCGTTGATTAGTCTTTTTGCCATGTTTTTTCTCTGTGACTGTGAAAAATGCTTCATGCTAGATATGTGTTTAGCTGAAGTGAAAATCAAGAGGGTGGGATGGTATTATTTGTTTTCCCTGAGGTCTAGTTTTAGCCAGTTTTGTGACAAATAGCGTCTTCTGGCGAAGAATAAAATGCAGAAAGAATAAAGCAAGCTGACCAGCCAGGGCATTGATGGTTTGATGTCAAAAAATTCTAACCCTAGATAGATGGGGAGAACTGAGCAAAGCCAGACGGAGAATATGTTTAAAGTCATGGTGAAGCGTGTGTCGCCTCCGGAATTTAACACGGCATAATAGATCCAATTGATTCCGTCGATGATGCTATAGATCCAGATGAAATAAAGTGATAGTGAAATTTCTTGGATGATGTAGGCATCATTAATTTCAAAGAAAGATGTGATGATTTTTGGGAAAATCACGAAAATGACGGTGGGTAGGACCATTAAAATATAGAAAATGATGGATTTTTTTACTAATTCTTGAATTTTGTGAAATCCACCAGCACCAATCAAATTGGAACTGATTGCGGTTAAGCCTTTTTCAAAACCAGCGGTGATGAAATGGGTGATGAAAAAAATGAACTGGGCAATGTTGTTCACGGTGATATGTGCATAGCTTTTTGCGGAGAGTAGATAGACGATGAATGCCCAGGCGCTGATTTCAGCTAAATGAGAAATGCAACTTGGGAGGCCAACTTTGAGAATTGTTTTCATCACCTCAAAATCAAGCTTTATGACATGTGTGTTAAAATTCAGGCGATTAGTTTTTCTTAAAAAAAACGCAAAAATTACAATCAAACTCAAAAGTCCGGAAATCACTGTGGCAATTGCTGCTCCCACAGCTCCTCCTGCCTCAATGATCCATTCTCCATTAACTCGCACGCCAAAAATGAAAATGAAATTTAGCAATATGTTTAAGACATTCATTAAAATTGCTGTGAGCGTCACAATGCCACTTTCCCCTCTGGCAATGAAAAAAGCTGAAAGAGCAGCGTGAATGGCTGGAATGCAGCCGGTTGCAAGCAAGATGGTGTAGTAAGGTCCGCCATGTTCAAGGGCGTTTTTTTCAATGACAAATTCTGGAGTGAAAAAGGCAATGGGCAATAAGAAGACATTACTTGCGAGAATGATTGCAATGGTTTGCCACACAGGGGAGGCGATTTTTTTATATTCTTTGTCTCCATTAAGTTGTCCGACAAAAGTTTCAGCCGTGCTGGCAAAAGAAATTAGCGCAAAAATCACCACAGAAGACACAACAGATGCAACGCTCATTGCGTTCATTTGGTCGAGCGAATGTTTTCCAACCATGATTCTGTCAAAGAACATCATTGAATGTGTGGCAATTGAAAGTAAAATCATTGGAATGATGACTTTACTGATCATTTTATAGGTAACTTTTTCCTCTGTGGCGAAGCTTATCATTTTTTTATATATAAATTTTTATTTGAACATGTTGAGAAGAGAATTTGCTCCAGCTCGCATTAGAGATTTTTTATCCATTTGGCTGAATTTTTTCATCACTTTATGCATTTGTTCATGTTGTTTTAGCAGAATGTTGACATCTTGAACTTGTGTGCCGGAGCCAAGAGCGATTCTTTTTTTCCTCGAGCCATTCAGGATTTTTGGAAATTTTCTTTCTTTTTTTGTCATTGATGAAATGATGGCATCATATTTTTTTAAGATGTCTTCTGAGAAGGCTCCTTTTTCTTTCGCAGATTCAATTTGATTTTGAATTTTGCTCATTCCAGGAAGCAGATTCATGATTCCGCCAAACCCGCCCATTTTTTTAATGTTGCGGAATTGGGACTGCATGTCATTCAGATCAAACTGGCCTTTTTGCATGCGAGATTGCATTTTTTTTGCTTCTGCTTCGTCAATTTCTGCCACAGCTTTTTCAACAAGCGAGGTGATGTCACCCATTCCAAGAATTCTTGATGCCATTCTTTTTGCGTCAAATTTTTGCAAATCTTCAATCTTTTCACCAACACCAATGAATTTAATGGGTTTATTGATGACCGATTTCATGCTTAAAGCAGCGCCTCCGCGTCCATCGCCGTCAATTCTAGTGAGAATGATGCCAGTGATTTGGAGTTTTTGGTTAAAATTTTCTGCAATTTTAACAGCGTCACCGCCTGTCAAAGAGTCAAGAGTGAGCAATGTCTCAATTGGTTTGGTGAGTTTTTGGATTTCTTGCAATTCTTGCATTAATTCGTCATCAACATGCAGCCTTCCTGCAGTGTCGAGAAAGAGAATGTCATAGCCCCCAAGTTCGGCTTCTTTTTTTGCCCTTTTTGCTGTGTCAAGCGGCTTTTCTTCGCTCATGATGGACAGTGAGTCAATTTGACAATTTTTTGCCAATTGAGCTAATTGCTCTTTTGCAGCAGGTCTGTGAGCGTCGAGAGAGGCGAGGAGAATTTTTTTACTTGTCTCTTTCTTGAGTTTATTTGCAATTTTTGCCGTGCTGGTTGTTTTACCAGAGCCTTGCAAGCCAATCATCATGAAAATGTTTGGTGGTGCTGATTTAAAATTAAGTTCTGACTCTGCTTCATTTGTGGGAGCGAGCAATGCCTCAATTTCATCTTGCACAATTTTGACGATCATTTGTCCGGGAGAAACAGATTTCACAATTTTTTCTCCAAGAGCTTTTTCCTTGATTCTATTTGTGAATTCTTTCACAACTGAAAGTGAAACATCTGCTTCAAGAAGTGCAATTCTGATTTCGCGGGCTGTGGCGTTAATGTCATTTTCTGAAATGACACCTTTGCCGGTCAGATTTTTAAAAACTCTGTCCAGACTAGTCTGGAGTTTACTAAACATGATGTTCCTTGATTGATTTTCTATGATTACAAATTAATGATATATTATTTTGTTTGCTCTGTAAAGCGAAACTTCCTATTAATCAAAAAAAATTTGAGAAAAGGAAAAAAGATATTGCAAGATCTAATTTTTTCCGTTAGAATCCACGGCAAAGGTTCTGGTGAAGCGCCAGAATTAACCTCTGCACCCTTAGCTCAGCTGGATAGAGCATTTGACTACGAATCAAAAGGTCGGGCGTTCGAATCGCTCAGGGTGCGCCACTACCATGATCAGGAAAAAGGCGGTAGAAGCTTCTGTAGGTTGATGTTCATTTTGATTTTCGTGGAAGAAATTTCTTTCATTTCTTTCGGAGAGTCAACGATTTCTAGAATTTTTTTTCCCATTAATTCTCTTCCAAAATCTTTTGCTTCATCATCATTGCGCAAGAAAATCACAAAATTCTCAGCGTGCAATGCCACATATCCTCCCCAATTGTTATTATGCGTTGGTTTTTTGCCGGTTCCATATTCATGACTCATTTTTACTCCAGGCACAAGCCATTTTGCAACGTCTGATCCAATCAAAAAAGTGAAATCTGTTCTATCTATGAAAAATTCATGCAGCTCTTTTGGTGACATTTTTGTTAACAAAACTTCTGGATGGCCAGCGTAAGTTCTGTTTAATGTTTTTTGCCTTTGAGAAAGTGAAGATTTGTTGAGTTTATAGGGGTCTTTTCCCCATGATGGGTAGATTAGAATGTAGTCACAAAATTTTCCTAAAGAGCGGTCAATGACATTTTCGTGACCTTTGTGCAAAGGGTCGAACGTTCCAGGATAGAAGCAGAGTCTAGCATTTTGTAGGGAGGTTTTGTGCTTTTCTTTGAGTTCGATTGCTGAAACATAGTTTGAAACTAGAAGTAAGAGTGGTAATAATAATTTTTTGATATGCATGAATTTGGTTTCCCTGTTTCAAATTAAATGTGAAGCTATATGGTTTTATCAATCTAGCATAATTAGATTTATAATTCAACACCTTATTTTATCACTAGAAATATTTTAGTTTTTTAAGGAATTTTCTTTCTAAAAATCATGAAATATAACATATTGAGAAATGGTGACATTTTATTTTTATTATAAAAAATTATCAAAAAAGATTGACTTTTTTATTGCAAGGCTCTTGAAATTTATTATATTTGCAATTATATTACTTGGAAATTATGCTGTCTTCGCTTTTCATATGAAAGCGAAAACGGCGTTTGACTTGGGGCTGTCTGGAATTAATTGTGCTAAATCTCGCTTTGAGCCGATGAACGGATTTGGCTTTCCTCATGCGTTTGCGTGATTTCTGGAATTTCCCCCTAAAATGCTGAATTTTGCCAAATTTATTATATTGGTGAAATCAAAAACAAAATTAACCCTAAAAGGAGGTGTATCTAAATGAAATTTCAACCTTTACATGACAGAATTGCTGTCGAACTCATTGAATTGGAACAAAAAACATCAGGTGGCATCATCATTCCTGACACTGCAAAAGAAAAACCAGTTGAAGGAAAAGTTGTTGCAGTTGGAAAAGGCGCCCGTGACAATGCTGGAAATTTGCTTCCATTGGAAGTGAAAGTGGGTGACATTGTGATGTTCGGTAAATGGGCCGGAACAGAAGTTAAAATTGATGGAAAAAATCTTCTGATTATGAAAGAATCTGATGTTATTGGAATTGTTGCTTAAATAAATATATAGGAAAGGTAGTTAAAATGTCTAAAGAAATTAAACATGGTGAAGAAGCCAGAAAAGAAATCATTAAAGGAATTGAAATTGTTTATAAAGCAGTTGCAGCAACGCTTGGACCTAAAGGTCGCAACATTGCAATTGAAAATTTCGGTTCAGCAAAAATCACCAAAGACGGTGTGACAGTGGCAAAGAGCATTGAACTTGCTGATGCAACGCAAAATATTGGCGCCCAATTAATTAAATCAGCTGCCAGCAAAACAGCTGATCTTGCAGGTGATGGAACCACAACTTCCACTGTTCTCACACATGCAATTGTCAAAGAAGGTAACAAATATGTTGTTGCTGGCATGAATCCAATGGATCTTAAGCGTGGAATTGACATGGCGGTTGAACAAGTTGTTTCTGTCATTAAAGAAAGAAGCAAACCAATTTCTAAACAACAAGAAATTGCCCAAGTTGCAACAATTTCTGCAAATGGCGACATTGAAATTGGAGAAAAAATCGCTGATGCCATGGAAAAAGTTGGCAAAGATGGTGTGATCACGGTTGAAGAAGGAAAAGGTCTTGAATTTGAATTAGATTACATGGAAGGTATGAAATTTGACAGAGGCTATATTTCTCCCTATTTTGTCACAAATTCTGAAAAAATGGAAGCTGAGCTTGACAATGCATTCATTCTTCTTGTTGAGAAAAAATTGAGTAATTTGCAACAAATTCTTCCTTTGCTTGAGGCTGTGGTGCAGTCAAACAGACCTTTGCTGATCATTGCAGAAGACATTGAGGGAGAGGCTCTTGCAACTTTGGTTGTGAATAAACTCAGAGGCGGTTTGAAAATTGCAGCTGTGAAAGCTCCTGGTTTTGGCGACAGAAGAAAAGCAATGCTTGAAGATATTGCAATTTTAACAGGTGGTCAAGTCATCAGTGAAGATCTTGGCATGAAGCTCGAAAATGCAGAAGTTGGCATGCTTGGTCAAGCTAAAAAGATTTACATCTCTAAAGATAATACCACAATTGTTGATGGAGCTGGTCAAAAGCAAGATCTTCAAAACAGATGCGCCCAAATTCGTGCTCAAATTGAAGAAACCACTTCTGACTATGACCGTGAAAAATTACAAGAACGCCTCGCAAAATTAACAGGTGGGGTTGCGGTTTTGAAAGTTGGCGGTGCAACAGAAGTTGAAGTGAAAGAACGCAAAGACCGTGTTGATGATGCTTTAAGCGCGACAAGAGCTGCTGTTGAAGAAGGAATTGTTCCAGGCGGGGGTGTCACTTTGCTCTATGCGGTTTCCGCATTAGATTCAATCAAAACAGCTAATGATGATCAAAAGGCAGGTGTTAACATTGTTAGAAAAGCGTTGGAGTCTCCAATCAAACAAATTCTTGCTAATGCTGGTCTTGACGGTGCTGTCATTGTTGGTAAGTTGCGTGAAATTAAAGATTTAAATCATGGTTTTGATGCTCAAAAACTTGAATATGTTGACATGATGAAAGCTGGAATCATTGACCCAACTAAAGTTGTCAGAACTGCTTTGCAAGATGCTGCATCAGTTGCGGGCCTTGTCATCACAACTGAAGGTGTGATCACCAACAAACCAGAAGAAAAATCTGCTGGTGGAATGGGTGGCATGCCAGGAATGGGCGGCATGGGTGGAATGGGTGGCGGATTTTAACGACACTCATTTTATGTGAGAATCTTCAAAAAGTCACCAGCAAACCAGTTTAGAAGAGTTGTTTTGTTTGCGCATGGGGATTTGTATGGGGAGAAATTAATGCAACATAACTCTCTAGATTGCCGCGCCTTTGGCTCGCAATGACGTGGAACTTATTTTAAATCTAGAGGGTTGTTGTTTTTTTCGTAAAAACATGACTTTGGGTTGCTTTTGCTGGTGACGGAAGCTAGGGAAGTCACGGATGGTTTTAAAAATTCTTAATGGCCAATGGAGCTTTGCGTTTTTCTTAAATCACTTGCAACCATTTCGAAGATAAATTAAACTTAAAGTTAAGTTAGAAAAGATAAGTTTGACTTTAAAATGAAAAAAATATTTCTACCCATCCATGACCAAGCTAGGAATAAATTTCTCTTAATTGAGGCAAATCGATTCATTTTTGAGAAATCTTCAAAAGGTGAGTTGAATTTGAAACAAAATCCAAATCTAAAATTGTTAGCCTGGAAATTGTCTTCTAACGGCCTTTTGCCAGAGAATCATCTTAACACGGAAACCTTGGAAATCATTGACGGTTCAAGAGTTTTTTTGACTGGTCAAGAAACCACTCAAATCAAAATTTGTTTAAATGATTCTCCTAATTTTCCAATTTTTCGTAATAAAATCTTCCTGGATCATAATGCTACTAGTGCAAGAGACTTGATCCTCCCGAATCCCCCTCTGGACAAGAAAACCCACTTGGTTTTCACTCTGAAAAATCAGCAAATTAATCATGAGATTTTCTATGAACCACCGGCTTCTTCCTTCAAAATAGATTTTCGGAGTGAAAATGAAAAAACGGGGAAAGAGATGACAGTGCTTGGCTCCGTCAGTTCAGGAGGCATTTTCAAGATTGATTCGGAGATGAAACCTGTTCATAATTGGATTTTTGCAGTTAATTCTACTCAAAATTTTGAGGTTTTTCAGCTGAAATCTCCCAAGCCTTCTGCCACAGAAAAGCAATTTAACAGCTTAATTTCTTTAAATAATGCATTTTCCACCATAAATTGGTTGAATAGTAAGTTAAATGACAGCATTCTTTATCTTGCTCCTGCAAATTCAGAAGGGGACTTAAAATTCAGCAATCAAAATGGTAAGTTTGTTGAAAGCATTAATTTTAAAGATAAAGATCAGGCTAAAAATCGCTTTTTTAATGTGGAGAATCTTGCAAAAATTCTGCAAAAACAAAATGCCCTGAATGTTCGAATTGAAAATGACACGAAAGTAGAAATTTCCGCCAAAAATGCTAATGAGACTTTAATCATTCAAGCTAGGCCCGCAAAATCTGCTAGGGAAATTTTGGAAAAATTTGGCTTAAAACCTGATAAAAATGATGAAGTGATTCTGGAGCCATCATATGCTCTGGAAAATGGTAAAAATTTATGGAGCAAATCAATTTCTGCGCAATTTGAAATTTCCATGGAGATATTTAACCAAATAGGTAAATTGACAAATGTTAAAATGTCATTTTTAAAAATAGAAGAAAATCTTCTGATTGCCGAAATCTTCCTTGAAAATCAGTTACTTGCCCAAGGTGAAATTAACGTCGATGAAAATGGCCAAATTGAAGAAATTTCTGAAAATTTACAAGGATTAATGAAAATTTCACCACAAAAATCTTTTAACCTCCAATTTGAAACAGAAAATTGTGAGAAGTTTGGAGAGATTCTTGAAAATGATGGGGTTAAAATTGGGAAGTTTAAGAATTTTAAAATCACTAAAAATGGTTTTGTTTTTTCAGAATATGAAAATGGAATTAGCAAGTTAACTCATAAAATCCCTGCAATTTCGGTGGAATTTCCAGAATTTTTGCAAGAGCAAGAAGAGGGAAAATTCATTTATTCTCCTAACTTTGCAGCGGGTTTCCCATTTTTAGAAGAATTGGAAGAAAATTTTTTAAATAATGAGTATCTCTATGAATGAAGGTCGCATCACTCTGAAACCAAACCATTTCATGCGTTTGCTTGATCAACATCAGAATCAGATTCTGACAAATTCCACCATTTTTCGCCAATCTCCAGAGGGTGATTTTGTTAATTCTAATTTTTTTCAATTGCAAGGCATCAATTTAGAAACTCAAGATGTTGAAAATGTGAATTTGCGGAAATTCCCTTCACCTTTCATTTCAACTTCATCCATTAAATTAACTCTCAATTTGAATGCAGATGTGGAAAATCATCAAGGTCAGGGTTTTGAGCTTAATTTAGGTCCAGAAAATCAAAAAGCCGCTTCCATTCTTAAAATTTCTGCAAAATTTCCAAATGGTGCTGAAATTTCTTTGACTCAAAATGGGCAAACCAGATTATTCCAGCATAAAAAATTAATATGCAGTGGTAAAATTTCCGAAAGTCACTTCGAAGGGGCTGGTGATGGTGAGAAATTTTTGTTAAATGGTCATTTACTCACTCATGTCATTGAGAATCCAAATCAGAAAGAAGGAAAATTTTCCACAATGCATGATTTAAAAAATGCCATCAATGCCATTCCATCTTTCGAGGCCCAAATTGTGAATGATGAGCAAATTTGCATATATCATCCAGGGAAAATAAATTTCGGCTCATTCCATGAGCATGCTAAAGCAGAGAAAGAAAAAATTAGAGAACAAGCTCAAAAAGAAGTTTCTAAATTGCAAAAAAAGCTTGCAGAACAGGGAGTTGCCACAAAATCTGCTGAGCAAAATCTGGCAGACGCAGATCAAAAGCTGCAAAAAGCTGAAAGTGAAATGATGCATGCAAAAAAGAATGAGGCGAATTGGGCTAAAGACAAAAAAGGCAAAATGCATAGTCATGAAATGAAGGAGATTATTTTTAAGAGGTCACAAAAAGAATGTGAGGAAGCGGAAGCAAAATTAAAGATATTGGAAGATGAATATAAAGCTCTTAAAGAAAGCACTTCAAAATCAGAGAATGAGCTGAAAAATAAAAAAAGTAATTTGGAATCAGCTCAGAGCCATTTTCTTTCAAAAGTCACAATTATGGCGGCTACGAAAAGGTTGAAAATTGCAAAAAGTGAGAAAGAGCGTTTCAAAGGAATTCTTGATAAAGCAAGGAAAGAAAATAGTGATCTATTAAACGAACTTTCGAAAAATAAGAATTTAGCGCAAGATGATCAAATTCCAGAAAATGAAGATTTTAATTTTAAGGCTCTTGGTTTTTCGGAAGATTCAGATTCTCAAGTTGAAAATTCTTTTTCGACCATGGAAGAATTGGTGAATTTAATCAATCAAACTAAAGAATTTGCTGCTAATATTGTCAATTTAAACAAGAAAAATCAAGTGATTAATGTCAAGTCGAAAGATGTTTTTGAACCAATAATTTTAAAAATTGCTCATTCGCCGGAGGAGTTGATTTCTGATGAATTTTCAAGAATTCCGAAGAGTGATTTTGCTCATCACATTGTCAAAATTCCGGTGATTCTAGAAAATGCTCATCTTGTTGATTTGGAAATGAAATTTGTCAAAATCAGAGAAAATGCTTGGGCGTTATATGTAAAAATTCCTGAAGATTTTAATCAGATAAATCAAGAGGTTAGCTTGCTGAGTTTTAATGAAGATGGGTCTTTTCAAAAAATGGAAGGTCCAGCAAGTTCTGGTTTGAAAATTCATGAAAATCAAACGGTTAAATTAGATTTTGAGAATGTCTCCCAATTTGCTTTTGATTTTCTCTTGCAAGAAGTTGAAATGGTTGGTAAGGCAAAGGGTAAGTTGGTTGAGCACCAAATTTCAACAAATGGGGTGATCACTGCAAAATTTTCTAATGGCTTGGAAAAACAGGCATTTAAAGTTGAAATATTAAAATTTGATGAACTCGCAATCTGTCTAGAGAAGGCTCAAATTGAAGAAAGTGAATTTACTGGAGATGATCAATTTTTTGTCCAAGATGATATATGCCGTCCCGATGTCATTTGTGAGAATTGTGTTCTAATTGGCTCTGATGCGGAATTAGACTAAGGAATCAAAATTGAGGAGCCCATGGTTTTTCTGTTTTCGAGGTCTAAATGAGCTTGTTTTACTTCACTTAAGGAATATTGCTGATTCAGGCCAGAAGTGATGGCACCTTTTTTATATAAATCAAAGACTTCATTAGCGCTTAACACAAATTCAATTCTGTGGTTTTTATAGGTGAAAATTGATGGTCTGGTTAAAAATGTGGAATTTTTAGTGAGAATTTGCGGTGAAATGCTGCCAGCTGCACCGGAAGAATCACCAAAAATTGCCATTAGGCCAAATTCGCACAGAATTTCGAAGCCTTTTTTGAAGGTGCTTTTTCCAACGGAGTCATAGACCACTTGGACATTTTTGCCTGAGGTGATTTCTTTGACTTTTTGCACAAAATCTTCTTTTTCATAGTTAATGACGTGATGGCAGCCATTTTCAATTGCAAATGGGATTTTTTCATCACTTCCCACTGTGCCAATCACATTTGCGCCATAGTGCCGGCCAAGTTGGCATAAAAAGCGGCCAATGCCTCCGGCTGCTGCGTGAACTAAAATGGTGAATTTTGGTCTCACATAAAATGTTCTGCGCAAAAGTGTGTGAGCCATGAGCCCGTTAAGCAGCATTGATGCGCATTCTTTGGCTTCAACAAATTCTGGCACGGAAATTAGGAAATCTTTGTGAATGTTTCTAATTTGGCAATAGGCCCCACCAGGAGAGGTTGCGTAGGCCACTCTTTCACCAATTTTGACATTTTCAACATTTTCCCCCACTTCTTGCACAATGCCGCAAGCGGAAAAACCGGGGCAGAAATTTTCTTCAACATTGTAAATGCCTTTTCTTTGATTAACGTCCAGAAAACTGAGTCCAATGGCTTCATGTTTGAGCGTCACCTCATTTGCAGATGGTTTTGGAATGTTTGTTTGATGAAGTTTTAAAACCTCGACATTTCCGCTTTGGGCAATGAGAATGGAATTATTTTGTAGCATTATTTTACCAATGATTTGGGGTTGTTATATTCTTTGGGGGTTTATCTGTGAGTCACTTGCGTCATCTGCGAGCCTCCATCTATCTCCATCCTCTCCGTCATTGCGAGCGAAGCGTGGCAATCCAGAGTGATTTTTTTCACATAGAACTCAACATGACTCTAGATTGCCGCGCTTCGCTCGCAATGACGGACGGGGAGCTCGCAATGAAGAGATGGAAGGGCGCGCATACTACAGATACCCTTATTAAAAAACATAAGTAAATGATATCATGAAATGAAAGAAAATGAAAATAAAAGGTCGTTTTGCGCATTAATTGCAAGAAAAATCTAATTACCCCATTGAAATTTGTTGCTGGAAACCACATCTTAACAACCGACATCTCTAGATTTGTCGAATTGGAGTCCTCATGAAAAAATTTTTACCAGTCACTTTTTTAACAGCCTGCGTTCTCTTTGCGCTAAGTTTTCTTAGAACGGAGGAGAATCTTTTTCTGATTCCTGGTTCCAAAAGAATTGCTCTGCCACAATTTGAGCTCATGGCTGTTGAAGAAAATTTGTCTGAAGCTGAAAAAATTTCATCAAAAGATTTTAAAGGAAGAAGATTGGTCATGTTTTTTATCTATCCGGACTGTCCAATTTCAATAAAAAATAACGAATTTGTTAAAACACTTGCTTTTAAAAACATTGAAGTTTATGGTATGTTTGCAGAAGAAGCTTTTGATGCTAGAGTGAAATCATTCACTGAAACGCACGGGAATCACTATGTCAAAATCATTAAAGCAGATAATGACTTTGTGTTAAAGATGGCAATGGATAAGAAATCAAAGGTTCTTGTCATTGATGAAGAGATGAAAATTGCCATGAAATTTAAGCAAATTCTAAATGAAAAACACGTAGATCTGATCACAAAATTTGTGCAAAATTGAAAAAGAGATTGAAATATGACTAATCATTTTGACATTAGAAAGCCAATTTTGCTGCTTTTTTTGGCTTCTTTAGTGCAAATTTCATTCATTCAGCTTTTAGTGAATGAAATTCCAAGATTCAATTTAATTGCATTTTATAACATCATCAATCTGTTTTATGTCATTTTGATTAGTCTGTTTTTAATCCAATTTAAATTTTTTGTTAATAATCAACTTGATAGGCGCTTTGTTTCAGGCCTGGCTTTGTTTCTTTTTCTGAATTTCATCATTTTGATTTTGCAATATCAAAAAATTCTCTCGATGGAAGTTCTGCAATTCATACGTTTTTTTCTATATAATTTCACAATTTATATTTTCTATTTTTTATATATTGAAGATAAAATATATTTGCTATCAATTCAAAAAAACTTGATTCCTGCTTTTATTTTATTTTTCAATTTTGTGCTTTCAATTGCCATCTTGTCTCTTTCGCAAAAAATTGATGCTACCATCATATATTGTAATATTTTGCATTTTGCTCTTGCATTTTACATTCGGGAAAAAATTGATATTACGCGTAGCAAAGAAAATTTAATGTCCATTGCAAATTCAATTCCAGCCATGGTCTGGATTTCTGGGATTAATAAAAAAAGATATTATTTCAACAATGCTTGGCTTGATTTCACCGGCAGAACACAAGAGCAAGAATATGAAAATGGCTGGATGAGCTCTTTGAGTCATGATGATTATGAAAAATATTTAGCTGTGCATTTACATAATTTTAACTCTCGCATGCCATTTGAAATTAAATATAAACTAAAGCGTCACGATGGTCTCTATCGTTGGGTGATGGATAAATCAATACCACTATATCATAATGATACTTTTTATGGATATATGGGCGCTTGCATTGATATTCATGATAATGTGGAATTAACAGAAAAGTTGAAAAAAGAAGAAGCGCGCTATCAATTGGTGACAAGAGGCATTGGTGTTGGTTTCTGGGAGTGGGATGTTTTAAAAAATATAGTTTTTTGGTCGGATAATTTTAAAGCGATTTTGCGTAAGAAAACGGATGGTAATTTTTTCACATTAGATGATTTCCTTGAAAGTCTTCATCCTGCAGATCATGAAAAATTTGAGCGAAAATTAAATGATCATTTGGTTCACCGTAAGCCATATCAATGCGAATTTGTGCTAATTAGAGATGATGGCACAATTGTGGAATGTTCCGTGAATGGAATGGCAGAGTGGGATGAAAATGGCGATCCAATTCGAATGGCTGGTTCCATTCATGATTTAAGCGTCATTAGGGAAAATGAGAAAACAATTAAGCGCTTGACTCTTGCAATGGAAAATGCGGTTGAAGGGATTGCAAAATTGAATGCAAATGGAGATTATGTCTATGTTAATGACTCATATGCAAGTCTTTTTAACAAAACTCCAGCAGAAATGCTGAATTTAAATTGGCGGCATTTTGTTGACAGCAGAGAGCATCAAAGTTTGGAGCATAAATTCAGACATTTGCTAGAATTAAATAAAATTTCTTTTGAGGAGTCTTTTCTGAAAGCTGGAGGAGGAATGTTGAATATGCAAGGCACCATTGTTGCTGAATTTAGCGACTCTGGTGAATATGAAGGTTGCTATTCTTTTGCTAAAGATGCGACCTATAAAATTGAAACTGAGAAAATTTTGCGTGACAAGAAAATCAGGCTTGAAACAATTTTTGAAACAGCTGTTGATGGAATTTTGATTGCTGATTCTGAGTTCAAAATAGAAAGTTTTAATCCTGCATGTGAGCGAGTTTTTGGCATTTCAAAAGATGACATCATTGGTTTTGGCATTGAAAAAATCATCCCCAGCTGCAAAACTGATTTGATTTTGGAGAATTTAGGCTCTTCAATCAGCATTGAAACTCAAGGAAATTATTTCTCAAAAAATGGAGAGATTTCATCAATTCCAATTGATTTTTCCATTAACGAGCTGGTGATTGATCAGCAAAAATTCTATAGCGCCATTGTCAGAGACATCAGCGAGAGGAAGCAGGCTGAGGAAAGAATTGAGAAAGTGATTGAGCGTCTTACAAATTCTAACACGGAGCTTGAAAGATTTGCTTACATTGCCTCACATGACTTGCAAGAACCTTTGAGAATTGTGAGTATTTTCAGTCAGTTAATTGCAGAAAAATATTCTGACTTGCTTGATGATAAAGCGAAAAAATATATTTCTTTTTCTACCAATGCTGCCAAGCACATGCAAGAGCTGATTAATGATTTGCTTGAATATGCTAAAGTTAATCAGGAGGCGGAGGCTTTGAGTGAGGTTGATTGTAATAAAGCATTGAAATTTGCAATTGATAATTTGTCTGAAAGCATTGATAATTCATCTGCCTGCATCATTTCTTCAGAGCTGCCAATTGTGCGTGCAAACCCAATTCGTCTCACAAGGCTTTTCCAAAATTTGATTGGAAACTCAATTAAATATCGTAAAACTGATGTCAAGCCGCAAATTAAAATTTCTCATGTTGAGGGGGATCTTGAATGGCTTTTTTGTATAGAAGATAATGGAATTGGCATTGAGAAAAAATATAGTGAAAATATTTTTCTCCCTTTCAAAAGATTGCATAATAAAGATCAATATTCTGGCACTGGCATTGGGCTTGCCATTTGTAAGAAAATCATCAATGGCTTCGGAGGTGATTTGTGGGTTGAGTCGGAAATTGGAAATGGGAGCAAATTTTATTTTACTATTTTGAAATAAACATATATAATGTCTGGTGTTTAGTGTGTTTGCACCCGTAGCTCAGCTGGATAGAGTATTGCCCTCCGAAGGCAAAGGTCGGACGTTCGAATCGTCTCGGGTGCGCCAATTTTGTTAATTTCTAATTTATAGGAAATCATTGAAAACTCCCTATATTTTCCATTTATATATTGCAAAGATTTTTGCTAAGAATTTTTTCTTAGTGGCATCATTCGTTTCATTTGCAATTCTTGTAATTAATTTCATTGAAAATATAAAAAGATTTTTTGATAAAAATGTGGAAGTTGGCACGGTCATGAAAATCACAATGCTGAAATTTCCTTTTCTGATTGATCAAATCTTTCCTTTTTTGATTTTTCTTGCCACAATTCTGACTTTTGTGAAGCTGACAAAAAATAATGAAATTCTCGTTTCTAGGGCAGCTGGAATTTCTCCTTGGCAAATCATTACCGCGCCCATAGTCTCTTCTTTTCTGATAGGGCTGCTTTCCATTCTCATTTTAAACCCAATTGTTGCTGCCTCTCTGACAAAATATGAACGCATGCTGAATGAATTTATCAACCGCTCTGATCGCAGCATTCTTTCAGTGTCTCAATCAGGTTTGTGGTTGAAAGAAGAAAAAAAAGATGATGTGCCAGCAAGAATTTTTCGAGCAAGTCACATCACCACAGAGAAAATGTTGCTTCATAATGTGATCATTTGGACTTTCACTGAAGGGCATAATTTTGCTGATAGAATTGATGCGAGATCTGCCATTTTGCAAAATGAGGAAGATGGTGTTTTCTGGCTTTTGAAAAATGTCATTTTAAATTCACCAAACAGTTCAGAAGTTGTGCATAAATCATTGAAACTCAAAACGAACATTGCATTGCAGGGGTTGCAAGACAGCTTCTCTAAGCCAGAGATGCTGCCATTTTGGGAAGTTCCTGGTTTCATTAAAACTCTAAAAAAAGCTGGATTTTCTGCCTTGAAACATAAACTTTTTTTTGGTAGATTATTGCTAAAACCACTATATTTATGCTCAATGGCTCTAATTGCTTTGGTTTTTGCTTTAAGAATGCCGAGATTTGGCAAAAATTCTTTGGTGATTTTCATTGGTGTTAGTTTCGGTTTTGTGCTATATTTCATTAGTGACATCATTTTTGCTTTGGGTGTGTCTGGAAATGTTCCAGTTTACTTAGCCATGTGCTCTTCATTGCTCATTAATTTGGTGATTGGCACGCTCTTATTATTGCATTATGAAGATGGTTGAGGTCAAATGTTGAAAAAATTCTTTAATTTAAAATTTCTGTTCATCAGCTTAATGTTGATGAGTTTGACTTTTTTTGCTGCAAATTCTGCCCCAAGCCAGCAAAATGGAGATTCTGAGGTGATGATTGATGCTGATGAAATCTTTCATCATGTGAAAGATTCTTTGGTTGAAGCGCGTGGAAATGTCATTGTGCAAAAACAAGAAAAAGAAGGCGTTTCAACCCTGAAAGCTGATTCCATGTTTTATGACACTGAAAAAAAACAAGTCACTGCAGAAGGAAATGTTAGGCTTGAAAAAGCTTCCGGGGAAATTATCTTAGGGGAAAAAGTCATTATTGAGGAAGATTTCACCAAATCAATCATAGAAAGTTTTAATTCTTTACTTAAAGACGGGTCAATTGTCAGTGCTAAACATGCTTCGAAAAATGGAAAAATAATAAAGCTCAAAAATGCCACTTACACGGCTTGTGGGAAATTATGTCAGTCAAGTCCTCCACAATGGAGTTTCTATTCTTTCAATACGGAGATTGATGAAGAGCAAGAAGCTGTCACGCACAAAAATATGTTTTTCAGAGTATATGATTTTCCGGTTTTTTACCTGCCTTATTTGCAGCACCCAACTGCTAATGCATCTGCCAGATCTGGTTTATTAACACCTCACTATACTCAAAGTGATTATAATGGTTTTGAGATTCATCTGCCTTATTATTTCCGCATTTCTGATGATAAAGAGTTGATTTTCACTCCGCGTTTACTCTCTGAAGAAAAAGAGATATTATATCAACTTGAATATAATCAAGTTTTTCAAAGAGGAAGATTTAATTTTAAATCTAGCTTCATCAGAAATGAAGATTTCACGGATTTTAAGTTGCAAAAAGTTACTGAATCTCGCTTTAGAGGCCATGTTGATTCTTCTGGCTTTTGGAAAATTAACAATAATTGGAACATGGGCTTTGATTTAAAGCGCACAACTGACCTTTCTTATATGAAAAAATATGGTTTTTCAGATGAAGAAAGTTTAAAATCAGAACTATATTTTGTTAATTCCGATCAAAGAAACTACACACAAATTCGCTCTGTTTCTTTTCAAGATTTGTTCGTTAATGAGCGTTTCGACAGAAATCCAAACATTTTGCCTCTGATTAGCCATCATCAGGAATTTGCCAGAATTAGAACTGGTGAGGGGAATTTTTTTAATAATTCTCACTTTGAAACTGATGTGAGTTTAATGTCTCTGAAGAGAAATGCTGATGGGGACAGAATTGATCGCTTTTCCATTCAGAATTCTTTTGTGAAACCAATGAATTTTCATGGTAATTCTTTAAATGCTAAAGCTTCAATTGCTGCTGATCTATATGACATTCAGGGTGATTTCATGGTGCAAAATCGAAAAACTTTAATCGATCATTCCTACAGTCGCGTGACGCCAGAATTGGAGCTTGGTTGGAGCCATGCTCTGTTTGGCAAATCTAGCAATTTGTCCATGATGATTGAGCCAGTGGTGAATTTTGTGACCAGTAAAATTAAAGGAAATGAGACTCTTTTGCCAAATGAAGATTCTGTGGCGACAGAGCTTTTGCCTGAAAATGTGTTTTTGAGTAACCGTTTTGCGGGGTTTGATTTGAAAGAAAGTGGCACAAGAGGAAGTTTTGGCTTCAGAGGTTCAGTTATGGCGCCAAATGCCCACAAACTCAGTTTCTTGGTTGGAAGGGCCTATTATGTTGGGGACCCAAAAGATGCAAGAATCATCAAAGGTATTGATTCTGGTTTGTCAGATTATGTCACTTCTCTGAATTACGACATTAATGGAAAATTGGAGATTTATAATAAAACGCGCTTTAATCATGTTGATGAGTTGCAAAAACGACTTTCCATCCAAAGAAATGAAGTTGGCACAATCATATATTTTGATTTGCCAGTGTTTAATTTGAAAAATTCCTATGACATTTCCTATGTTTTCAGGCGTAAATATGTGACAGGGAAACAAATTGAAAGCAGGGAAGGGAAGCTTTCTACGAATTTCCATTTTAACAAAAACTTGTTGCTCAGTTTCTTTGTGAGGGGAGATTTGGGCAGCAGTGATTGGGATCCTTCCAAAAAAAGAATGATTGAAAATGGTGCAGGAATAAAATATGATGCGGAATGTGTTTCTGTTGATTTTTCTTTAAAAAAGAACTATACTGATGACAGGCAAAAAGGTCTTGGCCCTTCTTTGCAATGGAAAGTGCAATTTTTTCTCAAGAATTTGAATTAAAGGTTTAATCTAATGAATTTACTAAAAATAGTCATATTTTCAATTTTTTTCAGCTTTTCCTCTTTAGCTGACTCCTATAAAATCATTGCGGTGATTGATAATGACATCATCACAAATGTGGATTTGCAAAAACGCTTTAATTTTCATAAGAAAATGATGCGCATTGGCGCGATGAATGAGGCGGAAGAGAAATATGTGAAAAAACAACTGCTTGATTTCGTCATCATGGAGAAAATTTTTCTAAAAGATTCTGAGAAAAAAGGGTTTGTGGTTGATGAAAGTGAAATTAAAGAAGCCATTAACCGCGCTGCTGCAAGTTTTAACATGAATTCAAAGGAATTTGCAAATTTTCTTGGAAAAGAAGGCGGTGAGTTGATTAGGCAGCAAATTAGATTTGAAATGCTGAAAAATTATGTTTTGGCTAATGTGATTAATCCAAAGATTGCAGTGAGCGAAACGGAGGTGAATGAGGCTTATTCTTCAGGAAATTCAGGCCTTGAGAGCAAGATATATCAAATTTCTCACTTGCAAATTCCAAAAAAAGATTTCAAGAGTGAGCAATTTGCATTGCAAATGATTGACAAGCTTCGCACCGCTAAAAATTGTCAAGAGCTTGATCGAAAAATTGAAGATTCTTTCCTCTCTTCCTATCATGCGCGCCATGAAATGCCAATTGAGGGTTTGAAGGACAAAATGAAAGAAATTTTGAGAGATTTGGAAATTGGGAAATTAAGCAAAGTGTTTAAACATGATGCTGAAAATCTTGATGCTTTCATGCTTTGCAAAGTTGAAATCATGAAACATGACCAGCCAGAGAGAGAAAAAATTAAGCATATGATCAGAGAAAACAAGCTCATGAATGCTTTGAAGGAATATATGCAAGGATTAAAAAAAGACAAATTCATAGAGGTGCGCATTTGACGCGCCTTAGAATTGCCACTTGGAACATTAATTCAGTTAGAATCAGAGTTGAAAGCATACAAAAATTTGTGAATGAAAAAAAGCCAGATGTAATTTGTTTCCAAGAGACAAAAGTTGTTGATGAATCATTCCCTTTTGAGGCATTTCGTCAAATGGGTTTTGAGTTTGCTTGTGTTTTTGGTGAGAAAGCTTATAATGGCGTGGCGATTATTTCTAAATTTCCACTGTCAAATGTTGAGAAAATTCAATTTACAGACAAAGGCTGCCGCCATATTTCTGCAAAAATTCTTGATGAAATTGAAATTCATAATCTATATGTGCCAGCAGGAGGTGATTTGCCTGATTTAAATGTTGATAAATTCGCTGAGAAAATCACTTTTTTGGATGCGCTGGCTGAGAATTTTTCTGGAAAAAATAAGAAAATGATTCTGCTCGGTGATTTTAATGTTGCGCCTCATGAGCATGATGTTTGGTCGCACGCGTCTTTGCGCAATGTGGTCAGTCACACGGAAATTGAGATTGAAAAATTGATGAAATTTAAAAATTCGGGTGGTTTCATTGACCCGGCCAGAGATTTGCTGAATGAGATTGATCATTCTTTTGGTGGTAAATCTAAAAAAATCTATAGTTGGTGGAGCTATAGAAACAAAGATTGGCGAAAATCAAACAGAGGCAGAAGGCTTGACCATGTTTGGTTTACACCGAATTTAACAAATTCTTTCCAAAATCTGGAAATATATCTAGAAACCAGAGATTGGCCAACGCCATCGGACCATGTGCCTGTTATTGCTGATTTTTCTTTAAATGGTTAAAGTTTTTAACATATCCACTTGATTTTCAATTTTCGTTGTGTTAATATGTTAAAAAGTTTATTTAGAGATATATAAAATGAAAAATAAAATGAAAAATGAAGAATTATTTATTGCGAGTCGTGACGGTGGTGTGGCAAAAGTTGGAACTTTGCTGGGAGATGGTGCTGATGTTAACACTAGGTATCATGAAGACAAAACTCCTTTGATGGTTGCCAGTCAAAAAGGGCATGTGGCTGTTGTGAGAATGTTGCTAGAAAATGGGGCAAATGTTATTGCTAAAGATATGTTTGGCAGGAATGCGTTTGATTTTACATCATCTAGGCTCATTAGAGAGGCTTTGCGTGATGGAATGATTGCTCAATTGGCAAGTCAGAATATGAATGAGAGGGAGTTGAGGGAATATTGTGCGTTTGAACAAATTGGCAGCTTTGCTTCCCTGAATGATCGGCTTTTGTGGCATGTTCTTACTCATGCTGGTGCTGAGCTTGCTGCTTGGTTAGCTTTGGATGATTGTTGGGATGATGAAGAGGCGCCTGAGAGTAATGCTGCGTTGAAAGGCGCTTATAAAGCCATTTCTGGTATTTTAACAGGAAATGGTGATTTTCTTGAGCAAAAAATAAGAGAATTTGAGAATAAAATTGCTTATCAGGCGATGGATGCTAGATATTTTGAGATGAGTCCTAATATTGAGACGTTTAGGTATGAATATAATATCATGACTGTTTTTTCGAGGATTGGGAGCATTTTTACTAATGATGGAGTGCTTTCACAGGAAGATGTTCAATTTGCTTTGGATTTTGTGCATTATGACTATATGGAAATGTATAAAGGATTAATGTTCTTAGATCGCCGTGCTGTGCCTGATATTTTGGCAACGAGGCCAGAAAATCATATTCCAGAGATATTATTGGATGCCGTTGGAGATGGGAATGAAAGACTTATAGAAATATTGTATAACAGTGTCATTGATAATGATCAGAATTATATGACAAGATTTTTTTTGATGTTTGCTTCTAAAAAGGGAGATGTCAATGATGTAGAAATGTTGATGAGAAGTGTGAATAATGCTAGAGAGAGAGCTAAGTATGCAACCGATACTTTGGTGTATTCTGTCGATCAGGGGCATGCAGAGGTTGTGAGGGTTTTGATTGAGAATGGGGCAAATGTGAATGCTCAAGATTCGGGTGCGTGGAGCCCATTGGCATATGCTGCTCATTATGGTCATTTAGATGTTGTGAGAATGTTATTAGAAAATGGGGCAAATGCTAGTGATGCAATTGCGGTATTTACGATGACTAATATTGTATATCGTCACGAGAATCAATTTATGTCGAAGCTTTTGGATGGATGGTCGATTGTGGTGGCATTGGGGTCGCAAATTAAGTCGCAAAGGTTGTTGACATTTGAAGAGAGAAATTTGATTAAGGAGCGGAAAGAAATAGATTGTTTTGTAGAGCGAGAAATTAAGTTTCAGGCTTCTTTGAATAATCGGCTTTTGTTGCATGTGCTTGCTCACGCTGAAAGGCTTGGGGACTGGTTGGTTTTGGATGCTAGGAATGAAGAAAATGTTGATGTTCCTGAGAGTTATGCTGCTTTGAAAAGTGCCTATAAAAGGATTTCTGATGAATTTGCGAAAGAACATTTTTGTGTGATGGCGGTTAGGAGATTTGAGAATAGGGTGAGATATCGGGCGATTGATGCTAAATATTTTGAGATTAGCCCTAACACTGATCTGTTTATTGAATCTACTTGCAATGCTGCTGGTGTTGAGGCTGATTGTTTAAGAATTGTGAAGATTTTAAGTGATAATGAAAATCTTTCTTTGGAAGATGTTCAATTTGCTTTAGATTTTATTAATCATAACTATTTGGGCATGGTTCTTGATCACATAGAAGATGGTATGGTGGTGAATTTTAAAAAAGAAGATTTCCCAGGTTTTTTTGCACTTTTGGAGCAGGAGGAAGCTGAGGAAAAGGGGATTTCGGCAAAAATAGAGAGGGCCGTGAATGGGGGTGGTTTTGTGGAAAGAACGCAACAAAGATCGGCTTTTTCTCAGGGCCTGACAATGTAGTGAGGTTTGAGCTTATATTTACCTCCGTTTTATATTCTCCTTCAGCTCGCATGTGGCAGTCTAAGATTGCTATCGGAATGTGAAAAAAACGCATATTTCTAGATAAAACAGCCCCAATAAATCATTTGCTGCTATTGTAATAAGTCATTGAACTTACTATATTAAGTTGGATATTAGGAATGTTTAGTTCCTGGTTGGTGTTTTTACACGAAAACTTAATTTAGGGTATGATGATGAATGTCAATGAACTATGGTCCGCGGTTAATCAAGGTGACGTGGAAAAGGTGAGATTTTTGCTGGAAAATGGGGTGGATGTTACTGCTCGAGATCGAAATGGATTCACTGTGCTGATGCTTGCCAGCCAAAATGCGCAAACAGAAATTGCAAAAATATTGATTGACGCTGGGGCAGATGTTAATGCTCAAAATAATGGTGGATGGACCGCTTTGATGATTGCTAGTTTTTTTGGATATGTGGAAACTGCAAAAATGTTGATTGCGGAAAAAGCGGAGATTGATGCTGTAGATGAGAATGGATATGCCGCTTTGATGATTTCTGCTTTGAATCAAAAAGCAGAAATGGTGAGAATGTTGGTCGCAGAAAAGGCAGATGTTAATGCTCGCACGAAAACTGGAAAGACTGCTTTGATGAAGATCAGTGAGGAAGGGCATGTGGAAATGGCGAAGACATTGATTGAATGCAAGGCAGATGTCAATGCTGTGGCCCATTGTGGATGGACTGCTTTGATGGCGGCTGTTTTGGCAGGGCATGTGGAAATTGTGAGAATGTTGATTAGAAATGATGTAGATGTTAATGCGGCAAATCAAAGTGGGCGCACTGCTGTGATGATTGCGAATGAGACAGGAAATGCAAGAATTTTGAATATCTTGATGAAAAATGGGGCTGACATTGATGCTGCAGCCGAAAATGGGCTTACTATTTTGATGATTGCTAGTCAGAATGGACAAATAGAAACTGCAAAAATATTGATTGAAAATGGTGCAAATGTTCATGCCAGAGCTCTAGGTGGATTCACTCCTTTGATGTTTGCCTCTAGGAATGGAAAAACAGAAACAGCAATAATGTTAATTGAAAAGGGGGCAAAAATTAATGATCGGGATGATAGAGGATTTACTGCTTTGATGTTTGCTAGTGGCTATGGACATCTGAAAACCGTAGGAATGTTAATTGCAAAGGGGGCTTATGTCAATATGCTGGATCGAGATGGCACTAGTGCTTTGATTGAGGCTAGTCAGCATGGCAAAAAAGATGTTGTGGAAATGCTAATAAGAAATAAAGCAGATGTTAATGCTAGAGCTGAAAATGGACTCACCGCTTTGATTGCTGCCATTCAAGCTAGGCATGTGGGAATTGCAAGAATGTTGATTCAGAGAAGGGTGGAATTTGATGTCAGAACTCAAAATGGCTTCACTGCTTTGATGATTGCAAGCAGGGTTGGAGACGAAGAAACTGCAAGAATGTTGATTTTATGTGGGGCTGATATTAAAGCTAAAAATAAAAATGGAAAGAATGCTTTGATGATTGCCAGTGAAAATGGCCGCACGGATCTTGCAAAAATGTTGATTGAAAAAGGGATTTATGTTAATGATGTAGCTCATTTTGGAGAGACAGCTTTGATGCTTGCAACTAGAGAAAGTCATGAAAAAACTGTGAATATGTTGGTTAGATTAGGGGCGGATATCAGTGCTAGAGACACCAGTGGGAGGAGCGTTTGGGATTTTGTGATGAGTGAAGATGTGAGGAGAATTTTATGGAAAAGAAAGATTTCGATGGATTTGTGGTTGCAAAATGAATTGAGTGAGCAAGATTTAGAGATGGTGGAATTGGAAGAGAGTTTTGTGCGTGAGGAAGTTGAGTGCCAGGCTTCTTTGAATCGCCGGCTTTTGTTGCGTGTGATTGGTTCTGCTGGCGAAAAGCTTGGGAAATGGCTGACTTTAGATGCGAGGAAAGATGATGCGGCGCCTGAGAGTAATGCTTTGTTGAAAAATACTTATAGGAATATTTCTGAGATATTTGCATCTGCTGAAAGAGTGGAGGGCTATTTTTGTGTGCGGGAGATGAAGAAATTTGAAAATAGAATTGGCTATAAGGCGATGGATCAGAAATATATTCGAGGAATTGCTCCTAATGCTGAGTTGTTTCATGCCTCTCTTGTAGATGCAAATATGGCTGATGTGGAAGCTTTTTGCCGGAGGATTGCGAAGATTTTGAATGAAGATGGGGAAATGTCTTTGGATGATGTGCAATTTGCCTTAGATTTTGCCAATTTTGACTATCTTGCAAGGGTTAAAGATATTGAACATTTTGCTAAATATATTGGAGGAGATGGGGGCGTTGATAAAGAAAATTGCCCCAGCTACTATGCGCTTATGGAGAGGGAAAAAAATGAGAAAAAAGAGCTTCTATCTGCGCTTGGGTTTGAAAATAGGGAAGCTGGGGTAAAAAGAAGCGGCTCTTTTGAATCAAATGTTCAACGAGAAAGGACAAAGATATCTGCTGTGAGAAGATTAATTATTGAAGAAACAGAAATTAACGATGAAGATTTTGCAGAGAGAACGCAAAAAGCGGCTTTTTCTCAAGGGCGCGGGACAGGACAGTGAGGCCTTGTGTCCCTTTTGTGTACTGATGGGTGTCCAGCTTGCAATTGTTTAGTTAGAGGTTTTGCTTAAAGAGGGGGGGCTCTGGATAAAAGGTAAAATCCCCCTAATTAGTTTTAAGGGGGATTTGTTTTAAGCCATGTTTAGGGCGTGTTTGTAGAGATCCAGTAGTTCTTCTTGCTCTGCCAGGTCGTTTTTGTCCATTTTTCGCATTCTGATGACTTGGCGCATGATTTTTGGGTCAAAACCGTCACCTTTGGCCATGGAAACAACTTCTCTGATGTCGTCAGAAATATGTTGCTTTTCAGCCTCTAAACGCTCAATTTTTTCAATATATTGACGGAGTTTTTCTCCTTCAACACCACCGTGATTTGTCATTTTTTATGCTTTCTTTTTTGTGAAAAGTCTTTCTGTGATTCTCGCAGCTTTTCCTCTCAAATTGCGCATGTAGTAGAGTTTTGCTCTTCTGACAATTCCTCGCTTAATTAGCTCGACTTTCTCGACTCTTGGTGAGAAAAGCGGGAAAAGGCGCTCAACAGCGTGGTCGTGGCTGATTTTACGAACAAGGAAAGATGAGTCAATGCCGCGGTTTTTTCTGGCAATGCACACGCCTTCAAATGTTTGAATTCTTGACTGGCCTTCAACGATTTTAACGTGAACTCTGACTGTGTCACCAGGTCTGAAATCTGGGATTTCTTTTTCTGCTGCGAGTTTTGCGATTTGATCTTTTTCAAATTTTTCAACTAAATTCATTCTATTTACCTTTCATTTATGTGTAAGAAGTTAAATTGCTTTTTTATTTGAGACTAATTAAACAACTAATTTTGAATGATTTCAAGTAAAAAATGAGTTATTTTTCACTTTTTTTTGTTTTTTCGTATATTTGCCATAAATCAGGGCGATTTTGCTTAGTGATTTCTTCGGATTTTGACAATTTGAACTTGGAAATCTCAAGATGATTACCGCTTAACAAAATTTCTGGAACTTCGCGGTTGCGCCAATTGATGGGTTTTGTGTAAAGCGGGAATTCCAGGAGGCTTCCATGGCCCCAATTTTCAGAAAAACTTTCAGTTTCAAGGCTTTCGCTGGAACCGATGGCGCCGGGAAGAAGTCTGATGGCGCTGTCCATGATGGCAAAAGCTGGAATTTCCCCGCATGTTAAAATGAAGTCGCCAAGGCTGATTTCCTCAATTGCATATTCTTCAATGACGCGCTGGTCAATGCCTTCATAGCGGCCGCAGATGATGATTACATGTTCTTGCTGGCTGATTTCTTTGGATTTTTTCTGGTTTAAAATTTTGCCTCTGGGGGAGGGGTATAGAATGGTTTTTTTGGCATTTTTAGGCAGAGTGGCTAAAATATGGTCAATGGCGCTTGCTAGAATGTCTGGCTTCAAAACCATGCCGGCGCCGCCTGAACAAGGCTTGTCATCAACCGTTTTCCTGCTGTCTGTAGCAAAATCTCTGATGTTATGGGCCTTTAAGGACCAAAGATTCTCAAATAAAGCGCGGCCGGTGATGGAATGGCTCAACATGCCTCCCAATGAAGGTTCGGTGAAAATCTCTGGAAAAAGAGTTAGGATTTGGAAATTTAATATTTTTGACACTATATAATATGTTGTTGGTTGGATATATGTTGTTGGTTGGGAATGAAAATAGCATGATTTGGAGATTATGTCAAGGATGTTGATGGGGGATTCTTTTGTTAAAAAACTTAATAATCATGCTTGACATTAGTGTTTTTTTTGTTATTCTTAACGTAGTTCTATTTTTTTGTAACATTTAATTTTAGGAGCAGGTAAAATGTCTGAAATGGATTCAAATGCATTGATAGTGCCGATCGAAAAGGCTGATGTTAACATGCGAGACTATAATGAGGTGACGCCTTTGATGTATGCTGTTGGGAGAGTTGATTTGAAATCTGTCAAATTTTTGCTGGCAAATGGAGCGAGAGTGAATGATCAGCACCCAGTGCTAGGAAATGCGCTGACTGTTGCAAGCATGATGGAGTTCAAAGGAGAAAATCACTTGAGAATTGTAGAAGAATTATTGAAAAATGGAGCTAATGTTCATGTTCGAGCAGGAGGAGTGAGTGCTTTGAAGCTGGCGTTTTATCAGGGTAGTCATGAAATTGCTAAACTATTAGTAAAAAATGGGGCCAGAGACAATGATATGTCGATGATTGAGGATCAACAAGGTGATGTTGCGATATATTTGACGACAAGTATGGATAGGGATAAGGCTAATATTCATGTGCTGCAACTTTTTATGAAAAATACTTTCGCTTCGCTGTTTAACAGTGATTCGAGTGTTGCTTTATATTCGCAAGAGGAGGAGACTTGCGCTTCAGAAGATTTGGAATGTGTGGGAGAGGTGGAGTCTTCTGAGATTTGATTTTGTCTGGCTTTTCTGTTGGGGGAGGCTCTCATGTTATGGGGAGCCTCCTTTCATATTCTCCGTATTTGTTGTGAAATTTTTTGGTGATCCGGTGTTGTTTTTCCTGTGGAATGTAGCATGACTCTGGTTTGCCGCGCTGGCGCTCGCAATGACGGCGGTTAAATTTTTAATTGTATACTTGTTAATAGGGTGTTGGGGCATTTTTATCCGACTCCATGACTTTTTTTTATATGATCTTAGCTATAATTTCTAGATTGGCGCTTTTTATCTTTTTTCAATTTTTAATTGATATAATCTCTATAAAACAAATCTTGGGAAGATTTGAGTTTAATTTTTGAGAGGGATGGTAAAATGTATAATCGTTTATTTATAGATGCAATTCAGGAAAATAATCCGGAAGTTGTGAGGTTTTTAGTTAAACATGGGGCTGATGTTAATGATAAAAATCAGAGAGGAATGCCTGTTTTAGCGCTTGCTTGTATGTTTTTTGACGGAAATATAGCCAAAATATTACTTGAAAATGGAGCATATGTTAATGATAAAGATGCCCACGGATCAAACGCTTTGATGTTCGCTGCTTGGCTAGGCAATCTAAAAGTTGTGAAAATATTGATTGAGCATGGTGCTGATGTTGAGGCTGTGGATCGGAATGGATTTAACATTTTGATGATTGCAGCTCAAAAAGGTAATTTTGATATTGTGAAGATTCTGGTGGAAGAAGGAAATGCTAATGTTAATGCCCATAATCGATATAAAGAAATTTTGATGTTAGCAACTCAAGCGGGTCGTGCTGACATTGTTAAATTGCTGGTGGAAAATGGGGCTGATCTTGACGTTCATTCCGCAATGGAGTTGGCTAATTCAAAAGGTCAGCATGAAATTGTGAAGTTCTTGATGGAAGAAGAGGGTGGTTTCCATTTTAAAAATGAATTATTGCTGGCTGCAATTCAGAAAAATGATTTAAAATCTGTGAAGTTTTTAATGCAAACCGGAGCGAATGTTCATGCTAGTGATGGTGATGGGCAAACTGGTTTGATGCTTGCTATTCAAAATGAAAATGCTGCTATTTTGAAAATGTTGCTTGAGAAAAATGTGGATGTTAATGCTGAAGCTAGTGGCGGAATTACTGCGTTAATGTGGGCAATTTGGAGGAATAAACCAGATTTTGTAAAAATGTTGCTTGAAAAAGGGGCGAATGCTAATGCTGAGAATCACTATAAAGAGACTGTTTTAGAACTTGCTGTCTATAGAAACTATATAGAAATTACTAAAATATTGATTGAAAAAGGGGCTAATGTCAATAATTTGGATCTATATGGAGAGAATGCTTTGATTTTTACTCTTTCTAAGGGATATGAAAAAATTGCAGAAATGTTGATTGGAAATGGAATTGACACTAATCTTCAGCTAAGAGAACACGCTTTATTGTCTGCGGTTATTAGGGGATATGTAGAAGTTGCAAAAATGTTGATTGAAAAAGGAACAGGGGTGAATTTTATTACGCATCCACTCTTAGGAACTCCCTTGATGATTGCAGTTCATAAAGGTCACTGGGGGGTGGCAAAATTGCTGTTGGAAAAAGGGGCTTATGTTAATTTTGAGGTTGAAGATGTAGGAACTCCAATGTCGATTGCAATTCATAAAGACGACTTGGGAATGGCGAATTTATTGCTTGAAAAAGGAGCTTTTGTTGATTTTAAGGTTAAAAATGTAGGAACTCCGCTAATGATTGCTGCTAAAGAAGGTAATTTGAGGTTTGTGGATTTCTTATTGAAAAATAGAGCCTTTGTTAATGCTGTGGTGAATGAAAAAACTGCATTAATGTCTGCAGTTCGGTTTAACCATTTTGAAGTTGCCAAAATGTTGCTTGAAAATGGTGCAGATCTTTGGGTCCTAGATCAATATGGAAAGAATTTTTTATTAATAGCTGCAATTGTGAATAATGATTTTGGGATTGCAGAATTGTTGTTAAAAACTGGTGGTGATGTAAATGTTGTGAATCAAGAGTTTAAAACTCCTTTAGCGATTGCAATTGAAGGTGGAAATTTGAAAGTTGTAAAATTACTGGTAGAAAATGGGGCCGATCTTGATATTAAGGTGAATGGATTGACCTTAGAAGAATTTGCGACTTCAGGGAGGCAGAATGATGTTGTAAAATATTTTATGGAAAGAAGAGATAATGAATTATTCATTAATGCAGTCAAGGAAAATCGTATTGAAGATGTGAAGATTTTGATTGAAAAAGGGGTAGGTGTTAATGCTAAGGATGAGTTTGGGATTGGGATGAGTGCGTTTATGCTTGCAGTTTGGGGACAGCGTTTTGATGTTGCGAGAGTTTTGATTGAAAAGGGTGTAAATGTTAGTATGAATGGTGCATTGAGTTCAGCTACTGCTCTAGATCCTATTAGTTTTGCGGATATTTTGAATAAAAATTGGGATAATGTTGAATTTGATTGGAATAGTGCTTTTACAATTGTATATAATCAAGGTTGTTTTGATATTATCAAATTTTTGATTGAGAATGGAGCGGATGTTAATTATCTACATCAGAGTAAAAAGAATGGTTTATTAATAACTGCAACTAAGAGTGATGATTTGTGGATGACAGAATTGTTGTTGAATCATGGAGCTGACGTAAATTTTGTGAAGCCAGGATTTCACACACCTTTAGAGATGGCAATTAATAATGGAAATCCGAAAATTGTAGAATTATTGATTAAACATGGGGTGGATGTTAATCATAAGAATGAGCGTGGAGAGAATGCGCTGCATTTTGCATATTATGGAAAGAAAGATGATATTGTGAAATTTTTGTTGAAAAATGGGGTTGAAAATGACTTGCTTGCGTTGCAATTAAAGGCGAAGTTTTTTGTGCAAGATGCAGTGGAATATGTGAAAGAGACATTTGCTTCGCTGTTTAGTGGCCAAGAATCGGAGGTTATTTCTTCGCAAGAGGAGGAGACTTGCGCTTCAGAAGATTTGGAGTGTGTGGGAGAGGTGGAAGAGTCTTCTGAGATTTGATTTTTTTGGGGAGGCTCTCCGTATTTGTTGTGAAATTTTTTGGTGATCCAGAGTTGTTTTTCCTGTGGAATGTAGCATGACTCTGGTTTGCCGCGCCTTTGGCTCGCGGGTGACAGCTTTGGGAAAGGCTCGCGGGTAAAAAAGTGAGGAAATTCGTGACGAAGTAGGGGGTGTAGGTAACGGTATGAGGAAGGGTCCGTCATTGTAAAGATTCTTATTCCAACAGAATTTCATCACCATAAAAAAAACATCTCTAAAAAACATTGTGTTTCATTTTGTAATTTGCTATCTTATGTGATTATGTGCAAAAAAATAAAATCAGAGGATTAACCAATGAGCGCAGCAGAGAAAAGCATCATACAAAAAACTTTCGGTGAAGTCATTAGTGATAAATATCTTGAATATGCCCTTTCAACCATCATGTCGCGTTCTTTGCCTGATGTGCGTGACGGGCTCAAACCTGTGCATCGCAGACTTCTCTATGCCATGATGCTTCTTAAATTAGACCCCGCTTCGGCCTATAAAAAATGCGCGAGAGTGGTTGGTGACGTCATTGGTAAATATCATCCGCATGGTGACGCTGCTATTTATGAATCTCTAGTCAGGCTTGCTCAAAATTTTTCTGTGCGCTATCCTCTGATTGACGGTCAGGGTAATTTTGGTTCGATTGACGGTGATAATGCAGCTGCAATGCGTTACACGGAGTCGAAACTCACTGAAATTGCAACATATTTGCTGAAAGATCTTGATAAAGAATTAGTTGATTTTAAACCGACCTATGATTCATCTGACATGGAGCCAATGGTTTTACCAGCGCATTTTCCAAATGTTCTTGCAAATGGTTCAGAAGGGATTGCGGTTGGAATGGCAACTTCCATTCCGCCTCATAATCTCGATGAGCTTTGCAGAGCCATGATTGAGATCATTAAAAATCCGGAAATTGCTTTAGAGAAATTGCTGAAAATTGTTCCAGGTCCTGATTTTCCAACTGGTGGCATCATTTTAGAAACGCAAGCTCACATTGCGCAAATCTATCAAACTGGCCGTGGCAGCGTGCGTCTTCGTGCGAGATGGGAGAAAGAGGAATTGTCTCACGGGCTCTATCAAATCATCATCACTGAAATCCCCTATCAAGTGCAGAAGTCGCGTTTATTGGAAAAATTAGCTGAGCTATATCAAAATAAAAAACTTCCAATGATTGATAACATCAGGGATGAATCGACTGACGACATCAGAATTGTCATTGACCCTAAAAACCGCTCCATTGAGCCAGAAATTCTCATGGAAAGCTTGTTCAAAGTCAGCGATTTAGAAATCAGATTTAACTATAATATGAATGTGATTTCCAAAGGCTCTGTTCCTGCTGTGCTGAATTTGAAAGAATTATTGGTGGAATTTCTTGAACATAAATTCATCATTTTCCGTCGTAGATCACAATATTTCCTCGATAAAATCAACCATAGGCTTGAAATTCTTAATGGTCTTTTAATTGCCTATTTGAATCTCGATGAAATCATTGCAATCATTCGTCATGAAGATGAGCCAAAAGAAATCATGATGCAAAAATTTGGTTTGAGCGAAATTCAAGTTGAAGCAATTTTAAACATGAAACTTCGCTCTTTGAGAAAATTAGAAGAAATCACAATTCGTAAAGAATTTGAATCATTGCAAGAAGAAAAAGAATTTCACAAAAAAATCGTCACAGATGATTCAGAATGTTGGAATGTGGTGCTTGAATCAGTTAAAGAAGTGCAGCAAAAATTTGGGCAAAAAACAAAAATTGGCAAAAGAAGAACTAGCTTTTCAGAAAAAACAATTGATGTTGATGTTGAATCTTTAAATGTCATGATGAATAAAGAGCCTGTGACCATTGCTTGTTCTGAGCGCGGTTGGATTCGGTCATTAAAAGGCCATGCTCATGAAGCTGCTGATCTGAAATATAAAGAGGGAGATGAGGGAAAATTCATCTTAAAATGTAGCAGCGCTGACCAACTCATCATTGTGTCTGATTCTGGTCGTTTTTTCACCGTCAAATGTGATAATATCTCGAAAGGTAAAAAAGATGGAGAACCAATCAGGCTCATGATTGACCTAAAAGAGGATGAAGAAATTCTCGAAATTTTTGTTCATGATGCAAGCCGTCTTTTAATTTTAGCTTCGAAACAAGGAAAAGCCTTCATGATTGAAGAAAAAGAAGTTGCGGCGCAGACCAAAAATGGCAAAAAAATCATGAATTTCTCTGAAGGTGATTCATTGCGAATTTGTAAAATTGTTCCAAAAGAGGCTGATCATGTGGCTGTGATTGGGAATAATCGGAAACTTTTGATTTTCCCGTTAAATGAAGTGCCAAACATGAAAAAAGGGCAGGGTGTTAAGATTCAGAAATATTTAAACGCGAATTTGTCGGATTTGCAAATTTTCAAAAAAGAAGAAGGTTTCAAATGGCAAAAAGCCGATGGCAGCATCAAAATTGAAACAGACATGATTTCTTGGATTGGAAAAAGAGGCGCAATTGGGCGCTTTTTGCCGAGAGGCTTCTCGCAAGAAAATAAATTTGGAATTTAAAGCGCATGAAGAAAAAAATTCTAATTTTGTTCATGATTTTTCTGTCTAACTTTGCACAAGGACAGATTTTTGAATCAAAACCCAAAATCATCATTGTCGGTTCAGCCACTGCTTTTCCATTCATCGCCGAATTTTCAGAAGATTTTGCTAAATTTCATCAAGTTCCTTCACCTTTGATTGAAGCAAATGGCACTGGCAGCGGAGTTAAAACATTTTGTATGAATTACAAAAACCCAACAAACGCTCCTGATTTAATTTTTGCTTCCAGAAGAATGACTTTAAATGAGATTGCTGATTGCAAGAGAAATGGCATTAATGATCTTCAGGAGTTTGAATTAGGTCTTGATGGGATTGTTTTGGCCACTAAAGGTAAGTTAATAAAATCGTTAAAATCCAGTGAGTTATTCCAAGCAATCTCATCTTCTACATTAGACTTGCAGCAAAATGAATTGAAATATTGGTCGGAAATTAATGAAAATTTTCCTCGCCTTAGAATAGAGATTTATGGTCCAAATGATAATTCTGGCACCAGAGATGCGCTTAACGAACTTTTGCTTGAGAAAATGTGCAAGGAACTTAAGTTGAATTTAGGAGAAAAATGCAACATGATTCGAAATGATGGCGCTTTCATCATCATGGGGAGTAATAATCTCATCATCCAAAAGCTGAAAGAGAATCACAGGGCCTTAGGGATCATTGGTTTTAATTTCTTTCGCCAAAATCAAGCTTGGCTTAATGGCATTAAAATTGATAATGTGCCCCCTACTTCTGAAAATATTGCCAGCAAAAAATATGCTTTTTCGAGGAAAATATATTTCTATGCAAGAAAGTCAAATTTGGAAAAGCAAAATCTGTTAAGAAAATTCGTGACAGAAATCAAAGGCCAGCATGTCATTGGCAAAGATGGATTTCTCACGAAGCAGGGTTTGGTTCAATCAGAAAAACAATAAATCATTAACAGCAAAATGTGCTAAAATGCTGAGGAAAATGCAAAACCCAATGACTCTTGCAAATGTGAATTCTTCCATGCAGCTTTCTGGGTTTTTAAGATTGAGTTTTTGCATTCTGTGAGTGATGACCAAAAATGTTAAAACCAAACCAGCTACATATACCCAACTTAATTTTAGCATGAATGAAAGTGACAGCAAAAAGCTGATGAAAAGAATGAGGAAAACTAAAATCCAAGTTTTTGCGTGAAATTGACTATGCGCAGAAATTTTCACAGCTGTTGATTTGATGCCATATTTAAGATCATATTCTAAATCTTGAAATGCATATATTGTGTCATAGGAAATGGTCCAGCAAACTGCCGCAAAATAGATTATCAATGGGTGAATGGAAAGGTCTCCCGTGATTGCGCTCCACCCCATTAAGGCTCCGAAGTTAAAAGTGAGGCCCAGAAAAAATTGTGCCCAGTTAGTGAATCTTTTCATAAATGGATATATGACAATTGGCACAAGGCTGAACACCCCCAGGAAAATGGTGAGATTGTTAAATTGCAGCAAAATCCAGAGGCTGGTGATCAAAAAAATTGAAAGCACAAAAACTGCTTCTTTGACAGTGATGAGATTTGCAGCAATTGGCCGGTTTTTTGTTCTCTCAACATGTCGGTCAATTTCCCTGTCGAAAATATCATTAATGATGCATCCTGCGCTTCTCATTAAGAATGAGCCAAGCAAGAAAAGTCCTAATTTATGCCAATCAATTGCTTGTTTTAATTCTGCGCACGCAAGAGCCAAAGACCAGGCACACGGCCAAAAGAGTAACAAACTTCCTGTTTGTTTATTAAATCTGATGAGGTTTAAATAGTTTTTAATTTTTTCCATTTTGCATCTCCTCAAAATGTTTTTTTACCATTTTAAGCAATAAGTCATGAAAAATCCAGTAAAAAAGATTGACAATTGATTTTAATCATGTATTAATTGGAGGAACAATATTATTATGTCATTTGATTTTGTGATTTAATTCACTTACAGGAGTTGCTTTTAGGATGTTAAGAAAAATTAATTTAAATAGAGGCTTCGTCATTTTTGTCACGCTGATTTTGTTTTCTTTTAATGGAATTGATGCAAAAGCAAAAAGCGTGTCTTCTGCAGAAGCTCCTTCAACAATTTCTTTTAACAATTTCTGGGCTAGACCAACTTTTGGTGAAATACAATCCACAGCCATTTACCTTTCGCTCATAAACCTGCTTAAAACTGATGATGCTTTGATCAGCATTAATTGTGTTGATGCATTTAAGTCTGAGCTTCACAAAATTGTGACTGTTGAAGGGATTTCAAAAATGGTTCCAATCAGTAAACTTGTGTTGCCAGCTGGTCAAGTTGTGACATTGAAACCAGCGGGAATGCACATCATGCTCATGGGTCTCAAGAGAACGCTTGCAGAAGGTGATGAAATTGCTTTGGAGCTGACATTCGAAAAAGCACGTAAAATGGTGCTAAAAGTTCCAGTAAGAAATCAATGATTGAGATTCGTGCTAAAATTTTGGTGCGGTCGAGAAGACTTGAACTTCCACTTCGTTAGAAACAGCACCCTCAATGCTGCGCGTCTACCAATTTCGCCACGACCGCGAAACATCCACAGTCTAACCTAATTTTTCTCATGTTGCAAGGTCTTTTTTCATATTTTTTTGACAAAAATCAAGAAATATGTCATCATATGAAGGAGCATCAAAGTTAAAGAGATAAATAGATGAAAGAATATGCAACGAAAAATCAAGAAAATGCCAAAAGAAAATTCAAAGAAGATTTTTCAATAACAAAAAATTCTTTTGCAGAAGACAGAATGCGCCTTGTTAGCAGCTCTGCTTTCCGCCGCATGGAATATAAAACCCAAGTTTTTGTTAATCACGCAGGCGACCATTACAGAAACCGCCTGACTCACAGCATTGAAGTTGCAAGCATTGCAAAAATCATGGCCGCTAATCTTGAAGTGAATGAAAATCTTGCTGAAGTCATTGCGCTTGCTCATGACATTGGCCACACACCATTTGGCCATGTTGGCGAAGATGCTTTAAATGAAAAAATGAAAAATTTTGGTGGATTTAGTCATAATACAAATAGTTTTAAAATTCTAACTCAGCTTGAAAAGCGCTATGCTGGCTTTAATGGCTTAAATTTAACTTGGGAAAGTTTAGAAGGCGTGGCAAAACATAATGGCCCCATCACAGTCAAAACTCCCCAAAATTCCTATATATTTCAATATGATGCCGAATTTAACCTAGATCTATCTAATTTTTCCTCACTTGAAGCACAAATTGCCGCCATTGCTGACGACATTGCCTATAGCGCGCATGACATTGAAGATGGCATCAGGGCTGGTTTTTTTAAATTAGATGATTTAAAATTCATTCCAATGGTTGAAAATTTAATTGAGGAAATTGACAATCAGCATCATGATTTAGAAAAAGCGCGTCGTGTTTATGAATTTAAAAGACATTTGCTCAGAAAATTAATCGAAAATGTCACTTTAAACACGGAAGAAAAAATTTGCCATCACGCCATTGAAAATGCTGATTCTGTGAGAAATGCAAAAATTTGTCTGGTTGAATTTTCGGAAGAGATTTTTGCAGAGATAAAAAAAATTAAAGCATTTTTGCTTGAGAAAATGTATTATAATGATGCAATCAAAAATTCTCGTAAAATCTCTGCTGAAATTGTTTCTGCGCTTTTTGATTTTTTTGTTAATGACATTCGCGAAATGCCGGAGCAATGGCAAAATGAGTGTAAAAATGCTTCAAAAGAAGAAATTCCAACAATTGTCGCAGACTATGTCGCAGGCATGACAGACCGCTATGCAATTCAAGAATTTGAGAGAATTAGCTCTTGATTTTGGCAGAAAAAACTGCTAATTTGAGACAATCTAACAAAATTCGGGTTTTCAAAAATGAACTTCCAAGAAATGAAAAATATGATTGAAAATTCATGGTCTGATCATGAATTGCTCAGCAAAAACGCAAATCTCATTAAAAATGTCATTAAATTGCTTGATTCTGGTGAGCTTAAACCGGCTGAGAAGCAGCAAAATGGCGAGTGGAAGGTGAATGAATGGGTGAAAAAAGCCATTTTGTTATTTTTCAAAATTTCACCAATGGAAGAGTTTAACTGGGGCAGGGGGCCATTTGCGGGTGAATTAACATGGGTTGATAAAATCCCATTAAAATTTGAAGGCTGGAAAAAACAAGATTTCCTCAAAGCTTCCATCAGAGCCACTCCCGGTTCAATTGTTCGTTTTGGTTCTCACATTGGCGAAAATTGCGTTCTCATGCCATCTTTTGTTAACATTGGCGCCAGCATTGGCTCTGGAACAATGATTGACACTTGGGCAACTGTTGGAAGTTGTGCTCAGATTGGAAAAAATTGCCACATTTCTGGTGGGGTTGGCATTGGAGGCGTGCTTGAGCCAATTTCTGCCTCTCCAGTCATCATTGAAGATGATTGCTTCATTGGTGCCAGAAGTGAAATCACTGAAGGCGTCATTGTCCGCTCTGGCAGCGTCATTTCAATGGGTGTATATCTCTCCCAATCAACAAAAATCATTGACCGCGAAACAGGAGAAATTTTTAAAGGCGAAATTCCTGCAAATTCCGTTGTGGTTCCCGGCTCAATTTCATCTCCAATTTCTGAAAATGGCCTGCAAACAAGCACATATGCTGCCATCATTGTCAAAAAAGCTGATGATTCGACCAGGGGCAAAACGGCCACAACTCAAATCTTAAGGCAAAAGGCGAAGAGTGACGAATAACACATTGAATTTCCTGAAAAAATTAGTTTCATTCAGAAGCGTTGCTGGCCAAAATTCTGGTGCAGCTGAGTTTTTGCAGGCATCTCTAGAGAATTTAGGTTTCAAATGCCAAATCATGAAATTTTCTGACATTGATTCTTCTGGAAAAAAAGAAGAGATTTCAAACATTTGGGCTGAAATTGAAGGAGAAAAAAATCTTCCACATTTTTGTTTTGCAGGTCATTTTGATGTTGTTCCGCCTGGAGATGAAAAATCATGGAAATTCCCTCCATTTGAGCTCGCGCAAGAAAATGGAAAAATCTTCGGCCTTGGAGTGGTTGACATGAAAGGCGCCATTGCTTGTTTTTTCAGCGCTTTGGAGAAATTTTTGGAAGAAAAGCAGAAATTCGGTAAAATAACTTTGCTTTTAACTGGAGACGAAGAGGCCAGAGGGGTTAATGGCACTAAGAAAATGCTGGAAACAATTGCAAGTGACGCTGATGAAAAATTGTTTGATTTTTGCTTAATTGGCGAACCTTCTTCAATTGCAAGAGCTGGTGATAATTTGAAACTCGCTCGCCGTGGCAGCGTTAATTTTTCCTTGAAAATCAAAGGGAAAAAAGGACATGTGGCCTATCCTGACTTAGCGCTTAACCCAATTTCCACCATGATTGCAATTTTGCATGATTTGAAAAAAATCAAATTCGATTCTGGCAGCAAATTGCTTGAAAAATCTAATCTTGAAATCACCAATTTAAAAGTCGGCAATGAAGTCACCAACGTCATTCCAGCTGAATGTGAAGCAAATTTCAATGTTCGCTTTAATGATTTACATTCATCGGACAGCATTTTTAAGCAAGTTAAAGAAATTTGCGAAAATCATGGAGAATGTGCTCATTTTCTTGAAATCATCTCAAAATTCGAGCCTTTTGTTTCAGAATTCAGCCCATTCACTCAAGAAATCATTCAAATTGCTACGGAAGTCATTGGTAAAAAACCAAGTTTGATCAATAATGGTGGCACTTCTGATGGCAGATTTTTGTGGCGCCATGCCGCTTTGGCAGAATTAGGCCTTTGCAATTCCACAGCTCACCAAATTAATGAATCATGTGAAATTTCCGAAATTGAAGATCTGACAAGCATATATCATCAAATTTTAAGAAGATTTTTTAATTAAAAATTAATCTTTCTCTGCTAACATAAAAATATAGCCTTAAGCCATTTGAGATTGAAAATGATTAGCGTCAAAATTAAAAATATAGATTTTGAAGAAAAGAGAGAGTTGCAAGATTTTAAAGAAATCTTTGAAATTGTTGATAGTGGTGCCATCATTCTTGAAATTAGCATAAGCAACGCCACACTTTCTAACAAACAATATCATGATTTATCAAAATATATCGCTTCTTCTAAGAACTTGCGCTCACTTTCCATTAATAATTCCATGGAAAATTTAGACATAAAAAACCTCAGCGAAGCAATTAAAACATGCGTTTCTCTTCAAGATCTCAACCTGGAAGGTTCGTCAATCACCAGAAGGGGCTGCATGTATTTAACTGACGCAATCATGGCGCATGAAAGTCTAACGTCACTTAATTTGTCTGATAATAAATTTGCTGATGAGGGAATTTCCTATTTTAGCAATCAAATTAAAACCGCCCCAACTAAAATTGAGCTTCTTAAAATTAGTGGCAATAATTTAGGTCAGGAATCTGGAGAGTCAATAGCCAATCTAATTTCTGGCGGAGCGAATTTTAAAAAAATATATATGCAAAAAAATAATTTAGGTGATCAAGGCATTGCAAAAATTGCAGAGGCTCTTCATAATAATCGAAATATTGAATCGCTCGACATCAGCATGAATAATATTGGTGTCTTAGGTGCTGTGGACATTGCTAAAATGCTTAAGGAAAATAAGAATTTAAAAAATCTTTATATGCATTTTAATAAAACCAGTGATGCTGGTGCTAAACATATTGCTGATTCTTTAATTGAGAATAAAACGCTCAAACATCTTGAACTTGGGCATAATGGAATTGGTTCCACGGGGGCGCAATATCTTAATGATGCAATGAAAAAAAACAACACACTTTTGAGCATAAATGTTGAAAATAATGATTTTTCTGGCAAGCAATTTGACTCGTCTTCAGCTTTAAATCGCTCCATCAATGTCAGAAGATCGAAAATTAAGAAGATGGTTGATTTTATTAAAGAGTTAAAAATTGGCTTTTTTGACCATAATGGGAACTATGTCGTAAGAAATTTTGCTGAATTCATTGAATATGCAAAAGACCTCAACAGCATTGTCAGAAATTCTTTGAAGGTGAAAGAATTAGTGCATTTGAATAAAAGCGAGAAAATGTTGCAGCAAATCATGGAGTCGCGCGGTGAAGTGTCTGAAATGCTTTCCAGTGAAGAAAATTGGCCAGAATATTATATAGAATATGGCTTCGAAGTTCTGACAGAAAATTTCATCTCAGACACTCAAACCAGCATTTTAGTGGACAGAGAAAAAACCATTAATGAGATTGGCAATGAAAAAGTTGACTCATTCAAAGAAAATGCTCGCAAAAAGGCAAAGAGCCCTGAAATCAAGGAAGAAGGCTCGTTTTTCATGTCAATCATAAAAATCATTTTTGCACCAATCACTGCAATTTACAATCTTTTCAAATGAAAATCATCTTTCAATTTGTGGTTTTTTGTTGAATTTGCCAATGTTTTTGAATGTTTCTTTGATCAAAGAAGTGTCATCTCCTTTAATTGGAGTTTTTTCTTCATTAAATTCCAATGGATTTACTTGATCATTTTCAAGTTTCTTAAAATTAAGCAATTTTCCATCTTTAGAAAAATTAAGAATGACGACTTCCCTTTTTAAAACATTATTTCTAACATATGAAGTTTTTTCAATTTTTTCAGACACATAGAACCATGTTTCTGAACCGAAATCTGAGCGAGTTGATGGGTTTCCCAAAATGTTGATGATTTCTTCTTTTCCAAGGCCAGCTTTAAGAGCAGCAAAAGATTCTTGGGGAATTTGATGTCCTTTAAAGTCCAAATTTGAATGACATGCAGAAAAAATGCCACAAAAACATGCAAAAAAGGTGATTTTAAAAATTCTTTTCAGGGTCATTTAACAAAAGCTCCAAATAAAAAAGGATCATCTTAATGAAATTTCACAGAAAAAATAGATTATTTTTCTCAAAATTTCATTTTATACTAGATTTTATATTAAATATGTATTATAAATTCAAAATAATTGCAAGCGATAAATGCATAATTTAATTCAATAATATCAAATCTGTGGGTTTAATTAAAGCAGATTTTGATGTTAATCAATTTGTTACGGAGAATTCCACATGGCAGTACCTAAAAAAAGAACTTCAAAATCAAAAAGAAACATGAGACGTTCACATCACGCCCTTTCCCCAGTGAACTATGTCGAAGACAAAAACACTGGAGAAATCAGGCTTCAACACCACATGTCCGAAGGTCAATATGGCGGAAGACAAGTGATTGCAATTGAAGAGCAAGCGTAAAATTAAAGCAAGGAAGCCAAAAAAATGTTAGAAGGGCAAAAAAAAATCATCATTGCCTTAGACATCATGGGAGGAGATTTGGGGGTGGCGAGTAACCTCAGAGGGGCTGAAATGTCAGCAATTGCTAATCCTGACGTTTTTTTTCAGCTGTTCGGAGATGAAAATCAGATTTTGCCTGAGCTTGCAAAATGCAAGAATCTTAAAAAATCTTCTGAAATCATGCATGCTGAGGAGACCATCTCATCTCATGAAAAGCCTTCTGTTGCCTTGAGAAAAGGTAAAAATTCTAGCATGACTTTGGCAATTGAATCAGTGAAGGAAAAAAATGCTCATGCCATTGTTTCGTCGGGCAACACTGGGGCTTTAATGGCCATTTCTAAAATTGCTCTCAGAACTTTGCCGGGCATTTTGAGGCCAGCAATTGCAGCTGTCATGCCGTCAATCACGGGCAAGTTTCTCATGCTTGATCTTGGCGCTAATGCTGAATGTAGTGCAGAAAATCTGCTGCAATTTGCCGTCATGGGTGATGCATTTGCGCGTGCCAATTTTGGCATTGAAAATCCCAGAATTGGCCTGCTTAACATTGGCTCAGAAGATGTGAAAGGCAATGAAATGGTCAAAAACGCCTCCAGCATGATGCGAAATGAGGAAATGCCTCTAAATTTCTGCGGCTATGTTGAGGGAGATCAGCTTTTTCAAGGGCTTTTTGATGTGGTCGTCACAGACGGATTCACCGGGAATGTTGCGCTTAAAACTGCTGAAGGGACAGCAAAATTTCATAAAGATTTTCTAAAAAAAGCCTTTAAAAACAACATCTTAGCCAAATTGGGCTATTTGCTTGCCAAACCTTCGTTGGATAAGATTTTCAAAAGATTTGACCACAGGCTTTATAATGGCGCCATGTTGCTTGGTCTTGGCGGAGTTGTTGTGAAAAGCCATGGTTCTGCCGGAGATCTTGCATTTTCTAATGCAATTAACGTTGCCATTAGTCTCGCTAAATTTGAAGTTAATGATAAAATCATTGAAGAAATCAACCGAATTGTTGAACAATATCCTGAGTTTTTAGCGTAATTTGACATGAAATCATATATAAAATCATGCGGAGGTTATCTTCCGGAAAAAATTCTTACAAATCACGACTTGTCCAAATTCATGGACACAACTCATGAATGGATTGTGCAAAGAACTGGCATTGAACAGAGGCACATTGCAGCGGAAAATGAGCTCACGTCAGATATGGCGGAAAAAGCTGCAAAAAAGGCTTTGGCGAATGCAGGAATGTCTGTTAATGAAATTGATTTGATTTTGGTTGCCACAACCACTCCAGACCTAACTTTTCCTTCAACAGCAGTGAGGCTTCAGCAGAAATTGGCTTGTACAAATAATTGTCCGGCCTTTGACTTGCAAGCTGTTTGTTCCGGTTTTGTCTATGGCCTTGAAATTGCAAGTAAATTAATCTTTTCAGGTGCCTATAAAAACATACTATTAGTTGCAGCAGAAAAAATGTCTTCAGTCGTTGATTGGCAAGATCGCTCAACTTCTGTTCTGTTTGGTGACGGGGCAGGGGCAGTGGTGATTTCTGCAAATTCTGACCCAGAAAATTCTGGCGAAATTTTTCAATCAAAACTACAAAGTGACGGCAGTTTAGGGGAAATTTTAAACACAGATGGTGGTGTGGCTTTTAACGGAAAATCAGGCCATTTGCGCATGAAAGGCACGGAAGTTTTCAAACATGCTGTGAACAGGCTTTCAGAAGTCAGCATGCAAACCCTTGAAATTAATGGATTTTCTGCAAAAGATGTTGACCTTGTCATTCCTCACCAGGCTAACACCAGAATCATTAATGCTGTGGTTGAAAAACTTGCAATTGAGCAAGAAAAAGTCATCAAAACGGTGAGTTTTCATGCCAACACTTCGGCTGCCTCAATTCCTCTTGCTCTGAATCACGCCTTTGAAACAGGCCAAATCAAAAGAGGTCAATTAGTGTTGATTGAAGCATTCGGGGCGGGCTTATGTTGGGGCGGCTCACTTTTCCGTTTTTAGATTAACTTATTTTTGTGCCATCTTGACCAGGCCGTTAATATGATTCTTCCAAATTTTTAAGACTTTAGAAGCATAATTTTTGCCTAAATTTTCATGTTTTGAGTGATAATTAGCAATTGCTTCTTGCCAGGAATAATTTCTCTTATAGCCATTTTTCAGCAAAAATGCGGCATATGAAATGTTGGTTTTTGGATCAATGGCGGTTTCTAAACTCTTAAAAGCGTCACCATGATGATATAGATTAATTTGCATGCATCCAACATCAATCGACTTAACCCCTTGATTTAACTTGGTTTTCACGAAATCCACAGCCTCATTCTTACTTGAGAAATAATATGCTTTGCCTTGAATGTTAATTGTCCAAGGATTTAAGCTTGACTCTGCAGTTGAAACCGAATGAAGCAAACCTTTAGGAATGGCTAATCTTTCCTCGAAATATTTAGCAAAAAACACACATTTATTATTAAAATTATTGATATTATTATTATAAATATCTTCCGGGTTTGATTCAATTGAAAATGAAGCATAGCTGGGTAAAATTAAAGTTACAAGCATTGCTAATGCTACAAAATGTTTAATTTTATATTGCATTATATTTCCCTTATTAATCATTTATTAACTAAAAGTTAAACAAATTGTAACTTACTTACCAAAAGATGTCAAGCTTTTTAAGCCTAATCGTTTAAAATATCACTTTGATGAAGGTTTTGTGATTGATAAATAAGGAATTTTAATAAATTTTGCGAGAATTAAAAGCTTCGCTCAAAGTTCCTTCGTCCAAATAATCAAGTTCTCCTCCAATTGGAATGCCATATGCCAATTTCGATATTTGAATGTCATGAGATTTTTTAATGAGGTTGAAAATATAGTTTGCTGTGGTCTGCCCCTCTAAAGTGGCATTAGTTGCCAGAATGATTTCCGAGATTTTTTCATGTTCAAGCTTTCTCAACAAAGGTGAAATGTTCAAATCTTCTGGTCCAACTCCATTAATTGCGGAAAGCACCCCGCCAAGAATGTGATATTTCCCTTCAAAAATGCCACTTCTTTCAATGGCCCAAAGGTCCGCAATGCTTTCAATGACGCAAATTTTGCTCTCATCACGGTCAGTTGATGCGCAAATTGAGCAAGGTGAAAAATTATCTAAATTCCCACAAATCTGGCATTCTTTCACAGAATGTGCCGCAGAATCAAGGGCTTTTTGCAGGGGTGTTAGGCTTGTCTCTTGATTTTTCATTAAATGCAAAACCGCCCTACGAGCCGATTTTGGCCCAAAACCAGGAATTTTTGCAAAAAAGTAAATTAATCTTTCAATTTCTTTGCTAATCATTGAGTTAATCAACTAAAATGGCATTTTAAAACCAGCTGGTAATTTCATGCCGCCAAACATGCCAGACATGGAATTTTTTGAATCATCCTCCACTTTCGTTTTAGCATCGTTAAAAGCGGCAATCACCAAGTCGGAAATGAGTTCCGCATCACCTTCTTTCAACAATTCCTCGGAAATGTTCAAAGAATTAATGTTAAATTTGCCGCTTAGCATGATTTTAACTGCATCACCGCCAGATTTTCCTTCATATTCAGTGCTTTCCAGCTTTTTCTGCATCTCTTCCATTTTTTTCTGCATTGCTTGCGCTTGTTGCATGATTTGATTCATATTCATGTTATTTTCTCCTTAAATTTAAGATTTAATTAATAATTCGAACATCTTTAACATTGCTGCCTGTGAATTCTTTCAAAAAGTCTCTAACGAGTGGATTCTCACTCAATTCTTTTTTTAATTTTTCTTTTTTCCTGCTTTCAGCATCGGTGATTGTTTCTTGTTTTTCAGTTATTTCAATTTTTGAAATTTTCCAATTTTCACCAAGATTATCCTTGAAAAAATCCCGCATTTTTTGCCCAAAATCTTCCGGCAACCGAGCGTCGTTTGTAATCGCATAGGAAAAAGAATTATTTGAAAATTCAGTGATATATATGCTGTTCTTAATGTGATGTATTAAAACCAATTCGTTTTTTTCTTGCAGCAAATTTAACAATCCAGCAACATCTAAATTAGAGGAGTTTTTCAAATTCACATTTTGATTAATTCCTTTGAGAATTTGTGACAGAGAAGGGCCATTTGACATAAAACACAGCCTAATGATGCTCATTTCAGCGCTCATCAATTTATTAGGCGCAATTTTCATTTCTTGGCACGCTTTCAAAAGCATTTGCCAAATGGATGAAAGTGTTGAAATTTCAAGATTTTCTTTAAATTTCTGCAAATTTGCTTTTTCATTTTCAGGCACTAAAGCATTTTTCAAATAGGAATTTGAAATTTTACATTTACTAATTTGATTTGTGAGAGTCAACATTTCCCGCAAAATCAACCCACAATCAGTGCCATTTCTGTGAATTTCATTTAAAATTTCCAAAGCTTTTTCAGTTTCTGCCATGATGACGTGCTCAAAAAGCTCATGAATGTCAAGTTTTGAGCCATATCCAATCATGTTGCGAACATCTTCCGCTGAAATCATGCCTCCAATTGATGCAACTTGATCAAGCAAAGAAAGCGAATCTCGCACTGAACCTTCAGACTCATTTGCCAAAATTTCAAGAGCTTCGTCAGAAATTTGAATGTCTTCTTTTTTTGCAATTTCCGCCAAATGATTCTTGAGATCAAGCAACCCGAGCGCTTTGAGCGAAAAATTCTGACATCTCGACAAGATTGTTGCAGGAATTTTGTGCATTTCCGTGGTCGCAAAAATAAATTTAACATGTGCAGGAGGCTCTTCCAACGTCTTTAAAAGCGCATTAAAAGCGTTTTTCGACAACATGTGCACTTCATCTATAATATAAATTTTATATTTACCAATCAATGGCATGTAGGCAGCATTTTCAATGATTTCGCGAATGTCATCAACGCCGGTTTTGCTTGCAGCGTCAATTTCCAACACGTCAGGGTGATTATGTGCGTTGAAACTCTTGCAATTATCACAATTTTCACAAGAAAGAGCGACGCCATTTGCGAAAGTCACATTTTTGCAATTCATGAGCTTGGCCATGATTCTGGCGGTTGTTGTTTTTCCAATGCCGCGAATGCCGCTTAAGAGGAATGCGTGAGCCAGTTTTTGGCTGAATAAGGCCCCAGAAACGCTTCTGACAAGCGCATCTTGGCCTTTTAAATCAACAAAACTAGCGGGCCTATATTTTCTTGCAAGAATGACATATTTGCTTTGATTTTCCATGATTTCATCATTTTCTTTAAAAAGTTTGAGGGAAGAAAGCAACTGACCCAAATCAACTTCACTTTGGCTGCTTCTGTTAGGACCTGACCTGTTTTTAAGCAAAAAATTTGCCCGGCCACTTTCTTCCTTAATAAAGGAATTTAGAGCAATCATGTCTTATTTGCAAGTTTTTTTTCACAAAATGAAGTTTTTTTCTTCAAAGTCCTTGACCTGACGTGTGATAAGATATATATCTTCTATCATAAAGCCAGTTTAAATACATATTTTGAGAAAATAAAAAATGAAAGTTAAAATTTCGAGATTTCTGTTAGGATTAATGCTGCTATATGTTATTTTATGGTTTGGAATCAGCGCTTTAATCCAAAACAAACTTCCTGAGAAACTGAAAAATTTGGAAGAAATGGGGGTAAAATTTTCATTTGAAGAAATTTCCGTTAAAGGTTTCCCATTTTCATTTGAAATCAGCTTCTTAAAGCCAAATTTTGAGCTACTTAATGCGGAAATCTTTAAGAGCAAGCTGAATCAAAAAATTGCTGTTGAGCAAAATCAAGAAAAACTGCAGATTCTTCGGAATTTACTAAATGATCGTGATTTTTTTAATTTCAAATATTCTTCTGAAAAATCTTTGATCTTCAATTTGAATCTTCTTTTTACATTAAGTAAAATCAAGCTCCAAGGAGGTTCGACATATGAATTGAAAATTCTGCAAGATAGGTTTAAAGTTGCGTCAAAAGGCAAGGCTGGAATGCTCGAAATCACACTGGACGCGCCGATCTTAAAACAAAATGATGATTTTTTAACGCAAATCAAGGGCATTAATCTTAATTGCAAGGAGTGTGAGTTTATTAATCTTAATGCCTCTGGAAAGAAAATCCTCTCTTCCGAACAATTTTACAATAATTTGCAAATTAAAAAAATTAATAATGGTTTTGGCAGTATTGACCTTGATTTCACGATTAAAAATCTTAATTTGACTAAGCATGGCGTTGAAGTTTTGCAGAAGCTTCAAGCAAATTCAGCCTATAAAGCCATTTTTTCTGATCAACCAATGACAAATGCATCTTTGAAAGCTTTTGAACATTTTAATGGTTCCGGAAGCATAAACTATGAAGGTACTGTAAATAAAAAAGATTTTGAGCAAGGTGATGTTAAATTTTCATTGAAATGTCCTTTTGAGCTTGTGAGCTCAAATTTTTCTTCCGACTCCTCTCTGGATGTCGATTTTTCAATGAAAAAAGGTGATGTTAAATTTGTGAAGATTGATTGGAAAGGTGAAAATTCTTTCACTGTGAATTTCTATAAAATCATTTTATCGGAAGTTCAGAAGCTTGCAGGCACTCTAAGGAAAGAAAAATCAAAATGGATGTTGCCAGAAACAATAGATCATCATTCGGAGACATATATAAACAATCTTCAAATTCTAGTTCCTCATTTTCATCGCTTTGGAAAGTTAAAATCTGAAATCAAATTGACGTATCTTGACAAAAATGACACAGAAAATCTCTCGATTAAAAAGTTAGAATTTGAGTTCTTAGGCAGAAAAATTAAATTCACAGGGGAGGGGGCAAGAAGAAATGGCGCCACATCCTATGATCTGAAAATCAAAATGTCAAAATATCAAGAGGTTGCTGACTCAATTTTGGCCTATGTCAGAAGAGTGGCTGATGAAATTCGTAAAATTGATTTTAACGCAGCTCCAGAACAAAATGGCATTCTTTACTATGATAAACTAGATGATTTCGTCAAAGCATCTTTAAGTGAATTTGCTGAAGAGTCGATTCTTTCTAAAGATGAACAGGAAATTGAATTTGAATTAGTGAAAAATGAAAAAAATTCCTTGCCAATCATAAAAGGCAAAGAAGCTGCTTTTGAAAGAATTGTTCAAAATTTCTTGATTATGGTTGGAAAACATACATTTGAAAAAAAGATTCACAAAGAAACGGAAAAAGTGAAGGAAAAAGTCACGAAAAAGCTAAATAAGATCATTGGTGACAAATTAAAAATTGATCTCGATTCTTTGTTGGGAATGTAACATTTTTTCAAGAAGGAAAAAAATTTTGCACTGCACAATAGATTTCTGTTCCATCATGCTGCTTTTTTTGTTATAATCTCCTTAAGAGGACACATTTTTACTGAGGAAATGTTGCACAGGAAGAGGTTAAAAATGGAAGCAGAAAATTTTGATAAAACCAGAAAAGCAAATGTAAAAAACCTTATGAAGCAATTTTTTTCTTCAAACAAATCTCAAAGTCACTCATTTTTGAATGAATCAAAAGCAATGCATGAATTTTTGACTGCTGAAGAATTCATGCAAAAAAAAATTGAATCAATTTTGCGAGAATTTTTTGTATATAATGAAAAAGATGATTCTGAAGATGGCAATTTAAGCAAAATTGAAAATCTCAACATGTCCTATTTAACCGAATATGTTGCTGAAAATGGCGTGGAAATGCTGCAAGACGCGTTTTATCAACTTTCCCCTCCCTATTTAAGCCTCTATCTTATGAAAGGCAAAATCACTTTGGTGCGTGAAATGCAATCACGCTTTGCGGTTGATTTTCAAGATGACAAAAACAACCGTAATGCTTTGCATTATGCTGCAATGGGCGTGAGCGGTGCCGCTGTTGAATTTTTGCTTAAAGAACGTAAATTTAACATTAATTCGCAAGATGATTTTGGCTGCACCGCTTTGATCTATGCCGCCTATCAAGGAAATTTGGACATTGTGAGAAAATTAATTGAGCATGGGGCGAATGTTAATTTGTCTGACAAAAGAAAAAAGACCCCCTTGCACTATGCTGTCAGCTCTAATGATTTTGATATTGTGAGTTTTTTAATAGAAACTGGCGCAGAAACTAATATGCAAGACGAATCAGGCTCCACTCCATTGATTTATGCCGCGCATAATTCGAATCTACCAATAGTTAGAGCTTTGATAATTAAGGGAAGAGCTAGAACAAACATTGTTAATCATGAATTAATCAACATAGCAGGCCTCAAATGCGGATTTACAGCCATTGACTATTCAACTGGCGAGATGAAGAAATTTTTTAAAAAACGCGAATGTAAAGAATCTTCGCTCATGGTCAAGTCAATTGTGTCTTTGAAAGGAGTTTTGGGCGGGGCTTTTCTTGGAGCCATGTTGGGGCTTGTGGGGCTTGTGCTTGTTTCCACAATTGCGTTAATTTTGTCCATTTTATCAATTCCAGTGATTTTCCTACAAAAAATCCATTTGGACCCGCTTTCTGTCACGTCATTTTTGCTTGGTTCAGCCTGGGCTGTCATTGGTGGAATTGCAATGCTTGGAGCTTCTTTGGGGCCGGTTTGGAGCAACATCACTCACTTTAAGTTTAATAGAGCTCAACTCTCAGTTCTAGAAATTGGAGAAATTTTTGAATGTGAGCATAGCAGAATTTTGCTTAAATCTGTCAAAGAAGTGAATTTTAAAAGAATTTCTGAATCTTTGCCAAAAAATCTGATTGCATGCGAGCTAGCTAAGCTAGCGGGCGCGGAAAAAGAAAGTTTAAATGAATTCATCGAAAAAGAATTTCGCTCAATCGATGGGCAATGAATTTGGCAAATTCTAAAGGTGCGAAAACGAATTTTTTTGCATCGAGAATCGTTGATTTTCCATAAGAATTCAAGGTGTGAAGCCCTTCTGAAAATTCTGCATCATTGCTTTCAATTAGGTTAATTTCTCTCTCTTCAAACTCTTCTGTTGAAAGTTTGGTGATTTCATAGACTCTAATTTTAAAACCATAAGTTGAAGAACAATCTTGAGCTGGTCTCAAAATTTTATTTTCATGCATGATGATTGCACCAGCTGGCCTTGCCCCAAAAACATTGATTTTCACGGGGTTGAGCGGGTGAGGCGACCAATTGCCGAAAAGAGAATCGGAAAAAAATAAATTCAGGTGACTATTTGGATTCTTGCCATCAGTTGCAAAAAGCCAGAATTTTCCTTGATTCATAAAAATTGTTGCATCAACAAGTTTTACATTTTCCAATAGATTATGAACAAAAATCCATTTTCCATTGACAAACTCAAAAAGCATTAAATTATCATTTTGCGCGGTTTCTGGCATAACAAAAAGCCTGTTTTCATGCTCAAAAATCTGTGGATATGACATGTGTTTTGATAGGTTGATAATTTTCTGGGCCTCTTCAGTTTTTACATTAAAATTGATAATACAACCCCTTGAAAAATAGGAATATTCTTCCATTAAAACCACATCATCATTTTGCCAAGAAAAATGGAATGGGTCAGCATAATAATGCATTGGCGGAGCTTTTTTAAGCCATTTAATTGGCTTTTTGAGGCCATTTTGCAATATATCAGAAATTTCTTGCTCAATGATTCCAACATGCCAAATTTCAATAAAAAACAATCTCCAAATCTTTTGAAGGAAATTTAAATTTTTTACTGATGAAAAATCAATTTTTTCCAAATGTTTCAAAGGCTTAACTCGCTTAGATGCATGATTTAAGATTTCTTGAAAGATTTTTTCATCTTTTGCCTTAAAAAATGCTTCAAAAAAGCAATCACCTTTTTCATTTTCAATTTTTAAATGCTTGATTTTTCTGGGGAAGTTAGTGATTTTCCGAATCATAAAATGTTTTTACTGCTGACTTTTGCATCAGCCTCCCTAACATAATTAGGTTTAATAGAATTTTCGTTAAAATTTGTGTTTTGGTGATATTTTAAAGCAAATAATGCTAAATCTTTTGCATGAATGTTGGAAAAAACATGTAAATTAGGGGGTAATTTTTCTAAAAACTCATCCATCGAATCACTAGAAAGCAAAGCGACATTTTCACTTTCATCGATTACTAAATCATCATAATTAACGATTCTCACTTCTGATTTCCCTAAAAATGTCTGTAAATTCTCAAATTTTTGCACATAAAACTGCCCTCTTTTAGCATTAATCAAGCAAGTCACTTTGCTGATTTCGGGGTTTTCTTGAAAATAGTAAAAAGCAAGAATTTCCAAAGTTGAAATTGGGATGATGCGGAATTTTTTCACCAAATTCATCATTTTTGCAGCAGCAAGGCCAATTCTGACGCCCGTAAAACTGCCAGGCCCAACTGAAACTGCCACATTGTCAAAGTCGTCATATGACAAATTCACATCTGTTAAAATCTTTTCGAGCGACAAAATCAACCTTTCAGCTTGTTTTGAGTTCTGAAAATCTTGAAATGCTGCTATAATTTCATTGCTTCGCATGAGCGAAACAGAAAAATAGCCAAAACATGTGTCCATGGAAATGATGTTCATTGGCGTAATTTTTGAAAAATTAAATTTGAAAATTAAAATTGAAGGATAGCAAAATTAAAAATGAATTCAAGTGATAATTCAAATAACTATATTAAAAAATTGAAAGAAAATGTGTTGAAAATTTTTAGCACCAAGAAAAATGAGGGCATCTTATTGAAAAACAAGGAAATTTCTGAAGAGAAAGATCCGAATTCTAGATTGGGTTATGTTTTTTCTTTCATTGCTCTTTCCTCTAAAATGGCTGAAATTGACTCAGAGATTAACAACTTAGAATTGAAATCCATCGTCAAGAATTTTCCTTTGAGTGCAAATTTTAATTTAGGCATTGAAAAACTCATTATCGCAGCTTCTAAAGACAAAATTTCTCATGAAGTTTATGCTGAAAAAATTAAGAAATCCTTCAAAAACCACCGCTTTCTTTTCGTCCAAACCATTGATGCACTCATCAGAATTGCTTTGAGTGATGGTCACATGAATAGAAAAGAGATGAGTTTTTTAAAAAAGATTGTTGAAATTTTTAAAATTAGTGAGATTGAGTTTGATCATCTTTTAAGAAAAAATTTGCAAATGAACTGGTCCGATGATTCTGATATTTTTGAAATTTTTGAGGTTAAGAAAACTGAAGAAATGTCTGAAATAACAAAGAGATACCATGATTTGGTAAAAAACTGCCACCCTGATCATCTTGCAAATGCGGTGAATTTGTCGCCGATATATCTTGATTTGATTGAAGAAAAATTTCAAATTCTCACAGAGGCCTATCAAAATTTCAAGAAAAATAAGAAGAAAATCTCTTAAATTTATGCTTGTTTTTGCCATTTAAAGGCTTTATGATGTTGTTTTATTTAAATGAATTCTGAGAATCACAAAACCATGCAATTGAATATTTTTAAAAAAATTAAATCACAAATTTCGGAAATTTTAAGAGAAAATTTTACTGAAAATATAGACGAAAACACCTTAGAAAAAATTTCCTCCGAGCCTCCAAAAATTGACTCTCATGGCCATGTTTCAACCAATGCTGCCATGGTTTTTGCAAAGAATCTGAACATGAATCCACGTCAATTAGCTGAGATTTTGTTAGAAAAAATCAAGAAAATTCCGCAAATTGGCAAAGTTGAAATTGCCGGACCGGGTTTTATTAATCTTTTCATGAAGGATGAATTTTGGCAGGAACAATTACGCAACATGTTGAATTTTCATGAAGAATTTGCTAAAAGCGACATTGGTGTTGGGAAAAAAATTAATTTGGAATTTGTTTCGGCAAATCCAACTGGCCCAATGCATGTCGGCCATTGCCGGGGCGCGGTCTATGGTGATTCTTTAGCAAGTTTGCTCGAAAAAACCGGTCATGAAATCACAAGGGAATATTATATTAATGATGCAGGCGTTCAGATTGATGTTTTGTTAAATTCTGTTGCCGCGCGCCTTGCGGAAATTGCAGGAAATAAAGAACCAGGAGCTTTACAAGAAGGTTTATATCCTGGTGACTATGTCATTGAAATTGCAAAAAAAATACATCAAGAAACTCCCACCAACATTCGTGAATTTGTCTTGTCAGAAATCATGAAAATCATTAAAAATGATTTAAAAAATCTTGCGGTTGAGTTTGATGTTTTTTCTTCAGAAAAAAATTTGCACGACAGTGGAATGGTTGAAGCAGTTGTTCAGAAGTTGACTGATAAGAACTTGATTTACAGAGGAATTCTTGAGCCACCAAAAGGTGGAAAAAATTCTGAGGAAGATTTTGAACCAAAAGAGCAATTAATCTTCAAATCCACGCTTTTTGGCGATGATCTTGACCGTGTGATCAAGAAAAATGACGGTTCTTTGACTTATTTTGCTGGAGATTTGGCCTATATGCAAAATAAATTAGACAGAGGTTTTTTTAAGCAAGTTCTAATTTTAGGCGCTGACCATGCAGGATATAAAAAACGCTTGCAATCAGCCATCAAGGCCATTAGTGACGGAAAGGCGGAAATTGAAGTGCAATTCATACAAATTGTTAACTTCCTGAAAAATGGTGAAATTTTCAAAATGTCAAAAAGAAAAGGCACCTATATCACCGCGGAAGATGTGATTGAAATTGTTGGAAAAGATGTCCTTCGTTTCATCATGCTCACCAGAAAAAATGATGCGATGCTTGATTTTGACATTGAAAAAGTGAAAGAACAGTCAAAAGATAACCCTGTTTTCTATGTGCAATATGCATTTGCGCGCGGTTCTTCGATTTTGAAAAAAGCCGCCACAGAAGGAATTAATGCGGAAGAATTGCAGAAAAATCATTGGCAAGATGTTGATTTTTCTAAATTAAAACATGAAAAAGAGCTTTCTTTGATCAGAAATTTAAGTTCCTATGGTCGCCGCATTGAACTTGCTGCAACAGCCTTGGAACCCCACAGAATTGTGTTTTTCATCATGGAACTTGCTGCGGAATTTCACGGTTTTTGGAATTGCGGAAAAGAAGATGAAAATTTGCGTTTCATCACGGCTGATTTCGAGCTTAGCAAAGCCAGAATTGCGCTAGTTTGCTGTTTTTTAAACATTCTACAAGATGCTTTTAAAATTTTAAAAATTGAACCAAAAATGGAAATGTGAAGATGAAAAGCAAACAAAAATCATTTAATTTTAAATTTTTCTCCATCATTCTTCTAATTATTTTGGCCATTGGATCCATCATTTTTGTCATTCTGCAAAATTATGGTGAAAATTCTAATGAAAAACAGGAGTTGATTTTGGTAAAAGCCAGCAAAGAGCCATATAAAATCAAACCATCTGACCCGGGTGGAATGCATGTTCCAAACATGGATAAGAGGGTTTATGATAATATTTCTGCCACCAAAAATCCTGTGCAAAAAGAGCGTTTGCTGCCTTTGCCGGAAGAACCTTTGACAATCAATGCTTTTGCTGCAGTTGAAGAAACGAAAGTTAATGATGTCAAAAAAATTGAGGTGAAAGAGGAGAAAATTGTTCCTTTAAAAGAAGTAAAAATTGAGAGTAAAATTGCTAAAAAAATAGAAAATGGTTTCAAAATTCAACTTGCTGCCTTTAAAACTGAAAAAGAAGCAACTAACATGTGGAGCAAAATTCAGGAAAAACACTCGAATTTGCTAAAAAACCTTGATTTTGAAGTCAAAATGAAAGATCTTGGAAAAAAGGGGCAATATCACGCTTTGCAAGCAGGCCCAATTGCCAGCGCTTCTAATGCTAGGTTGATTTGCAAAAAATTGATTGAAAAAAAACAAGGTTGCTTTGTTGTTAAATAAAAGGAGTGAAATTAGGAAGTGATGAGTAAAAAAATTAAGTCAGTGATTTTCGGCTGTGCTGGAACTGAAGTTTCAGAGGAAGAAGAGAGGTTTTTTAAAGAACATAACCCAATTGGTTTCATTCTTTTTGCAAGAAATTGCGTGAATGCACCGCAAATTAAATCTTTAATTAAAAAGCTCAAATCTCTGGTCAGTCATGATCATTTGCAAATTCTCATTGATCAAGAAGGGGGAAGAGTTGCAAGGCTTGTGGCGCCTGAATTTCACCGCTATAATCCCGCGTCCTATTTTGGAGAACTCGCAATTAAATCTCCAGATTCAGCGCAGCAAGCGTTACACATGAATTTTGCTGCAATGTCGAAAGAATTGCTCGATTTGGGAATTAACGTGAATTGCGCTCCTGTGGCTGATTTGCTGGTTAAAGGCGCCAGTGACATCATTGGCAACCGAAGCTATGGGGAGTCAGTTGAGATTGTGACAAATTGCTGCAAATGGGTCATGGAAAGCATGTCTGAAAATGGCGTCACCCCAATTGTTAAACATATTCCTGGTCACGGAAGGGCTTTGCTTGATTCGCACAAAGCCTTGCCAATTGTGGACACAAGCTTTGCGGAGCTCATGAAAACTGACTTTGCGGTTTTTAAAAATCTTTCTCAAGTGAAAATTCCTTTTTTTGGCATGACAGCCCACATAGAATTTTCTCAGATTGATAATCAGCCTGCGACTTTCTCAAAAGAACTTGTGAAAATCATTCGGCAAGAGCTTGAATTTCAAGGAATTTTGATGACAGATGATCTGTCAATGGAAGCTCTTTCCGGCTCCTATGCGTCAAGGGTTAATCGTTCATTTGAGGCTGGTTGTGACCTTGTTTTGCATTGCAATGGAAAAATGCAGGAAATGCTTGAAATTGCTGCGGAATGTCCGGAAATTTCAGAAAATAATTTGCAGAAAATTCCTAAATATGAAGTTAAAAAATTAGATCATAACATTGACGAGCTTCTTGCGAAAGTGACAAATTTGCTGAGTGAACATATTTCTTAAATTATTGATGGGGAAAAAATGACAGAGAATTTATGGCAAATTAGTGAGATTTTTGAGGCTTTGAATCTTGCGAAACCTGCTGATTTGCTGGATTTGCCAATTTGCGGAATTTCCATTGACACAAGGTCAATTCAGAAAAATGATCTTTTTTTTGCTTTGCAAGGAGAGAAGTCTGATGGTCATGATTTTGCCCATTTAGCTTTAAAGCAAGGAGCTTCTTTTGTCATTGCCGGCAAAATCACAAAAGAGCTGGAAAATTTTCCATCCCAGGTCATTTTAGTGCCAAATGTGTTTGAAGCTTTGGAAAAAATGGCAGAGTTCAAGAGAAAGCAAACAAAGGCTAAAATCATTGGAATCACTGGAAGTGTTGGGAAAACCACCTGCAAAGAAATGCTGGCTGGCATTTTGTCAAAATTTGGGAAAACACATTTTTCTCCTAATAATTTTAATAATCATTTGGGCCTGCCAATCAGTCTTTGTTTGATGCCCAGAGATTGCGAATTTGGCGTTTTTGAGCTTGGAATGAGCGCAGCTGGTGAAATTTCGCATTTAACTCAAATTTTAAAACCAGAAATTGCCATCATCACGGCAATTGCGGAAGCTCATTTGGAGTTTTTCAGCTCAGTGAGCCAGATTGCGGAGGCTAAAGCTGAGATTTTTGAAGCTCTTTCCGGCGCTGCAATTGCAATTTTTCCAGAAGAATTTCAGGAAATTTTTATAAAAAAAGTAAAATCCCATGCAAAAGAAATTGCTGTTTTTGGTAAAAATTCTCATTTTTCTGTTATTGATGTGAAAAATGCTGCAGACTTTAAAACTGAAATTTCCTTAAAAATCAATGAGATGCATCTGGAACTTAAAGTGAATTTTCTGGGTGTTCATAATGCATCAAATGCGTTAATTTCTCTCACAACATGTCATTTTTTACAATTAGATTTACAAAAAGCAAAAAATGCTTTGGAAGGGATTTTTCCTAAAGCTGGCCGTGGTGAGATGCGTAAAATTTCTTTTAATAACAAAGACTTGCTTTTGATTGATGAAAGCTATAATGCCAGCCCAAAATCAATGATTGCGGCAATTTCGAATTTGGCAAATCTCCCTCTCAAAGCAAGGAAGATTGCAATTTTAGGTGACATGAAAGAATTAGGTGCAAATTCTGCAATTTTTCATCAAGAAATTGTGTCTGCGGTGAAAAATTCGAACATAGGCAGTTTTTTTTCTGTTGGGGAGCTGATGTTTGAGGCGAGCAAAAATTTTCCAAATGCAGTTTCTTTCAAAAAAATTGATGATTTGATTGACAAAATTGATCATTTATTGCAAAATGGCGACATCATCATGATCAAAGGTTCATATGGCACTAAAATGCACGCTTTGGTTAAACATTTGCTTAAAAATTCAAGCGTTCAGGAAGGAATTGAAAATGCTTTATAACTTGCTTTACCCACTGGCAGATGATCATGCCATTTTTAATTTGTTTAAATATGTGACATTTCGTTCAATGGGCGCTTGCTTCACAAGTTTGATTTTCAGTTTTTTGCTCTACCCACCTGCAATTAAATTTTTCATTAAAATCCAAAAAGGCGGTCAACCAATTCGTGAATGTGGCCCTGAGAGTCATTTGGAGAGTAAAAAAGGCACGCCAACCATGGGTGGGGTTGTGTTGCTTGCGTCAGTGACTTTTTCAAGCCTGCTTTGGGCGGACATTTCTAATTTTTATCTAATTTCAGTGCTTTTAGTGACAATTTCCTTTGGGATTTTGGGTTTTGTTGATGATTTTCTCAAAATTGTTAAGCGGAACAGCAAGGGTGTGTCAGGAAAAGTGAAATTCTTTTTCCAAACCGTCATTTGCCTTGTCGCTTGCTATATGATCCAATCTTCTTTTGACCCTTCTTTGCGCATGAAGCTTGCATTGCCGTTTTTTAAAGATTTGCTCATCGATTTTGGCCTGTTTTTTTATGTTTTTTCAATTTTCGTGATTGTTGGCGCTTCAAATGCTGTGAATTTGACAGATGGTCTTGATGGTCTGGCCATTGTTCCAATCATGATTTGCGCTGTTTGTCTTGCTTTAATCGCCTATCTTTGTGGTCATTTTCACTTTGCAGAATATCTTCAAATTCACTATATTGAGCATGCGGGTGAGCTGGCGATTTTTTGTGCAAGCTTGGTTGGCGCTGGCCTTGGATTTTTGTGGTATAATGCGCCGCCAGCGCAAATTTTCATGGGAGACACTGGGAGTCTTGCTTTTGGAGGAGGGCTTGCCACAATCAGCCTTGTGACTAAACATGAGATTGTTTTTGCAATCATTGGTGGTGTTTTTGTGATGGAGACAATTTCTGTGATCATGCAGGTTTATTATTTTAAACTCACTGGTGGCAAAAGAATTTTCAAAATGACCCCAATTCACCATCATTTTGAGAAAATTGGTTGGAGTGAGCCTAAAATTGTCATAAGATTCTGGATTTTGGCCATAATTTTCGCCATGCTGGGTCTCATGACTTTAAAATTAAGGTGAGGATAGCTGTCTGATGTTTGGCCAAAATGTGAAAAGAAAGCCATTTGTCGGCAATGGTGAGAATCTGCAAATTCAAGAGATTTTTCCAACAATTCAAGGTGAGGGGCCATTTGTGGGTCAGCCTTCAGTTTTTGTGCGCCTTGGAGGTTGTAATTTAGCCTGCGATTTTTGCGACACTGAATTTGAGAGTTTTAAAGATTGGAATTTAACTGAAATTCTTGCTGAAATTGAGAAATTTTCTCTTAATTCAAATGGCACCAGGAGCAGGGATTTGGTGGTGATCACGGGTGGAGAACCTTTTAGGCAGCCAATTGAGCTTTTGATTGAGAAGTTGCTGGAAATGAATTTCAGAGTGCAAATTGAAACAAATGGCACAATTTTCAGGAATATTAACAAAAAAGCTCATGTGGTTTGTTCTCCTAAAAACACTAACGGGGTCTATTTTCCAATTGCAAAAGAGATTTTATCTTTAATTTCAGCATTTAAATTCATCTTATCGAAAACTCATAAAAATTATTCTACAATTACAGAAATTGGGCAAAAAGAGTACAACATTCCGGTTTATGTTCAGCCGATGGATGAGCAAGATGAACAGAAAAATGCCGAAAATACTGAATTTGCAAGAAAATTTGCTGAAGAAAATGGTCACATTCTCTCATTGCAGATTCATAAAATTTTAAACATAAAATGAGGAAAAAATGAAAAAAGCAGTGGTTTTACTCAGTGGCGGCATGGATTCGACAACAGTGCTTCATTTTGCCAAGAAGCAAGGCTTTGAAATTCATGCACTTTCATTTGACTATGGCGCAAAACTTGCCATAGAAGTGGAGATTGCAAAAAAAATTGCACAAAATGCTGGGGTGAAGTCGCATAAAATTGCCAAAATTGATTTGCGCATTTTTGGCGGTTCATCTTTGCTTGATGAAGATCTTGAGGTGCCTAAATTTAAAAATATTTCTGAATCAAAAATTTCTGGCACGCCTTCAACTTATGTTCCGGCCAGAAACACAATTTTTCTGGCTCATGCGCTGGCGCTGGCTGAGGTCACGGGAGCAACTTCGATTTTCATTGGTGTGAATAAAATGGATTTCGAGAACTATCCTGACACACGCCCTGAATTTATCCAAGCTTTTGAAAATCTTGCTTTTTTTGCGATTAAACCGAGGGAGAGTGACAAAAAAGTAACAATCGAAACTCCACTCATAAATTTGAATAAAAAAGAGATAATAAGGCTTGGAATTGATTTAAAGATTGACTATTCTTTAACCATGAGCTGCTATGACCCGTCTGAAGACATGCGTGCATGCGGCTCATGCCAGTCCTGCCAACTTCGTTTGGAAGGGTTTGAATTGCTTGGAATTAAAGACCCAGCTGCTTATGTTTGATGGGTCTTTTTGAAGTGAAAAAAGGAAAAGGTTAAAAAATGGGTGTCTCCTGAAAATGTTGAGCAGGCTTGTGAAATTTCCGGAATTTAAATGTGAGCATTTCGCATTAAGGGAAATTGTCGCCTCTCAAGACCACGAGCCCTTCCTGTCCTATGTTTCAAGCGCTGAAGTGAATCGATTCATTGCCAGCGAAGATCTTCCAAGAAACGCACAAGAAGCCAAAAAAGAACTAGAATATTGGCAAAGCCTGTTTGCACACAGACGCAGTATTTTCTGGGCAATTGCTAATCCAAAAACCAATCAAATCATTGGAACAGCTGGTTTTAACTATATTAACCCAGTGCATCGCCGCACAGAATTGAGCTATGATCTGGCCTTTGAACATTGGGGCAGGGGCATTATGACCGAGGCTTTGAGAATCATTTGCAATTTTGCTTGCAGAGAATTTGGAATGAGCCGAATTCAAGCAAATGTTGCAACTGATAATTACGCCTCCATCAGAGTTCTTGAAAAATTAAATTTTGAAAAAGAAGCCCTCATGAAGGAATATGGCATTTTGCACGGGCAAAAAAAAGATTTCTTTCTTTTCAGTAATTTGAGTGGAGAATTTTAAGTGAAATATGAACAAATGACATCGGAAATTAAAGTTAAAGTGAAGCCAAACTATGAAGAGAAAATGTCTTCTGTGGAAAGTAATAATCACATCTGGTCCTATAATATCCTCATTGAAAATGTCAGCAACAGAAGCATCAAAATTTTAAAAAGAAAATGGATTGCAATTGATTCTTTTGGTTTTTCGCAGGAAATTCAAGGAATTGGCGTGGTTGGGGAGCAACCTGTGATTGAACCGGGTGATCTTTTTGAATATTCCAGCCACATTCAACTTGATTCTTCTTCAGGAGTCATGCTCGGGGTCTATGAAGTGTTAGATTTGTTGAATAATGACGTTTTCAGTGTCACAATTCCAACATTTTCACTGGACTGCCCACATGAGAAATTTACTTTGAATTGAACATATTTACTTGATTATTTCATTAAAATATATGATAATCCAAGAATTATGATAGATAAAATCACCCCCCTCTCTCTAAAAATGTTTCTATTTGGATTTTCGAATGGATTTTGCTTGCTTTTAAGTGGCTATACTTTGAATTTCTGGCTGTCTTCTTTGGGGGTTAACATTGAGACAATTGGCCTGTTTTCGCTTGTTTTGCTGCCCTATTCCTTCAAATTTTTAATGGCACCTTTTGTTGATCGGATGAATATTAGTTTTTTCCAAATGGGGCGCCTCAGAAGTTGGTTTCTCATTTCGCAAATTGCCACAATTTTAGCGGTTTTTGCACTTGCCATCACTGAAGTTAAGGAACAAAGCATTGTTTTTGTTGCATTTTTTGCTTTTTTTGTTTCGTTTTTTTCCTCCCTCCAGGACATTGTGCTAAATAGTTTCAGAATTGAAATTAACGACCCGGAGAAGCAAGGTTTTTCTTCAGGGCTCTACACATTTGGCTATAGGGCAGGGATGATGATTTCTGGGGCTGGTGCAATTGCGCTTTCGACAAAATTTTCTTGGAAAATCATCTATTTTTCTTCTGCAAGCATCTTGATTTTTCTTTCTATGATCATCATTTTTATGACTAGATATGATGAGAAAAAATTGAATGCTCACAAAATGCCAGAGACCATAAAATTTAGCATAATCAACATTTTAATCCCCTTGATCCAGCCATTGCGCTCTGTTACTAATGCTAAAAATTTGCTCATAATTGCTGCATTTTTATTTCTCTATAGAATTGCTGATAATTCAATCTATGTGATGACAAATTCATTTTTGCTGCATCTTGGCTTCAGTTCTTTTGAGATTGTCAGTTCTTTGAAGGTTTTGGGGCCAATTGGGGCCATCATTGGCAGTTTTGCTGGTGGATATTTCATTGAAAAACTCTTTCCAAATTTCAATCAGAAAATTAAATTAATTTTACTAATTTTTGGAGTTTTGCATAATTTAACTCATTTATTATATGTCTTGCAAATTAAAGTGGGACATGATGTTTTGTTCCTTAACTCCATGATTTTCCTGGAAAGTTTCACAGGAGGAATGGCCATGACTTCCTACATTGCCTATATGTCATCTCTCTGCAGTGCCCCTCATTCCGCCACGCAATATGCCGCTTTCAGCTCCATGATGGGACTCTCCAGAGTCATTCTACCTTCTTTTTCAGGGTTTCTGGCCATGAGTTATGATTGGGAAAATTTTTTTCTACTAATGTTCGCATTAAGCTTTTTGAGCTTATGTTTAATTCCGTTTTTATATGTTAAGAGGTGAAAAATGAATATTTGTGATTTTATCCTACCTTTGATTCAATTAAACAAGAGCAACATCAAAGCAGGCAAGGCGAGATGTGAAAAGATAAAAGAAGCCGATTCTCAACTGGTTAAATATTTTACAGAGAACTGGCCGGGAAAGAAAAAGATAATCAAGGCAAGATTCTCCGAGGAAGGGGACACCATCTTACATCTTTCCGCAAAAGCAGGAACCTATGAATTCACCAAATTCCTGCTAAGCAAAGATCTGGGCTATGAATTTGTGAATGTGGTAGATTCATATCACCGCACTGCTCTTCATTACATCTGCCAATATAGCCCTGATACTGGTTTGATCAAAGCTATGAGAATGGCTAGGGCCCGCACAGACCTGCATGATGTGAAAGGATTGCTTGCCTATGCTGCTTTTAAAGAGAATTTTGTGATCACCGATGAAATAGCAAGAAATCTTGCGACTTTTAACCCTTATGATGATCTGAAAACATCTAGAAAAAACCTTCTATCCAGGAGAATTGACCTGCATATAGGCGATGATGAAGAGTTAGTTGCAAAAATCTCAAAACTCATGCAAGACACATATATCAGAGGGTATGACCGTTTTGATTTGCGTGAAGGAGTGGTGATTTTTGAAGATGCTCGCTCAAAATATGACATGACAGATAATGTGTGGTTCATCAAAAATCCAGATGGAAAGCTGCCATCTGAACAAGCAATGGATGCTGGTTTTCCAAGAGCTGCCTCACTTTGTAGAAAATTTGAGGAATATTTTGCTAATTGTCATGAACATTATTTTTTACATATGAGCAAACTAAACCGTGATGTGAAAAAACAAAGTGAATATGTGATAAAAGACTCAGATGGTGAGCAGGAAAGAGCAGAAAAAACTAGAGAAATGCAAGGGATTAGATTGCGTGACTCATTAAGGTTGGGCTTTCTAAAGAGAACCATTATGGCTGTGCAGGGAATGTTTGCGCAAGAGCAAGAAGATGCAACTTGTACAAAAATTATAGTTGTTAAATATTTTAACAATATCTCTGCGAATATAGTGCAATTAAACGCATCATTTAAAGCAGAAAATAAGAATATTCCATGGAGTTTTCTTAACCAACTTTTCATGATTGCCGTGACACAAGAGCTTGATTGTTTTAAAGATCGGTTTTACGCTGATTCAGCGCGGATTATAGGAGAATTGGGAGGAATTCTAAATCTTCTCAATGAGATTGAAGATCCATTAGAAGAGAACGGACCTTATGGAGAGACAGACGGAACGGCGGTTGATTTTTCCACTGATTTTCCAACAATTTCTTATTGGGGAGGGATTGTGGGGGATTTGGCATCTCTTGAGAAAATTGCTAAAGAATTGAAATTCCTAAAAGAAGTCTTCTCTGAGGAAATTAAGGAATATTTTTTAGGTAATGCAGTCATTTTGCGTTCCATTGCTGACATTGGAGAGCTCACAAAATGGACGAGTTCTACACGTAATTTGTCTATTTGGGCGAAAAATCAATTGCAAGATTTTCCTTTTGCAACGCTGAAAGAATTTAGGGACTATTTTGCTAAAGTTTTTACATCTGGAAGGATTGATGTGAAGCATGTGATGGATAATATCGCAAAAATTAAATTTTCTGATGATTTAAAGAGATTTTTTTTAGATGAAAATTTGCTTGGGCAAATAAATAGATTAATTATTAGAATTAAAGCAAATCAGGTGACGAAAGAAGAGTGGTTGAGTTCAGAAGAGCTTGTTAAGCCAATCATGATTAGTGATTCGATTAGAAATGAGGTGGAAGCTCTTATTCAGAGAGTGGTTGATCGGTTTAATGCGGATATTTCATCTCTAGAAAATCAGAATGTTGCAACAAAAAGCGCTGCTAAAAAACGAGAGAAAGAGCTATCCTCTTTGAGAGGAAAGTTGCAAAAAATTCATGATCTTGATGAATATTTTAAAAAATCTGATTTTAGCGAAGCGTCTAAACTGCAAACATTCCTCACTTTCCTAGAGAATAATGAAGGAAGGGAGATTGCGAAAAAACTTTCTGATGCCATCAAAAACCCTTCTTCAAAGATTGATCTTGCCATTTCTGGCTTAACTGATGCTTTGAAAAAACCGGGTGAAGATAATGTAAAATCAGACAAAAAACAAGTTGCTTTAGGGTTTTATTCGGGAATAGAAAGATTACTTGTTAGACATCCGGAATTAATAGAGGAAAGAAAAAAAGGCGCCCCTGTTCAATCGAAGGGATTTCAGGAGGCTCAGAGTGTTTTTGTTGGGTCTGAAATCGTTAGAAGGAAAATATTTTTCCTCTATTCATCAATTTATTTCATGATTGAATCAAAATTCACAGATCATCAAGCCAGAGTGAAGTTTGACCATCAGAACTATTTTGACGATTGTTTGCAGGAAAATGCTGGTGTGGGCGCTGGAGGGAGAAGGGGCGTTGGAGTTCATGAAAAGAATTTCGCCTATTTCTGGGACCAAATTCCCATTTTGCAAAAAAGACTAGCTGATTTCCTGGAAGCTGCCCCTCAAGCCGCTGCCACCACTTCGACGCATTTTAGAAATATGGCTAAAAATAGCGCAAATAGTGGAATTTCTCGCTGATGAATTTCCTAACCACTTTTTCATGAACCATGTTTGCGTAATTTTGCGGCATGGCCAGCTAAGCAAGTCAGGAGAATGGTTTTACGCGTTCATCCAACGTTTTATCCACAGAAATTGTGGATAAAGATTTGTTAACCTTTTGGAGTCTCAGTAAGTGTTTGTAACAATCTGTAACAATTTGTCATTTGCCTTCCAGATGCACTCAAGATAGTCTATAATTACGAAAGTCTAAATAATCATTTGGGAGCATTTTAAAATGTTGCAAAATCAAAAAACCATTAAAAATTCAGTGAGTTGCTTTGGAGTTGGCCTCCATAGTGGCGCAGTGGTGAATTTGACATTGAAGCCTGCAGCTGTTAACAGTGGCATCATTTTCAAAAGAACAGACATTACGGACAAAAATAATGAAATTCCAGCAAATTATCAATATGTGACAAAAACCACACTTGGAACCACAATTTGCAATGAAGATGGTGTTGAAGTTTCCACAATTGAACATTTAATGGCAGCCTTTTGGGGTTGTGGAATTGATAATGTCATTGTTGAGATTGACGCAGCTGAAATTCCAATCATGGATGGCAGCTCGTGCGATTTTGTGTTTCTCATTGAATGCGCAAAAATTGTCACGCAAGAAAAACCACGCAGATTCATTGAGATTTTGAAGCCAATCAGCACGCAAGAAAAAGATGCTTTCATTAATGTCACGCCCCATCACGAATTTTCTATTAACATGGTGATTGATTTTGACCATAAAGTCATTCAAAAACAAGAAAGAAATTTCATTGCGAAAGATTTATCATTTAAAATGGATCTTTCCAGAGCGAGAACTTTTGGTTTTGTGAAAGATGTTGAAAAACTTCAATCAATCGGTTTGGCCAGAGGTGGTTCACTTAAAAATGCTATTGTGATTGATGAAGATAAAGTGTTAAATGAAGAAGGTTTGCGCTATGAAGATGAGTTCGTCAGACATAAACTTCTTGACTCAATTGGGGATTTATATCTCGCTGGTGCTCAAATTTGTGGCAAATTTGAAGGGTTTAAAACTGGGCATGGTTTGAATAATAAAATTTTAAGAACCATTTTCGCTGATCATTCAGCGTGGAGAATGGTGCAAAATTAAGATTCCTGCTGTGATGAGGGTGATGCATAAAATGAACAATAAGTTTGTGTCATTAAGCAAGATCAATGAAGCAATTCCTCCAATTCCAACCCCAATTTCTTTGGCGAGTAGATTAGAGGAATTTGTTGCTTGGAAATCTAAATAGGGAGCGCAAATTTCTTCAAGGGAAAGCAGAAACATCCAAAAAATGGCTCCTTTGATGCTTTCGACGTGAAAATAAGCTGGATTGATTAATATGAAAATTGAGGCGATTAAGATTAAAATTGTTGTTAGTTTGATGGCCAATCGGAGTTATTTTTTGTTTTGAGGAATTTTGGGGAGATCTAATGCAGCATAACGCTAGATTGCCGCGCCTTTGGCTCGCAATGACGATGTTGGAGTGATGAAGAAGAGTTGAATTGAGATTTCCATCTTCTGTGTTTTTTTATTGACAACATAATCATATATATGTTAAAAACATTAAAAATGAGTCAAAATTGGAGGTTTGTGATATGGATGATGATTTTTTTAGAAAGGCGATGCGAATTTTGCCAAGTGGTGGCAAGGCTCTCAAAATCACGGATAGGTTAAGTTTCGGTGAATTAAATGCACTTTTGGGTTTTTTAAATAGGCACTATAATATTGCAGAGTTGGACATAAAAATTGAAGCTACGAAAGAAACTAATGCATTACTACGTGCTTATTTTAAATCGCAAGCTGCTGAATCTTTGAAGAGTTTGAAATTAGATTTCGACCTTCATGAGTATGCTTTTTTGAGCATATTAAGCGTTGCGGCAATAGCTGGTGTCATGCGTTTTATTGAAGAAATGACGCCCAAAAAAATGCATGATCAAATCCCTTTTCAGCTTGTTATTGTGATGTTGGCTCTGTCCATGCCTGTGATGGCATCTTCGCTATATGCGGTTTATTCTTATAAACATAACATGAAATCCAATTTGGAGGGATATATTCAAAAAAATATGAATTTAACTTATAATTGGTCTGATACTGAATGTAAGAAACTTTCGCTAAGCTCAGGAGAATCATTTACGGATTATCTCATGAGGCTCAGAGATGTTGCTGACAGAGATTCTCCACAGCGTTAACTTTTCCCATTTCCTGCTTTAGATTTGGCTTCTGCATTCAGTCTTGAGACGAATTGTTCTTTAAGTTGAGATTTTAGTGCAGCTATTTCTAGCTGCCTTCTTTCTTCACGCGCAGAAATAATTTGCTCCATCATAGCGTTTCTTTCTATGCGTGCGGCATATAGTTGATCTATCAAGGAATATTTTTCTCTTGTTAATTGAGCGGATTTTTCTCGTTCAGCTGTCACCATTTCTATAAGAAGATCTCTTTCTTGTGTTAGTTGATCAATTACTTCTGCAGAGTCAATAGCTGTGCTGCTAGCAGCATTTGTTTGACTTTCTGACGCCATATGTCTTCTCTGGTTTTTTTTTCATCTATTTACCTTTTTGTGTTTTATTAAGCTATAGTCTTATAGCATAATATAATGAAACTTAAATTAAAAGTCAATAGAGAAATGAAAAAAATTATGAAATTTATGATGTAACATGCGCTTTTTTTAACGAAAATAAAGAAAAGCGCATGGTTTTTAAGAGTTTGTTAGGATCTTCCATGAGAAGATGAGGATTTGGATAGAAATTTAGAAATTGAGTCTTCCGCATTCATATATGATTCTTCTTTTTCAGCAAGTATTGTGAGAAGATAATTACGGTTATCTTCTTTTATATTTTCTACAAAAAACGATTTAATAGGTTCAATTTCTTTAATTGGCTGTTGTAAAATGTTATAGTTCACATTTGTATTGAGTAAAATCTGGGAAATGTTAACATTTGTAAGTGAAGATGCCGCTTCCGGATGATTTCCTTCCATTGCAAGGTCTAATGCAGTTTTTCCATCTTCAGTTTGAGCATCAATTTTTGCCCCATTTTCCTTTAATACCCAAACAACATCTGCATGACCCTGGGAGCTTGCGAGATGTAATGCTGTATATCCACGCTCGTCGCTGGCATTAACATCAACCCCTTTTGCTATTAATTCTTTTACCGATGCCACATTACCATTAAAAGCTGCATAGTATAATTCTTGATTTATCATTGGTTTGCCTCTAAAATTTGTTAAGGTTAATAATATACATGTATAATGTAATATATCTCGATATAAAAATCAAGAGTTGATATAAATTTTTTTTACTATTGGATTTCTTATATATAGACGGGACATTAGATTTTTAATAGAGCTGTAAAAAAGAGATTGATGACTGATAGAAATTTCCTGGATAAAATTTAAAATGCAGCTTTATCTCTAGGAAAGGGAGGAAGATGAAGATTTGCGCGTTTTTTAAGTGCGCGCGTCCATTTTTCTCATTGCAGAGCCCCCAAATTTCCGTCATTGCTGTAAAGGTTCAGAGTTATTTTTACTTCCCGCGTAGGAAAAAAACTCTGGATTTTTTTCGATGAAAACTATGTGAAAAAATCCAACGTAAATAACTCTGGTTTGCCGCGCTGGCGCTCGCAATGACAAAATTGGGGGGGCTCCATTGTGGAGTATAATACTAACGCAATATTAACAACATGTCAGCTATAAATTAATATTCTTCTAGCCCAATTTGCAAAATTCAAAGCTCATCTGCAACCGGTGGTTCTTCTGCAAGGAGTTTCACTTCGCTTTCTTCGGCTGGTTTAACTGGCTCAGCTTTGGCTGATTTGTGCTCTTCTGCAACAAGTCTCGCCTCGCTTTTTTCGGCTTTAGCTGCTTTGGCCTCCACCTCCACTTTCACTTCTTTCTTAACTTCCTCCTCTTTTAAGACAGCAATTTCCTCTTTGATTTCCTCAGCGGTTTTACCATTTGCCTCAATTGATTTTTCCTGTAAGGCTTTTTTTATTTCTTCAAATTTGGCTGGGTCATTTTGTTTTAAATCAATGAGTTCCTGATCTTCTTCGAGAATTTTTCTCACTTCTTTCCTGGCTTCGATGATTTTATATTCATATCTTTCAGAGTTTATGGAATCTTCTTGATTTTGTTGACTATTTTTCATTAATTCGTGAAATTTTTCTGCAAGACTGACAGTTTCAACATCGGAATTTGGGTCGAACATTGGAATATCTGCGTTTAAATTTCCTAAATTTGACAATTTTGATGCGGAAATGATCAAAGTTTCAAGCCCTGCGTCGGAAATTGAGTTGCCTGATAGAGACAAATTTTCAATTGCGGAAGATTCAAGATTGCTTGCAAAACTTGCCATGCTGGAATCATCTATTTGATTAGAAGACAGGTCTAACTGCTTGATATTGTTGTTATTTTTAATTGCCACCCCTAAATCACTAAGATTTGTGATTTGTTGGTTGGAAGCAAGTCCAAGATGCTCTAAATTTCCAGCAATTGCAACAGCGCTCGCCAAACTTGTCACACCCACATCTGTGATTTGATTATTTGGCAAATCAAGTTTTTCTAAGGAATTTGGGTTGTTTGTTAAAGCGCCCGAAATTGATTGTACACCGGCATCTGACACGCCTGCATTGAAAAGGGTTAGCTTTTTTAAACCAGCATTTTCAATTGCATCAGCAATTACGGCTGCGCCAGCATCACCAATTGGTGCGTGATAGACTCCAAAATCATCGATATTATGATTATTTTTCAATGCATTAACAAAATCCCCTAATTGGCTTGCATCAAGATTCTGCCCCCAAGTTTTAAAAGATTTTAAAGAAGCGCAAGCTGCAACGCCATTAGCAAGCGCTGCAATTCCGGCTGGAGTTGAGTGGTTCCACTCAAATTTAAACTCTGTGAGGCTTGTGCTGACTGCAATTGCGGCTCCAAGCGTGATGACATCAGCTTCTGTCATGCCGTAATTATCAAAGTCGATGAAAACATGGGCAATTTGATTATTTTTGATCATATTTACTTTATTGTTGAATTTTTTTGTTTGTGCTGCATTCATAATTCAATTCCCGTAATAAAAAGGTTGTTTCTCAAAAATAATTTTTCTATAATGAGAGGCTAAAGATATTTTAACATATTGAAAAAGGCAGATCAATCATGAGTAAGTTTAACCTGGCGCATTTTCCGCTTTTGCGTGCAAGAAGGCTGAGACAATCGGAATGGATCAGAGAGTTAGTGGCGGAAACTAAAATTTCAGCATCAGACTTGATTTGGCCGGTTTTTGTGGTTGATGGAAAGCAAGTTAAACAGGAAATTCCATCAATGAAAAATGTGTTCAGAATGAGCATTGATGTGTTGCTCGAAGAATGCAAAATCTTGGTTGATTTAGGGCTGAAAGCTCTTGCGATTTTTCCCGTCATTCCGAATGAACTTAAAAATGACAAAGCAAGTGAGGCGATTAACCCGGAAAATCTTTGTTGCAGGGCCATTTCTGAGGTTAAGAGGCATTTTCCGCATTTGGGAGTGATTGCTGATGTGGCTTTGGACCCTTTCACTTCTTCGGGCCATGATGGCCTTTTGGGGCCAAATGGTGAGATTTTGAATGATGAAACAATTGAAATTTTGGTCAATCAGGCTTTGTGTCAAGCCTCTGCAGGTGCAGACATTTTGGCCCCATCTGACATGATGGATGGCAGAATTCTTGAAATTCGCACTTGTTTGGAAAAAGCAGCTCATCAAAATGTGATATTAATGTCTTATGCTGCAAAATTTGCCTCAGCTTTTTACTCACCTTTCAGAGACGCAGTTGGTTCTGCAAAATTCTTAAAAAATTCTTGCAAAAAAACCTATCAGATGGATTTTAGAAATGCTAAAGAAGCAATGAAAGAAATTCAGCTTGATGCAAATGAAGGCGCTGACATTCTCATGGTTAAGCCAGCAGGGGCCTATTTGGACATTATTTATCAAGCATCAATTTCTCAAAATTTACCAATTTTCGCCTATCAAGTCAGTGGCGAATTTGCAATGCTTTCGTCAATGCCAAATTTTGAGAATGTGCTTCATGAAAGTTTGATTGCAATTAAAAGGGCAGGGGCCTCGGCCATTTTTTCCTATGCCACTCCTTTTATTTTAAAAAATAACAATTTTTCAAGAGGTTAGAAATGTCTTTTAAAGAATCAGATAAATCATGGTTAATGATCATCATTTTGTCAGTCATCATTGGTCTTGTTGGCATTTACAGTATTGTTGGACTCACTCCGAAAAACAAAGCCAAGCCTGGAGAGCTCAGTAACCCGTCTTTTGAAAAAGAGGCTAACACATCAATTGGAGGAGATTTTAACCTGGTTGATATGACCGGAAAAGAGGTTTCTTTGAAGGATTATGACGGTAAATTTCTGATGATTTATTTCGGATTTACAAATTGCCCAGACATTTGCCCAACAAGTTTGCAGGTCATGAGCCGCGTCATGGAGATTTTGCCGCCAAAAGATGCCATCAAAATTCAGCCAATTTTTGTTTCCGTTGACCCGAAAAGAGACACACCGCAAAAATTGCAGAAATATCTCTCTGGTAATTTTCATGAGTCAATTGTTGGCTTGACTGGCAGCGAAGAGCAAATTGCGAATGTCACTAAGGCCTATAGGATTTATCATGCAAAAGTTGATGACTCTTCAGCTGATGAAGATAACTATTTGATTAATCACACAAGTTTGATCTATCTAACCGATGAAAATGGTCACTATTTAATGCATTTTTCACTGGAAGATCAAGCGGAACAAGTGGCGAGTAGAATTAGTGAGGCATTGAAGTAGAACTTTCTTTCCATAGCGGCGGAGAATTTTGATATTTTTAGACAAATTGGAGTTTGTAGTTCCAATTTGTCTGAAAATATGTTATTACTTATATATGGCTATGTCTAATGAAGGAAAAAAACAAATGTCATATATTAAAAGAGAAATCGAAGAAGAATTCAAAAGCATGTCTTCCTGCTATCCTGTGGTTAGTTTGATTGGCCCAAGACAATCTGGAAAAACAACGTTGGTTAAAAAAATTTTTCCCCAGAAACCTTATGTTAATTTAGAAAATATTGATGAGAGGAATTTTGCCAAAGAAGATCCTAGAGGGTTTCTTAATCGGTTTAGTCAGGGATGTGTTTTGGATGAAATTCAAAGAGAGCCGTCAATCTTGTCATATATACAAACCATTGTGGATTCCGAAGATGTGAAAGGTAAATATATTTTAACGGGCAGCCATCAATTAAGTTTGTCCGAAAACATCAATCAATCTCTGGCTGGAAGAACTGCTATATTAAAATTGCTTCCTTTGACAATTTCTGAACTGGAAACAGCAAAACCAAATATGACATTGGATGAGCATTTATTTTATGGGTCATATCCTCGAATATTTAAAGATGGTTTAAACCCCACGAAGCTTTACAGAGACTATGTTGGCACCTATTTGGAAAGAGATGTTAGGCAAATTATTAATTTAAAAGATTTAACTTTGTTTCAAAAATTTCTGAAAATATGCGCAGGAAGAATAGGGCAGATATTTTCCAGTTCTGCCATTAGCAATGAAATTGGCGTGTCGCATCATACCATACAAAATTGGCTCTCTGTGCTTGAGGCTTCTTTCATTGTGTTTAGACTTGCGCCATATTATGAAAATTTTGGGAAGAGGGTTGTGAAATCTCCGAAATTATATTTTACCGATGTCGGTTTAGCTTCCTATTTGCTAGATATAAATGATGTTTCGCAAATTCAAAGAGACCCATTAAGAGGCTCTTTGGTGGAAAATATGGTCATTTTAGATATATATAAAACTTTTATTAATAAAGGCATTGAGCCTCCTTTATATTATTTTAGAGATCATAATGGTCATGAGGTTGATTTAATTGTTAAATCAGGGAATTCATTAATTCCAATAGAAATCAAGTCCTCCAAAACATTTCAGCCATCGTTTTTAGAAAATTTAGAATATTTTAAAAAACTTACTACAAAAGCTAAAGATGGGTTTTTGATATATTCTGGAGATCAGGAGCAACAGGTTAAATCATTTAGAGTGGTGAAATATCAAAATGCTTCTCGCTATGTTTAATTGTTAGATTTGTCTATGATTTCTTTAATCTCCTTCATTAGTGATTTATCTTTTGTTCCGAAATTGAAAATTTTATTTGTTAGAATTTGGACGTTTGCGCCATGTTCGATTAATAGTGCCACAATTTCTGGCAGTTGTTTTTGCACTGCAAGGACTAAAGCTGTGTCGCCATGTTCTGTCTGGTGCTCGGTGTCAGCGCCTGCTTTTAGCAGAAATTTGGTTATTTCAAAATTATTTTTTGCAACTGCAGCTAAAAGTGGGGTGATTTTGGAGCTGCTTTGAGCATTTACATCAGCTCCATTTTCCACTAAAAGCTTCACAATTGATGGGTTGTTAGCATGAACGGCCAAATTTAATGCGGGATGCTCAATTTCTTGTTCATTTTTAAATTTGGAATTAGCATCAACGCCCTCTTTGATCAAAATTCGTACAATTTCAATGTCTTGCTCTTGAATTGCATAAAAAAAAGCTCTGTTTAATGGTGTTTTGCTCATGTTATAATGGCTCCGTAAAATGATTTAACGCTACTTTTAAGAGCATGTTATCATTTAGATTCTAGCATAGCAAGAGTTTTTTTTAGGATTTAATATAATTTTTTCTTGAGTGGAGGTTGTTGTGAAATGTGCAAATATTTCTGCATTATAAACAAATTTCTCTTGCATGCAAGGGTTTTTTAGTATTATAAAAAATAAAAAATTGCTTTACTTCGCTGTAAAGCATGCTAGAATTCCATTATTAATCAATATTTTCAATGGTAAGTTCAATTGTTTAAAAGCTCTAATCAAATTCGTAGCTCTTTTTTGAGTTTTTTTAAAGATAATGGTCATGAAATTGTGCCATCAAGCCCTCTGATTCCTCATAATGACCCAAGCTTGATGTTCACAAATTCGGGAATGGTGCAATTTAAAAATGTCTTCACTGGGCTTGAAATGCGGCCATATGTCAAAGCTGCGACGGCTCAGAAATGCGTGCGTGCGGGCGGTAAACATAATGATTTGGAAAATGTTGGTTACACTGCGCGTCATCACACTTTTTTTGAGATGTTGGGGAATTTTTCATTTGGGGACTATTTTAAAGACGGGGCAATTGAATTTGCTTGGAATTTCCTCACAAAAGAGTTGGGGATTGATAAAAATAGGCTATATGTCACAATTTATCATAGTGATCAGGAAGCTGAACAAATTTGGAAAAAAGTTGCAGGAATTTCTGGTGACAGAATCATTAAAATTAAAACAGATGATAATTTTTGGTCAATGGGTGATTTCGGGCCATGCGGGCCATGTTCAGAGATTTTTTATGACCATGGGGACAAGATTTTTGGCGGTTTGCCAGGCACTGAGCATGAAAATGGAGACAGGTTTGTAGAAATTTGGAATTTGGTTTTCATGCAATATGAGAAATTACAAAATGGCACACAAATTAATCTTCCAAAACCCAGCATTGACACTGGCGCTGGTCTTGAGCGACTTGCGGCGGTCATGCAAAATGTTTGTAGTAACTATGAAACTGATTATTTTAAAACATTGATTGAAGCTTCCTGCGAATTCACAAAATCTGGTGCAGATGGGGATAAAATCTTTTCGCATCGAGTCATTGCTGATCATTTGCGTTCGGCGAGTTTTCTGATTGCTGATGGAGTCATGCCGTCAAATGAAGGCAGGGGCTATGTTTTGCGTAGAATCATGCGCAGGGCCATGCGCCATATTTATCAACTTGGAGGAGCGAATCCAATTTTGCATAAAATGTTGCCAGTTCTGACAAATCTCATGGGCGAGGCCTATGGCGAATTAAAAAGAGCTGAGGAATTCATTTCTTCTGTGATGTTCGGGGAGGAAAGTAAGTTCTACCAAACTCTCGGCCGTGGCATGGGGCTGCTTGAAGATGAAATTTCCCATTTAGGGAAAAATTCACAAATGTCTGGTAAAGTTGCTTTTAAGCTTTACGACACATATGGCTTTCCTCTTGATTTAACTTTGGACATTTTGAAAGATAAGCAAATTTCTGTGAATGAAGCTGAGTTCCAAAGCGAAATGGAAGAGCAGAAAAAAAGAGCAAGAGCTGCTTGGAGTGGCTCTGGAGAGGCGTCTTTTGATGCAATTTGGTTTGAGCTTCATGCAAAACATGGCAGCAGCGAATTTCAGGGATATGGACAAAATTCAACAACAGGGAAAATTCTGGAAATTGTTGATGTGAGCGGCAAAGAAGCTGTTTTGCGGCAAGAAATGAAAGCAAATCAGGAATGTTTTTTGCTTTTCAACCAAACTCCTTTCTATGCTGAGTCTGGTGGACAAGTTGGGGATGTTGGAAGTTTAAAAGCTGCAAATGGCGTTGGCAAGGTGATTGACACGAAAAAATTCCTTGGTAAATTGCATGCAAGCAAAGTTATTTTAACTGAAGGTTCTCTGAAAATTGGGGATGAAATTTTGCTGGAGATTGATGAAAATTTCAGAAAAAAAGTCAGGGCAAATCACTCAGCCACCCACATTTTGCACAAAATTTTGCAAGATAGTCTGGGCGGGCATGTCACGCAAAAAGGTTCACTTGTGGCTTCGGACAAGTTGAGATTTGACTTTAGTCATCCGAAAGCGCTGACTGCAGCTGAGATTCGTGAAATTGAGTGGAAAGTTAATCATGTGATTTTGCAAAATTTGGTCAGCTCCACTAAATTGATGGATATGAAAAAAGCAATTGAAGCGGGGGCCATGGCGCTTTTTGGCGAAAAATATGATGATGAGGTGAGAGTTGTTGCAATTGGTGATTCTCATGAACTTTGCGGTGGGACTCACGTTGAGCGTGCTGGCGACATTGGTGCATTCAAAATTCTCTCTGAATCAGCAATTTCTTCTGGAATTCGCCGAATTGAGGCTGTGACTGGTCAGGAAGCTTTGCGAATTTTGTTTGAGAAAAATGACATTTTGCAAGAAATTTCTGCAATGTTGAAAATTCCACAAAATGAAATGGTGCAAAAAATTTCTGAAATTTCTGATTCGAGAAAAAATTTGGAAAAAGAATTAAGCGCTCTGAAAGTTGCAAATGCGCTTGCAAGCATTAAAGAGGAAGAATTCAAGAAACTTGCAAATGGTGCAAATTTTTCGGTGTCTTTCTTGGAAATTGACCCTAAATTCTTACGTGAAATTGCTTCCGTTTTGAGGCAAAAATTCTCAGGAATTTTCCTTTTGATGGCGCCTTCTCAGGAAAAAACCTCTTTCTTAATTGCAGTTTCCGATGATCTCGCTCATGATGCTGGGAAGTTGGTAAGAATTTTCAGTGGCATGCTTGGAGAAGAGTCTGGGGGCGGGAATAAGCAAATTGCGCAAAGTGGAGTTGCTTTGGGTAAGTCAAATTTGGGGCAAATTAAAGCGGCAATTGAGGAATTTCAAAAAAATCTATGATTATTGAGAAAAAACAGTTGCAAAGCATTTTTTTTCTGTGTATATATAATTATGTGATTATGATTTTTCACATCGGGGCATAGCGCAGTCTGGTAGCGCATCTGGTTTGGGACCAGAGGGTCGGGAGTTCAAATCTCTCTGCCCCGACCATCTTTTTTCTCTCTTCACCGCAAAGCATTGTCTTAATGGTTGGTGTAATCTCCGTCGCCCGCGAGCCGAAGGCGTAGCAATCCATAAGTTATGTTATATTCCATAGGAAAAACAACTCTGGATGGTCACAAATTTTACAGCAAATACAGATGGTATAAATTGGAGAATTTAAATAAAATGACCTTGCAAAATTATAGTCTACTATTCAGTAAAAAATATTTCAGGTTAACATATGATAAAAATTAAAAAAACACTTGATGGAGCCACTGATTTAAGGATGATTCCATTTATACAAAATTCTAAATCTGTCTCAATTGACAAACATCTAGCAGATCATGACTTAGAAATGCTTCTTAAGCATGTGAGAACAAATAAAATTCAAAATCTAGAAATTGTGATAGATAATAAGCAATCTCAATATGATGCGCTATATGGCTATCTTCAGTCAGAGGATGCAAAATCTTTAAAAACATTAGATGTCACGGTTGCTTATAAAATAGATGAAACTTCAGATTTAGCTCGAGCATCTAACATGTTGGTAAAAGAATTATTCATTTTTTTTGAGAAAACATCAATAGCAAGGATGTTATCACTTATGTTAGTGCTGCTCATGCTACCAATGTCTAATTCTGTAAAAATATTTATCGGTGCGGGATTAGCATCTGTAGGTGTTATTAATAATCTTGTCGTGGATATGGTCGCTAATTTTGCTTATAAAATATTCGAGAGTTTTGATGCTAAAAAATTCGAGAAGGAGAATAAGGAGATTGTGCAAAAAATAGAGAAATGCATGGAGCCTATAGAGCGACAAATCCAAAAACTAAATTTGAATGAGCAGCAAGTGCCAGCGGAAAGTGCTGATTCAATTTCACATATGCAGCGTTTAAATACAAAAAGCGAAAAATCTATTTACAGGAGTTAATCTATGTCTAAACAAAAAAATATGCTATATGAACTCATGTTCGCTGTTAATGATGGTGATGTGGAAAAGCTGAGAGTTTTGATCAAACAAGGAGTGGATGTTAATGCCACAATAATTGAAGGGCTTAAAGTCACTGCATTAATGTTAGCTTCTAAAGGTCATGTGGCAGTAGTAAAGTTCTTAGTTAAAAGTGGTGCTGCTGTTAATGTTAAAAATGCGTTAGGACAAACCGCATTAATGATTGCTGCTTCGTTTAATAATGTAGAAATTATGAAAATTTTGATTGAAAAAGGGGCGGATATTAATGCTCAAGATGATGATATAATGACTCCATTGACGTTTGCTGCTTTGAAAAATCATGTGGAGGCGGTGAAGCTTTTAGTTGAAAAAGGGGTGGATGTTAATGCGAAAGTTGCTAACAAAGCCACGGCATTAATGCTTGCTGCTCAAAATGGTTGTGTGGATGTGGTGAAAATTTTGCTTGAAAAAGGAGCGAGAGTTGATGATGAAGTTGAGGCTAGTGGAGCAACTGCATTAATGCTCGCTGCCCAAAATGGTCATGTGGAAGTGGTAAAACTTTTAGTTAAAAAAGGGACGGGGGTTGATAAAATTAACGGTGAGAAAGCAACCGCATTGATGCTTGCTGCTAAAAATGGTCATGTGAAAATTGTAGAGTTTTTGATTGAAAAAGGGGCCGATGTTAATCTCGAAGGGGATCAAGGAATCACCGCATTGATGCTTGCTTCTGGCGTGGGTCATGTGGAAGTGGTGAAGCTTTTGATTGAAAAAGGAGCTTATATTCATGCTCAATCTTCTGTTGGTTTGAGTTCATTGATGCTCGCTTCTTCCAATGGTCATAAGGCAAATGTAGAACTTTTGATTGAAAAAGGAGCGTCGCTTAATGCTCAAGATGCTCGCGGATCAACTGCATTAATGCATGCCGCTGCGGATGGTCATGGGGAGGTTGTAGAGTTTTTGATTGAAAAAGGAGCAAAAATTGACCTTAAAGATCAACATGGGCGCACTGCATTAATGTATGCCGCTCAAAAAGGCCATATGAAGTTGGTGAGCATTTTGTTGAATGCTGGCGCAGATGAGGGAGTTCGAGATGATGAGGGATTAACTGCATTAATGATGCTTAAGATGACCGGCGAGATTGTCGCTACGCAGAATGTTTCTGAGGAAGAGGTTGGTTTTTTGGGGAGTGATGCGACGGAATTATGATGATTTGATGAGATTTTCACTGACTTCATCAGCATTCATCCTACTATTATAACGAGGTATGAAAATGAATATTAAAGAATTATTGTTCGCGGCCAAGAATGGAGATTTGGAAAAATTAGAGTCTTTGTTGGAAAGTGGAAATTTGGATGTTGATGCTGCAAATGAATATGGAATAACTGCTTTATTTCATGCTGCGAAAGAAGGTCACTATGAAATTGTGAAATTCTTGATCGACAATGGAGCAGAGGTTGGGCTTGGAGATAGATCGGAAACTAATGCATTAATGAATGCTGCTAGGAATGGTCACTATGAAATTGTGAAATTTTTGCTCAAAAGTGGAGCAGAGGTTAATTTTGCAAGTAAAGATAACATGACTGCATTAGCATATGCTATTGAGAATGGTCACTCTGCAGTTGTGAAATTATTACTCGAAAATGGGGCAAATGTTGATTCTGTAAGTTCTACATATGGATTTCATAAAGCTGCTGTGGCTGGTCAACATGAAATTGTGAGATTGTTGCTCGATCATGGGACGGAGGTTGATGTTATATATGACGAAAAGACTGCGTTAAGGGCGGCTGTGACTTACGGTAGCTATAACGATAGCTATAAGATTGCGAAATTGTTGCTCGCATATGGGGCAAATGTTGAGGCTCGAGGTTTAAATGCTACTGCTACTGCATTAATGATAGCCGCTGATAGAGGTTATGATAGGCTTGTGGAATTGTTGCTCAAAAATGGGGCTGATGTTCATGCTGAAAATCGAAATGGAAAAACTGCGTTAGATTTTGCAAAGACTGAAGAAATCAAGGAAATGCTTGAAAAAGCAGCGCAGGAAGGAAGGGCTGTGAGCACGACGAATTTTGCTGCGAGGCTGAATACTTCTTCTTCTCCTTCTCAGGGGAGGGGTTAGGTTTTATCAGAAACCCTTTGATTTTTCAGGTAATTCTTAACAAGATCAAAATATTAAACATAGATTAATCCCTGGTGTTACACTTTTTTCTTGATAAATATATTTTTGCCTGTTATTTTCTTGGTGAGTATTTTATTTAAACTTTGTACATATGAGGCATGAAATGAGTGTTGAGGAATTATTTGCTGCGGTTAAAAGGAATGATTTGGAATCGGTGGATTCTTTGCTCAAGGGTGGGGTGGATGTTGATTCTGTAGATAGTAGGTATAGATGTACTGCATTAATGTGTGCTACTGAGTGTGGTCATGAAGAGATTGTAAGATTGTTGCTCGAAAGGGGGGCAAAAATTGATGCTGTA
>CAYLHV010000005.1:0-95655 GCA_964383745.1 uncultured Rickettsiales bacterium | reverse complement strand
TGAGGCCTCCTGAACAATTTACTCCTATTTGAAATATAATAGTTGATGACGGAGTGCGGTGACGAATGGCTTAATTCAATCAATAACTGAGAATGAGTGCTTTGCATTTTTTACTTTATGATTGGGAAAAAATATCATACTTAAGATGTAAAATTTGCTTTTCTATATAAGTTTTTCAATTATAGCTTTTTTATTATAACTAGTAATGCTACCATTAATTGGTGGAGGGTTTTTGGTTATGAAAAAAAGCAGAGGATTTAGTTTAGTTGAATTATCTGTCACTTTTGTTGTTGTTGGCTTGATGACGGGCGCTGCGATATGGGGCATGAAAGTGAAAGAGCAAGCAGAACTCAACTCTGTGGTTTCAGATGTGCGTAGCTTCACTGAGGCAACTTCGGTTTTTCAATCAATTTATGGCTTCCTTCCAGGCGACATTCCTAATGTTGATATTTTGCCAAAAAGCACTAATGCTTATGTTGCTGGTAATGGAAATGGAATTATTGAACCGAATGAAGCTTTGCAATTTTGGACGCATTTAGCTGGTTCTGGGCTTGTGAAAGGCAGGTTCAATGCTGAAAATGAGTTTTCTACAAATGCTGCAGGTGATGGAGCTTCTCCAGCCTCCCCGCTAAATTATTCGAAATTTAATTCTGGTTTTAAAGTTGCCAGTGACCCAAAACTTGGAGTTAAATTCATTTTTTCAGGTTTTGATGGAAGTGGAGTAAATGATGGCAGCGTTTTACCGCCATCTGAAGCAGCCTATTTAGATGATAAATTTGACGATGGCAACCCTTTGACGGGCAAAATCAGAGCTGAAGAAGGCTCAAATTCAACAGCTGGCTCTTGCGTCAATGCAGGGCAATATGCTCGTGGAAAAAATCCTGAATGTGTTTTAACGATTTATGCAGAGGAATTTGCTGAATCTGTTGCTCAAGATGACTCAGCAACAGTGAAATGTGATGGATCATCAGTTGGGGCCACTCGCGTGAGCACAAGTAATTTCTGCGAACATCAATATGTTGGAAGAGTCATTGAATCTTGCACGAAAAATGGCACTTGGGAAGAAAGAAGAAGATTTTGCTCTTTGAGAAAATGTATTGACGGGCAATTTGTTGGGCAAAATCGGGAATTATCCTGCCCGCCAGGACAAAAAGGCACCATCACACAAATTTGCGGCGAACTTGGGGTCTACAAAACCACAAATGTTAATTGCGCGCCAGCTAGCACAATTTGCAGCCAAAATGGCAAAACTCGAAAACTCCCTTGCTCCTATGGGCAAAAAGGAAAATGGGAGCAAAGATGTGATTCTGGAACATGGCAAGATGTGCAAAAAACATGTGTCGACATCACTTGCGCTGGCTCAGTGCAAGTTGGTGAAATTGCGGCAATTCCTGCTTATGCTTGCCCAAATGAGCATGATGCAATCCCAAACATTGAGGCTAAACAAGTTTGCACAATTCCTCAAACTGGCACTGATGCTGTTTGGACTCAAGTCTTCATTCCTTGCGGGCCGACATATGGTTCATGCAACAGCCTCAACGACCAAAGAGACATTAAATGCCCAACTGGACAAATGGGTTTGCACACACAAAAATGCAATGGCTCAAATTGGGAAACTGTGCAAAACACTTGCAGCGCAGTCACTTGTGGAGGAGCGCCTGTTGGGTCCATGAAAATTTCACAAACACGAACATGCCCAGTTGGAACAATTGGTTTCATGATGGAGATTTGCAGCTTTACTGATGCTGATGCAAATAAAGGAATTTGGAAATTAAGCGACTCTAGTTGCATTTCAATTTCATGCAATGCTAAGAATAATGTTGTTGCATCTCAAAGTGAAGGAAATGCGCAGATTTGGCCAGAGGCTCAGCCGGGAGAGTCTGTTAATGCAACAAATTGTATCGCTGGCTATTCCCCTCAAGGAAGTTTGCCGGAAAGAGTTTGCGATTTTTCTGGCAGTTGGGAAGATGCCACCAATCCTTGCATTGCAGCTTGTCCTGCTGAAACTGACCCAAACACAGGCACAATTTGGGCTAATGGTTCGCTTAACTCAATTTCAGTCATTAATCAATGCCCAAATTTAGGAAATGCAAATCAATGCCCCGCAAATCAAATGACACCGCAAATGATTTTCAGGGAATGTTTTCCTGATGGCACTTGGTCAGCACCATTCGGAGGTCTTAATGGCGATGGGAAATGTATTACAGGAGATTCTCAATTATGCATATATTAATTCAACTTCTAGTTATGGTCTTGGTGGCGAGTGGGGCGAATGCTAAAAATTGTGCTAATCCTTCAACTTGTGAATATGCTGATTTCAACTCCGCAACGCCAATTAGCGTGCCAAATGGTAAGCCAATTTATATTTCGTTTAAAGGCGTGTCTCCGAGAAATAAATGTGTGGGAACAACTTGTAGCAAGTTCAATTATGTTCTGATCGCAAGAAAAAGAGATAATGCTGCTGTTGAATTATCAACTACAAATGCTAGCACATGCTATGTTTCAAAATCAGATTGGGATAAAAACCCCGATCTTCAAAATGCAAAAAATGCTTATGCTAATCAATTAAGAACAGCAAGTGGTGGGACTTTATCTGCGGAAGATCAGCAGAAAATTGATAAATTAATGGCTGAAAATAGTCAAAGAACTATTAATTCTCAAGACACTAAAAAATTTAACCCTAATCAATTTTCTAATCTTGTGATTAATGAAGCGGCAGCTGAGCTTGAACAAGGGATTTATGATATTTATGGGAAATTTATGGCCTATGACGAAGTTGATTCTGCTTGTGCATCTGCTTCAATTTCAAGCCCAGATTGGGTGAAAGTTGGGCATTTTTCTGTCGGTGCCATTGTGAAATGTTCTGCTTTTGATGATGCACATAATAACGTCCAATGGCCCGAGACAATTTCTGAATCTTTTGCAGAAGTGGGCCAAAATGGTGCTATATGTCACGCTGGTTATGAAAAAAGAGCAGCCGATGCTGACCCAATTTGTTTGAGTCGTGAAGTCAGCAGCGCGCCTGGGAAAAAAGTTTGTTCAGATGCAGAGCTCAAAGTGCGGCTCTGGTGCGACGCAACTGGGCAATGGAAAAGAGATGCTTCTTCTAACCCAGAAACTGAGCATGGGAACTATTGCGCTACCACATGTTTAAATTCTCTGGATGCCACAACGTCCTCAATTTGGGCTGCAAAAAATTCGCTTGGAGAAACTAACTTAAGTCAATTTGGAAATTCTTGCGACTCAGGAAAAACTGTTTTAAATTCAAATTTTGCTGGCGTGAAAAGAACTTGTGAAAGAGATGGTTGGAGTGCTGTTTCTGGCGGAATTTGTGAAGTAGAACCACTTTCTTGCCCAGCTTTGACTGATGGTGAAAATAATGTGTATTGGGCAAAAACACTTGCTGGACAATTCGCCTCTGTGGGTGTTAATTCTTCTGCCTGCTTTGGTGGTTATGTGAAAAACACAGCTAATGTTCGATTGCAATGTAATGCGGATGGGACTTGGAAAGGGACTGGAAGCGGCGGCTCTTTCGTGGCTCAGACTGAAAGTGGAGGACATTGCTATCGGCAATGTACAGCTGGTTACTTACAGGGCGTGGTAAATGGTTATCAAATTGCATTTTATTACCAAACAAATTGGCCAAACGCATCGACTGGAGTTTATTCATTAGTGCAAACAACCCAGAATTGCGCTGTGTCACCTGCGTCTGTATGGTCTTCAAAAAACGGCGCCCTAACAATCTTTTCCGGAGGCCCTGGTTGTCCAAAAAATGGTATTGTTGAATCAAACATTGGCGCTATTAGCAATAACTTTTGTTATGGCACCGCTGGATGCAGTGCAGGAAACACGAAAACAATCGCAGAAGGGCTGGCCAAACTTGGAATTACTAATTCTTTGGGTGCAGGTTCTCTGAGATTAACCGGATCAATGACAAGAGCTTGTACAAAAGATGGCTGGGAAAACTACACCACAGGAGGACCAACAATAATTTCCTGCCCAGGCGGAACATATGATGCCCCAACTAGAACCAGCTGGGGCAATTGGCAAGCTAACTCAATTGCCCTCAGTATGGCAGCAGGATGTACGCCTGATCCAGATGGTGGAGGATATGTCTCTAGGAAATGTAACAAAGACGGTGCGTGGGAAGCTCCCAAGGGACATTGTCTATTCTGCACGGCAAATTACGACGGCTCAACCAGCACCATGTGGCAACAAGCGGCGATTAACACGACAAGCTCCCCTAGCTATAACCCTTCAGGCTATAACTACACGCGCCAATGCCGCAGCGATGGAAATTGGGCAGCTATTGTTAGGCTACCTTTCTAGTATGTCATTCCGCAAGTTTTTTGAGGCTTTTGATTTCGCTTACATATAAAGCAACAACTAAAGCGCCTAGGCAAACTGCGAATAATGCACCAAGAACTAATGTCAATTTGTGGAAAGCCATTTCTTCAAAAAGTTGGAACCAAATTTGACTTGCAAGAAGAGCGACAAATGAAAAAAGAACTGTTAGTAAGCTGATTTGAATTAATTTTATCATGATTGATTCTCCTATTTTATCTTAAAGCTACACCACCCAATTAATGATTTGGTTTTTGTTGAATGGTTTTTCAAGTGGCATGATGAAATTATTTCTACAAATTTTTGTGTATTGTTGCTTTCTGGCAATGGTGAAGGGGATAAAAATGGCTTTGAATTGCTTTATCATCTTTCTGGATTTATAGCTAAGATCACATAAAAAGGTCATGAAATTGGACTCTGATTTCACAGAGTAATTTTATTAAATTCTCCAATTTATACCCTCCGTATTTGCTGTAAAATTTTGTGGTGATCTGGTGTTGTTTTTCCTGTGGAATGCAACATAACACTGGATTGCCGCGCCTTTGGCTCGCAATGACGGAGGTTGTTAAATTCCTAACTATATAATAGGCTGAAATTGCAGAAGGCGTTTAATGGGCCTGCATTTTTAGTTAAGCTTTTTCTTAGCGTCGGTTGCTGGTTTTTCTGATGAGAGGATTTTTTCATTATAGACACAAGTGTGTAAGCCCCCAGATCTCAGGGTGAATCTGGCATTGACTTTCTCAATCACTACATATTTTCCAAGCATTCTGTAATTGATGACACTTTCTTCACCATCTTTATTCACAGAGAAAAATGCTGGCACTTCGGCATTTTTAGAACGAAATTCAAAATAGGTGAATTCACCATCATCGAAGATTTTCAAAGGAGCAATTTCCTCACTGCCGCTGATTGTGTAGTTAAAATTGAATCTTTCTGGTTGGGTCAGATCTGGCCCAGAGGAGCTCTCAACTTGCTGCACAACAGATGTGACGCCATCTTCATTGGGATATATGAATTTCACTGAAAATGCCATTTCTGGGTCATTTGGACTTTCAGTTTCCTGAGCATGTACCTCGAAATAATAAATCCTTTTGTTAGTGATGACCGTCATGTTTGTGGTGGCATCGCTGGCAATTGGTTTTAAAAATAGGATGTTTTCAAGAGGAATGATCTGCCAAGCGGTGCTGTCGCCCATTGAGACATTTGAAATGACCTCGCTTTTAGCAAATTGTATGTTGCCTTGGTAGCCGTAGAAACCTGTATATTTATAGACATCATTTGGATTAAAAATCATTACTTTTAGCCTGCTGTCAACAGCCATTGGTTTTGCTTCACGGAGTGCCCAAGCATTGTTCATTGAGGCGCTGAAGAGTAGAGAAATTGTCAGTAATTTTAGAATTTTTTTCATCATTTTTTCTATATTAATTTTGTTGATTTATATTCAATTACAATAAAGTCTAGTTTGTCTTTTATGTTTTTTCCCATCATTTGCTCAAAATTTGGTAAGTCAAATTGTATGTCTGCAACCCACCGACTCACTTCTTGCTCTTGGACATGTTGACCAATGATTCTCGATGTAAAAAACACTCTAGCATAATTTTCACCGGGTTTATAGTGAATTTTTTCGACTTCAATTTTCCTCATGGTTGATTTTCCATAAAGCAAAATGGGGCTGTCTTGATTATCTATTTTGTTTGCGTTGAAATATCTTCTAAAAAGTTGCTTGGAAGAGTGGTTTTGGACATATTGAATTTTTCCATTAATTTCTTGATATCTATATGATTCAAAATTCGTAACGTAAGATTCCAGCAGATAGGTTATCAATTTTTCGTAGGAGTCATTTGATTTCTCAGCAAGAGGCTTCACAGTTGCATATTTCTCAGTCAGACTTGAGAGAGAAACAATGAAATTTTCCCTAAACTCTTTGTCGCTCACAACTTTAAGATTTGCTAAAACAACCACCAGCAAGAAGCCAGCAAAGGAAATTAAAATTGTCAATGCCGAGCGCTCAATCACGGGATATAGATATTTCCTGGCATACCACATTCTTGCATCGATGAAATATTGCCCTGATTTAACATGTTCTAGAATGTCTCGATCTGTTTTTTGCATATTCTGCTTTACAAAATTACTAATTTAAAATATTATTGTAGCACATTTATTCATATGAAAACAACATATTTGCCAAAACACCTGAATTTAGTGCTTCTTTCATGAAAAAATGCTTAAAGATTAATTCGAAAAAAGAAATGATGAATTTTGCGCAAGAACTCGCCTCCATGCTGCAAAAGACTGATGTTGTGGCATTGGTTGGAGATTTGGGCAGTGGTAAAACCACATTTGCGGGCTATTTGATCAATGCAAAACTGCAACAAAATAATCATATTACCAGCCCAACTTTCAATTTAGTCAACATATATAAAAATTCAGAAAATGTCATTTGGCATTTTGATCTATATCGGCTAAACTCAAAAGAGGAAATTGAAGAAATCGGTCTTGATGAGGCGCTTTCTTCTGCAATTTCAGTCATTGAATGGCCAGATATGATTTTCGAATCACTGCCCAAGGAAACTCTGAAAATTCAGATCTCTGAAATTCAGCATCCAGACAATTCTGAAATGAGGGAATTAAATTTGGAATTTCAACAAACAAGTAAATGGTTTGACCATTTTGAATCAAATCAAACCATGTAAAAGGGACATTACGTATTATGAGTGCTAAAGAAAATTTTTTGAAGAAAAATTCTTTATCGGAATTTGAAATTCTACCAATGCAAACAGATTGCTCTTTAAGGTTCTATGAAAGAATATCAAACGGCAAAAAATCACTCATTCTCATGAATTGCCCTCCGAAAGGAGAGAATATTGATATGTTCATCATCATTGCGAAATTTCTGCAAAATGAAGGATTTTCAGCGCCCAGCATCATTGATTATGATGAAATGAACGGCTTACTTCTGCTGGAAGATTTTGGTGACAAAAGTTTGACAAAAGTTTTTGGAAGCCAGCAAAATTTGGAAATGGAACAAGAAACTTATTTTCAAGCCATTGATTTGCTTGTGAAACTTCATTCAATTTCACCAGCAAAATTGTCTCTTCCAAAATATGATTTTGAGCTACTCATGAAAGAATTGATGGTTTTCATCAATTTCTACATTCCAATCATCAATGGTTCGAAGCTTAATGATGCGCAGATTTCTGAATATGAAACCATGTGGAAATCTTTGTTAGATCATCTAAACATTCTTCCAGAGGTGATCACATTAAGGGACTATCATGCTGATAATCTTATGTTTTTGGAAGAAAGAAGCTCTTATAAAAAAATTGGCCTATTAGATTTTCAAGATGCAGTCATCGGATCACCGGCCTATGATTTAGTTTCTTTGCTTGAAGATGCCAGAAGAGATGTGCCTAAAAAAATTGTTGATGCTTGCATAGATCGCTATATTGAATCGATTAACGGCTTGATTTCACGTCGGAATTTTCTTGCTGCTTACTATATTCTGGGCGCTCAAAGAAATTGTAAAATTGCTGGAATCTTTGCAAGAAAAGCGTCAGAGGGAAATTCCGCCTATTTAAAAATGATTCCGCGAGTTTTGAATCATTTGAAAAATGACTTAAAACACCCGCTGCTTTTGCCATTAAGAAATTGGCTAGCCACCCATTTGCCAGGAAGTTTTGAGCTTGAACTTCACGAATCAAAAGAATTTTATTAATGATTTTGAGGAGGCGCTTTAATGGTTTCTGAACTTCTCATTCTCGCTTCTGGTCTTGGTTCGAGAATGAAGCATTTGACAAAAGACATTCCAAAACCAATGATTAAATTTGCTGGAAAAAGTTTAATTGAAAATTTGCTAGATTCTTTGCCAGTTGAAAAATTTAAAGTCATTCACATTAACATATTCTATCATAAAGAGATTTTTAGGGATTTTCTGGAAAAAGAGCTTTTTCCTAAATTTCCAAATGTGAAATTCAACATCATTGAAGAATCGGAGTTTTTGGAATCAGGTGGAGCAATTTTGAATGCCGCCTCTTACATCAAAGAAGATAGTTTTTTTTGCCTTAATTCTGACATATATTTCCCAAATGGTTTGAAAAATGTGATCTCGCAAATGCTGTTCAAATGGAAGAATTTACAAGAAAAATCCCCTAATGGTTTGTTATTATTGGCAAAATCGGCCGATTCGGATTTCATGATGACTGAAAATTCGGAAATAATAAAAAAAGATTTTGGTAATGATTTGATTTTTACTGGATTGCAAATTCTCTCTAAATCCATTTTTGACCGAGATTTGCAAAAAAAATTCTCTTTATTCAAAGATTTCGTCAACCCTTCTTTTAGAGATCCGCAAACTGGGATTTTAGATGGTTTTTATGGGGAAATCCTGAATTCCGAGATCATTCATTTAGGAACGTTAGAGGAACTTGAAATTGCAGAAAGAAATTTCTCTTGAAAATCATGGTCTTATAAAAATAATCGAAAAAAGTTAAATAATATTAACAAAATACATTGACATCGTTTAAAGGTTAATATATAATAACATTTAAGCCTTCTTGTTCATAACTTCTCCATGCGTTAATGCAAGGAGGCTCATGATTGATAATGATGTGTATTTGTTTAGGGGTCGCTTTTAGTGGCCCCTTTTTTGATTAAAATTAATCATTGGAGAAGGAATTTTCTTTCAATTAGATTCATAATCTCCTTTCTGCTATATGGCTTGATTAAATAGTCACAAATGCCCATTTCTTTTGCTTCTCTGATTTTAGATTCCTCAGCTAAACCACTTTGCATGATGATTGGAATTTGAGAAAATTTTGATTCTTCCTTAACATGTTTAACTAATGTGATTCCGTCAATTTCAGGCATCAGAAGGTCTGTGATGATGAGGTCAATATATTCATCACTATTTTTTATAAATGAAAGTGCTTCAACTGGGTTAGAGAAAATTCTTGCATCATATTCCGTTTTCTGGAAAATCAGCTCAAGAACTGGGGTGATGGATTGATCATCGTCGATGATCACAATGATTTTTTTCTTAATCATGCGCGCCCCCCTCTTTCTGCTCCTCTATGATTTTTCAATCTCTGCTGAGCATCTTTGTCTAAATCCCTCGGCCGCTCTCTTCTGTGATTTACTGATCTCAGCTTTTCCATAGCAATTTCTATACTCTTTGGCCCTTCTTCATTGATTTGATTTTCATTCATAATCTCACTTCTTTTCGGTATCTTTTTTTCTTTTGACAAATCTTCATATTTCTCAACTAGTTTCTGAAATCCCTTAGCTTCATGATCAATCTCTAATTTCTCACAAAGTTTTTCCAACCCTCTGGGATCTGATTTATGAAGACTGCCAATGATTAAATGATCATTAGATGCCACCGCATTTTCAATCATTTTTTTTAAAGTTTCCACGCCAACTTCTCTTTCAAGATCATTAATGGTTTTTCCTTCAATTCTTTCAAACACATTCAAAGATTTTGCTGCCCTATTAGCCATTATGTCTTTATTTTCATCCATGCCCTTGCGAGTCTTATAGGCTTTAAAAGCACCATATACAACCATAGTTAGTGACATTGCAACTAACCCAATTCCCACGGGAATGCTGATGAAAGGCAAAGCAGAAGCAACACCAGTAACTAAAGCTGCAATTGCCAGACCAGTGCCAACCATTCCTATGACCCCAGTTGTCGCACCAGCTGCTCCAAAAACTCCGCCATAGAGAGCTAATTTACTTTTAGCCCAACTGGTGACTTGTTCTGAATTTTCAAACGCCAAATTATAGCATTCCGAAACAGATTTTAATGACGCTTCTGGGCTCATGCTGAAATCTTTATTTTTAACTTTTAGAGCTATGTTTTTATGCTTACCTAGAAATTCACTCATATATTTCGTGAGCGCCTTATCTTTATTGCTCTCTTTAATTATATTATAGAACATTCTAGGATCTAAATCTTTTTCTTCAATTAGCGGATCATTATTAATTGCGTCAATTAATGCATGTTTTGCAGATCTGATATGCATATTTTGAATTTTTCTTTGTGTTAAAATATTAGACCCTTCTTTATATGAAGCCAGAGATTCTTTTAAACAAGCAGTGCCAAATAAAAACATACCCGCAGCAATTGGAGCTGAAATTCCCAAAGATGCTGTCATAGAAACAACAGAAAGAATGATTGTGGTCACGCCTAAAATTACACCAGAAATCCCAGTGGCTATTTTTGTTTTCGGGAAGTCACTTTTCAAACTGGATTGGACAGATAGGTAGTTCTTGATTAAATTGTTGATGTTGCTCATTTTTAACGCTCATTATAATTACGATTGGCCCTTCTCAGTCCTTCTAGAAAATCTTGAGTTGGCTCTATGGATTTTGTATGTTTTGCTTGAGTCGGTTGTATGGATTTTGTACGTTCTTTTGGCTTAACTGATTCAGATTCATGAAAACCGATGCCTATTCTTTTTAGCAATTCTTTCATTAGATTAGGATTTTCTCGCATTTTATCAATTACCCGCGCATCTGATTCTCCTTTTGCTGCGACCTTAATAATTTCCGTTAATTCCACTCTCTGATGATGTGATAATTCACTAAAAGACATTTCTCGATAGTTAATTTTGCCTAAATAGCTAACCATCTCTTTACTTGCTTTTTCTCGCAAAGAGCTGATTTCTTCTTTGCTATTTCCTTTCACTCTGGTTGCCTTGGTCTGTGTAACACCATAATAAATGGCTGTCAAACCACCCCCAAGCAATGCGATTGATTCTGCAACTTCAATTCCCGCACCGATTCCTGCAAGAAATGGCAGAGCTGGGGCTATGAATGGAATGGCTGCAAAAGTCACTAATGCAACTCCAACAACGGCCATACTGGTGTAAAAAATTGCTTTTTTGGTTTTATGAGGCGATCTTTCAAGATTCATGGTTTCGATATAGCGATTGACCATTCTTGCATCTTCTAAGACCCTTTCATTTGGTGCAACACTTTTCAGAGCTCTTAGAAGCTGTTGTTTGTCCTCTTCGATTGAATCTTTACTTTTGTTTCTCAGAAAAGAAGGTAGCATTGATTGCAAATTTTGCTTTTCTTTTGGCATTAGCATTTTTTCTAATCTAACATAGTCAACAGCACTGATGCCAGTTTCATTGAAATTATGTGCAGAACCAATTAAATTCCAAATTTTCCTAAGATTGCCATCAGCTTTCTCTACAAATTCTTTATTTTGCTCAGAAAGTTCTTCGCTTTCAACAAAGCTTTTTATGCAGTTAACCGATGTCTTCATTGCGAGAATTGCAATTGGAATTGAGATGATTGAGCTGGCGGAAATGATGGCGAAGACAGCAACTGCTGCAGAAATAATGGCTCCAATGCCATATAGGATTTTTTTTGGAGCATTGTTAAAATGATCAATTTTCTTAGAATTTCTTTCAAAATCGGCTATCAGTTCTTTAACATCCAACATTCTCATTTACCTCCTACATATGAAGTTAGAACTTCTTTTACATCATGAAATTCTGATTCCATTTTCGCTGCAAGCGCATCTAGATCTGCATAATCTTTTTTACCAGCTTTCATTTCAATTTCGGCAAAGATTTTTGAGAGTTCTAACGCTCCAACCTGACCGCTGGCAGACTTGCTAGAATGAGCGCTTCTTTTAAAGGTTGCGAATGATTCATCATCCCATTTCTCTTTATTTTTCAACATCTGAGAAATATTATTACAGTTAATCTCAGTGTCTTTAATATATTGCTCTATGAGGAATTTAAATTTAGATTTCACAATTTTTTCTAAATGCTCAAGGGTTTGGAAATTAATTGGACCATCTTTAATTGGCTCTTGTTTTGTTGCAATCTGAATTTGTGGGGTTTCTTCTTTGCCAATGATCCATTTTTTCATGATTGCAATGATTTGCTCTTCATTAACCGGTTTTGTTGCAAAATCACACATTCCTGAAGCAAGGCATTTGTCTTTATCTTCCTGCAGGACATTAGCTGTCAGAGCCACAATTGGAATTGATTTTTTCATTTTGGAAATTTTTTCTGCCGCTTGGAAGCCGTCCATCACTGGCATTTGGCAATCCATGAAAATTAAATCAAAATCTTCTTTTTCAACAGCTTCGCATGCTTCTTGTCCATTACTGGCGACTGAAATCTGGCAAGAGAGATTGTTGAAAATTGCTGAAATCACTTCTTGATTAACGAAATTATCTTCAGCCACCAAAATTCTAGAATTCAAAAACTGAGTGGCTTCTTGATTTTGGCTTGCGAAGGAGTTGATGATATATTTAGTAACAATTTTACTTTCGCCTGTGGGGTCAATTTCAGCTTTTCTCACAGCATTCAGACATTGTAGAAACTGGACATGCTGCAAAGGCTTGATGAGATAGGCCTGGCAACCTAATTTACTGTAAAATGAGAGATTGCCTTTATTATTTTTTGCAATTAAAAGCACAATTTTTACATTTTGCATTTCAGAATGAGAGCGAATTTCTTTAATCAGATCTTCAGCCACACCATTTGGAGAAAAATAATCTAAAATCACCATGTCAAATGGTTGTTTTTCTGCATTTGCTCTTTTGAGAATTTTTATTACATTTGCTTCATCCACAGTTTGGACTTGCACATCATATGGCTTTAAAATGTCTGCAATCAGGACATTATTTGGAGTTGGATTATCAATTACAAGAATTTTTGTGCCTTGCATTTCTTTAAATTCTTCTTTTAATTCAACAGCTTCTGCTTTCAATTTGATGTGAAACCAAAATTTTGAGCCAAATCCAACTTTGCTAACAACCCCAATTTCTCCGCCCATTGCTTCAATTAATTGTTTTGAAATTGCAAGACCAAGCCCTGTGCCGCCAAATTTTCTTGTGGTTGAAGAATCTTCTTGGCTGAATTTCTGGAAAATGGATTTACGTTTATTTTCAGCAATTCCAACACCTGTGTCTTCAACTCCAAATTCAAAAATGGTTTTGCCTTTTTCTTTTCTTCCGGCTTTCACGCTGACTAAAATATAGCCCTGACTGGTGAATTTAATGGCATTTCCAACCAAATTATTGATAATTTGTTTAACTCGAACTAAATCACCATATACAATATTAGCTGTGTTTGAGTCATATTGTAGGAAAATTTGGATGTTTTTATCAAAAGCTCTAATGGAAAGAAGGTCAATCACTTCTTCAACAGCCTCGCGCATGTCAAATTGAACTTCTTCTAATTCTAATTTTCCAGCTTCAATTTTTGAAAAATCAAGAATTCCATTGATGATTTCCATGAGATTATTAGCAGATTTTTTAATTAAATCAGCATAATATCTTTGTTTTGGCTTTAATTCGGTTTTTAGAACTAGGTCAGACATGCCAATAATGCCATTCATTGGCGTTCTAATTTCGTGACTCATATTTGCAAGAAACTCAGATTTTGCCTGATTAGCAGCTTCAGCCTCATCAATAACTTGCTGCATTCTGGTGATGTCCATATGCGAACCAACAATGCTCACAACTGCGCCATTTTGATTTAGTTTTCGCACGGCTTTGCTTAAGATGTAGACAATCTCCCCTTTTTTGCTGATATATCGATGAATATCAGCAAATTCTTTGATGGTTCCTTCTTTGAATTCTTTGATTTTTTCAAATATTGTTGGTGCATCTTCAGGGTGGATCAGTTTTTCCCAGCTTTCAAAATTATTTTGAATCTCATTTTCTTGATAGCCCAGCATTTCTTTCCATCTTTTTGAGAACCAAACATCTCCATCTGCAACATTCCAATGCCAGATTCCGTCTTGAGTTGCGCTGAAGGCTAGAGAGAGAAACTCTTGTTTTTCAAGGAGTTTTTGCTCAGCCAATTTTCTTTGTTGAATGATGCTCATTGACCCAGCAATTCTGGTTGCGACTTCAAAACCTTCATCATTCGTCTCGGAACTCCACATTGCCTGACCGCGCAATTGAACGTAAATATATTCACCATTTTTATGTTTCAAGCGACATTCAACGTCATATTTTTCCTTATTATTCAAATGATTTCTTAAGGATTCTCGAGACATGTCATAGTCATCTGGATGCATTAATTGTTGAAAAATCTGAAAAGTTGGATTGAAATTTTCATCATTTTTAAAACCTAAAATCTCCTTAAATCGCTCAGAAACAAACATATTATTTTCTTTGATGTTGTAATCCCAAACACCTGAGCTTGAACCTTCAATTGCCAAAGAATAGCGTTCTTGGCTTTGTTTTAGCGATTCTGCAATCTGATTATTACCTGCGATGATATTTTGCAAATCCTTAGAAAATTCTTCTAAATTTGGGGAATGATTTTTTAATAAATTGCTGATTGGCTTGACAAAATAGTGAGTCAGAATATAAATTAGTTGGATGACTAAAATGAAAAGTAGCATTTCAGAGAGGAAATTAAGCAAAATAATTCCTTGAATTTTTGTTAATTTATCCTGCAAAATGGAGCTTTCTTGGCTGATTAATTCTATTGTCTCTTTTAAATTAACTAGGGAGAAAAAATTCACAATTTCTACAAAAATGAGAATTGTGGCAATGATGTAATATTTTTTCAAGACCGATAAATTCTTCACATTCCCCTCCAAATTTTGCCCTATATGGAAACTTTTGCAATTGCAATATTTCCGCTTCCTTCATAGAGCATTTCGTCAAAGCACATGATTTTAGACATTATGATGCCTCGACCGTGTTTTTCAGTTTTTGAGCTTGAGAGATCTTCTTTGCTTAAATATTCTTTCCAATTGAAGCCTTTGCCACAATCTTCGATCTTAAGCGTGATTTCTTTTTCATCTCTGCTGAATTGCACTTTGACTTTACGGCAGGCATATTCATTTAAAGCTAAGCGCTTTTTAATTTCATCTGCCCATGTTCCAGACTCCAGTAATTTGCTTTTCTCACTAAAGCCAATTTCTAAATTTCCGTGCTCAACTGCATTAATCAAAAGCTCCAAAATGCCAAAATAAACTCTGTCATATGAAGGATATAAGATGCTGATTAATTCAGTCACTGCTCTTGCTTCATCAAGAGATTTGAATTCGAGTTCTAGAAATTTTATATGATTTCTTAATTCCTTAAAATGTGTCAAGATTTCCTCCTCTTACATATAAAAACATCATAACTAACAGTTGTTATTAAATAAGATTGTATCAGTCAATGATTAATTTTTAGTTAATTATTCGGGGAAAAATAGAGGATTTTGAATTTTCAAAAGCAAATGCTCCTTCTGGGAGGTAAGTGAGGTAAGAAAGTTGAAGGAGCAAAAGCTTTTGTTGGAGGTTGTGAAAACAGCATTTGCGACAGCTTTGTCGCCATAGCCCACTAAAGCTATAATGATATATATATGATTTAATTTTGATATTTCAAGAGGTGAATTTAAGAAAAAATGAAATGATGAGAGTTTTTCAATTAAAAATTATTCATTGCTTGACATGTAAAATTTTAATTTGATAAAATTAAAAACATAACCAATCTATGGGAGGATGGCATTATGATTAATCAAGTTCATAATAAAACTATTGCAACAATTCAGGATAATAAGAAAGAAACTGCAATTCATACTGCAATCAGATATAATCTTACTTCCAGCTTTGAAAATTTGCTGAAGCTTGGTGTCAGTGATGTTCAAGATGCTAATGGAGACACAAGTTTAACTCTGGCAGCAAATTTAATGGCATTTGACAAGGCCATGAAACTTGCTCAAGCTGGTGCTAACACAAATGCCTCAGACAAAAAAGGCATGACAGCGCTTCACATCGCAATCTTGAAAAAAAATCTTTCTGAAGATTCACTCAAAAGCCTCAAAGATTTGGTCAAAGTTCTCTTAGAAAACGGCGCTCGTGGTGATATTCAAGATAATGATGGCAAGACTGCCATTCAATGTGCATTAGAGATGCAGAGGGAAGATATTGCTAATCTCATGATTGACAGTTTGATTCAAGAAAAAGAAGCTATGCTTGTTGGAGAGGTTGCGGAAGTGGCTCTGGATTGATTTGATTTGTTTCTTGTGATTTACATTTGTGATAAATCAGGGTGTTTTTCCTACTCACAAATGACTCTGGGTTAATTCGCTCGTGACGAACGTGTGGAGTTTACCTCCCAATTGATGATGGTTAAAAATTCTCATTCAAGAAAATTTAATAGCTCTGTTTCTTGACCTTAATTTAACGCTTGTTTTTTTGCATAAAAAATGGCAATATTCTGAAAAGACAAATTTTTGAGGGAATTTTTTTTCATGTGCGGTATTTTTGGAGTACTACTTTTTGAACCTTCTGCGCAAACGCGGATTGAGGATTTGTTAATCGATGGTCTAAAAAAATTGGAATATCGTGGATATGATTCCGCGGGTGTGTCAATTTTGGCAAAAGATCAAATTTTGACAGTCAGAATGAAGGGGAAAATTGAGAATTTGCAAAATGAAATAGAGAAAATTGATTTTGCTGAGAAAGAATCAACCAATGAAGTTGGCATTGGACACACAAGATGGGCAACTCACGGGAGAGCGAGTTCGGAAAATGCGCATCCACACACAACGGAGAATGTTGCAGTGGTTCATAATGGAATCATTGAAAATTTCAAGGAAATTAGGCTGGAAATGCAAAAAAAAGGGAGAAAATTTTCTAGTGAGACTGACAGTGAAGTCATTCCTCATTTGATTTCCTGTTTCATGGAAGAAGAGAATTTGTCTCCTTTAGAGGCAACGAAAAAAGCAATTAGAAAATTAGAAGGCGCTTTTGCAATTGTGGCCATTTTTAAGAAATATCATGGTTTAATGATTGCCACTCGGAAAGGTTCGCCACTTGCCATTGGCTTTTCTGACATGGGGCTTTTTGTGGGTTCAGATGCCTATGTGCTTGCCGAAAAAAGTGAGAAAATTTGCTATTTAGAGGAAGGAGATGTCTGTTTGCTCAAGCTTCATTCCGAAGAGCCTTCTGTGCAAATTTTTGATGATTTGGGGCAGAAAGTTGAAAGACCAACGCAAAATTGTTCAAATTCTGGTGCTGTCATTGGGAAAGGAAATTTTCGTCATTTCATGTTAAAAGAGATTTTTGAACAACCGATCATTCTGGGGGAAATCATCAGCCATTTGCATGATTTTGATGAAAAAAAATTGCACCAATCTGGCTTAAAAGCACCGTCAGACATTAACATCATTGGCTGTGGGACTTCTTTTTTTTCTGGCATGGTGGCGCGCTATTGGTTTGAAAAAATTTCTGGAATCAGAACTCAAATTGACATTGCATCTGAATTTCGCTATAGGTCCCCAATTTTGGCAGAAAAAGGTTTGAGTTTTTTCATTTCCCAATCAGGTGAAACAGCAGACACTTTTGCTGCTTTGAAATTTGCTGCAAAAATGGAGCAAACAACTGTTGTGCTTGTTAATGTGATTGAAAGTTCAATGGCAAGAATGGCAGATTTTGTGTTGCCAATTTTGGCAGGCCCGGAGATTGGAGTGGCTTCCACTAAGGCTTTCACTGCTCAGCTCATGAATTTTGCTTTTCTAGCTCTTGAATTTGGCCTGCAAAATGGAAATTTGTCAAAAGAAAAATTCCAAGAAGCCATTGATTCTTTGCTCGAAATTCCTGGCAGAATTTCAGTTCTTTTGTCACGCGAAATTGAAATTAAAAAAATTGCAAAATTAATTTCTGACAGTAAAACGATATTATATACTGGCAGAGGAGTTAGTTCTGCTGTGGCTTTTGAAGGTGCATTAAAATTAAAAGAGCTCTCCTATATTCACGCAGAAGCAATTGCAGCAGGTGAGTTAAAGCACGGCCCCATTGCCTTGGTTGACGAAAATGTTCCAGTCATTGCCATTGCGCCAAGAGATGCGGTTTTTGAGAAAATTGCCTCGAATTTGCGCGAAATTGCTGCAAGAGGCGGCAAAATCATTCTCTTCAGTGACGCAAAAGGTGTCAGAGAGCTGGAAGATGTGATTTGGGAAAGTTTCGTGGTGCCTGAATTTAACGGAGATTTTTCGCCATTAATATACAGCGTGCCACTGCAACTTCTGGCCTATCATGTGGCGCTATTTAAAGGCACTGACGTTGACCAGCCAAGAAATTTGGCTAAATCTGTGACTGTTGAATGAAGGAGAAAAAATGCCAATTTCACAAGATGAATTAACAAAAAAAATCATGTCCAAATTTCCAAATGCGGTGATTGAAATTAAAGATCTGGTGGGTGATGAAAATCACTATTCTCTTGAGATTTCAAGTGAAGAATTTGCTGGTAAGACAAAATTGCAGCAACATCGCTTGGTGAATGAGGCTCTGAAAGATTGTTTGGGAGAAGCTTTGCATGCTTTAACCGTGAAAATTAAAAATTAAATTTTTAGGAGAAATTAAATGGAAAATCATGTTAAAGAAAAAATTGAATCATATGTTAAAAATCACGATGTGGTTTTGTTCATGAAAGGAACTGCAGAAATGCCCAGATGTGGCTTTTCTTCAACCTCTTCGTTCATTTTGAGCAAATTAGGTGCTGACTTTAAAGATGTTGATGTGTTGGAAGATGAAGAAATCAGAAGCGGCATCAAAGAATATGCTGACTGGCCAACAATCCCGCAACTTTACATTAAAGGAGAATTTATTGGCGGCTGTGACATCATGAAAGAAATGTATGAATCAGGCGAATTAAGAGAAATTCTCGCTGAAAAAGGCGTGATTTAAAATGGCAATTAAGGCAGAAAAATTAACCAAAATTTTTGTTGATGGAAATAAGCAAAAAACAGCTCTTGATGATTTTTCTTTAGAAATTCCACAAGGCTCTTTTTTTGGTTTGCTTGGCCCAAATGGGGCTGGTAAGTCAACTTTCATCAATATTCTTGCTGGCTTGGTTAAAAAAACTTCGGGAAATGTGTTTGTTTTTGGTAATGAAATTGAGCAGAGGCCAAGAACAGTGGCTCACATGCTTGGAATTGTGCCGCAAGAGATTGTTTTTGACCCTTTTTTCACTGTGAAAGAATGTTTAGAGATATATGCTGATTTTTATGATGTGCCCAAAGAAAAGCGCAAAACCGAAGAGATCATGGAGTCTTTAGGACTGTCTGACAAAGCAGATTCGAAGCCACGCAAACTTTCTGGTGGAATGAAAAGGCGCCTTTTGATTGCCAAAGCGCTGGTTCATGCTCCTAAAATTCTCATTCTTGACGAACCAACGGCTGGTGTTGACATTTCTCTCAGGAAACAACTTTGGGCTCATGTGAAAGAATTGAATCGCCAGGGCACCACCATCATTCTCACCACCCACTATCTGGAGGAAGCGGAGTCACTTTGCGATGAAATTGCCATTATTGATCATGGAAAAATTGTTAAATGTGATAAAAAAGAAAATTTAATACATTTAATTGATTTTAAACAGCTAAAAGTTACATTTGCTTCAGAATTATTTGAAATTCCAGATAATTTAACATCAATCGTTGCGAATGTGAAAAGATTGGCGCCAAATGAGATTTTGATTGAATATGCTTCCAGGCAGGTTGCTTTTGCCAGAATTTTAGAAATTTTATATAAAATCCCCTCTGATATTGTTGATATTTCAACGAAAGAAGCTGATTTGGAGAGAGTTTTTTCCCATTTAATTGATGGTTAAATTATTTACTTGAATGACAAATAAGAGTGTGATAGAATGACTAATGAAAATTATGATGATTCAAATGTTTTTGCAAAGATTTTGCGAGGTGAAATTCCTGCAAAGAAAATCTTTGAAAATGAACAAATTTTAGCTTTTGCAGACATTAACCCAATTGCTGATGTGCATGTTTTAGTGATTCCAAAAGGGGAATTTGTTTCTTTTGATCATTTTCTAGAAAAAGCAAGCTCAGTAGAAGTGGCAGTTTTTTTTGAAAATGTGAAATTTGTTGCAGAAAAAATTGGAGTCAAAGGGGCCTACAGAATGGTGACAAATGTGGGTGAGAAAGCTGGTCAAACGGTTAGACATTTTCATGTGCACATTCTTGCTGGCGAAGAAATGCCTGAAATGGCTTGAAACTGGTGCCGCCGAAGAGAATTGAACTCTCGACCTCATCATTACCAATGATGTGCTCTACCCCTGAGCTACGACGGCGAGTAATATAATGATTTTCCGAGATTGCCATAATAATTTTTAAAAAGCAATCGAAAAATTAAGGTGAAAATGAAAAAATGACAAAAAATTCTGAGAATGTTCAAAAAAGGAAAGAAAAAAAACTCCAAGAGCTGGCTAAGGCTTTGAAAGAGAACATGAAAAGAAGAAGGGAGCAAAGAAAAAATCAAGAAATTTTTCAAAGTGAATCTTGAAAATTGACTTAAGAATCAACATATTAATTCGAGAATTAATATGTTTTTGTAAAATAAGGTTAGAAAATGTTTAATTTGATTGATCAATTATTTAAATTTATTTTTAAGAATAAGCTAGTTTTTAAAAATGAGGAGGAGTTTGACCATAAAACGCCAATAATTCCGGTCATTCTTTTTCAAAGACATCTTTTCTCCGGCGCAGAGAAAGGGGCGAAAGACACATCTGCCACTCAGAATTTTAATCAAAATGTTAATGCTGGAGTGACTTTCCACGTGAATGAAACGGATACTAAATCTTTAAAAACCAAGGAAGTTAACAGAAAAATTGGCTATAAAAGAGGAAAATTCAAAACAGGCACGAAAAAAAGCCAAAGCAGAGGCGCTTAAATAAAATCACTAACCTTCCTTGAAAATTAAACTAACCACACATATATAACCAGAGCTTTAAGAGCATCATGAATTCAAGGGAGACTTAAAAATGATGAAATCCACTGTTCCTGGCACACCACAAAAAACCCCAGAAACTTCAAATTTGCATGGCGACATAACGCGCGAACTTTTTGGCGAAATCAAAGAATTAAAAGCTAAAATTAAAATGCTAGAAGCTCAGAAAATGGAGTCTGACAAAATAATTGACTCTGTGAAACAAGATTTAGAGTCAATCCATCCAATCTATAAAAAATTTAACGTGGCTGCTTTCAGGAAAATGCTTCATGTCAACCGTGAATTTGAAAGGAGCCTTGTTCTGCAAAGAGGGTTAATTGGCTCAAGCGTGATTAGCGAGGCGAATGAGGCTAATGAAATTGATAAGAATTTCTTTTCTGTCATTCAAGTTGTGAAAGGGCAAATTACCACTTTAGAAAATTTACATGCAGAAAAATTAAAAACTCTGAAAGAATTTAATGCTGCAACTGGAAAATCTCGTAATGAGTTCATTGTGACAAATATGCATGGAGGCACGCCAAAAAATGTGCTATTTCCCTCAGATTGGACTTTGTTAAGCGAAGATGTCCTATATTACAACACTCTCTCTCAATCTCAAGATGCTGTTGATAAAGACTATTATGACAATCTAACGCTGAAAATGTTCCAGCAATTTCCCCGTTATTTTGCTGATTTATTCACTGAAAATTTAGATCAATTTCTCGATATTCGTGGGCAATTGATTAAAAAATATATGATTTTAGGAAAATTATTCAGAGCAAGAGAAGATAATGCGGCAGGGGTCGAAGTCAAAGAAGAAGAAATTGCTGAGCTCATGTCTGGTGATTCAGGGAATTTGACAGAAAATCAGCAGGAAATCAGTAAGTTAGAAAAGGCCAAACAATTATTTGCAACATTGGAGGATGGTGAATTAAAAAAGACAATGAGCGAAGTGATTGCAGAGGCTGAGAAAGCGCAGAATAGTAATGAATTCTATGAAACGACCATTGCAAATTTAAGGTTAAAAGCAGGGCAAAAAATTGAGTCACACACATCAAAAATTGATCAAGGCAAATCAGAGGGAGTTGGAATAAAATAATTCAACCAATGGTACTATTAGTTGACACTTGAATGAGAAGGAAATATTCTGTAAAAAATATTCTTAATCCTTTATGGGGCGGTTGACATGAAAAAATTACTTTCCTACGATTTATATGGTGAAACTGAAAATGAAGCATATTTGGCTATTCTAAGAGACAGAATTGCACTTGAGAAGTTAAATGAAGAGCAAGAAAATGTCCTACTTGGAATATTGCAAGATAAATTCGGGCAAACTCTCAGTCAAGCTTCTTTCGGTGAGAAAATTAAACAAGGAAGATCAAAAGAAAATGAAGCTGGCATTTCTTCCACAGCCTTTTTACCCTAAATTAATTTTTCTCTTGCCAAGAGGCACTTAATGTTGTAGATTATTCTGTTATACATGAAACACCCAAGATTTTCGTGGGGTTTTAGAATAAAAAAATTCTAATGAAGATGGTCTTCTTAGAATGTGTGTTTAACCTAATTTATAATCGTGAAGCATTAATTAATGTCAAATAATCTTTTTATATATGATGTGGATAATATTGAAGAACTCTCAAAACAATATGCCACCAAAGAACAATTTTCAGATTTAATCGAGAAGTCAGAAATCAGCAGCCTAAAAGAAGGTTCAATTGTTGAGGGGACAATCATTGCAATTGACAAAGACAAAGTGTCAATTGACATTGGTTTAAAAACAGAAGGTGTGTTAAGCATCAAAGAATTTGTGCAAAATGGGCAAATTCCAGACCTTAAAATTGGTGATAAAGTTGAAGTTTCTCTAGAAAAAATTGAAAGCAGAAATGGGCATATGGTGCTCAGCCGTGAAAAAGCACTGCGTGAAAGATCATGGATTGTGTTTGAAAAATGCATGGAAAATGGTGAAAATGTTGATGGTGTCATTTGTGGAAGAGTCAAAGGTGGCTTCACTGTTGATTTAAATGGTGTTGTTGCTTTCTTGCCAGGGAGTCAAGTTGACGTGAAACCAATCAGAGACATTGAACCTCTCTTAAACATTGTGCAGCCTTTCCAAATTTTGAAAGTTGACAGAGAACAGGGAAACATTGTTGTGTCCAGAAGAGCAATTCTTGAAGAATCAAGAATGGTTGAAAGAGACGCGCTTCTTGCCACATTAAAAGAAACTGACATTCTTGAAGGAATTGTTAAAAACATCACAGACTATGGTGCTTTCATTGATCTTGGAAGCGTTGATGGCTTGCTTCATGTCACTGACATTTCCTGGAGCAGAATTAACCACCCATCAGAATTGTTGACGGTTGGACAGAAAATTCAAGTTCAAATCATTAAATTCAACGAAGAAACAAAAAGAATTTCTCTCGGCATGAAACAATTAGAGAAAAATCCGTGGGAAGGAATTGACCAAAGATTCCCGAAAGATAAGAAATTCAGTGGAACAGTGACTAACATCACAGACTATGGCGCTTTCATTGAGCTTGAAAAAGGAATTGAAGGTCTTGTTCATTTGTCAGAAATGACATGGTCAAAAAATGCCCAACATCCAAAGAAAATTGTCACAGTTGGTGATGCGGTTGAGTTTGTTGTGCTTGAAATTGACATTAACAAACACAGAATTTCTCTTGGCATGAAACAATGTCACGAAAATCCATGGGTTAAATTTGCTGAAGATCATCCTGTTGGTTCAGTCATTGAAGGTGAAATTAAAAATGTTGTTGATTTCGGAATTTTCATTGGTTTTGACAAATTTGTTGACGGTCTTGTTCACATTTCAGACGTTTCATGGGATGAAAAAGAGCAAATGAATGAACTCAAGAAATTTGCGAAATCTGACAATGTGAAAGTGAAAGTTCTTTCCATCGATGTTGACAAAGAACGCATCAGTCTTGGCATTAAACAGCTTGAAGAAAATCCTTTTGAGAATGCTCCGCAATCAGGCCTTAAAAAAGGTGCTGTTGTTACTTGTGTTGTCAAAGAAATCACAGAAGCTGGAATTGAAGTTGAGATTGAAGATGGCGTGACATCTTTCATTAAGAGATCTGATCTTGCGAAAGAAAAGTCTGACCAAAATCCTGAAAGATTCGCAATTGGCGACAGAATTGACGCGAAAGTGACATTGGTTGACAAAAGCAATCCTAAGAAAGTCTCTCTTTCAATTAAAGCTCTGGAAGTTGAACAGCAAAAGCAAGCAATTGCAGAATTTGGATCAACAGATAGTGGCGCAAGTCTTGGTGACATTTTAGGTGCAGCTTTGGAAGAAAGAGCTGAAAAAAAATGAACTAATAAAGGCTGTGAAAATCAATTTCGCAGCCTTTAATTTTAAGAATTTTGGAGAAAAAAAATGAGTGTCCTAGTTACAAAAACTGCTCCAGATTTCACAGCAAAAGCTGTGATGCCGAGCAATGAAATTAATGATGCCTTTAATTTAAAGAAATATTTAGGTGGAGATATTGGCGTTTTATTTTTCTATCCACTTGATTTCACCTTTGTGTGCCCTTCAGAAATCATTGCTTTTAATAATAGGCTTGGTGAATTCACAACAAGAGGTGCAAAAGTTGTGTCAGTCAGTGTTGATTCACATTTCACGCATCTGGCCTGGAAAAACACACCAGTGAATAAAGGCGGAGTTGGGGGGATTAATTTTCCAATGGTTGCTGATTTAAGCAAATCCATTTCCAGGGACTATGACGTCTTGATTAATGAGACAGTGTCTTTGCGCGGAACATTCCTCATTGACAAAGATTTCATTGTCAGACACCAATTAATTAATGACCTTCCTTTGGGCCGAAACATTGATGAAGCAATCAGAATGGTTGATGCTCTCATTTTCCACGAAGAACATGGAGAAGTTTGCCCCGCTGGCTGGCGTGCTGGTGAAGAAGGCATGACTCCAACATCAGAAGGAGTGGCGGACTATTTGTCCTCTAATCACTCTAAGCTCTGAATAAAAAAAAATTCTCCCGTGGGGATCATTAAAGAGCCACCGGGAGAATTTTTTATAATGTCATACATTTATTTTCGTCTTTTAATAATATTTTTTCCACGTCTGTAATGAGCTGGCAGGAAGAAAAATGACCGAAACATCTTGCCACATCACTTGCCTTCGCTCCTGATAGTGGGCCGGAATTTTCTCTAACTCGATGTATTATGTTAGCACCCGCAAGTATCAATTCTTTAATATTATCAATTTTGCCATATTTAGCTGCATATATTAAAGGAGTCATTTCATCATGATTACAGCAAAGATCCACATCAGCATTTTTCTGCAAAAGAGATTTCACAGATTTAATTGATCCATGTGCTGCCGCAAACATCAATAATGTTTGCCCTTTACAGTTTCGAATATTCACATTTATGTCACGAGATAGTACTGTCTTTATAAACAAATCGACCCATTTCTGACGAATTTTTGCATCATCTATCAATTCGGTAATTGGATCAATTCCTTCCCGCATATATAGTTCTACTAATTTATCGAATAGTGCCATTTTTTCTGCCCGAAGCTCTTCTGTGGCTATCTTGGATAGCTCATCCAATTTCCTTTTTCTTAGTGCTTCACTTCCTCGTGCAACAATACCTTGATTTGCTTTAACTTCAATATAGAATATATGCTCTTTCATAATCACGAACCTCGGAAAATAGTTAATTGAATGTAATAATTTAAAACTAGATAATTAAAAATATGAGATACTATATATCAAACTTGGTGGCTTTACAACTCATATAATGAGGGAATAATAAATATTTTATAATTCTTATATAATACAATGAATTAGCGAAACTCTGGATTCTAAAGAAAAATGAGCATAAAGGCTTAAATATATGAAATATAAAGAAAACGTTAATTAAAAATCACATTATGATACGAAATGGGCAATCTGTTCCAGAAGTGTCAGACGCAGGAAATTCCCTCTCAGAACAGAAAATGCACCGCCCTAGGGGAGAACCTCCGTCATCTCAATCCAAAGAACCAAAATAATTTCACATCAAATATATCTTGATCCTCTTGATTCTGCTAATGCTTCCTCCAAATCTGTGATTACAGAACGAGCTTCCTCACGTTTAAACCATTTTGCAATGTCACTCGCCTTTGCTCCTGATAATGGACCTGAATTTTCCCTAACACGTTGTTCCACATAGGAACCTGCAAATAGCAATTTTTTAACGTTGTTAGTTTTGCCATATTTAGCTGCATACATCAAAGGAGTCATTTCTTGATGATGACAACAAATATTCACATTAGCTCCTTTTTGCAAAAGAGAGATGACAGAGTGATTTGAGCCAAATGCTCCTGCAAGCATCAAAAATGTGTGTCCTTTAAAATTTGCAGCATTCACATCCACATCATAGTGCAACATTTTTTGAATAAATAAGTCAACCACTTCACAACGAATTCTTGCATCTGGTATGAATCTGGCAACTGCATCAATTCCTTCATGCATATATAATTTCACTAGATTATCCAGTAGAGCCCCTCTTGCCGCTTTTTCCGCCTGAATTTCTTCTGGAGTTAGCTCAGACAAGAGATCTAATCTTCTTTTTCTGCTCATTACAAGCCTTTCTGCAATGCTTCCTCGTTCAACAACACCAGTAGTTGCATCAACGTTAATATATAATAGATAATTTCTCATGATCACGCACCCCAAACATTAGTTAATTGAATATTAATAATCTAAAACTAGATTATTAGAAATATGAGATATTATATATCAAGTCAACTAGATATACAACCCATATAATGAATAAATAATAAATATTTTATATTTTCTATATAATACAATGAATTAGTAAAACTCTGGATTCTAAAGAAAAATTATTATAAAGGCGTAAATATATGAAATATAAAGAAAACCCCCAAACAAGATTTTGCTTGAGGGTTTTTGGAAAATGTGAATTAAAAATCACATTCTGACACGAAGTTGGCAATCTGTTCCAGTAGTGTTAGCAGCATTATATGCGTCAAGAGCGGTAGTAATCACACAACCAGGGCTTCCAGTTGCTCCATCTGAAGGAGCGGTTTCAATGCCACCCATGGCCCGCACATTTCCAGCATCTGCTCTTCCATCATCGATTTTTTGGTCTAAATTATATGCACCATCAGGTCTCATTGCGCCTCCTGTAGTGATAGTTGTAGTAGTGTCTCCAATAATACCAATATGGTAATAATTAACTCGCTCCGGAGTGGAATATACTAAAATGCCTGCAGAGTTATTTCCTTTCATGGTTGGGAAATTCTGTCCTCCTCCGTTTAAAGCCGTTCCGCCTGCTGAAAGTCCAGAATATGCAGTTTCTGCAAGGCCCGCGAGGTTCAAATGTTGCCAAAATCCAACAATTTCTCCTACGATTGTGGTTGCTGCAGCTGCTGGCGTTCCCGCAGCATCATGTACAAGCCCATTTCCATCACCATTCGCCGCCGCACCAAGCATATTCACAGCATTAGCAAAATCCCCAGGTAATGTGCGATATTTATCTTTAAACGTATATGAAGCAGTATTATACCCTTCAATTTGTGTAATTAGAGAGCGAATTTCTGCGTTTTTCACTAATTCCTGACCAACAAGAACACCGCTGACAATCAGTCCAATGATGACAAGCACAATTGAGATCTCCACAAGCGTGAAACCTTTTTGGCTTCTCAGTTTTTTAATATTTTTTAACATTTTATAATCCTCACATAAAAATAGGTTTTGTAAGTAAAGTTCTATATTAAATGATAGCAACAAAAAACAGGTAAATCAACTTTTAATTGAAAAAACTCTTAAAAAGTCGTATTTCCAGAATTTTTATTTTCTTCATATAAATTATTCAGTGCATTTTGTGCAACTTTTGCATCAACAATGCCAGCTTTCACCAACGCATCCACCGAATCTTTCATTGTGCACATGCCATATTTTGAGCCAATTTGCAACATTGAATCGAGCTGAGAAATTTTTCCTTCCCGAATTAAATTACGCACACCAGAATTTGAAATCATCACTTCATGTGCTGCCACAACGCCTGACCCATCTTTCTTTTTCAGCAATTTTTGTGCCACCACGGCTTCCAAAGAGCCACTCAACATTTTCATGATCATCTCTTTTTCATTTCCCGGAAACACACCGACCAATCTGTCAAGAGTTTGCGCTGCTGAGCTTGAGTGCAATGTTGCGAAAACCAAATGCCCAGTTTCTGCAATTGTGAGCGCGAGTTTAATTGTTTCGTAATCACGCATTTCTCCCACCAAAACCACATCTAAATCTTCTCTTAAAGAGCCTTTTAAAGCGGCTGCGAAAGACTCGGAATGTTTGCCAACTTCCCTCTGATTCACCAAAGATTTCTTAGATTTATGCACAAACTCAATTGGATCTTCAATGGTGAGAATATGTTTATGCTCATTTTCATTAATATGATTAATTAAAGCCGCAAGAGTGGTGGATTTACCGCTACCAGTCACGCCCGTGATGAGCACCAAGCCTTGTGTTAAATTCACCAAATGCCTGATTGATTGCGGAATTCTGAGTTGTTCTAAAGTCAAAATTTCTTGCGGAATATGTCTCATGACACAAGCTGGACCATTCAAAACAAAAAAAACATTCACCCTGAATCTGTTTCCAGCAATGTCAATTGCAAAATCAAGATCTTTCTTTTCCTGGAAAATTCTAATTTGCTCTTCAGACATGATTTCAGACAAGAATCTAATCACCGCCTCAGCGCTCAAAGGCTCAGCATTAAGAGCAATCAAATCTCCAGAAATCCGCAATGAAGGAGGTTGGCCTGATGACAAATGAATGTCTGAAGCTTTTTTTTCAAGAGCAAATTTTGTTAATTCAATTGCATTCATTTCATTTTCCCTCTCTCAAAATTGAAAGTCTTTCGCTAACTTCCTCAATCAAGAAATTTTCTTGATTTTGAGGTTTCATTTTTAAAATTTGTTGATATAAATTAACAGCATCAGCCACATTACCGCTTAAATCATATAAAATGGCCAAATTATATCTATATTCCCTATTTTCAGGGTCCAGATTCACTGCTTTCACTAAATTCAAAATTGCTTTTTTAGAATTTCCTTGTTTGAAATAGAGCATGCCAATTTGAGCTGGAATGATTGCCATTTTTGGATTTGCTGCTTCAAGTTTGCGAAATTCTCTTAAAGCTTCAGCTGGCGATGCTCCAGAAATTAATGCTAAATAGTTATTAATCGCCGGTAAATGACCTGGCTTAATTTCCAGAATTTTTCCATAATTTTTCTTCGCTTCTTCATAATTTCCTTCTTCATGAAAAATTGTTGCCACGCTAAATAACGCCTCCAGATTTTTAGGATCATCTTGCAAAATTCTCTCATATAAATTTAAAGCCGAAGAAATTTGTCCAGAATGGTAAGCAACATAGGCCATTTCCATTGCTTTTTCTTTTTGCAATCTGGTTTTTAGATCATTTGGAGATTTAATCTCCATTTTCAAATTTCCTCGCTCAAGAGAAGAATTTTTCTTTGGCGTTTCGGGGTTGATATTGATTTTTGGGGAGTCTTTTCCTTCTTTTAGAATAACATAAGTTTTTTTAGATTCATTATTTTTGATTTTAATTGCCTTACCAATTTTTTTGAGATTTTTCAAACTTGAAGCTTCAAGCTTTTTTTCTTCAAAAGCCAGAATCTGACAAGGTGATCCCATAAAAATAAGAAAAGTCAACAATTTCAACATGTTATTCATATTTTAAATCAATCAATCGTTAAAGTAGTTAATTAATTATACCATTTAAAATTGAAATTATAATGATTTACTTCTAAAAAAGCCTCTTTCTAGGCACATATAATTAATTCTAGATGTTATTTTGACAACATCATGAAAAAAAATTATACCCCCCCTCTTGAAATTCTAAAAAGCAATCCCCATATTATTATCATGCAAGGCAAGCCTATTAGGTGTCTCGCATGTTAACCAAACGCTGAGAAATTCAGCAAATTTAATAATCTCGCTTAAATTAAGGAGAACTAAAATGACTAGATTTGATTTATCACCACTTTTCCGTTCATCAGTCGGCTTTGACTATTTCTCAGACCTTTTAGAGCGTGCAGGTGCGGATTCTGTCCAGAATTCCTACCCACCCTACAACATTGAGAAACTTTCTGAAAATGATTACAGAATCACCATGGCAATTGCGGGTTTTTCTAAAGAAGATCTCGACATTTCTTTGGAGAAAAATCTCTTAACCATTTCTGGAAAACATGCTGATTCGACTGAGTCTCCAGACTTTCTCTATAGAGGCATTGCGACGCGTTCTTTCCAAAGACGCTTCAATCTTGCTGAAAACATGAAAATCTCTGGCGCTGATCTGCAAGATGGTTTCTTGAAAATCAACATTTTCCGGGAAACTTTGGAAGCAGACAAACCTCTCAAAATTGAAATTAATGCCGGTTCCACAAAATTAATTTCAGACAAGAAGTTAGTTTCAGAGAAGAAAAAATAACAAACCGAAAACTCGTCATTGCGAGCCAAGCGAAGCAATCCAGAGTTGTGTTGCATTCGAAGGCAAAATAACTCTGGTTTGCCGCGCCTTCGGCTCGCAATGACGGAGGTTGTTAGGTTTTTAATTATGTTACTGGGTCATTAATTTGATCTTAGCATTACCCACGCTCGCCTTCTCTCATTGTCAGAAAAATTCCTCCCGCAATTAAGAGCCCGACAGGCACCGCAAGAAGTGAAACCAGCAATTCGTTGGAGCCATATCTTTCCATTCCGGAAATGACTTCACTTGTTACTATTTTCTCTGCGGAAGAATCGTGTGTTTTTTCAATCAAAAATCCAATCAAGCTTTGAAACACGCTTCCGGAACCCATGATCATTGTGTTAGTTACCGAAGTGGCAATTGCGTAGAGATGTTTTGGTGCTAAATTTCCAACAATGATGAACATCAAAACTTGATAGCCGCAGAGAATGCCAATCAAGAACGTCATGATTGAGAGTAAAATTTGATTTTCCGAGACTTTAAAAAGAATTAGCAACATCAAAACACACATTGCAAAAGAACTGAAAGCTGCAACAACATATCGGTCAAATTTTGTTCCAAAATAGCTCAAAACCAACCCACCAAAACACATTCCTAAATATAGATTCGAAATGATTAAAGAGGCTTTTTCTTTGTTAATTCCGTAGGACATGTTCAAAAAAACATTTCCCCAAACATCAGCAAAAGCTGTGTAGGAAGCGGCAGCAAGCAACGCCCCAATTCCAGTTAAAAGAATTTTCTTATTTCCCAAGACTTGCCAAAGCTCGGAGAAAGAAAAGGAAACTCCTTTGCTTTGCTTGGAATCGCCTTTAATAAAAAACCAAATGAGAATAGAAATTGCAAAGCCAACATAGGAATTAACAATCAACACATTTTTCCAGCCATAAATCTCCATTAAATAGGTCAAAGGTTGCCCACTTAAAAATGCTCCACTCAAACCAATTGCAAATGTGAGGGTGATCATGCGATTATATTGTTCTTTGGGAAAACAAGAGCTGATCACTTTAGCACTGCCAATGAAGCCTGCAATTGAGGCAAAACCCATTGCTCCTCTGCAGAAAATGGCCAGTTCCAAATTTGTGGTCGAAACAAAAACCAAATTAGCGATTGCGCAAATTAAAGACATGCCAAAAATCACATATCGAGCGCCAAATCGGTCAAGTAGAATTCCCACAGGAATTTGCATTAAAGCATAGATTAAATAATATGTGGAAGTGAGTTTTGAAAATTCGAATGCATTAATCTGAAAATGCTGCATGAGTTCACTGGCAATCACACCGGGCGAAAGTCTTGAGATATATTGATACATAAAGAAAAAAATGGACAAAATCCAGCTAAAATAAGCCATTTTCCCGTCAATCATTTCATTTTGCTTCATTCTCAACCTCTCATATAATGAAAAAAACGGCAATCATTGGCACATAGAAAATTGCAAAAATTGTGCTCAACAAAACTGCAGCAGCGGCTTTTTCAGGGTAACAATTTAAAAGTGATGCAACAGAAACTGTGTTTGCTGCAAGTGGAACCACAGAAATTAAAATAAACACGCCATATATCGACTCATCATAGAGACCAAAAACGAATTTATCAAGCAAAATAAGCAGGCAAATGATTGCTGGCCAGACAATGAATTTTGCCAAAAATGTCATACCAATAAATTTAAAATCTAGCTTAAATTCCTTAATTTCTGCTAGCCCAAAACCAATGATCATCATTCCCAGCACCACATAGCAGCTTCGCATATCTTGCATGAAATCGTGAAAAACATCAGGAATTCCAATCCCCACCACACTAAAAATGCAACCCATGACGAAAGCATATATTGTTGGAAGTTTGAGAATTTTGTGAAAACTCTCACGCATTGTAAAACTGCCAATTGAAGCGATGAAAAAACCGAGAGAAATCTCAAAAATATTGACTCCAAGCATGCACATGATGAATACACCAAGCGTGTTTTCATCAAATAAAGTCACTGCAATTGGCAAAGCAAAATAGCCCACATTTGCAGTGCCAGCCGACAATCCAACCAGATTACTGATTTGGTCATGCCAAATTTTTTTGCTGAAGAATAGAAATGAAAAAGCAATGATGCTGGAAATGCAGAACATGATGAGTGGTAGAATCAAAACACCAAAGCTCATTTTAATGTCAGCAACAGTTTTAAAAAAAACAATTGGCGTGATGAGGTAAAATAAAATTGTAACAATGGCTTTCTTATCCACTTGCAACATTCTGCTTGCGGTGAAACCCATTAAAATGCTGAAGAAAGAAGCACTGATTTTGAAAAATAAATCCCAAAACAAAGCCATGATTGACACCAAACCTCAAATAAAAACAAACCAATATTTGTCATTCTTACTCTAGATTAAATATACATGCAACTAATATTTTTCAAGAGTGAATCAGGAGCATTAAATTCTTCGGAAATTTAACCACCCGTGTCGTAATCAGCAAGTTGAAGATGTGGCAATCTTTGATTTATTCGCCTGGTTTAATGCTGAAGCGGCTTCTTTGAGACACATTCCTTCTTTTGCAATTTTTGATTATTATATGATGGTTCAGCGCTGTTACAAGTATTGGTACTGTCTTTGTTGCACTTCATTTTTATTCCAACATCAATTCCTACAAGTTGCCTATTACGACATTTTTGCGCCTCAAAATATACAAATCTTATGTTTTATAAAAAAATTATCAAAAAAAACCTTGAATATTTACCATAGATGACTTATATTATAACCATAGGAGTTCGATGTTAATTTTTATAAGGTAGTAAAATGTCAAAGGATAAAAACACGAATTTTCAAACTGATGATAATGATAGCGAAATGAACACCGCTTATTATGAGGTGGAAACCGATGATGAAGATGAAATGAGCATTGAGCATAAGATTGAATTCACAAAGCTGCCGACTGATAAAGATGGTTTGAGGCGAAATCCATTTGGTTTTGCCGGAAAAGACCTAGCGGAGTTGCTTAACTCAATAACAGCAAATAATTCCATTTTCTTTTACAGACCAATTAACGAAAATGCTGGCGACAAAATAGATCTCGGAACACATGCAGGGAAAGGCATTGATATTAAAGGAAAATCTTCTAATTTTGGTCCAATTGCAGGGGAAATTCCGCTAAACCCAAGGCTAAGCAAGCTTTTTGGAAAAGAAGAAGCAAAAGAAGAATATGAATCTTTCTATGCACAATTGTTAAGTCAACTTTGGAAAAATAAAGATGAAGAAGAAGCACTGAAATTGGCCGCAGAAATTCATGATGAGAAGGCAAGTGAAGAATTTATAAAGAATGCACTTCTAAAAGCACCTAATGGTATTAGATTTTGCAAAGCAATCAAAAAAACAGTACGCATTCGAGAGGATCATAAAATAACACCAGTTGCTAGGGAAGGATTTAAACATAAAATCTCCTATAAATATAGAATCTCCTACGATGAAAAAGAGGAGGCACAGGAATATGATTTATATTATTTTAGAAAAAAAGGTGATGACAACCCTGAAAATATCGATGTAACAACTGAAATTCTATCAACCAATAAAGAACATAAAAGGCCGGTTTTTGCAATTAAGGTTAATGGGAAATTTTTCTTTTTAAATCAAAAAGGTGACACTTTTATTGCACGTAAAGAGCAACAAGAAGATGTAGAAAAATTCGAATTCGAAGCAACACATGTTGAAGTGCTTGCCTATATTGAACCTTCTTTTGACTCTCAAAATAAAAAAGTAATATTCAGCCCAAAAATAATCACAGCAGACTATGACGATCTTGTATCATCAGGACAAAAAATTATGCCTCTTGCTAATGGCGAAACTTTTTTGGTTGATATTACGAGAGAATTATTCATGGAGGATGCATTATCAGCTTCTGAACTTAAAGCACATATTCTTGCTTCCCATGAAATCAATAAAAACATAGAATTCACCGACAGAAGCTATTTCCCTGATCTTGGCTCAGTTACAACCCCTGAAAGGGATTATAAGTCCGTACAAAAAGCTGACACAAATGCTTCAACCAACCATGGACCAGAAATCGGAAACCCAAACCCAGAGCCTTTCAGCGATGATGAAGCCTACCCCGTGGTCATTGCAAATGTGCAAATTAAGAATTATGTAGCTAGAAAACTTGTTGAAGCATTTCCTGAGGAAAACGATTTTAGCTTTAGTGAATTTGGTGAAAATAAAGGTTTTGCACTAAAATTACACGGCGAAAAACAAATTATATTCCTGTTCAATCTATTACGCAAGGTTGGCTATCCAATTAGAACCAATCCAAAATGGAACTGGGTTTTGGGGGGTGAAGAATCATCAAAATTCTTGATAGATCCGTTTGATGAAAATAGAGAATATGTGTTAGATTCCGGTAACCAACCAAAATTTAGACCATTAGTGATAAGAGCAGAAAAGATCGATTGGCAAGAAATTACGAAAATACTGAAAGAAGAAAAAGAAAGTTATAAAAAATCTAAAAATGACTTGGTTGAAAAAATCATCGACAAATTCATTAGTTCTAAAGATGTTAAAGAAGAAGAAATCAGTGAATTTAATGAAAATTTAAGTAAACTGTTTGAGTCATTCGAAACAAAGATGACGAATTATGTAGTTAAATTCAGAAGCCACATGAAAGACCTTCCAGTTGTAGAATCTGGTAAAAACACCAATACTACCGCAATTTTAAAAAAGATTTTCGGAATCAGTGACGATAATGATGGTAAAAACACAGTAATTGGAAAACTTACTGAAGAATTTAGAAAAATTGCACCAAAATTTGTCGATGTAGAAGATATTACCGATCTTTTTACTGCATTTTATATTTTCAATTTAAATGAAAAAATCCAAAATCAAATGCTGATGATATCAGGACTAGAATCAGACCCCAGCATAACTTACGCCTGGGGCAATTTTATTTACACTCCTGCATTTGAAAGCGACAAAGAATATATAAAACTCATTAAAGATTTAGGCAATGAAATGTCTAATGCAGACAAGAAGAAAGCTGACAAAATATTAGAACTAGGCATTCAAACAGGAATAGTTTTCGAAGAGTGGAGAAAAAAGCAAATTGCAAAATTAAAAGCAGGTTTAGATGATGGTGTCGAAACTTTCAAAGGATTAACCAGAAAAAACACTCAATTAGCGCAATATGCACAATTAATTCTTGAGAATGAAGCTGTGATTGAAGAAAATACAGGAAAATTATTAGATAGGCAAAGCTCTACAGATAACTCAAGTCAAAGAGCAGCTAGTTCAAACCAAAGAGCAAGATAAATAGTGAATTTGCAGGAGAAACAACATGAGATCAAAGTTCCTAACAAAAGAAAATTTAGATTTTGACCGCAAAGAACAATCAATCAAATTCAAAAATGGTGTTGAAGATGAAATCGCAGAGAGATTGGCAAAATATGTTGAGGAAGAAAATTATACATTGAGAGGTAAGGAATATGCTTACCGTCATGGATGGAGTTTAGAGTATAAAACAAAGATATTGCAGTCTCAAATTGCAATGTTTTTACCAACTCTGAACAATATATTAGAGGAATATTTCTCAATAAGAAATATATCTCTAGGGACTTCTTTAAATACCCTAAATTTCATGTTTTGTTTCACAATCAAATATCATTATAAATTCCCTTTTGCTATAAATTTCATTCAACTATTAGACAATAATGATGAGAGAATAGGTTTTACAGAAAAACATGCAAATGCTGAAAATAGAATCATAGAACAGGAGTTAGAGCGGTTTCAGAAATTATATAATGTCTTTAATCTTGAAAGTATAACTAAGGGCAGATTGCATAGCCCTACATTTTGGATTGAGCTTTTAAGAATATATATTACTGATGTAATTCAGGCTGTTAAAAGCCATGATGTTTTTAAAATCTTAGGAAATATTACTAACACAGAAGTCGCTCTAGGGCAAAATGACACCGAAACAGTTGAGAAATTCTTTACATCCTCCTTTAGGTTCCCAAAAGGAGATCGATTCCCAGGCAATTTCAGTGATTCATATATGGCTGTAAGCAGCAGAAATCATCTACTCTCCCCAAACAATCCTGAACATATTGATGAAATCAATAGAATCATAGAAACATATGGAATTAGTGAAGAAACTTTGGATAAATTCAATTTCTACCACGAAACAACCTCCACTCCAAGCACCATGAGCCTCAGTGACGATGACATGGATTCCACTATCGACCCTGAAGATCAAAAAGAAATCTCAGCAGAAAGCGATGCCCTGACTCCGTGCCACAGCAGCAACCATGTCACAAAACTCTCATCCTCACGTGAAAAACGCACAGAGAAAGTGGGATTATGTCACTGATTTTGCCGACAGCTAAGTCATATAAAAAAAGTCATGGAATGAGACTATGATTTTACAGGGTCATTTTATTTAAATTCTCCAATTTATATCCTCTGCATTTGCTGTAGAATTTTGTGGTAATCCAGAGTTATTTTTCCTATGGAAAATACATAACTCTGGTTTGACGCGCCCTTGGCTCGCAACGACAGAAGTTGTTAAATTTTTAATTATACGATAGGTCGTTAACCGTTAATAGTCTCTTTGTTTTATCTTCTAACACAAAAACCCCCGTTCATTCACCTGGTTCAAGCATTAATTTTGGATCAACAATTTTGTCAAATTCTTCTGATGTGAGCATTTCTAATGCTAACGCAGCTTCTTTGAGAGAAGTTCCTTCTTTGTGAGCTTTCTTTGCAATTTTTGCCGCATTATCATAGCCAATATGAGGATTTAGAGCAGTTACAAGCATTAAAGATCTTTGTAGCAAATTGGTGATGTTATCTTGATTTGCGGTGATTCCATCGACACATTTATGTACAAAATTATTACATCCGTCAGAAATTAACCTAATTGACTGGAGCAAATTATAAATCATCACTGGTTTAAAAACATTAAGCTCCATGTGGCCATTTGAGCCGGCAATAGTGATTGTTGTGTGATTTCCCATGATTTGCGTGCAGAGCATGGTCATTGCTTCACATTGGGTTGGATTCACTTTTCCTGGCATGATTGATGAACCAGGTTCGTTTTCAGGCAGGCTGAGCTCTCCAAAACCTGAGCGTGGGCCAGAAGCAAGCAGGCGAATGTCATTAGCAATTTTCATTAAGCTCACAGCAAGAACATTTAATGCTCCGCTCAATTCAACAATTGCATCATTTGAAGCCAAAGCTTCGAATTTATTTGGCGCAGTTTCAAATGGAATTTTTGTTTCTGCTGCAACTTGTTTTGCAAATTTTTCTGCAAAACCTTTTGTGGAGTTCAGTCCAGTTCCAACAGCTGTGCCACCTTGTGCAAGGAAATAAACTCTCGGCAAGGCTGCTTTCACTCTTTCAATGCCAAATTTAATTTGGGTGCAATAGGCTGAGAATTCTTGCCCTAATGTTAGAGGCGTTGCGTCTTGCAAATGTGTTCTGCCGATTTTTATGATATGTTTAAATTCTTCTGATTTCTTCGTTAATGCTGAGTGAAGCGTTTCTAAAGATGGAATGAGTTTTTGGTGAACCTCAATGCAAGCAGCAATATGCATGGCTGTGGGGAAAGTGTCATTTGATGACTGACCCATGTTCACATGGTCATTTGGATGGACAAGTTTTTTATTTCCCATTTCTCCACCCAAAATTTGAATGGCCCTGTTAGAGATGACTTCATTAGCATTCATGTTTGTTTGTGTTCCAGAGCCAGTTTGCCAAACAACAAGTGGAAAATGTTCGTTTAATTTACCAGTGGCAACCTCTTCAGCAGCTTGTGAAATTGCATCGAATATTTTTTTATCAATTTTACCATAAGCAAAATTAACAATTGCAGCAGATTTTTTCAAAATGCCAAGAGCCCTGATGAGAGGAGCTGGCATTTTTTCTTCACCAATTTTGAAATTTTCCAGAGATCTTTGCGTTTGCGCTCCCCAATATTTTGAATTTTCAACTTGAATTTCTCCAAATGAGTCTGTTTCGATTCTATATGTCATTTTTTTCTCCTTTAGGTTTTTTTAGAAATGAATTTCATAGTTAATATGATTTTTATCAATATCATTAATTTTTATGCTTGCCCCAGCGGACTGGCAAATTCGCGTCATGTATAGTGCTTGAATGTTCTTCGTGTTAATGGCCACCTCATCAAGGTCATTATTGATGATTTTTCTGATGTCTTCATTTATGTTGATTTGATGATCAGAAGAAGTTTCTATGATGATTTTTGTGGCATTATTTTCTTTCACAGCATCAACAGAAATGGCTCCACCGAAAATTAAGCTAGAAGAAGTGATTGAAATTAAATTCATGAGAATTTTTGCAACTTCATTTGAAATTGAAATGCCAGAAATGTTAATATGCTCATCAAACCATTTGATGGAGATTTTTGATTCTGCTAGAAGATTGATGATCATTTTTTTGATTTCTAGCAAATTAGCGTCACCTTGAGCTTTAATGACGCCGAAAGCTTTTCTAAAAAACACAAGCCTTGCAATTGACTGTGCTGAGCTTGATTTCATTAGATTGGTTGCCCTCTCTCTCATTTGCGGATTTGGGTCGGACAGAAATTCAATGCTATTATCAACGGCAGTGATTGGTCCTGACATGTCATGGTAAAATTTTGCACAAAGCATTTCGGCCATGATGTTTCCTGTGATTTCCTTGTGCGAGAGCTTGTCTTCGTTTAATAGTTTTTGTAGCTGTTTATCATTCTCCATGTTTCTTCTCTGTTTGATTTTTATGTTTTTATGATATATTCTCAATAATGCAAATCTATTTTAGCATAATTAATGATAATATGCGCTAAAATATTTCTATTTATAAAATATAATTTTGTCTAAAGATAAGTCATGGATCAAGAAAGAGCTAAAAATATGACCATCATTGAAGCTGTGAATCTGAACTTCAGTGCTGGTCGCAAAATCATTGAAAATGTTTCATTTAAGTTACATAAAGGCGAGATTATTACTGTGATTGGACCAAATGGGAGCGGGAAGACAAGTTTAGTGAAAATTATTCTTGGCCTTTTAAAACCAGATTCAGGTGAAGTTAAAAGGACAATAAAAATGTCTCAAATTGGCTATATGCCACAGAAAATTCATATCGATCAAATCTTGCCAATTAGGGTGATTGATTTTCTGAATTTAATGAATAATATGAAACATCCGAAAGAAAAAATTGCTCAAATCATCCAAGAAGTTGGACTTGAAAATATTAGTAAACAACAAATTCACAAAATTTCTGGCGGTCAAATGCAGCGCTTGCTTTTTGCTAATGCTCTGCTGAAAGACCCGGAATTATTAGTTCTTGATGAGCCAATGCAAGGAGTTGACATTGATGGTCAAATTGAGTTTTATGCTTTAATTGAGAAAATTAAGAAAGACCGAAAAATCAGCATGCTGATGATTTCTCATGATCTGCATATGGTGATGAAATCGACAGATTATGTCATTTGTTTAAATCATCACGTTTGCTGTCAAGGTCACCCTAGCGAAATTAGAAATAATGCGGAATATCAAAAAATCTTTACACCAAAGTCACTTGAACATTTGAAGATTTATAGTCACGACCATGATCATGAGCATGGCCATGAGCATGGCGATCTTTAGGAATTTCTTGACGGACTTAAAATTAGCGCTAAATGTTATATAGTTTTTCCTATGGAATGCAACATAACACTGGGTTGCCGCGCTTCGCTCGCAATGACAGAGGTTGTTAAATTTTACTGGTCTTTTTGTTTTATCTGCTACTCTAACACAAACCCTTTTTTATGTGATCTTAGCTACAAATCTGATTGCAAGCGAGCGCGGAATTCTTTATCAAGTTCAAAAACTGTGTAAAACCATAAAATTCCCACAATGATGAAAATTACGAAGAAATATTGTGACAGACTCAGTAAAGTTGAATCAGGGATGATGGTCAGCAAAAGCCACTGAATGAAAGCCCCTCCAGATTTTCCGATTTTGTGGCCCAAAAGGTCAGAGGCTGCTTTTCCTTGAGTTTTTAAATTCTCATCAAGGGGAATATATGCCATTTCCTTGGTTGTATCGAAAATTGCATATTTAACTGATTTGCTTAGCACATTTTGCATGGCACCAACAAAAACAGCAAGCGCACAAGAGCTCACAGAAAAATAGAGCAAAAGCTGATCCATGGTGCCTTGGAAAATGGTCAAAGCAAAGAAAAGGAAACCTGTGATAAAAATCACCACTGGTAGAATTAATGCGCAAAAACGCCAACTAAATTTTCTGATGATGATGAGCGCGAAAAATGCAACAATGATGTAAAACATGCCGCCATAGGTCTGAATTTGCCCCATGAAGAAATTATATTCATTATTTGTGGGATATTCAATTCTGACTTGGCTTTTCCAAACGCTTTCAACAATGTTAATTGAAACGCCATAGCACATGATCATGGCTGCAATTAGTCCGATATATTTTGAAGAAAAAACAAGCTTTAGGCTTTGCATCAGGCTGATTTTAGGTTTTTCCATAGATTCCGCTTGTTCTGCAAGTGCTCTTGAAGGTCTTGTGACATTTTTTAAAATCCAATTATGTAGGAAAATTTTGAGTATTAAAGCAGCAGACACAATCAAAATGAAAATTCTCATTGCTTCATCCCAAGATTCTTGACCATGGGCTTGAGCGGAGTTAATGAATGAACTTGAAACGAAAGAAACTGTCAGGCCAGAAGAAATATGTCCCAAATGACCAATCATGATGAAAAAAGCATAATATTTTTTTGCTTCATCGACAGTGTTAATTTCATTTGCTAGTCTAAAAAACAGCACATAGATCATGATGTTGCCACACATGTCGGCAATCACGTAAAATAAAGAGAAAATCCAATTACCAACTACCAAAAGAGGCCATTTGAAAGCTGGATATTTTGCAGATATGTCAGAAAAATCAGCTTGAAGAGAATTTGCGTTGGGATATAAGAAAAAATTGAAAATCAGCAAAAAAGCAAGAAAGAAACCAATGACTGCCGTGAAAACTTTGTCGCGATGTAATATGTTTGAAATTTTGGAATAAAAAATAATGAAAATTAGGGCGGCAGGAACAACTGCATAGAGCTTTAAAGTGCTGATCACTTCAGCACCCATCAGCGGAATCACCAAAGCATCTTTCGTGGCGCGCAAGACATTTGCAACAAAACTGGCAAGAATGATCATGAAACAAAGAGAGATGATTTTTTTCAGATCATTAGGTTTAAAATTTAAACTGCGGAAATTGAAGTTTTTTTTTGAGTTACGGCTAAAATTTCTTTTGCTGTGCTATTTTCGAGATTTGACAATTAAGACTTCCTGGAAATTGGTTATTTACTCGAGTGAATATATGCTATTTCAAATGTTATTACAAGTCCTAATTTGCAAAATGATGGAAATTTTTTATGGCATTTTCATTTGTTGAACATGCTCTTTCGGCCAAAATCTTGGCAGAGAATAATTTGCCAGTTTTGCATGCTTTTACTAAAAGATGGTTTAAAAGCATTTCATATATTTCAGGGAAGTGAGCTGAATTTTGCAACGCATTTGTGCCAAAGAAATTTTCTTGCTCAATTTTTGCACCAACATGAAGAAGCAATTCCACAATCTCAGCATGTCCATTTGCCACTGCATAGATCAACGCTGTGTCACCTCTGTCATCTTTTGAGTTAGGATCAATATTTTCTGCTAAAGCCAAGCGCACAGCTTCAATGTCACCAATGCTGGCTGCATTTAAAAATTTTCTTTTCATTTTATGTTAAGCTATTTCTTCTTCTTTGCTGTTAACGAGAGAATTATTGATTTTTTTGATTCCTAGAAACTTAATGAAATTTCTGAGTTCTTGCCTTGCTGCAATTTCGGAAATTCCTAAATTTTTACTTCTCACCCCATCTTTTTCAAGGTCAAGCACAGTGAGTCCTTCGAGGAAAAGTTCTCTGAAAATCACCCTTTCGCTGAAACCATGTCCAAGCCTGAAGCCAACTTTTTTGGAAAGTTCTTCCAAAACCTTTTGAACTTTTTGCTTGTTTTTTGCGTCAAGATTGCTCAGCCTGTTTCTCACAACAATCCAGTCAATTTGGGCATGCACTGGCTTTTTTGGATCTTTCTTTGCTTTTTCCATTTTTTGCTCCCAAATTGTCTGAGCATAGAATGTTGGTTTAATGATTTTCAAAGTCTCTGCTTCAACATTTGCAAGCACATCAAGATCTAGAAAACTGTCATTAATTGGGGTGATGATTGTGTCGGCGTGCGAATGTGCCATTCTTGAAAGAAAGCTGTTGCTTCCTGGCGTGTCAATGACCACAAAATCACTTGTTTTGCAAGCATCAGAAAAAATCTCAAGAAAATTTTGCCTTTCTTCCGCTTCTTTTTCCTCAAAATTATTCTTCTGACTTTCCACAATTACATAGTGATTAGGCATTGAAAGAGGAATTTCATTATTGCTTGAAGTTTTAAATCGATTTTCCAAATAGCGTGAAAGTGAACGCTGTCTCACATCAAGATCTAAAGTTGAAACTTTGAACCCTAATTCAAGAAGGCTCACAATTAAATGCATTGAAGTTGTGGTCTTCCCTGCCCCACCTTTTTCATTACCAATCACAATGACATGACAATTTTCTTTAGGCGTTTCAAGATTCTCTGTTTTTTCTGGTGCAATTATTTTCATTTTATTTCTTTTATTATTAAACTACATATGTATATTCTATATATCATTTTACTATATTTCAAGTTAGAACTTTCTCAAGGCAAGGATTTTGTGAAAAACTTTTTGGAAATTTATGTGCTATTTTAGCATTTTACTATTGAAGTTTTTGCCCTTTTTGCCTATTATAACTCAAAATTATATGTAATATCTGTATCTCATGCTATAATTTCTGATAGTAAAATGTTATTAGATAGGGTGGAAATTCGAATAATGCCAATAATAAATTATGCCATTTTGAATGAATATTTTCCGGTGATTGTTTTTTTCATCATTGCCTCAGCTTTTTCAATTTTGTTTTTTCTGATTCCCATGGTCCTTGCTTCAAATAAACCAGGTGAGCAAAAACTCAGCGCCTATGAATGTGGTTTTGAGCCTTTCAATGATTCAAGAGGCGAATTTGATGTCAGATTCTATTTGGTCGCCATTCTTTTCATCATTTTTGATCTGGAAATTGCTTTTCTCTTCCCTTGGGCCATCACTCTTGGAAAAATTGGAATGTTTGGTTTTTGGTCAATGATGCTGTTCCTTTTCATTTTAACAGTTGGTTTTATTTATGAATGGAAAAAAGGTGCTTTGGACTGGGAATGATTAATCATTAGAATTTATGAGAAATTAAAAATAATGACAAATTTAAATAAAAATTTATATCAAATGAAGCCATCAACAGATCAAGATTTGTTGATTAATAAAGTTGCTGAGGAAATTCAAGATAGAGGATTTGTGCTTGCAAAACTTGACCAGCTTGCAAATTGGGCAAGAACGGGGTCTCTTTGGCCAATGACTTTCGGCCTTGCTTGCTGCGCTGTGGAAATGATGCAAGCAGCCGGCAGCCGCTATGATATGGACAGGTTTGGATTGCTTTTTAGGCCAAGTCCAAGACAGTCAGATGTGATGATTGTGGCCGGAACTCTCACAAATAAAATGGCACCCGCATTAAGAAAAGTCTATGACCAAATGCCTGAACCGCGCTATGTCATTTCCATGGGAAGCTGCGCAAATGGCGGTGGCTATTATCACTATTCCTATTCAGTGGTGCGTGGATGTGACAAAATTGTGCCTGTTGACGTTTATGTTCCTGGCTGCCCTCCAACTGCTGAGGCACTGCTCTATGGCGTTTTGCAGCTTCAAAGAAAAATTGCCAAAGTTGGCACGATTAAAAGATGAGATGAAAATATGACAAATTTCTTTGATAATCTAAAAAAATCTTTAGCCAAATTCACTTCAGATGTGCGAAAAGAGAAAGATATGGTCTTTGTTATGGTTGAAAAAAAGGACTTAATCAAATGTCTTACCACCCTTAAAGATGAATTGAAGTTTCGCGTGATCACAGATGTTTTTGCTTGTGATTTTTTGAATAGGGTTAAGAGATTTGAAGTCATTTATAATCTCTTAAATTTAGAAGAAAACCAAAGAATTTGTGTTAAAATTAATTTGGCAGAAGGTGAACATGCGCCTTCGTCTTGTGAAATATTCCAAGGGGCTGGGTGGTATGAGCGTGAAATTTTCGACATGTATGGCATCATTTTTGAGAATCACCCAGATTTGAGAAGAATTCTCACTGACTATGGCTTCCAAGGTCACCCTTTAAGAAAAGATTTCCCCTTAAGCGGCTATCACCAGGTGCGCTATGATGAAGAGCAAAAAAAAGTTGTCTATGAACCAGTGAATTTAACACAAGAATTTCGTAATTTTGATTTTGAAAGTCCGTGGGAGGGCATTGCAGCCGAGCTTCCTGGTGATGAAAAAGCAAAATTTGACCCAGAAAAATTTTAAATTAAGAGCATAAATGAAATGTCTGAAGTTGAACTTAAAAACATGACCCTTAATTTTGGCCCTCAGCACCCTGCTGCTCATGGTGTGTTAAGGCTGATTCTTGAAATGGATGGGGAGGTCATTGAACGTGCAGATCCTCACATTGGCTTGCTTCACAGAGGCACAGAAAAACTCATCGAACATAAGACTTACCTCCAGGCCGTGCCTTATTTTGACAGGCTGGACTATGTCTCACCAATGTGTCAGGAACATGCATTTGCTTTAGCGGTTGAAAAACTGCTTAATTGCGAAGTGCCAATGAGAGCGCAATATATTCGCGTTCTTTTTAGTGAAATCACCAGAATTTTGAATCACACTTTAAACATTGCAACGCAAGCTTTGGATTTAGGGGCAACAACACCTCTTTTGTGGCTTTTTGAAGAACGTGAAAAAATGATGGAATTTTATGAAAAAGTTTCAGGTGGCAGAATGCATGCAAATTATTTCCGTCCAGGAGGTGTCTCTGGCGATTTGCCACATGGCCTTGAAGAAGAGATCATGGATTTTGCAGAAGATTTTCCAAAAATTCTTGCAGATGTTGAAGATTTGCTCACTGAAAACAGAATTTGGAAGCAAAGAACGGTTGACATTGGAGTTGTTTCGAAAGAAGAAGCCATGAATTGGGGTTTCAGTGGTCCGATGCTCAGAGGTTCTGGAATTGCTTGGGATTTGAGAAAATCGCAGCCATATGAAATTTATGATAAAATGGATTTTGACGTTGTGATTGGCAAAAATGGTGATTGCTATGATCGCTATTTGCTCCGTGTTGGTGAAATGTATGAATCAATTAAAATCATTAAGCAATGTTTGAATGAAATGCCGAAAGGTCCGGTGATGACATTAGATCGCAAAATCGCGCCGCCGCCAAGAGCAGAAATGAAGCGCTCAATGGAAGCGTTAATTCACCATTTTAAACTATATACCGAAGGATTTAGAGTTCCTCAAGGTGAGTGCTATGCAGCTGTGGAAGCGCCAAAAGGTGAATTTGGTGTTTATTTAGTGGCAAATGGCACTAACAAGCCATATAGATGCCGAATTAAAGCCCCAGGATTTGCTCATTTACAAGGTCTTGATTTCATGTCAAGAAACCACATGCTTGCAGATGTTGTGACAAATATTGGGAGTTTAGATATTGTTTTTGGAGAAGTAGATAGATGACAGAAAGGAAAATTTTTAAATTTGACTCAGAAAATTCCAAAAAAATCGAACAAATTTTGGCAAAATATCCTGCTGACAGAAAAGCAAGTGCAATTCTCCCATTGCTTGACTTGGCGCAAAGACAGTCTGGAGGCTGGGTTTCAATGGAGGCAATGGATGAAATTGCATTAATTGCTGAAGTTGCCACCATGAGAGTTTATGAAGTTGCTAGTTTTTACACAATGTTTAACTTGAAACCAGTTGGAAAATTTTTGGTTCAAGTTTGCGGAACCACACCTTGCATGCTTTGTGGCGCAGAAAAAATCATGAAAACTTTAGAAACAGAGCTTGGCATTAAACCAGGACAATCAACAGAAGATGGCATGTTTAGTTTAGTTGAGGTGGAGTGCCTCGGTGCTTGTGTTAACGCGCCAATTGTGCAAATTAATGATGATTTTGTGGAAGATATTTCACCAGAAAATATTGCACAAATTGTGAAAACGCTCAAAAATGGAAAAAATGTGAAAATTGGTTCATATAAAAACAGACAATGCTCAAAACCATTATCTGAAGCGGAACTTAAGAATCAGGAGACGGAAAATGCTAAATAAAAATGATAGAATTTTCTCTAATCTCTATGGAGAAGAAAGTTTCACTCTTGAGTCAGCAAAAAAAAGGGGCGATTGGAATTCAACAAAAGAATTTTTATCAAAAGGCCAAGATTGGTTAATTGAAGAAGTTAAAAAATCAGGCCTCAGAGGAAGAGGAGGAGCTGGCTTCCCAACTGGCACCAAATGGTCTTTCATGCCAAAAAAATCTGATAAACCATCCTATTTAGTGGTTAATGCTGATGAAAGCGAGCCAGGCACATGTAAAGACCGCGACATCATCAGAAATGAGCCACATAAACTCATTGAAGGTTGTTTGATTGCAAGCTTTGCAATGAATGCCTCTACTTGCTATATTTACATTCGAGGTGAGTTTTATAATGAAGCAGCGATTCTCCAAAAAGCCATTGACGAGGCCTATGAAAATGGACTCATTGGCAAGAATGCATGCGGCTCTGGCTTTGATTTTAACTTGCATCTTCATAGAGGAGCTGGTGCATATATTTGCGGTGAAGAAACAGCATTGCTTGAAAGTCTCGAAGGCAGAAAAGGCATGCCGCGTCTTAAACCACCCTTCCCTGCCGCAATTGGCCTATATGGCTGCCCAACAACAATTAATAATGTTGAATCAATTGCTGTGGTGCCCACAATTTTAAGAAGAGGAGCTGATTGGTTTGCTTCCATTGGCAGGCCAGGTAACACTGGAACAAAAATTTTCTGCATTTCTGGTCATGTGAATAATCCGTGCAATGTTGAAGAAGAAATGGGAATTCCTTTGAAAGAGTTAATTGAGAAACATGCTGGTGGAGTTCGTGGCGGTTGGGATAATTTGCTTGCAGTCATTCCAGGCGGCTCTTCAGTTCCACTTTTGCCAAAGTCAATTTGTGACACAGTTTTAATGGATTTTGACAGTTTAAAAAATGTTCAATCTGGTCTAGGAACAGCTGGAATCATTGTCATGGATAAATCAACAGATGTCATTAAAGCAATTGCGCGTCTCAGTAAATTCTACATGCATGAATCTTGCGGTCAATGCACTCCATGTCGTGAAGGAACAGGCTGGATGTGGCGTGTGATGGTGCGGTTGGTTGAGGGTAATGCCAAAATTGAAGAAATTGACATGCTGGAAAAAGTGACAAAACAAATTGAAGGCCACACAATTTGCGCACTTGGTGACGCAGCCGCCTGGCCAATTCAGGGCTTGATTAGACATTTCAGGCCAGAAATTGAACAAAGAATTAAGAACTATCGCAACAGACAAAGAATTGCTTGAGGATTACACAAATGCCAAAATTGATAATTGACGGAAAAGAAATTGAGGTGCAGGACGGAATGACTGTCATGCAAGCTTGTGAGCAAGCAGGTGAGGAAATCCCTAGATTTTGCTATCATGAAAAATTATCAATTGCAGGAAATTGCAGAATGTGCTTGGTTGAAGTTGAAAAATCACCAAAATTAGTTGCATCCTGCGCCATGCCTGCTGCTGAAGGAATGATTGTGCATACAAAAAGCAAGAAAGTCAAAGAAGGCCGAGAAGGTGTCATGGAATTTTTGCTCATTAACCACCCTCTTGATTGCCCAATTTGTGACCAAGGTGGAGAATGTGATTTGCAAGATCAGGCAATGTTCTATGGGCGAGGAGAAAATCGTTTCACAGAAAATAAAAGATCTGTTCCTGATAAATATATGGGTCCGCTCATTGAGACGCACATGAATCGTTGCATTCATTGCACCAGATGCGTCCGGTTCATCACTCAAATTGCTGGAGTTGAGGAGCTTGGAGGAATTGGCAGAGGAGAACATGTTGAAATTTCAACCTATGTGGAAAAAGCGATTTCCTCAGAGCTTTCAGGAAACATCATTGACCTTTGCCCTGTTGGCGCTTTGACTTCAAAACCTTTTGCTTTCACTGCAAGAAGTTGGGAACTGAAACCCACAGAATCAATTGACGTGCTTGACGCTGTTGGCTCAAACATCAGAATTGACTCAAAAGCTTTGCAGGTCATGAGAATTCTTCCGCGCGCTAATGAAGAAATTAACGAAGAATGGATTTCTGATAAGACTCGTTTTTCCTATGACGGCCTCAGATTGCAAAGACTTGATGTTCCTCTCATTAGAAAAGATGGAAAATTCTATAAAGCAACTTGGAAGGAAGCAATTTCTCTTGTTGCAGAAAAAATGAATAATGCAAAGCCAGAAGAAATTGCTGCTCTTGCAGGGAATTTAAGCGACCTTGAGTCCATGTTTTTGCTTAAGAAATTGATGAAGCAGATTGGTTCTGAGAATTTAGATTGCAGACCTGAAGATCTTCACATTGATAATAAACATGGCCGTTCTTCTTACTTGTTTAACAGCAGCATTGCGGGAATTGAGTCTGCCGATGTTTGCCTCATCATTGGTGCAAATCCGAGATTTGAAGCCAGCATTTTGGGAGCTCGTTTGAGAAAAAGATTTTTGCAGGGAAATTTCAAAATTGCCTCAATTGGCCTTCTTGATGACCAGACCTATGCAATTGAGAATCTTGGTCTTGACATTAGCATTTTAAATGACATTTTGCATGATAAACATGAATTTTGTAAAATTCTGAAAAATGCAAAAAACCCCATGATCATTCTTGGGGAAGAAGCTCTGAAATCTCACGAGCATATGCTTGGAATTTGTGCTGCAATTGCAGAAAAATTTGGCGTGATTTCGGGACAGTGGAATGGTTTCAATATTTTGCATCAAGCTGCTTCTAGAGTTGGTGGGCTTGATTTAGATTTCTTGCCAGGTGCTAAAGGTAAGTCAACAAAAGAAATCATTTCGGCTTGCAAATATGGCTCCATCAAAGTGTTATATCTGCTTGGCTCAGATGAAATTGACCTTTCTGATTTAGAAGAAACATTCATCATATATCAAGGTCATCATGGTGATGTTGGTGCACATAATGCAAATGTGATTCTGCCTGCCACGTCCTATGTTGAAAAAGAAGCAAGTTTTGTGAATTTGGAAGGTCGTTTGCAAAAAACTATTGCGGCAATTAAGCCTCTTGGGCAGGCCTTGGAAGATTGGAAAATCATCAGCATGTTGCGTAACAAACTCTTTGGCATTAATGAACACAAAAATGTGCAAGAAGTGCAGCAAGAAATGTTTGCTGAACATAAGTCTTTGGGGCAATATGGCGAAATTAGGCAGGAAAATTGGGAATTTGAAGCTTCATCAAATTTGAGCCTGCCAAGTAAAAAAATTATTGCTGCAGTTGAAAATTATTATATGACAGACCCAATCAGCCGTGCCTCAAGAACCATGTCTGAATGTGTCAGCAAAATCAAACTCAAGAAAACGGGTGCGTAAATGGATAGTGAAATTTGGCAATCTTACATTCTTCCTCTAGTTGAAATTATTTTCAAAATTCTGATTTTGACTTTACCTTTGTTAATTTGCGTGGCCTATTTAACTCTGGCAGAGAGGAAAGTCATTGCATGCATGCAAATGCGTCGCGGCCCTAATGTGGTTGGCCCTTTTGGCTTGTTACAGCCATTTGCCGATGCTGTGAAGCTGATGTTTAAAGAAATCATCATCCCTGCAAGCTCCAGCAAAGTTGTTTTCATCATTGCACCAATGATCACTTTTGTGCTTAGTTTAATTGGCTGGGCTGTCATTCCATTTTCTGAAAATGGTGCAATTTCAAACATTAATGTCGGAGTCTTATATCTCCTTGCCACTTCCTCTTTGGGGGTCTATGGCATCATCATGTCTGGTTGGGCTAGTAATTCTAAATATGCTTTTTTGGGCGCCATTCGTTCTTCAGCGCAAATGATTTCCTACGAAGTTTCAATGGGTCTTGTGATTGTCACTGTTTTGCTCACAGTTGGAACTTTGAATTTGAAGGAAATTGTTTTAATTAAGCATTCACTGCCTTGGTTTGTTGATCTTTTGCTTTTTCCCATGGTGATTGTGTTTTTCATTTCAATTTTGGCTGAGACAAATCGCTTGCCTTTTGACCTTCCTGAGGCAGAAGCTGAGCTTGTTGCGGGCTATAATGTGGAATATTCTTCCATGACATTTGCCATGTTTTTTCTTGGGGAATATGCGAACATGATTTTGGTCAGCTCAATGTTAGTGATTTTCTTTTTTGGCGGTTGGTTTCCACCTTTTGGCATTGAATTTTTGGGTTTTGTGCCAAATTTTCTGTGGTTTGCACTTAAAGTTTGCTTTGTGCTTTTCTGCTTCTTGTGGGTTCGCGCAACATTTCCACGCTATAGATATGATCAATTAATGCGTTTAGGTTGGAAAGTTTTGCTTCCATTTACATTAATATGGTTAGTTTTGGTAGCCTCAGTTCTGCTTTCCAAAGGCCTTTTGCCAAATAATTTATAATTCATATGGTAGAGAAGAAAAATGAAATTCATCAGTAAAACAGCTAAATCAATGCTCTTATGGGAACTTATTTCCGGCATGGCTTTAACTTTAAAATATATGTTCAAACCAAAAGTCACCATCAACTATCCCTATGAAAAAGGACCAATCAGCCCAAGATTCCGTGGAGAACATGCATTAAGGCGCTATCCAAACGGCGAAGAACGCTGCATTGCCTGCAAACTTTGTGAAGCAATTTGCCCAGCACAAGCCATCACAATTGAAGCAGAACCAAGAGAAGATGGTAGCAGAAGAACAACTCGCTATGACATTGACATGACAAAATGCATATATTGCGGAATGTGTGAAGAAGCTTGTCCGGTTGATGCAATTGTTGAAGGTCCAAATTTTGAATTTGCAACATTAACACATGAAGAATTATTATATAATAAAGAAAGACTGCTTGCTAATGGAGAAATTTGGGAAAAAGAGCTTGAAACAAAGCTTTCATCAGACTATCCTTATAAATGAATTTTTAGTAACTTTATATAAGAGACAAAACAACCAATGATTGTAAATATGTTTTTTTTCATTTTCAGCATAATCATCATCTCATCAGCATTGATGGTGGTTTCTGTTAAGAACCCGGTTCATTCAGTTCTGTTCTTAATTCTCGCATTTTTCAGCGCTTCAGGAATTTTTGTACTTCTTGGCGCAGAATTCATTGCCATGACTTTGGTCATTGTCTATGTTGGCGCGGTTGCAGTTCTCTTCCTTTTTGTGGTCATGATGATTAATGTGAATTTTGTGGCTTTGAAAGAGGGATTCATCAGGAATTTACCAATGGTGCTCATCATTGCAATTTTCTTTTTAGTTGAATTAATCATGGTGTTTAAGGCATCAAAAATTCAAGCAAAAATTTTTGATAATGTGAGCTCTCCTTTTAATGAAGCAGTCACAAACACTCATGCAATTGGTGAAATTCTCTATACAAAATATTTTTATGTTTTTCAATTAGCCGGCCTAGTTCTTTTTGTGGCCATGATCAGTGCAATTGCTTTAACCATTCGCAAAGACAGGTCTGTGAAACGTCAAAATATTGCAAAACAATTAGACAGAGACCCTAAAGAATCGGTTGCTTTTGTCAAAGTTAAAACGGGTAGTGGAGTTGAGGTGACAAATGACTAATCCTTTGTTTCAAACAATAGAATTACAACATTTTTTAATTTTAAGTAGCATCATTTTTGTGATTGGCATTTGTGGAATTTTCTTGAATAGAAAAAATATCATCATCATTTTAATGTCAATAGAATTGATTTTGTTGTCGGTGAACATAAATTTTGTGGCTTTCTCAAGCCATTTAAAAGATTTGTCCGGCCAGATCTTCACAATCATGATTCTCACCGTGGCAGCTGCAGAGGCGGCCATTGGACTTGCAATTCTTGTTGCATTTTTTAGAAATAATAACTCAATTGCCGTTGATGATGTCAGTAAAATGAAAGGGTGAATAAAATGATAACATTAATCTTACTATCTCCACTTTTAGGTTCAATGATTGTTGGTCTTTTTTCCAGCGTCATAAAAGATCGGCATGCTCAAATAATCACAACAAGCATGGTGGTCCTGTCTGCTTTAATTTCCATTAAAGTTTTTGCTGAATTTCTTCTTTACAGAAATCAACAAGAAATCATTCTACTGGAATGGTTTAATTCTGGCATGCTTTCTTTTAATTGGAGCATTAAAATTGACTCATTGACTTCGGTCATGCTTGTGGTTGTGACTTCAGTTTCTTCCCTCGTTCATCTATATTCTGTTGGTTACATGAGTGAAGATCCTCACAAGCCCCGTTTCATGTCCTATCTTTCTCTCTTCACATTTTTCATGTTAATGCTGGTTACGGCAAATAACTTAATCCAATTGTTTCTTGGTTGGGAAGGCGTTGGTCTCTGCTCCTATTTGTTGATTGGTTTCTGGTTCAAAAAAACATCAGCAAATGCGGCTGCAATGAAGGCTTTCATTGTGAATCGCGTGGGGGATTTTGCTTTCATCATAGGAATTTTCACAATTTTCACAATTTTTGGTGAAGTTGAGTTTTCTAAAATCTTTGCAAAAATTTCAGAACATCAAAATGATGTGATTTCAGTTTTTGGAATGAATTTTGATGCAATTAATTTAATTTGTGTGCTGCTTTTCATTGGTAGCATGGGTAAATCAGCACAAATTGGCCTTCACACATGGCTCCCTGATGCAATGGAAGGTCCAACACCAGTGTCAGCTTTAATTCATGCAGCCACCATGGTCACGGCGGGGGTTTTCCTTGTTGCGCGTTGCTCACCTTTGTTTGAACATGCAGAAATTGCAAGAAATATGGTTACAATTGTGGGTGGAATCACATGCATTTTCGCTGCATCAATTGCGCTGACTCAAAATGACATTAAAAAAATCATCGCTTATTCCACATGTAGCCAACTTGGCTATATGTTTTTTGCTTGTGGTGTCTCAGCTTACAGCGCTGGTGTTTTCCATTTAATGACACATGCCTTCTTCAAAGCCTTGCTTTTCCTTGGTGCTGGAAGCGTGATTCATGCAATGAGCCATGAGCAAGACATCAGAAAAATGGGTGGGATTTGGAGAAAAATTCCTCAGACTCACGCTTTAATGTGGATTGGCTCTTTAGCACTTGCAGGAGTTTTCCCTTTTGCTGGCTTTTTCTCGAAAGACATCATTCTTGAAGCAACCTATGCTGCAAACACAAAATTTTCTGATTTTGCATTTTGGTGTGGAATTTGCGCTGCTTTTCTCACTTCTTTCTATTCTTGGCGCTTGCTGATTTTGGTTTTCCATGGCAAAAGCAGGGCTTCTGAAGAAGTTCTTCACCATGTGCATGAGTCACCAAAATCAATGATGATACCTCTCTATATTCTTGCAATTGGTGCAGTCTTTGCAGGTTTTGTGGGTTCTGGTTTCTTTTCAATGGTGTCTCATGAGGGTAACTTTTTTCAAGATTCAATTTCAGTTGCATCAAAACCAGAAATTTTAGAGCTTGCCCATCATGTGCCAATTTTCATCAAACTGCTCCCTTTGATTGTTGGTCTGCTTGGCATTCTTTTGTCCTACATATGCTATGTGTGGCTGCCTTCATTGCCAGGAATTTCAGCAAAATGTCTCAAGCCATTTTATTTGCTGTCCGTTAATAAATTTTATGTAGATGAAATATATGAATGCATTTTTGTGAATCCAACCAAAAAATTAGGTAAATTCCTTTGGAATGAAATTGACATTAAAATAATTGATCATCATGGCCCAAATGCCTCAGCCAGATTCACGGTTGCTTTTGCAAAAATAGTGAGCCGAATTCAGACAGGTTTGCTATATAATTACGCATATATCATGGTCCTTGGTCTGTTAATTATTATGACATGGTTTATCTTTTAGTTATAAATAAATTTTGAGAAAATAAAATGACGAATAATTTCCCAATTCTTTCCTTGCTGATTTTTCTGCCACTCATTGGGGCGGCTTTAATAATGATTCTGGCTCAAGGAAATGATCAGCAAAAATCTAAGACAGCAAAAAGCATTGCTTTAGTGGTGAGTTTTGCAAATTTTATTTTTTCACTATCAACCTTAAAAGAATTTGATCAGAAAACAGCTTCTTTTCAAATGGTTGAGAGAATTTCTTTAAGCGAAACAATCAATTTTTCCTACCATCTGGGGCTTGATGGAATTTCCATTTTCTTTGTACCTCTCACAGCTTTGTTAATTTTCATTTGCATTGTCAGCAGTTGGAATTCAGTGAAATTCAGACTGAAAGAATATATGTCTTGTTTTTTAATTTTAGAATCTTGTGTGATTGGTGTTTTCTCTTCTTTAAATTTCATTCTGTTCTATCTTTTCTTTGAAGCTGTTCTGATTCCAATGTTTTTAATCATTGGTGTGTGGGGTGGAGAAAACAGAATATATGCGGCTTTAAAGTTTTTTCTATATACGCTGGCTGGTTCAATTTTGCTATTAATTGCAATTTTATTTATATATTCCAAAACGGGAACAATGGACATTGCTCTCTTAAACACAGAAGTGCCCAAATTCTCTCTCGAAATTCAAAAATGGCTTTGGATTGCATTTTTTGCTTCATTTGCTGTGAAAGTCCCAATGTTTCCATTTCACACATGGCTTCCTGACGCTCACGTGCAAGCTCCAACAGCTGGTTCAGTCATTTTAGCCGGGATTTTGCTGAAAATGGGTGGATATGGTTTTTTAAGATTCTCCCTCCCAATGCTTCCAGCAGCGTCACAATATTTTGCTGATTTTGTTTTCATTTTAAGCATCATTGGAGTGGTTTACGCTTCTTTAGTGGCTTTGGTGCAAACTGATATGAAAAAACTCATAGCCTATTCCTCAGTAGCTCACATGGCCTATGTGACTGCGGGGATTTTTGCATTTAATCTGGAAGCAATTGAAGGTTCAATCATCCAAATGATCAGTCATGGTCTGGTTTCTTCAGCTTTGTTCCTGTGTGTTGGCGTGCTTTATGACCGCATGCATACGAAAGAAATTGCAAAATATGGCGGTGTCACAAATGTCATGCCCAAATTTGCTGTGATTTTCCTGTTTTTTGTCATGGCTTCTGTTGGTTTGCCTGGCACAAGTGGTTTTGCAGGGGAATTTGTGAGTTTGCTTGGCATTTTTAAAACAGATAAAATCACTGCTGCTTTAATGTCAAGCGGTGTAGTTTTTGGCGCAGCCTATATGCTTCTTCTGTTCAAAAAACTGATGTATGGTGAAGTGGCATCAGAAGAACTCAAAAAAATGCCAGATCTGACAAAGAAAGAAATTTTTGTTTTTGTGCCTTTAGTCATTTTAACAATTCTATTTGGCGTGCAAATCACATTTTTGACTAATTTCTTTGAAGTTTCAATTCAAGAGAACATAATTAATCACATGCAAAATTTCATAACATTAATAAAGTAGAAAAAATGATCCAAAATATTCTTCAAACAAATCTAATAGAAAATATCACTGCAACATTAGGTGCTGGTGTTTTTAGCAATATGGCAGAAATTTTCATGGCAATTGCAGCAATGATTTTGTTGGTTCTTGCTGCATTTCTAAAATCAGAAAAATGTAAAAATTTTGAATCACACATCATCACATGCTCAATTTTGATTCTTGTTGCTGCTCTCGGAATTTGTTTCTATTTTGCAGAAAATTCTCTGGCTGAGAAGATTTTTTCCTTTAATAATTTGATGGTCAGTGATTCTTTTGTGATTATTAGTAAAATCATTTTGTTAATTGCAACCATTTGCGTCCTATTTCTACATCTTGCCAGCCAAGATCAATCTTGCAAAACATTTGAATTTCCAATTTTAATAATATTTTCTGTTGTTGGCATGATGGTGATGATTTCTGCGAATGATTTTCTAACTTTATATATGGGTCTAGAGCTTCAATCTTTGAGCCTCTACGTAATGGCGGCTTATGACAGGAAAAATGCTAATTCATCGGAAGCTGGTTTAAAATATTTCATTTTGGGCGCGCTTGCCTCTGGCTTTGTCTTGTTTGGAGTTTCCTTGGTTTATGGTTTTGTTGGAAGCACTAACTTCACTGTGATACAATCACATTTTGCGTCAAATGGCGCTCCTGAACTTGCAGTTTTAGTTGGAATGATTTTCATTATTGTGGCTTTTTGCTTTAAAATTTCTGCCGCACCATTTCACATGTGGACTCCAGATGTCTATCAAGGTTCACCATTAATTGTCACGTCATTTTTTGCAATTGTGCCAAAAATTGCTGCAATCTTGACTCTCACAAAAATTCTTTTTGGAGTGTTCGATTCATGGGTTGTGAAATGGCAGCAGATCATCATTTTCGTTTCAATCATCTCCATGATTGTGGGTTCTTTTGGCGCCATTTGGCAAAAAAACATAAAACGCCTGATGGCCTATAGCTCAATTGGACATGTTGGATTTGCAACACTTGCTCTTGCAAGCGGATTTGTCACTCACATCAACTCTCTAGTTGCTTATCTTGTGATATATGCCATTATGAGTCTTGGGGTTTTCACATTAATTCATTCAATGAGAAGAGACGGGAAAAATTTTGAAGAAATTGAAGATCTTGCAGGCGTTGCGAAAACAAATCCATTATTTGCAATTTCCATGTTAATTTTCATGTTTTCAATGGCCGGAATTCCGCCTTTATCAGGTTTCTTCGCAAAATATTATGTTATGTCAGCAGCAGTTAATGAATCATTATATTTCTTAGTTGTCATTGCTGCAGTTGCAAGTGTGATTTCTGCATTTTACTATTTACGTATTGTCAAAATTTGCTATTTCGGTGAAAATGCAGCACAAAAACCTCTAGATCCAGTCAACTCAAAAATCATAAAATTCATTTTATTCATTTCAGTGATTTTTAATTTAGTTTTTTTCACCGCACAAGATGCACTTCTATGCAGCGCACTTCACGCCCAAAAAAGCTTCGTCATTGAGCATCATTTAGAGGAAAATGGAAAATAACATTAGCAAAAATTGGGATCAAAAATTTGATATTTTGATTTTTAATAAAATTGACAGCACTAATGAAGAAGCAAAACGCCTGCTTGATTCCGATCATGTTTCTTCAAACACTTTAATCTGGGCAGAGACACAAACAAATGGTAAAGGGCGTCTTAGCAGAATTTGGCATTCTAACCCCGGAAATCTCACTTTTTCCTTAATCTTTAAGAATGATGCTGAATTTGATTTTTCATCACTCCCAATCATCCCTTTTTTGAGTGCAGTTGCACTTGGTGAAGTGATTTGTGAGAATTTTAATGTGGAGGAAAAAATTTCTTATAAATGGCCAAATGATGTCTTATTCTCTGGTAAGAAACTGGCGGGCATTTTGAGCGAATCTTCAATTGACCATCAACATAAAACATTAAATTGGCTCATCATGGGCATGGGAGTTAACATTTTCTCTCACCCCACCCAAACTTCCTACCCTGCAACAAATCTTTTTGCTGAAGGAATTACAATCTCATCTGATGATCTTCTTGATAAATATATTCAAAAATTTCTTTCTCTAAAATCTCAATATTATGAATTTGGCTTTGGAATAATCTGTGAAAAATGGCTTAATAAGGCCGCTTTCATTGGAGAAATCATTCAAGTTTCCAGGAAAGATGAGCAACTAACAGGAAAATTTTGGGGCATTGACAAACAATGCAACATTAAGCTAGAATTGCCAAACGGTCAAATTGAAATCATTCAATATGGTGACATTGTTGGAATTTAGAATATTATTCACCAAAGGAGAATTTTAATGCAGTTTTTTATAGATACGGCAGAAATTAGTGAAATTGAGGAATTAAACGAACTTGGCATCATTGATGGCGTCACAACTAACCCTTCATTAATTGCAAAAAATGGCGGCGACATTAAAGACGTCATTAAACAAATTTGCAAAATCATTTCAGGTCCAGTGAGCGCCGAAGTTAACTCAAATTTCTGCGACGAAATGGTCAAAGAGGGCAAAATCCTTGCAGGAATTGCAGAAAATGTTGTGGTAAAGCTTCCAATGACTCTAGATGGCGTCAAAGCTTGCAGCATTTTGTCTGCATCAGACATTCCAGTTAACATGACGCTTTGTTTCTCAGTTTCACAAGCGATTCTTGCAGCTAAAGCCGGAGCGGCTTATGTTTCTCCATTCATTGGGAGGCTTGATGACATTTCACAATCTGGCCTTTCTCTAATTTCAGACATTTGCCAAGTTTATTCGAACTATATGTTCGAAACAGAAATTCTGGCCGCTTCCATCAGACACACACAACATGTCATTGAGGTTGCTAAATTAGGTGTCGATGTTGCTACAATGCCTGCAAAGCTGATTAAGCAACTTATTGAGCATCCTTTAACTGACGCTGGAATTGAGATTTTTAATCAAGCTTCGAAAGGTGGAAAATGACAGAAATTGTAACAAGATTTGCCCCTAGCCCAACTGGGTTTCTCCACATTGGTAATGCTCGAACAGCAATTTTCAGCTATCTTTTTGCAAGACGCCATGCAGGAAAATTTTTACTCAGAGTTGAAGACACAAATAAAGCAAAATCAACGCCTGAAGCGGTGGAAGCCATTTTTGATGGCATGAAATGGCTTGGTCTTGAATTTGATGGTGACTTTGTCATGCAGTCGGGAAATGAAGCTCGTCATAGAGAAGTGGCGAAAAAGCTTTTAGAAATTGGCAGCGCCTATGAATGCTATGTCACACAGGAAGAGCTTGAAAATTTGAGAAGTGAGGCAGAAGAAAAAGGGGAAATTTTCCGCTTTAAAAGCCCTTATCGTGACCAAAATCTTCCTCCAAAAGCTGGAATTTCACCAACCATCAGGCTGAAATCTCCCTCGGAAGGGGAAATTATTAATGATGATTTAGTGCAAGGTAAAGTGTCCATTCCAGCGTCGGAAATTGATGATTTAATCATTTTGAGGTCAGATGGCACCCCAACCTATATGCTTGCAGCAGTGGTTGATGATCATGACATGGGCGTGACGCATGTGATCAGGGGTGATGATCATTTGACAAACACGGTCAAGCAAATTTTCATATATGAACAAATGGGTTGGAAAGTTCCAAAATTCGCCCATCTGCCTCTTTTGCATGGTTCTGATGGCGCAAAATTATCTAAAAGACATGGCGCTCTTGGGGTAATGGATTATGAAAAAATGGGTTACTTACCTGAAGCAATCTTTAATTATTTGCTGCGCCTCGGTTGGAGTCACCAAAATGATGAAATCATCAGCAAAAAAGAGGCAATTTCTTGGTTTAATCTTGAGGCAATTAACAAAGCTCCAGCTAGAATTGATCTCGATAAATTAAATAATTTGAATTTCCACTATATTAAAACTGCCACAAATGAGAAATTAGCAGAAATCATTAAGCCAAAAATTGAGAAAATGCTTTCAAGAATTTTGTCTGAAGAAGAACTGGAAATTTTGATCAGGGCCATGGAATCTTTAAAAACCAGGTCTAAAGACCTAAATTCCCTTGCTGAAAGTGCCTTGTTTTTCTTTCAAGAACAGACTTTCACTCCTGAAGCTAGGGAAATTTTGTTGGATGATGTTGGCATTTCTAAAGCATATGTTGAAAAAATGTTAGAAATCATTGAAAAATCTCAAGATTTTTTAAAAGACTCTCTCATGGCGGAAATGGAAAAATATGCTCAAGAACAGAATGTGAAATTAGGCCAAATTGCCAAGATTTTGAGGCCAGCTTTGACGGGACTCACAGTTTCTCCAAGCATTTTTGACATTATTATTGCATTTGGAAAAGAGAGATCTTGCATTAGGTTAAATAATCTGCTAAAATCTTTAACAAACAATAATATCTAAAAAACTACTAAAATGGACACATATCAAATTATTTTAGAGCCAGACCCAATTTTGCATAAAATTTCAGAAGAAGTGACTGAAGTTAATGATGAAATTCGTCAAATTTTGCAAAAAATGTATAGAACAATGATTGAGAATGACGGGATAGGGCTTGCTGCAGTTCAGGTGGGAATTCTCAAAAAATTAATTGTCATTGAAATTGAAGGAAAAACAGATGGCCCAATTTTTCTGATTAATGCAAAAATCAAAGAAAAATCAGAAAATCAAACAGTTTTTGATGAAGGGTGTCTTTCTGTGTTAGAAGTTAAAGTTCCAATTACAAGACCAGAATTTGTCACTGTTTCCTATCTTAATGAACATGGGAAAATGTGCGAAATTGAGGCTGGTGGATTGTTTGCAAAATGTCTGCAACATGAAATTGATCACACAAACGGAATTGTGATGATTGATCTGATTTCTTCGAAAATAAAAAAAGATATGATTCTTAGAAGGCTTCAAAAACTTAAAAAACGAATAGGTTAATTTTGAAAATAATTTTTATGGGAACTCCAGAATTTGCAGTTCCGGCATTGAAAATGCTCATTAATTCTCATCATGAAATTGTGGCGGTTTACACAGCTCCACCGAAAGCTAAAGGGCGCCATCAAAAAGAGGCAAAAACTCCGATTCATGAATTAGCTGAATCATTTCAACTAGAAGTTGAAATGCCAGTGTCTTTAAGGAAAGAGCCAGAGCAAGATGTTTTTAGGTCCAAAAATGCAGATCTTGCAGTTGTTGCAGCCTATGGACTCATTCTCCCAAAAGCAATCTTGGAAGCCACGAAATTTGGCTGTTTCAACATTCACCCATCTTCCCTCCCCCGCTTCAGAGGCGCAGCTCCAATTGAGAGGATGATTTTGGCAGGCGATTTCGAAACCTCAAGTTGCATCATGCAAATGGATGAAGGCCTTGACACTGGTGACATTTTATTGCAAGAAAAAATCCCAGTCTCCCCTAAAGCAACCAGCACAGAAATGCATGAAATTCTCTCAAATCTTGGCGCCAGAATGCTCCTTGAAGCTCTTGAATTGCTTGAGAAAAAACAATTAAAACCGGTAAAACAAACAAATGAGCAGGTTGTTTATGCTGAAAAATTGAGAAAAGAGGAAGCGAGAATTGACTGGTCTCAGTCAGCGGAACAAATTGAAAGAAACATCAGAGGCTTGAATCCATGGCCAGGTTGCCATTTTGAATTTGGCCAAGAAAAAATTAAAATTCACCAAGCCTCAGTGAAAAAAGAGGCTCACGATCATGCGCCTGGGAAGATTTTATCTAATGACAAAACCATTGAAATTGCCTGCGGCAGCGACATTTTGGTCATTGAGAATTTGCAAAGAACTGGCAAAAACGCCATGAAAACTGCTGATTTCTTGCGTGGCTTTAAGATGAGTTTAGGTGAAATTCTGCCGAGCTGAGAATGACAAAATATAAAATTAAAATAGAATTTGATGGAACTGATTTTGTTGGTTGGCAAAGACAAAAAGATGCAATTTCTGTGCAGGAAGCAATTGAAAATGCAATTTTCCGTTTCTGCGCAGAAAAAGTGGAAGTGACCTCTTCAGGGCGCACAGATGCTGGAGTTCATGCAATTGAGCAAGTTGCTCATTTTGTGATTCAGAAAGAAACAAATGCAAAAACTGTGGCTAATGCTTTAAATTTTTATTTAGTGGGACAGAAAATTGCCATTTTAGATTGTGAAAAAGCTGATGATGATTTTCATGCGCGCTATCATGCCACTCAAAGACAATATTTATATATCATTAACAACCGGCAAGCCCCATTAGCACTTAATCAAACAAGGGCTTGGCATGTGAAAACTGAACTAAATGTTGAGAAAATGCAAGAAGCAGCAGAATTTTTTCTTGGAACTCATGATTTTTCAAGCTTCAGAGCGGCGCTTTGCCAGTCTAAATCTCCAGTTAAAACAATTGATTCAATCAGCGTGAGAAAGTTAGATAGTCAAGAAATTCACATAGAAATTGCTGCTCAATCATTTCTGCATCACATGGTTCGCAACATTGTTGGAACTTTGAAAATGGTTGGTGATGGCAGTTTGGAACCAGCAGAAATTCAGAAAATCTTCGAAGCTAAAGACAGAAACTTTGCTGGACCAACTGCCAAGGCACATGGGCTTTATTTCAAAAAAGTGCTTTATTAATCTTTCCGGATTTTATCAAAATCAATGAGCAACTGCAACCCTAGCTGTGGCGAAACTGAATCTATTGGAGGAAGATAAGATTGCGCATCATCAGGCGTTTCCAACGGAGCATATCTTGGTTTAAAAACAAATTTTCTATGTAAAGTCATTTGCTCAATACGCCGCACGTCCTGATCATTATCCGTTCTGACATTGTTATATATCTGAAGTGGTTCGTCTATGCCAAGAACCCGTCCTTTAGATGCCATCTCCATCATTGGGAAAAATAAAATCACATCTTTAGGGATTTTATAAAACTCACCTTTTTCGTCAAGCATGTCTTGCTTTTGAACCTTCTTAAACAACCATGTTCTGAAGCTGACCAAGCCAATTATGGAAAATTTTTCTCCTCTGAAACTGTTAGAATCCATCACTTCTTTAGAGTAAAATGAAGGTGTACGCATTTTTTTGTTAGACAGGAAGAAATGATTTGACCCAACTATCCATGGGTTTTCTTTTTCATATACCCTATATAACTTATCAAAAGCATATTTGCCATATAGAGCATCATCACCATCCAGAATCACCACAATTTCTTCGTCACTGCAATGTTTATATATTGCTTCATAGACATTTTTCAAAGCACCTTGATTCACTTTATTTTTGATGATGCTGATTTTTTCTTCTTGAATGTTATTTTGCTTAAGATAGGCAGAGACATGCTCAAATGTTCCGTCTGGTGAATTATCATCAGTGATGTGCATGTGCCAGCTGATATATTTCTGATTCATGACAGATTTAATGGCCCCAATTGTGGCGTCTTTGCTGTTATAGGTTGGGCTGATCACGCAAAAACGGACGAACTCTTTTTTCACCTCAGGCACTGAAAATGATTCAAACGCCTGCTTACCATAAAAATATATTTGTCTATAGGAAAATCTGGAAACTTGGAACAGCAGAAGCGCCCCCAGAATGAACGCCACGGGATATGCTATGAATCTTAGGAGGAATTTATCTATTTTACTCATTTCTGGGCCTCAAATGGTGGTGCCCAGGGGCGGAATTGAACCGCCGACACAAGGATTTTCAGTCCTTTGCTCTACCAACTGAGCTACCTGGGCGAATAATGTCCAAAGTAAGACAAAAAACATGATTCTTGCTGAAGCATAGCTGAATAAATTTAGTTTGTCTAGAGCTATTTTCAAAAATTCGACATTTTTTTCATCACATGAAGCTATATGGGTCAATGTCCAGCTTCATGCGGATGTTTTTGGGCAACTTAATTTGAGCAAACCATTTTTTTAAATATGGTTGCAAATTTGATTTTTTATGAGATTTAACAAGAATTCTATAGCGAAGGCGGTTTCTGAGTTTGAAGATGATTGCCGGTGCTGGGCCAAAAATTTCAATATCCTTAACCAATGGCGCTTTCTTGACTAAATATTTTGCAAAATCAACCAACTCTGCCTCATTAATTGACGAAATGACAATTGATGCCAAGGAACCAAAAGGCGGCATTTTTGAGCTTTTTCTTGCATTAATTTCGGCCTCAATGAAATCATTTTGCTGACCTGAACTTAACGCTTTCATCACTGGATTCTCAGGATTAAAACTCTGCAACACCACCCTGCCCTGTTCTCCGTGACGTCCTGGCCTTCCACTGACCTGGCTTAGAAGCTGATATGTTTTTTCTGATGCCCTTAAATCTCCACCATTCAGCCCCAAATCAGCATCAACCACCCCCACAAGCTTTAAATTAGGGAAGTCATGACCTTTCGCAATAATTTGAGTTCCAATGATTATTTTTACTTCATTTCTGATGATTTTATTAATTAATTTTGCACTTTCTTGCACATTTGGCGTGCTGTCTTTTGTTAAAAGCACAATTTCTGCAGAAAGATTTTGCTCTTTAAGAAAATTAACCACCTCTTCATTAATTCTCTCAACCCCAGGACCACATGAAATGAAAGAATCTTCAGCGTCACATTTGGAACATTTTTCTTCTTTGATGCTTGAAAAATCACAATGATGACATAACATTTTACCAACATTTTTATGCTCCACCAACCAAGCAGAACAATTTGGGCACATATAGCGAAAGCCGCATGAATTACAAATTGTCAGAGGAGCATAGCCCCTTCTGTTAAGAAAAATCATGATTTGTTGATCTTGCGACAAAATTTCAAGCATCATTTTCTTAAAAACTGGTGACAGCCAAGAATAGGAATTTTTTGCTTTCCCCAGATTCCTGTTGTCAATCATGATGATTTGCGGCATTTGGATTTCTTTATAGCGCGATTTTAAAATCACCTCTTCATATTTTTTCTGCTTCACATTCATGATCGTTTCTAGAGACGGTGTGGCCGACGCTAGAATGACCGGAATTTTGAGTAAATGGGCTTTCAAAATTGCCATATCACGCCCATGATAATTCACTTGGTCTTCTTGCTTATATGAAAAATCATGCTCTTCATCAACTATGATTAATTTCAGATTTTTAAATGGCAGAAACAGACCGCTTCTTGTGGAAATCACAATTTTTGAAAGATTTTCCGAAATGCTTTGCCAATTTTTTCTTTTCTCTTTTTTTGACAAATCTGAATGCCATTTGATTGGTGGAACACCAAAATATGATGTAAATCTTTGCTCAGCTTGGCTGGTCAGAATGATTTCAGGCAACATGATTAAGATTTGCGCATCTGGGTCATTTTGCAAAATATGTTTAATCACCTCAAAATATACCTCAGTTTTCCCCGAGCCAGTCACTCCATTTAAAAGCGTTGTGGATTCTTTATTTTGCAGGCATTTTTCTTTCAAGAAATTTGCAGCTTTTTTTTGCTCTTCTGACAATCTGGATGTTTTGAAATTGAATTTTTGTGGCTCTTCATCGGAAAATTGTTCAACTGAAATTTCATTCAAAATGCCTCTTTTGACCATGTTGCTTAAAACTGAATTTGCCACTTTTGATTCAGACAGCAGAATTTCTTTTGGCAACATTTCATTTTCAGATAAAGTTTCAATGATTTTCTTTTGCCCTGCAGATTTGGCAAACTCAGGAGCAATGATTTGATATATATTTTCTGTCTTTTTTTCTAAATAGGAGACATCAGGTAAAGCCATTTTGGCAACCATTCCCAGGCTTTGTAGATAATATTTTGCAATCCATTCGAGAAATTCGAGATCATGCTGAGAAAATGAATCATCAAAAATTTTTATGATTCTGCGCAAAACATAGGGAAGCTTTTCATCTGATTGACATGTGGCTGTTACAACACCTAAAATTTGCTTATTTCTGAAAGGCACTAAAACAAATTGACCAATTTTAATCTCTTTGATTCCTTCTGGAGCAAGATAATCAAAAATGGAATTTTGCTCCAAGAAACCGTGATTTTCTATGGAAATTGGAAGTAGGATTTTATATGTTTTTTGCATGAATTATTTTTGGAAGCATCCTTTTCACTTCAAATTATCAATTTCTTTTTTATCATGCACAATTTTTGACACTAAGCCATAAGCCTTTGCTTCTGTTGCTGAGAGCCAATAGTCCCTTTCAGTGTCTTGACGGACTTTTTCGATGGGCGTGCCAGTTTCTTTTGCAAAAATCTTATTTAACCTTTCTTTCATTTTAATGATTTCTTTAGCTTGAATCTCAACATCTGTTGCAGGACCTTGTGTGCCACCGCTTGGCTGATGAAGCAAAAATCTGGTGTTTGGAAGACAAAATCTGTTTTTCTTCTCAGCAGCCACAAAAATCAAAGCTCCTGCACTCGCAACCCAACCAGTGCCAATGACAATGACCGGACAATCAATGAATTTGATCATGTCGTGGATTGTGTCACCTGACTCCACATGCCCGCCTGGTGAGTTAATGTAGATTTTGATGGGGTCTTTGCTGACTTGAGAGAGTGCAACTAAATTCACTGTGACTCTTTGCGCAAGCTCCATGTTCACTTCACCAAAAATGAAAATTGACCTTGATTCGAAAACTGCCTTCTCAACTAAAGCTGATTTTTCTTCTTGTTTCGGTTTTTTATCTTTATTGCTGGGCATTAACTTTTCCTCTTTTTAGGTTGCTTGAAATATGTGCCTTGAAACTTACATTTTATCATATATAAAAAAGCTTTTACAGCTAATTCTGAGTTTGTTTTTTAGCAAAATCTAAATATGGGCCATTTTGTGACATTAGATCAGCAGCTTTTCCTGTTTGCAAAATTTTTCCATTTTCAATGACAATGATTTTATCAGCATTTTCAATTGTTGAAAGTCTGTGGGCAATGATTATGCTGGTTTTATTTTGCATGAGTCTTTCAAGAGCCTCTTGGACTTTTGCTTCATTCACGCTGTCAAGTGCGCTTGTTGCTTCATCGAGAAGCAAAATTGGAGCATTTTTCAAAATGGCTCTCGCAATGATGATTCTTTGCTTTTGCCCGCCAGAAAGTCTGATTCCTTTTTCTCCAACGAAAGTTTCATATTTTTGCGGCAAATCTTCAATGAAGTCAGAGATTCTGGCATCTGACGCTGCTTGCTCCACTTCTTGGCGCGAGGCGTTTAAATTACCATATATGATGTTATCATATACCGTACCCGAGAAAATCACTGGATCTTGAAAAACAATGGCCATTTGAGCCCTCAGACTCTCTAGAGTGAGGTTTTTGATGTTTACATTATTAATCAAAATTTCTCCATTTTGCACGTCATAAAATCTCAAAAGCAACTGCATGATGGTGGTTTTTCCAGAACCTGAAGCTCCCACAATTGCAACTTTTTCACCGGAAGAAATTTTTAAAGAGAAATTTTCTAAAACATTTTTATCCTTTCTTGCAGGATAGGCAAAATTACACTCCTTAAATTCAATTTCTATTTTTTCCTGAGGCTTAAGAGAAATTGCATTTTCTGCATTTTGCACTTGCGGTTTAATTTCAAAAAGCTCGGCTAGCCTGTCAGATGAAGCAAAAACCCTTTGCAAATCACCAAAAATTTCCGTTAATGACGCAACACTTCCAGCAAGTAAAATTGCATAGAAAATGAATGACGAAAGGGAACCAGCGCTCATTTTGCCAGAAATCACATCTTTTCCGCCAACCCACAAAACAAAAGCAATTGATGAGAAAACCAGACAAATGACTAAAGCGGCCAGAAATGACCTTGTAAAAATCCTTTTTCTAGAGGCCAGGAAAGCATCTTCAGCAACATTTGAAAAATTCTCAATTTCATGCATTTGCTGATTATAGGCCTGAACAATTTTAATGTTTCCAAGGCTTTCCTCAATTCTTTCCCCAACTTTAGAAATTTGCTCTTGCGATTCACCTGCAAATTTTTTCAACTTTCTTCCAATTAAAATGATGGGTATGATGGCAATTGGGATGATTAGCAACACATAGAAAGTTAATTTGGCACTTGTGAAAATTAAAAGAGAAAATGCGCCAATCAGAGTGATTATGTGCCGCAAAAAAACTGATGTCACATTTGGGATCAGCGAGGTTAACATTGTTGTGTCGTTGGAGAGTCTTGAAAAAAGGTCGGTGATTTTCTGAGTTTCATAAAATTCTGCAGAGAGATTAATCATTTTGATATATAAATCATTTCTCAAATTTTTTATTAATTTCTCGCATAATATGTAAATCAAAGAAGAGCGCACAAAACTTGCAATTGCAAGACAGAAGATGATTAAAAAAAGGAAAAATAAGGCCTCATCTAGAATGGCAGAATTTCCTTCACCAAAGCCTCGATCTACAAGAAATTCAAGACCTTTCCCAAGCAGCAAAACTGACGAAGAGCTGAAAATTAATGCAACAAAAACACCAAAAAGTTGCCATTTAAAAGGGGAAAGATAGGATAATAGGAGTTTTGACGGTTTTTTCTGCATGTTCAAACTTTAAATTCACAATTAGTTTTTTCGGAAAGTTCAGCACAAATAATTTTTCGAAGCTCAAATCCTTTAGATGAAAACCAAAGTTGCTTTCCTTCGACAAAACTGAAATGATGGGGACCGCTGACTGGGGAAGAGAGCCAAATTTGCTGCATGACTCTGTGTTTATTAATGACATATTCGCCAAATTCTGTGTCCAAATGAAGAACGTCACCTGCAAAATCGACGTCTATTTGAAAATCTTTATCTTGTGTTTCGATTAAATTTGCAATATAATCAATTTCCTGTGTTGCTTTTTGATCAAACTCTGTTTGTTTAAAATTTTCCAACTTATTTAAACCCTTAAATGTTGATGACAGAAATCTGTGACAGATGATAATGAATAATAAGAATAAAATCAATAAAAAATCTCAAGACAAGAAAAAAACACCCAAGGCGCGTAAGAAAAAAGCTGTTGGGAAAAAGAATCTTTTGAGGAAAACTCTTTTTCTGAGCTTAATTTGGGGATTTTCTTTTTGCTTTCTGACTTTGATTTACTTCAGCTATGACATTCCATCTGCTGATGATCTCATCAATGAGAAGCAACCAGAAATCACCATTCTTGATGAAAAAGGCAGGTTAATTGCTGATTTGTCGCCTAATCATCAAGGAAGTGCAAAATTCATAGAGCTCAAAGACATTCCTAATCATTTGAAAAATGCTGTTTTGGCTGCTGAAGATCACAGATTTTATGAGCATTTCGGCATTGATTTCATTGGGCTTCTCAGAGCAAGTTTTGCTAATTTGCTTTCGGGAAAAATCATGCAAGGAGGCAGCACCATCACTCAACAACTTGTCAAAATCTCTCTTCTTTCCCATAAGAAAACCTTTAAGAGAAAATTTCAAGAATTCATCATTGCACTGAATGTTGAGCGGAAATTCACAAAAGATCAAATTTTAGAATTATATTTAAATAGAATATATTTAGGTCCTGGGGTTTATGGCGTGGGAGCAGCCTCAAAATTCTATTTTTCTCAAAATGTGCAAAATATTAGCATTTCTCAAAGTGCAATTCTTGCAGGTTTAATTAGGTCACCTGCAAATCTTTCGCCAAGCAAAAATGAGGAAGCCTCAGCTTCAAGAGGTTTCAGGGTGCTTGAGAAAATGTATGAATATGGCTTCATTAACTATCAACAATTTGATTTTGCACAAAATGAAAATGTGATTATTGACCAAACCATCATTGACCGTGATAATTTTTATTTTACAGATTGGATTTTGAATAAAATTAAAGATGATGTTGCTTTCGAAGGGGACATTATTGTGCAAAGCACTTTAGATTTAGATTTACAAAAAAATGCGCAAAATATTTTGAATAAATTCATTGATGAAAATTCTCATTTAAATGTCAATCAAGGCGCCATCATTGCCATTGACAGCAAAGGGGCTGTTAAAGCAATGGTTGGTGGACGTAAATATCAAGAAAGCCCATATAATCGCGCATTATATGCTCAAAGACAGCCTGGCTCAACTTTTAAGCTTTTCGTATATTTAGCGGCGCTTGAAGCTGGGATTAAAAGAGATGCAATTTTTGAAGATGAGCCAATCACCATTACTGATGCTGGAAAAAAATGGTCCCCTCAAAATTATGATCGGAAATTTCATGGCCCTTTAACAATGGAAGAAAGTTTTGCCAGATCCATTAATGTTGTGACTGTTAAAATTGCTGAGAAAATTGGCATTTCTAATGTTGTCAATCTTGCAAAAAGACTTGGAATTCAAACGGAGATTAATAACTATCCAAGCATTGTCCTTGGTGTCTCGAATGTCACTCTCTCACAACTTGCAGGGGCTTATGCTGCTGTTGAAAATGGAGGATATCACGTAACGCCATTTCCATTCTATCAAATTAAAAAGCAAAATGGGCGCTTAATCCATAAAGCTGAGATTGAACAAAATAAAGTTCTGGATGATGAAATTGTTACAGAAATGAAAAAAATGTTAAATGCCGCTGTCAAGTTTGGCACAGCAAAAGAAGCACAAATTCCGGGCCTTGAAGATGAGATTTTTGCTAAAACTGGAACAAGTCAAAATCATAAAGATGCAAATTTTGTTGGTTTCACAAATGGCCTAACCATTGCCGTTTGGCTTGGAAATGATGGGAATGAGCCAATGAAAAAAGTCACAGGCGGCAAAATTCCCGCTAAAATCTGGAAGAGCTTGATGGAAAAGCATTTAAATAGGTGACATTATAATATAAAATATTACTAAATGCAGACTTAATTAATTGGCAGATGGTGAAATGAAAATCTGGAAACTAGCTGGATTAGTAGCAATTTTTACAATTTTTAGTTTTGCATTTGCGCCCGCTCATGAACTCACCGTCACTCCGAAAATTGGTCAATCTGTTCTAAAAAATGGAAAAAATTGGACAATTGCTGCAATTGAAGTTGAAATCGAACCGAAATCATATATTTACTGGAATGAAGTGCAAGATGTTGGCCTGCCCTCACAACTCAAACTTGATGCTGATGAATCTGAAAATGTCAAAGAAGTTGAGTTTCTTTGGCCGACTCCAAGCAGAAAAAATCATTCTTCCATGTTTCAACTTGACCAAGAAGAGCTTGCATCTTTTATTTATGAAGGGAAAATCTTAATCCCAATGATGATTCTGCCGAAAGATGAAGCAAAATTGACTAAAGTTAATCTTAATTTCAATTATTCCATCTGTGGCACTCACTGTTCAGCTGGAGAAAAAAATGTTATTTTTGAATTTGCCCCTAATTTTCAAAATCAAGAATTCATGAAGGAATTTGAGGAAATCTCAAAAAACCTCCCCAGACCAATTGAGGAATCACCTTTTAAAATCATTCAAAGCAAGTTTTTTAAAACTGAGAATAATGTTGTAGTTTTTGTTCTGAAAATTCAATCAGATTATGAAAAACTTAAAGAGCTAGATTTGGCTTTAAATGTGTCTGGAACGTCAATTCTTACTAAGCCAGAAATTAGTTTCGACTCTGACAAAAACATCAGAATGACATTGAAATTTGATCACCATGCTCATGGTTTAAATTTATATGATGACCAGAAAGTGAAGATTTCCGGGCATGTTTTTTATGATAAATATCAAAAATCAGCTAGTTTTTCAGAAACATTAACTGTCAAAGGTCACAGCAGCAAAGAAACCCCCAGCGATTCTTTATTTTATGCGCTCTTGCTTGCAATCACAGGTGGTTTGATTTTAAACTTCATGCCTTGTGTTTTGCCTGTTTTGTCAATTAAAGTTTTGACACTCATTAATCATTCTTCAATGAGAAAATCTCAAATTAGAATTTCATTTTTTGCCTCTGCTTTGGGAATTATTTTTTCATTTTTGTCAATTGCTGCAATTACTGCTTTCTTGAAATTTTCAGGCAATGAATTTAACTATGGATTTCAATTTCAAGAGCCAATTTTCATCATCACCATGGTTTTAATCATGGTGCTTTTCACAAGCAACCTACTTGGGGAATTTGAAATTCAGCTGCCTAATAAAATTGCAAATAAACTTTATAAATTTGAGAATAAAAATGAAACTAACAACATTTTGCGAAGTTTTTTCAGCGGGGTTTTAGCAACTTTGCTGGCCACACCTTGCAGCGCTCCTTTTGTTGGAACCTCCATCACATTTGCTCTTTCAAGGTCCTATCAAGAAATTATGCTTGTTTTTTTCTGCATGGGTGTTGGAATGTCAATTCCTTTTTTGCTTTTCACAATTTTCCCAATTTTAGCCAATTTGCTTCCAAAACCTGGCGCATGGATGAATGGTTTAAGAAAGTTTCTCGCTATTTTACTGATTTTGACAGTCATTTGGTTGATTTTCATTATTTCAAATCAAATTGGCAAAACAGCTGCTTTCATTCTTTTTGGAATGTTAGTTTTATTCAAATTTTCATTAAGCCAGAAAAAAGGTTTTTTCAAATCATTCATGATCATCATGTGCATTTCACTCAGCTATGTTCTTCCCACGAATTATCATCGAATTGCTCAAGAAGAAAAGGCCCAAAATGATAAAATTTGGCATGAGTTTGAAGAAGAAAAAATTTCAAAATTAGTTGAGGAAGGAAAAATTGTGGTGATTGACGTGACCTCAGAATGGTGCATCAATTGCAAAATCAACAAATTCCTGGTGTTAGATAGAGAATTTACCAGAGACTATCTCAAATCAAATGAAGTCTACCCAATGAGAGCAGATATCACAAATCCTAATTCTGAGGTTAATAGATTCATGCAATCACACGGCAGATATGCCATTCCATTCAATGTCATCTATGGCCCCGGCGCACCAAGTGGCATTTTACTCCCAGAATTTCTCACTTCATCTGAATTCGTGAAAGCATTCTATGAGGCAAAAGGGGATTAGAGCCAGCATCATTATTATTTTCTTTAATTTAAGGACTTGAATTAATCTCAAATTTAATTTATGATGTCGCTAGGTAATTTTGAGAATTTAAGGAAGATCAAATGAACATTTCAAAAAAAATCAAACAATTTTTAAACTTAATTTTAATGAGCTTATTAATGACTAACATTGCAAATGCAGAAGTGCCACAAGAAAATATTTTATATCTCGACTTAAAATCAGGAAGAGTCACCATTCAATTAATGCCAGAAATTGCTCCTAAGCATGTTGAGAGAATTAAAGAACTGGTCAGAGAAGGTTTTTATAATGGCGTTGTTTTCCATAGGGTGATTGAAGGATTCATGGCACAAACTGGTGACCCAACTGGCACAGGCATGGGTGGTTCTTCAAAACCAAATCTAGATGCTGAATTTTCAAGCATGAAACATGAAAGAGGTGTGCTTTCAATGGCACGCTCACAAAGCCCGAACAGCGCAAACAGCCAATTTTTCATCATGCTTGATAATGCTAGCCATTTAGACGGCCAATATAGCGCTTTTGGAAAAGTGATTGATGGAATGAAGCATGTTGATAAAATTAAGAAAGGTGACTATGACGACAATGGAAAAGTCAGAAAACCTGATTCCATCATCAAAATGACTTTAGCTTCTGAAGAGAAAAAATAAAAACTCTCATGAAACTGTCTGAATTTGAATATGAGCTCCCTAAAGAGTTGATTGCACATTGCCCCGTTTTCCCAAGACATTCTGCAAAAATGTTGGTGGAAAATGGTGGCAATTTCCAACATCAGCAAATCATTGACTTCCCGAACCATTTCTCTGAAAAAGATCTGATCATTTTTAATAATAGCAAAGTCATTCCCGCTGCATTAAATGGCAAAGTTCTGGGGCATGATGTTTCTTTTAATCTTCATAAACATTTGGGTGACTCTGTTTGGAGTCTTTTCGCAAAACCTTCAAAAAGAATGGTCATTGCAGAGAAATTGATGATTTCCGAAGTTTTTTGGGGAGAAATTTTGGAAAGAAAAGAATTTGGAGAATGCATTGTCAAATTTAATTTAAGAGGGAAAGATTTTTTCCAAGCAATTGCCAAACATGGTAAAATGCCGCTCCCACCCTACATCATCTTTAATGAAAATCTAAATCACGAACAAACCTATCAAACTATTTTTGCTCAAAAAGAAGGTTCTGTTGCAGCTCCAACAGCTGGCCTACATTTCACAACAGAGCTTTTCGAAAATCTTGCTGAGAAAAACATCAAACATGATTTTGTGACTCTGCATGTCGGTGGAGGCACATTTTTACCGGTGAGGACAGAAAATGTCCTAGAGCATAAAATGCATTATGAAGAATGTGAAATCTCAGAGAATGTGGCAGAGAAAATCAGAGAGACAAAAAGAAATGGTGGTAAAATTGTTGCTGTTGGCACCACTTCTCTGAGAATTTTAGAAGCCGCTGCAGCAAATGGTTCAATTGAAGCTTTCCAAGGAGAAACAAACATTTTCATCATTCCGGGACATAAATTTCAAATTGTCGATTCACTTTTGACTAATTTCCATTTACCAAAATCAACCTTATTAATGCTGGTCTCTGCTTTTTCCGGCTATGAGGAAATTAAAAATTTATATGATGAAGCAATCAAAAAATCATATAGATTTTTCTCTTATGGAGATTGTTGTTTGTTGAATTTAAAGATTACCAAATAATTTTTGTCTTTTAGGATAAGGCAGTTTATAAACCCCCGGATGTTGCACTTCCAAGATTTTGCTGTCTATTTCTCTTATTCTAGTTTTAGAATCTGCCAATTCTTTTTTGATCATGACATATCTCAATTCGGTGACAATGCTTCCTTTGCTGCTTTTTTTGACGAATATTAAAATATTGTCGCTCCCATCATTGTCAAAATCAGCGCGAGCAATTTCTTGAATTAAGTAATGGTGGTTTTCTACGAGAATTTCAATTTCTTTGGCATCTTTTCTGAGAATCACTCCTGACTCATCAATTGCAATGCCGAACAGAAATTTAATTAAATGATGCGGCCAGGTTTGCACATCATTAATTTTGATATGATCTAAATGTGTGATTTTAGCAGGAGTCGCTGGCTCACCATATCTTAAAAAATTACATTCTCTGAAAAATCTAACCATAACATCAGAATCACGAACTGTGGCTGGTTGGATATTTTCTATATTTAATTTCTCAAAATCAGCACAAGTGTGAATTATGATTTGTTCTTTTTGCTCATTCAACAAAAACAGACCAGGGAATTCTTTATCTCTATGTATTAAAAGCGGCATATTTTTGAATTTCTCAATGTTCTTTTTAAACAGCACAAAGAGCCTTTCATGATTATATTGCAACACTGTCCCCATGTTAATTGCCGTCGAGGGGTCTCTCTTTTTTGCAAAATATATATTTAAGGCAACTGAAATACAAATAAAAATTATTATTATATATTTTTTGACCTTTTCATCATCTGTGTTGATCATAAGCCACAACTAACCCAACTAGGTTCATAAATTAATTTCATTCTCTGGAGGCAGCCAGTGCTGCCAATTTCGCAACCAAAGAACAACTTCTAAAAAAAACATCTTTCTCTTTAATCCTATCACATAAATTGACATTATCAAAATACATACCACTAGAATTTAAATTTGAACTCGCATTTTTCTTCTCATTGATTCTATAGAACGCCGAAACTGGTCTGCCACCAATCAAATAGATCATGGGCTCTGCCACTTTACCATCAATCAGATTCAAAGTTGAGATGCCTTCTTGTATGATGATTTTATTATTTTGCACATTTTGTTTAATGATATTCATCTTATTGCGAGTTTTTTTATTAATCTCATAAACTTCCTCTGCAGATGAAGCGGTCATGATTCCCATGCCATATGTCCCTTTATCAGATTTGATGAAAACATAGGGCTTTTCTTGAATGTTAAATTTTTCATTTTGCTCTTGAATTAAGTGCAGCACTTTTTGGACGCCAGTTGCAACACAATCAAGACCTTTTCTTTCTTTAAAATTCACCGAGCCACAATTGTGATATATGGTAGAAATTCTTAAAGGATCAATTTCTAACTCCTTGAAATCATTCAAAAAACTCCTCACAACATGAGAATATGTGTCAAAATGGTTGGTTTTAGTTCTTTTGTGCCAGCCAAGCTCAGAAGAAGGTATGATCTGCTGATTAATGTTGTGGAAAACATCCATCAGCCCAGCTGTGAAATCATTATTACTGATGATCAAATCAGGCACATCACCGTTAATTGTCTGAATTTGTGAGTTTTTATTGATTATTTTATGCAGAATGATTGACTCACCTTTGGAACCTTGCATTTGTTGAAAATCTTCAGAGAGGTCAGCATTTGGGCTGGCAAAAATCAGTTTTTCACAAACTTTTGACAAAATTTTCTGCAACATCAATAAATTATCAATATATGGCAAATTTCTATCATGCGCTTCGGGCAAGATCATGATTTTCTTTGCGGAGTGAAAATTTTCATTTAAGAAAAATGCAGCTTTCTCAGCAGCAAAGTCAATTTCGCTTTCACGTAAATTATTAAAACCAGCAGGAAAAATATTTGTGTCAATTGGGGCAAGTTTAAAACCAGAATATCTCAAATCAACCGAATTATAGAAGCATGGAAGATCTTTTTTACTCATGTCTAAAAACCATTTTTCAATTTCAGACTCCTTAGAATTAATGAATTCTCCTAAAATTTCAACGATGTCTTTCATTTAACTGCTCTCTTGCTGATTGTTTTACAATTCAAATCACCCACTAAAGCTTGCACTAAAGCTAACGCCGTGACAATTGCTGTTTCTGATCTCAAAATTCTGGGGCCAAGCGTCACTTTATGAACATTTTTACATGATTCTAAAAATCTGAATTCGGCTTCAGAAAAACCTCCTTCAGGACCAATCATGATTGAGAGGTCTTTTGCGGGAATCTTTGATTTTGCAAGAAAATCACCTAAGAACTCTCCATTTCCATTTTCATCACATAATAAAATCAAAGAATTTTCCGCCAAAATTTCATTTAACGTCATTTCTTCCATGATTTCAGGCACATCTAACCTTTCACATTGGCAAGCAGAATCTTCGGCGATTTGCTCTAGTTTTTCTTTCTCAATTTTGCGCAAAATTGTGTTTTGTGTGATGATTGGTCTGATTCCAGACGCTCCAAGTTCTGTTGCTTTTTGGATGATTTGGGTCAATAAATTTTTCACCGGAGCAAATAAAAGACGCGGCCCATTTGTTTTAAATGGCTCTCTTAATTTTTCAATAATCTCAATCACACCGGATTTTTTCTCAGAAAAATCAACGATTTTTGCAAGAAACTCCCCAGATTTTTCATTAAAAATTTTCACAAAATGCCCATTTCGCAACCTTAAAACATTTCTGAGATGATGATATGTTTGGTCATTAATTTTAAATTTTTCACCTAAAATAATGAGTTCATCGAGATAAACTCTTGAAACTCTTTTAGGATTATATGATATTTTATTTGATTCTGAATTCATTGAGCTCTATAATTTCCATTATTTTAACGCTTATCTATGAGGATTTAATTTCCATGACAAACGAAAAACTTAATTTTAGCCAAAAAAAAGAGAAAAATCAAGAAGAATTAAATGAGCACAAAAAAGAAGAAATTGGTGGCTATGAAGGTCCAGAGCCCACAATTCATGGAGATTGGCAACATAAAGGAAGAGTCAGCGATTTTTAAGCACTAATTTCAACCTTAAGTGAAAAAAATAACATGTTCTGATCATAATAGATGCTTATATTCTTTTACATTGACTGGAATCATGATAAAATTTTCAATGAGCTATAAACATTTAATCATCACGGTAACACATTTATGACTAAAAATCAAATTACTCCAATCACAGTTGCATATGGAGACGGCATTGGGCCCGAAATCATGGAAGCTACTTTGAAAATTTTGAAAGATGCTGATGCCAGAATTTCAATTGACGTGATTGAAGTTGGCAAGAAGATTTATGAACTTGGCCATAGTTCTGGAATTTCAGATGAATCTTGGGAAGTCATTAAAAGAAATAAAATTCTTCTCAAAAGCCCCATCACAACTCCGCAAGGTGGGGGTTATAAAAGCTTGAATGTGACCATGAGAAAAGCTCTGGGACTTTATTCAAACGTCAGACCTTGTGTTTCTTTTCACCCTTTTGTTAAAACAAACCATCCAAAGCTTGATGTTGTTGTGGTCAGAGAAAATGAGGAAGATTTATATGTCGGCGTTGAATATCGTCCAACTCATAACATGTATGAATCTTTAAAACTCATCAGCCGCACTGGCTCAGAAAAAATCATCCGCTATGCTTTCGAATATGCTGTGAAATATGGCAGAAAAAAAGTCACTTGCTTTGTCAAAGACAACATCATGAAACTTTCAGATGGGATTTTTCATAAAGTTTTTGATGAAATTGCTAAAGAATATCCATCAATTAAAAATGACACATATATTGTAGACATTGGTGCTGCAAGGCTTGCCAACAGACCTGAAGATTTTGATGTGATTGTCACAACCAATCTCTATGGCGACGTCATTTCTGACATTGTGGCAGAAACTTCTGGTTCAGTTGGACTCGCAGGTTCGGCCAACATTGGTAATGATTTTGCCATGTTCGAGGCCATCCACGGGTCAGCACCAGACATTGCTGGGAAACAAATTGCTAACCCTTCTGGTCTCTTAAATGGAGCAATCATGATGTTAGTTCACATTGGTCAGGCCGATGTTGCAACAAAGATTCACAATGCATGGCTCAAAACAATTGAAGAAGGAATTCACACTTCTGACATTTTCACAAAAGAAAACAGCAAACAGAAAGTCAGCACAATGGAATTTGCAGAAGCAGTGTGCGCAAGACTTGGTCAAAAGCCATCAATCATGCCTGCAGTGCAATATTCTGCTGAAGATGCCTCCGGACAAAAGACCCACCAATTTTCTTTGAAAAAATCAGAAAAAAGAACATTAGTTGGAATTGACGTTTATGTTTGCCATGACATGGAAAATGCAAATGAAGTGGCTGCAAAAATCAATGAATTCACACAAAATTGTGACCTTGGTTTGCAAGCAATCATTTCCAAAGGTCTCAAAGTCTGGCCAGAGGGAAATAATGGAAAAATTTTAAGTGACCATTGGTGCTTAAGATTTGCCCCTAAAAACACTGAGAAAGTCACTAATAAGCAAGAAATCCTGAAACTTCTTGGCAAAATTGTTGATGCTGATCTTGATTTCATAAAGACAGAATTGCTCTGGGGATATGACGGCATTCCAGGATTTTCAATGCCACAAGGCTAATTTGTGTTGTAGGTAATTTTTTATGTATATTAAGGTTAATATGTTCTTGATTTACTGAAAAAAAAGTTTTATGATGAAGTAAATTCAGAAGAACTTTATCTTAATTATAAAAAATTATGTTTATACAAACCGAACTAACACCAAACCCGAATTCTCTAAAATTCATTCCTGGCTGCCCTGTGCTTGGAAATGCTGATTTTGTGGAGTTCACTTCGAAAGAAGAAGCAAAAAAATCATCTCTTGCTGAAGCACTTTTTGAAATTGAAAATGTTCAAGAAGTGTTTTTCGGCGCAGATTTCATCACCATCAGAAAAAACACAGAGAGTCACTGGGAAATTCTGAAACCAGAGATTTTGGTCACAATCATGGATCATTTTGTCCTTGGAAAACCAATTTTGAAAGACCAAGCAAGCCCTAATGTCTCAGATTCATCTGAAGAAGACTCAGAGATTGTTAAACAAATCAAAGAAATTCTTGACACAAGAATAAGGCCAGCTGTGGCCATGGACGGTGGAGACATTGTGTTTGCCGGTTTCGAAGATGGAATTGTCAAACTTCAGCTTAAAGGTGCCTGCTCTGGTTGCCCAAGTTCAACCGTCACTCTGAAAGACGGAATCGAGAATATGCTAAAACACTACATACCAGAGGTCATTTCTGTAGAATCAATCTAAATTAAAAAATTTGAAAGAGAGATATATCATTGACTTTTTATAATAATTTAGCCATACTTAAGAAATCTGCACTTCCAATTTATCGGAAATATTTTAACCCCTTTGAAAGAAGAAATTTGGGGCGCTTTGTAAATCTAATCTTCATTATATTACTAGAATTTTTTAACCTTCTGATTCTTCCGACTTTCTACCAAAGCACTTCAAATCTTGATAAAGCAATTTTAGGTGAAAAAAGTGAATTTTTAAGAATAGGATTTTTCTTCGCAATTAGCAAGTTACTGATCGAATCTTCTTGTTTTTTTCAAAACCTATTAAGAGATAGCACAATTGAATCTCTTAAAAACGAAATATCTAAAGATTCAATGGAATGTATCAAATCTGGTGCAATCACAACATTTGGAGTTAAAGACAAATCAAAACATGATGTGCAATCAATCGTGTTTGATGATTCGCACACAACTTCTTTAAATGCCGTTTATAAACCTACCAATATCATATTTTCTTTCATTAGAATTTTATATGTCGCTGTCTTTTTCCTTGCTCAATTGAATCCTAGAGACAATCTCTCTTCTAGAATTCCTGCCACTTTGTCTATTTTAATTGCACCGATTTGCGCATTTATTGCTGGAATCTCCAGTAATTTTCTTTCACAATATATCGGTGGCTATTTAACTAAATTTGACAGAGAAAGACGTGATGCTAAAAGAAAAGTAAAATCTTCAATAACTTTTGCATTGGAGAATGCGAATGATATAGCCGTTAGAAGAGGTGAAAATTTTGAAAGAGACAATATAAATTCAAAGATTGATGATCTCAGCAAAATAGAAAAAATATATAGAATCATATATAATTTCAGAACACCAATTTCTGTCATTTCTAGTTCTATCAATCTAATAACATCTTACATATTGCTAAGATTTTTTTCCTATGAACAACCGAGTAAAACAACTAACGTTGCAGAAGTTGCCTTAATTAACAGCAACTTAACCATTTTCAGCCAATCTCTAAGTTATTTTTTCGGTTCAGAAACAAAATATATAGAAAGAATGAATGATGCAGCTTCAAGAATCGACGACTTAAATCGTGACATCCAAAATAGCAAAACATCCAGAAACATTTCGCAAACAACTGGAGCTAATAAATTTGCTATTAAAAAACTGGAATTCATCATGGGTGAGCGAAGAACACGTTTACATGAGTTTCCTTCTTTTAATAAAGGCGACATCATCAGAATTTATGGCCCTTGCGGTACAGGAAAAAGCACTTTGATTCATTGCATCACTGGAATATATAAAGAAATAAATTCCATGAATATCGAACTCCCAATTGATGATGCTGAAAAGATTGAACATTTAACTAAAGAACCTTTAAAAATCAGAGAAGGTTTTTCTTTATTTCAGCAAATCATCTACCCAAAAAAACTAGAAAATCTTCTCCCTGGTGAAAGGCAAGAGATCGATGAGGAAATCTTGGATTTAGTGCGAGCATTTATTCCAAATTTTAATTTCACAAATAGAATTCACGAAACTATAAATTGGAATATATATTTAAGCGATGGTCAAAAACAAATTTGCGCAATAATTTCTGCAATCATAAAAAAACCCGAACTACTCTTGCTTGACGAAGCAATGTGTTCACTTGACAAAGAGACAAAATTCAAAATTCAAGAATATTTAAAAAACATACCTAATTTAACCATTTTTTTCGTTGATCACTCTCCACTTTTAGGAGATCGCAAGTTTGAAACAGAAACTATCAATTTGGCTGATCATCTTCAATTTTCTCCACGCAAAATTCAACAAATTGAAAGATGAAAATTCTAGTTCTCGCAAAATCTAATGATTTCTATGGCGAATTGCTTAAACAGCTTTTGCCAGCCAGCCAAGTTGAATTCAGGACAAATGACTCAGATGGTGATTCTTTTGATTTTGTGGTGCTTGATCCGGAACTAAAACAAGAAGGGCAAAATTTTGTTCATTTACCTCAAAAACCAATTTCCCTTTCGGAATTCCAGAATTTTTTATCTTACCACATATTAAAAATTCAAAAGAATCTATATTTTGGTAGCAGCATTTTAAATGTGAGTGAAAATCTTCTATATGACGAATCTCAAGAAGAATATTTATTAGAAAAAGAAACGCAAATCATGGTTTATTTGCATAAAAATGAAAATCAGACAGTGACAAAAGAACAAATGTTGAAAGAAATTTGGGGTTACTCTTGCAAAATAGACACACAAACAGTGGCAACTCATGTTTATAGGCTCAAAAACAAGCTCAAGAAATTTCCAGAAATTCAGATTGAAAGTGATTTAAAAACTGGTTATATGTTAAAAATCGTAAAATTGCGATAAAATTACCACTGACATTTTGGCAATGAGCGCTTAAAAAGGCCTTTTTTTGTTTTTTCTATGTAAATATGCATTTCTTAATCTTTATTTAATCATTTTCATAATATAATATAAACATATTTGCTGCTAGAAGGCTCAAATTAGTTCATATATGTGTGGACAGTGACTTTTGAAATATGGTAAAATGGAACTTATATGAACCATCTTTTTAATTTAACCTTAATTAACATAAAATAGGGAGTTTGTAGTGATGAATAATTCAGTTACAAAACAAAATCAAGAAGCCAGAATGGTTTCTTTCTTTATAATATCTGCATTCATTTTGATGCTGTTTGCTCCAGAAATGAGCTTTGCGGCACCAGCAGATGATCCAATTGCAAAAGCATTATGTAGAATTTTTGACTTAATGCAAGGCTCTGTTGCAAAAACAGTCGGCATCATAGGTATTGCTGCGCTTGGCATTGGCCTTTTCCTTGGTAAACTTAACTGGGGTGTTGCTGTTGCCGTTGGAATTGGTGTTGTTTTAATTTTCGGTGCACCGGCTGTAGTTAAATGGATCAGTGGTGGTGTCGATGCTTCTAATTGTTTGGGATAACAATCCTAACAACAAACTACCAAAAACTTGGCCCCTTTTTCCCCAAATGGGTCAAGTTTTTTACCTCATTCCAACCTACAATGAAGAACAAAAATTAATAGCAAATAAAACATTTTCTGCCTTTAGCCTGCAAAGACTGATGCTAGAGATTTGCTCATAACACTCACATTTCAGATGACTTACATCACATATTTTGCTACTATTAGTTCATAATCCAAACTAATCTGGGAGGATGCTTATGAAAAACAAACTTAATTCGGCATTTTCGTTGCTGGAAGTGGCAATTGTGGTGGCAATCATTGGGTTGCTTGTGACTGGGGTTTTTGGTGTGACAGCCATGAAAGAAAGGGCAGAAATCATGGCTCTTTCGACAATGGTGCAAGATTTAAACTCTGCCTATCAAGAATTTGTGAAAATATATGGCCAAAAGCCCGGAGATTTCTGGAATGCCAGCAACCACATCAGCCCAGAATGTTTTAATGGCAACGGAAATGGCGTGATTGATTTTGACTCTGGGACAAATATTGATGAAAAATTTTTGAGTTTAATGCATTTAAGCTTCGCTGGTTTGATTGACAAAGACTCCTATTCTGGCAGTCACGTCATCTCTGAGGGAAAACAAAATTACTCGGTAAAAAATGGCAAATTCTCGAACTCAGGTTTTCATTTGGACAGTGATCAAGATGGCTTAAGCATGATTATTTTCTCAAGCTTAGAAGATCTTGATGGTGACGGAATGATCACAGGTTTGGAAGCACGCATTGCTGCCATTTCTCCATTTGATGCTAAATATTTAGATGCAGAATTTGATGACGGATTGCCTGAGTCTGGTTCAATCAGGGCTGTGCAAGGCTCTAATTCGACAGAAGAATGTTCAAATGCTGGGGAATATCTGTTACATAAAAACACCGCATGCGTGATGTTTTTCTATTTGGACTATGGCCAATTATGATTCCAACTTAATTTTTTCTTTAATTTTCTGAATTAAATCAATGCCTTGAACTTTATGAAGCAAGAATTGATGATGTAGCTTATAGCTTGCGGAATTAACAATGATGTTTTTATGATCAAGAATGGATTTTTCCTGTTCTCTTAGAGATGTCAATTCCTTTTCAAGCCTCCATAAATTCTCTTCCAAGCTTTCTATGTTTTTGGTGTGTCTAATGGAATCCTCAATTTGCAACATTTTCGCCAAATCTGAAGATTCATAGGCTTCGATCAGCTGAGTGAAAATTTTTGACAAAAATTCATGTTGGCTTGAATCTGTGATTTTGTCTGGGTGGCATTTTAAAGCGATTTCCCGGAACTTCTTCTTCAAAGCTTCAGTTTTCTGCCCTTTCCCAACTTTTGTTGAATTAATGAAATGTTGAAGAACCGGGTCAGAATTTAAATTCAACTCTTCTTGCTGAATTGCCGCCTCCGCCTTAAAAACATCCATTGTTTCGGAGAAATATTTTTGCAAAAAGAAATTCACATCTGCCTTAATTGCCTTAATTTCCGAATCAAGTTCGAACAATCTTTGCTCGGCTTTTTCAATTTCTTTTTCAAGAATGGTAATTTTTTCTGTTAGAATGTGATGCATTAAAAAACAATTTCAATTGTTGATTTCTCGATTGATTTATTGTACTAATTTAATTCTAATCTGTAAATGGAGTTTTGAAATTGACCAACATAAATTTGCCAAAATGGGATTTAAGTCACCTTTATTCATCAACTAAAGAAATGGAAATTGATTTAGAGAAAGTTGATGAGTTAACAAAGAAATTTTCTGAAGATTTTGAAGGAAAAGTTGCAAATTTAAATGCTGAAGGGCTTTTAAATGCGGTGAAAAAATTTGAAGAAATTGATGAAATTTCCTCTAAAGTTGGCTCATATGCCTTCTTGCGCTATATCACTGACACGCAAAATTCTGAATTATCATCTTTCAACCAAAATGTTGGGGAGGTTTTAGCTGACTTTTCTGGAAGAATCATTTTTTTTACCATAGAAATCAATTACTTACCTGAGGATGGATTGTTGAGCATGTTAAAAGAAAATTCAGATTTGGCAAAATATTCCCAATGGTTTGCAGATAATCGATTATTTAAAAAACATCAATTGCCAAAAATGGTAGAAAAGATTTTATATGAGAAAAATGCGACAACCGGCCATTGTTGGGTGAGGCTTTTTGATGAACATTTAGGAAGCCTCGCATTTGAGTTTGAAGGAAAAATGGTTGATTTGTCCCAAATTTTAAATTCTTTTTCCTCAAAAGATCAGCAAGTCAGAGAAAAAGCTTTCATGTCATGTGCAAAAACTTTACAGCAAGAAATGAGAATTTTTTCTCTAATTTTTAACGTGATTGTGAAAGATAAATCAATTGATGATGATGTGCGCGGTTTCAAACAGCCAATTTCTTCCATGAATTTGTCAAATTTGGTTGAAGATCAGGTGGTTGAATCTTTGATTAAAACTGTTAGAAATAACTATGAAAATTTGTCTCATAAATATTACGCAATTAAAGCAAAATGGTTGGGGCAAGATTTTCTAAATGCTTGGGATCGAAATGCACCATTGCCATTTGATGATCATAGTGAGATTTCTTGGGAGCGTGCTAAAGAAATTGTTCTTGGGGCCTATGGCAGTTTTCACCCAGAAATGCGGAAAATTGCGGAAATGTTTTTTGAGAATGAATGGATTGATGCTGCGCCACAAAAAGGTAAAGAATCTGGTGCTTTTTCTCACCCCGTTTCTGCTGCTGCGAACCCTTACATATTAATGAATTATCTGGGAAAATCCAGAGATGTCATGACTTTGGCGCATGAATTGGGGCATGGAATTCATCAATTTCTTGCAAGAAATCAGGGAGCGCTCATGTTTGACACGCCTCTGACACTTGCGGAAACGGCTTCCGTTTTTGGAGAGCAGTTAACATTTAGATTTTTGCTCAATGAAGCGAAAAGTGAAAATGAAAGAAAGGCGCTAATTGCTTCAAAAATCGAAGATATGTTAAATACGGTGGTTAGGCAAATTAGTTTTTGTGAATTTGAAATCAAAATTCATGAGAAACGAAAAGAGGGTGAAATTTTGCCGGAGGAAATTTGCAAAATATGGATGGAAACTCAAAGAAATTCCTTGGGTCCGAGTTTTAGGTTTACTGAGGAATATGGAGTTTTTTGGTCCTATATTTCCCATTTCATCCACTCACCTTTCTATGTATATTCCTATGCCTTTGGTGATTGCTTGGTGAATTCTTTATATGACATATATCAAAAAACAGCCAACAAACAAGAATTTGCCGAAAAATATTTGCAAATGTTAAAAGCTGGAGGCAGTTTAAGGCATAAAGAGTTGTTAAGTCCTTTTGGCATCAACATTTCTTCAAATGATTTTTGGCAAAAAGGACTTAACATGATCATTGATCTGATTGATGAGCTTTAACGGCATTTTGTGCCATTAAAAAAGTGAAATCTTGATATAATCTATAGCCTGTTTCATTGAAAAAGCTTGAATTTCTGTGGTTTGTTTGAATGATTTCCAAGATTTTATGTTTGGATTTCTCTGAAATCAAGCTGTTTTCAAGAGTGATCTTATTAATCTTTTTATTAGTGGAGCAAGCTGCTTCCAAGAATTCTAAATCTTTTGAAGTGGCTTTCAATGATGGTAATCTCAAATCCCTGATGTTGGGGTGGTTTGCAACAATTTCTGAAAATTGAGCAATTTCTCTTGAGGTGAAATTTGGAGAAATGATGGCAGAGAATTTTTTCACTGAATTTGAATAGTTTAGAATGTCAGAGGCGACATTAATGAAAACCGTAGAATTTCCTAAATTAATCGACTCAAGCGATTGATTAACCATTAATTCTTGAATTAGGGAATTTTCCGTATCTTTGCCTAAATTATTAATGCCAAAATGGAAGGTTTTTAGCCTTTTAGTGTTGATCAATTCATAGAAAAACTTTCGCCCTTTTTCCGTTAGATTGTTCCATCCTAAATTAATTTCCTCAATATCTGTGAATTCTAAAGACGAGGCAATAATTTTGGCACCATGGTCATCAATGCAATTCTCTCCTAAGTTTAACTTTTTCAGAGATTTGATATTTTTAATTGAGTTGCTAAAGCAGTCAATTAACTCTAAAGAGGTGAAAGCATAGCGCCCCATGTGGATTTCTTCAATTTTCTGGAAATTCTTGATTTTCTGAGCTAAATTCTCCAATTTGCCAGAATTTTTGATAAAATGATTTCCGAATTCTAATTTATTCTTATTTACTAATAAGTTGCTAATTTTTGTCATTTGCTTAAACCTTTAATATCTCATGAACAGTTGATTAATTATTGCATTATGGAATGTGGTGATGATCATTGAGAATTTCAAGTATAAATTTATAATAAGCCACTAAATTCTCCGAAATAAGCAGTTATGCTATATTATTTCCGACGTTTCCTAGTTTCTTCCAAATAAACTTTATAAATAATTTTCCACTCATTTTCTCCGGAAAGTTCGTGCTCTAGGACAGGGGATTGGTCGGAGAGTGGGCGGTATTGTTTTGCTTCCATTTTGGGTTGGAATGGTCTATAGTCCTGGATTTGGAGGATTTGTGCTTCGATTGCTTTGGTTGGTTCTGGGGTTGGATTTTTCACTATTGGTTCTGGAGTTGGCTCTGGGGCTTTTTCTGGTGGTGTTGGGGAATTTGCCATTGCTTCTTTGTGGATTCGGATTATTTCTCTTATATAGTCATCGTAGGAGACTGCTTTTATGAATGGGATGTCATTTAGGGTCAAGTTGGTGATGATTGAGTCTAGGGGCGAATTGTTGGTGAAGATGGAGTAGCCGGGATGTTCTAAATTTGTGACTCTACCGGTAAAATCGGCGAAATAGGCGTTGAAGATGATTTCCTGAACGTTGATTTCAGCGGATGTGATGGCATTGCCGGCGGTGAAGTCACCAATATTGGCCGTGATGGTGCCGCCACTTTGGGTGATTTCGTCTCCAGCGCTGAATTTGGCGGTGGCGCTACTGGTGATGTTGCCGACTATATTTATGTTTTCGGCACTAATTTCTATGTCACCGGAAGTCTCGATGTCAGTGTTTATATTTGCTGCATTTGTGGCTTCTAGAGTGATTTTGCCGCTGCTGGAGTTGATGATGTGGTTGGAAATTGTGATGTCGTTTCCAGCTTCTAGAGTGAGATTTCCGAGGCCGTTTAGGTCTAAATCTCCAGTGGTGGTGATGTTGTTGTCGGCTTGTAATATGACGTTGGTGCCGGCGTTGATTAGAGCTTCTATGTCGGAGGTGATGGCGTAGAATGTGCTGGAGCTGTAGCGGTCTAGGGTCATGTAATAGACTGCGCCGGCATCGGTGTAGAGGTCATCATCTAAGGGAGCGCCGATTAGTAGGACATTTCCCAAATCGTTGAAAGCTAGGCTACGGGCGAAGGATTCGGAGTTGGCTATTGTCAGGGATGCGTGGCTGTTGTCGATTTTGGTTACGTGGACAGCTGATTCCGTTAGGTCGCTGGTATTTAAAGACATCACGTCCGCAGAAACTTCAGATGAATGACCGCTTGATGTAGTGCTGGAGCCAATCGCGAGCAGGTCACCAGCATCATTCAGGGCGACTGAGGTGCCAAAATATTTTGAAGCAGCTAACGTGAGGCTTGGGTGATTATTATCAATTACCGATTCCTGAGTGAGAACTCCAGTAGCCGGAACAGCGCTGTAGATGTAAACTTTGCCAGCATCAGCGTTTCCAGTGTCGTCAAATGGCGCACCAATTGCAGCTATGTCGCCGGCGGAATTCAGGGCAACAGAATTCCCAAAACCGTTGCCAATATTGACAGTGCTGCGGTAGGTGGCGCCTAAAATTCCGTCTAGCGAAAATGTGTGAACAGAACCACCAGAGGCTGAGAATGGGTCGCCAACCATGAGTAAATCACCGGCGCCATTTAGGGCAACCGAATAGCCGAATGAGTCGTCAGAAGTGAGCGTCAACCCACCCAGAGAATCATCCAATCTGGCTCTGACGGTGGGATCCAGCGTTAAATCTGTCGGATCAAGATTCATCAAATAAACCGCCCCTTTAAACGGCGCCCCTGCCCCAGTTGCCCCAACCGCAAGCGCAGAGCCGGAGTCATTTATGGCAACTGAGGAACCGAATGCTTCATTATTTGCCACGGTGAGACCTGGAGTAGCAGAAGAAATCTTTTTGCTAAAATTCACCGTCCCTCCAGGATTCAGCGGATCCACATCAAACAAATAAACCGCCCCATTACCAGTGGAAACATAATCCTCAAACGCACTGACTGCCATGATGTCACCGGCTGAATTCAGCGCGGTTGCGTGCCCAAATTTTATGCTGGTGGGTGGAGCAGCAAAAATCATTCCATTTTCCAAACTTGACTCCAAAGTTGCTTCCTTGGTTCCTGCTGTGTCTACTGAAAATATATATACAGCTCCTTTCGAGCTACTAGTTCCATAAGCCCCCACCGCTAAAATATCCCCCGCAGCATTTAAATCGAGGGCATAACCAAAAATATTATTATTAGCAAGAACGAGACTGTGATTACCATCACTTAAAGCGTCTTTCCATGGGGTTGCTATCTTAGTCCCTGTATTAATCTCAAATATATATACCGCTCCTTTCGAGCTACTAGTTCCAAAAGCCCCCACCGCTAAAATATCCCCCGCAGCATTTAAATCGAGGGCATTACCAAAATAATTACTATTAGCAAGAACAAGACTGTGATTCCCATCACTTAAAGCGTCTTTCCATGGGGTTGCCACCTTAGTCCCTGTATTAATCTCAAATATATATACCGCTCCTTTAAAGCTACTAGTTCCATAAGCCCCCACCGCTAAAATATCCCCCGCAGCATTTAAATCGAGGGCATAACCAAAAATATTATTATTAGCAAGAACGAGACTGTGATTACCATCACTTAAAGCGTCTTTCCATGGGGTTGCTATCTTAGTTCCTATATTAATCTCAAATATATATACCGCTCCTTTCGAGCTACTAGTTCCATGAGCTCCAACCGCTAAAATATCCCCCGCAGCATTTAAATCGAGGGCAATACCAAAATAATTACTATTAGCAAGAACAAGACCATGATTACCATCACTTAAAGCGTCTTTCCAGGGGGTTGCTATTTTAGTTCCTGTATTAATCTCAAATATATATACCGCTCCTTTCGAGATACTAGTTCCCGTAGCCCCCACCGCTAAAATATCCCCCGCAGCATTTAAATCGAGGGCACGACCAAAATAATTACTATTAGCAAGAACGAGACTGTGATTACCATCGCTTAAGGTATCTGTCAAGGTCGCTATCTTAGTTCCTGTATTAATCTCAAATATATATACCGCTCCTTTGACGCTGCTGGTTCCATAAGCCCCCACCGCTAAAATATCCCCCGCAGCATTTAAATCGAGGGCATTACCAAAACGATCATTATTGGCAAGAACGAGACTGTGATTCCCATTGCTCAAGGTGTCTTTTAGGGTTGCGATCTTTGTGCTGGTGTCTAAATCAAAAATATATACCGCTCCTTTGCTGCTGCTGGTTCCATGGGCTCCTATTACTAGGATGTCTCCTACATTGTTTAAGCTGCTAGAATAACCGAAATAATCATTGTTAGCTAGAGTCAAAGTCGTGGTGCCTGGGACTGGCATTGTAACACCCAAGCCCATCTGGACTGCGAGGACGGCGTCTGGGTAGGTGTCGGTGATGATGATGTCTGTGGGGTCTAGGATTAGGTTTTTGCTGGTGATGCCGCTGGGGTTTAGCTCCAGTTTTGGACCTGAGATCTCTAGGCTCGGAGCAGTGGCTTGGCCGTAGAATTGGGTTTCTCCGGAGCTCCAGATTAGGATTTGTTCCGTGGCGGTTAGTTTGGTGCCGTTTAGGATGTAGGTTTTTTGGGGTTCTTTGGCTTCTAGCTCGGATTTTAGGTTTATTGTGGGGGGTTTTTCGTAGTTGGAGGCGGCTCCTATGGCGATTTCTGGGGCTTCTAGGGTGGCGCCGATTAGGGCGTTGTTGCCGCTGAGGATGATTTTTTTGCTGGCTTGGTAGGTGCCGCTGCTGAAAGCGCCGGTGGTGGCGTTTTGGTGGATTTCGGATGCCTCGATTTTTAGGCTTGAGATGGATTCTATTGTTTTGGATTGGATTTTTACTTTCTCGGTGGCTTTGATTTTGCCGTGAATATAGGCTTCATCGGCTTCTATGCTGATGTTGTCAGAGGTGATTTTTGCTTGGTCTTGGATTATTACTTCAGATTCGGGACCAGAGAGAATGATTTCGCCGTTTTTTTCTATGGCATTTGTGGCTTCGATTTGGCCGCCTAGGTTGATTACCGATTTTACTAGGGATTTCGCGCTGTTTATGGTTAGGCGAACTGTGCCGCCGGTGATGTTGCCTTTTTGGATTAAGGTTTTTGCGGTTTCTTGCGATAATGAGAGTTTTACTAGGCCTCCCATGTCTAAAGTCCAGGTGTCTCCTGCGGCTAATGTGATTTTTGCTAGATGGCCGGTGATGATGCCGTTTTGGTAGAGTTTGGGACTCACGAAGGCGGCTAAGCCGTTGGATTGTAGGGTTATTTTTCCATTTAAGTGGGTTTCGGCGTCTTGGTTGCCGGGGATGCTGAAATTTAGGTTGCCGGCCATGAAATCGCTGTTTTTTATGTCGGCGGTGGAGGTTATGATTTTATTTACGTCTATGTGAGAGCCTTCGTGGAAGATGATTCCGTTTTGGTTTACTAATGCTACAGCGCCATTGGCTTTGATGGTGCCGTGGATTTGGGTTGGGTGTGGGGATTGGATGCGGTTTAGGATCATGGAATTTGAGTTTGGTTGGGAGAAATGGACTGTTTCGTCGGCTGCTATGTCGAAATTTTCCCAATTTATGATTGCTTTGTCGGTGATTTGTTCTATTTGTGTGATTTTGCCATTTTGTGTTACATGTGCAACACCAGCAACGTTATTTGCTCCCATCGGGGCGGCGAATACTTCGGTTCCTAGGAAACAATAGGAAATTAGCCAGCAGATTAGCTTCTTATTCGCTCGCTGGATCCGCTCAATTTGGCGTTTTTTATATTGAATTATATACATATTTCCTCCTGGGATATGTATATATTATCATTTGGGGGTTAATAAATGGTTAATTTGGGAGTGTTTTGTTGGTTTTAGGTGTTGTTAGATTGGGGTAAAATAACTTCTGGGTTGCCGCGCCTTCGGCTCGCAATGACGAAATTGGAGGGAGCTCGCCGCGGATGACGAAATTGGAGGGGGAGTGTGGGTGAGGAGTTTGGGGGTTTTTGGGTTGTGGTTAGTTTTTGCTGTTTTTGCGTTTTCTCATTTCATCTAAATAAACTTTATAGATGATTTGCCACTCATTTTCTCCGGAGAGTTCATGTTGGAGGACGGGGGATTTGTCGGATAGGGGGCGATATTGTTTTGGTTCGGTTTTGGGTTGGGAGGGGGTGTAGTCTATGGTTTGGAGGGTTTGGATTTCTTTGGCTGGGGCTTGGGTTGGTGGGGTTGTTGTTGGCTCCCTTGTTGGCTCTGGGGTTTCTTCTGTGGTGCTTGAGGAGTTTGAGGTGGCTTCTGCGTGGATGCGGATTATGTATCGGATATAGTCGTCGTAGGAGGAAACTATTTTTATGAATGGGATTTCGTTTAGGGTTAGGTTGGTGATTATTGAGTCTAGGGGCGAGTTGTTGGTGAAGATGGAGTTTCTGGGATGCTCTAAATTTGTGACTAGGCCGGTGAAGTCGGCGAAATAGGCGTTGAAGATGATTTCCTGAACGTTGATTTCAGCGGATGTGATGGCATTGCCGGCGGTGAAGTCACCAATATTGGCCGTGATGGTGCCGCCACTTTGGGTGATTTCGTCTCCAGCGCTGAATTTGGCGGTGGCGCTACTGGTGATGTTGCCGACTATGTTTATGTTTTCAGCACTGATTTCTATGTTGCCAGCAGTTTCGATGTCGGTGTTGATGTTTGCTGCGTTGGTGGCGTCTAGAGTGATGTTGCCACTGCTGGAATTGATGATGTGGTTGGTTAGTGTGATGTCGTTTCCAGCTTCTAGGGTGAGATTTCCTAGGCCGTTTAGGTCTAGATTTCCGGTGGTTGTTATGTTATTGTCGGCTTGTAATGTAACGTTGGTACCTGCGTTGATTAGGGCTTCTATGTCGGAGGTTATAGCATAGAATGTGCTGGAGCTGTAGCGGTCTAAGGTCATGTAATAAATTGCACCGGCGTCGGTGTAGAGGTCATCATCGAGGGGGGCGCCTATCAGGAGAACATTGCCCAATTCGTTGAAAGCTAGGCTGCGGGCGAAGGATTCGGAGTTAGCTAATGTTAGAGAAGCGTGGCTGTTGTCGATTTTGGTGATGTGGATGGCTTCTTCGGTTAGATCGCTGGTATTTAGGGACATTACGTCTACAGAAACTTCTGATGAATGGCCGCTGGAGGTGGTGCTGGAGCCGATTGCAAGCAAGTCCCCAGCATCGTTTAGGGCGACTGAGGTGCCGAAATATTTTGATGCGGCTAGGGTTAGGCTTGAATGAGTGTCATCGATTACGGATTCTTGAGTGAGAACTCCAGTAGCTAGGACAGCGCTGTAGATATAGACTCTGCCAGCATCAGTGTTTCCTGTGTCGTCAAATGGAGCACCAATTGCTGCTATGTCACCGACGGAGTTTAGTGCAACAGAATTGCCGAAACCGTTGCCAATGTTAGTGGTGGTGCGGTGGGTTGCGCCTAAAGTTCCGTCTAGCGAAAATGTGTGAGCAGAACCACCAAAGGTTGAGAATGGGTCGCCGACTATGAGCATGTCAGCTGAGCCGCTTAGGGCAACGGAATAGCCGAATGAGTCATGCGATGTTAGGGTTAGTCCGGCTAAAGAGTCGTCCAATCTGGCTCTGACGGTGGGGTCTAAAGTTAAATCTGCTGGATTGAGATTCATCAAATACACCGCCCCTCTAAATGGCGCCCCTGCCCCGGTTGCTCCAATTGCTAGCGCAGAGCCAGAGTCGTTTAGGGCAACTGAGCTACCGAATGCTTCATTATTTGCTACAGTTAAACCTGGCGTGGCAGAAGAAATCTTTTTGCTAAAATTCACCGTACCTCCAGGATTCACCGGATCCACATCAAACAAATAAACCGCTCCATTACCGGCAGAAGTATTGTCCCCAAACGCACTAACCGCCATGATGTCACCGACTGAGTTCAGCGCAGTTGCGTGGCCGAATTTTATGCTGGTGGGAGCGGGAAAAATCGTTCCATTTTCCAAGCTTGACTCTAGAGTTGCTTGCTTGCTTCCTGCTGTGTCTACTGAAAATATATATGTTTTTCCTTTACTACTGCTGGTTCCATTAGCTCCAACCACAAAAATATCTCCTGCAGCATTTAAACTAACGGCATTACCAAAATAATTACTATTAGCAAGAACAATGCCAGGATCTCCATCACTTAAAGTGTCTTTCCAGGTTGCTGCTTTAGTTCCTATATCAATTTCGAATATATATACTGCTCCTTTCCAGCCACCAGTTCCACGAGCACCCAACGCCAGAATATCTCCCGCAGCATTTAAACTAAGAGACTGACTCAAATTATCATTATTAACTAAAACAAGTCCATGATTCCCATTACTAAGAGTATCTTTCCAGGTCGCTAATTTGCTTGCTGTATCAATCTCAAATATATGCACTGCTCCTTTCCAGCCACTATTTCCCATAGCACCCACCGCTAAAATATCTCCTGCAGCATTTAAACTAAGAGCCTCACCAAAATAATCACTATTAACAAGAACAAGGCCAAGAGGGTCTCCGTTGATTAAGGTGTCTTTGAGGATTGCCGTTTTAGTTCCTGTATTAATTTCAAATATATATACTACCCCTTTAGCACTACTGGTTCTCATGGCTCCTACTACTAAAATATCTCCTGTGTCATTTATACCAATGCCAGCATCTGCAGCAAAATTATCACCATTAGTCAGAACAAGTCCATGATTTCCATTACTTAATGTGTCGCTTAAGGTTGCAATCTTAGTGCTTGTATTAACTCCAAATATATATACCGCTCCTTGGCTACTATTAGTTCCATAGGCTCCCACCGCTAAAATATCTCCTGCAGCATTTAAATTTAGGGATAAACCAAAAAAATTACTATTGGCAAGAACAAGACCATGATTTCCGTTGCTTAGAGTGTCTTTTAGGGTAGCCATCTTAGCGCTTGTATTCACTTCAAATATATATGCTGCTCCTTGGCTACTATTAGTTCCATAGGCTCCCACTACTAAAATATCTCCTGCAACATTTAAATTTAGGGTGGAACCAAAACGATCACTATTGGCAAGAACAAGACCGTGATTTCCGTTGCTTAAAATGTCTTTTAAGGTAGCGGTCTTTGTGCTTGTATCTAGCTCGAAGATATATACTGCTCCTTTACTACTACTAGTTCCATAGGCTCCTACTGCTAAAATATCTCCTACAGCATTTAAATTTAGGGGAGAACCGAAATTATCACTATTTGCTAGAGTTAGAGTGGTGGTGCCTGGGACTGGCATTGTCACTCCTAGACCCATTTGGACGGCGAGGACGGCGTCAGGGTAGGTGTCGGTGATGATGATGTCTGTGGGGTCTAGGATTAGGTTTTTGGTGGTGATGCCAGAGGGGTTTAGTTCTAGTTTTGGGCCAGAGATTTCTAGGCTTGGGGTGGTGGCTTGGCCGTAGAATTGGGTTTCTCCGGCGCTCCAGATTAGGATTTGCTCGGTGGCGGT